>CAZTPX010000178.1:0-19619 GCA_964615095.1 uncultured Planctomycetaceae bacterium | reverse complement strand
GGCCTCGCTGCCCAAGACGATGGCCGTGGGCTGCCGGTAATCGACCTCCGTGTAGGAAACCGATCCTTCCACCCGCGCGGCCAGGATCTGCAAGCGGCGGGCGCGCAACCACAAGAGCACGTCGCCCGGTGCGGCCGCGGCAACGGGCAGCGAAAAAACCGTGCCCAGACTGGCGCGGATCACGTTGGGATTGAATAGGTCGGTACGCGGGTCCGCCGCCACCAACGCCGCGACACCCGCCCCGTCCGCGCTGCGCAACACCGCACCCAGATTGCCCGGCTTCTCCACACCTTCCACGACGGCTACCAGCGGATTGGCCGGCAGCGGCAGGTCTTCGAGGCCCCGCTCGTTAACCGCGGCGATGCCCACTACACCCTCAGCCCGCTGGCCGAAAGCCAGCTTGGCAAAGACTGCCTCGCTCACGTCGATCCGCTCGATAGGGCTGCCGGCGAGAAGTTCCAGCAGTTGCCGCGCCGGCCCGCCGCGGCACAATTCCGCGCACACGAAAACCTCGCGCACGGCTACGCCGGCAGCGATCGCCCGAGCCAACTCCCGCGCCCCGTCGATCAGCGTAAGTTGTGATTGCTTTCGTTGCCGATGCTGCCGTAGGTGGATCGCCTGCTTGACACGCGGATTATGTACGCTCGTGATCATTTCAGCGGCTTGGGCGCAGGCCCCGGCGCAGGCGGCACTGGCTCGACAGGTTTCTGCGCGTCCGGCATGGGGGCTTCGTCCGGCCGGATCGCCTTCCGGCCGCCCTCAATCCGCGTCGCCCCGAGGTACACGCGGCCACCCTCGTCGACCCAGCCGCGGGCCGTGTCGTTGATCAGTTCGCTGGCCAACAGGCGGGTCTCGGAATTGGCAAGCGTCAGCAGTTGCGAGCGGCCGTTGCCCGCCAGCTTGCACGACGCGATCTCCACCTTGGCCCCGCCCTGCACGCAAACGCCGCTCTGGCCGTTGGCCGTGCAAACGACTTTCTCCAGCACCACGTTGCGAGCGCCGACGGCGGCAGCCACCCCGTCGGCCCGAAAGCCGCGAATGACCAGGTTGCGAATGACGACTTGCTCGACCTGGTACAGCGTGATGCCGGTGGGCAGTTCGGTGTAATTCAGTTTGTAGTCGGGCGGGAGGCGGCTGGGTTCGACAGCGAAATAAATGGCCCCTTCCAGCACGCACCATTGCAGCGGTTTCAAACGCGGCGGGACGGCGGTGGTCTGCGGCAGCGGCAGCGCATGCAGCGCGCGGCCGTTGAGGAAGAGGATCGGCCCGCTTGTGGCCTGGGGCCGAAAGCGGAAGATGTTGTCGCGGTAGAACGACCAGCCTTCCACGGGTATCGGCGTGGAACCATCCAGCACAGCACCGTTGCCGTCGAGCACGAAGGGCATCAGGCGGCCCGCGCCGCTGTGCCGCGTTCCCACCAGCGAAACGCACTCGTGGTACGGTTGGGCCGACTTGGCGAGCACGACGTGGTCGCCGGCCTGCGCCAGGCGCAGGGCCTTGGCGATGGTCCGCACGGGGCCTGACGCGTCGGCCTGGGGCCGCGTATGCAGCCCGCTGCACTTGTCGTCACCACCGAGATTGTCTACAAAGATATCGCGGGCGGCGGCCTGCCGCAGCAGCAGGCATGCGACGAACACCACCCAGCACGCAGTGCGCATGGGATTCCCCTCTGGAATGGACGGTTTTCAGACTTTATCATAGCATGAAAGGGGGTCGCTCCGCAAACGGTGGGTGGCGCCCTCCTGCCGGCTTCCCTTTCAGGCAAGACTCTGCGACAATACAGGTTTCAGCGAAAGACCAGGAAACTCACCATGCGTATCGCTTACCTCGATTGCCCCAGCGGCATCAGCGGAGACATGACCCTCGGCGCTTTGGTCGATGCGGGTGTGCCGCTGGATCAACTCAACGAAGCCGTCGCTTCGCTCGGCCTGCCGGGCGTGAAACTCGTCGCCCAGGAGGTCCGCAAGCATGGCTTTCGCGCGACCCAGGTCACCGTGGAGCACGAGCCGGAACACAAGCACCGGCACCTGCACCATATCGAGGCCATGATTCTCGGCAGTCAACTCACGCCCAAGCAAAAAGAGACCGCCGGACGGATCTTCCAGCGACTGGCCGAAGCCGAGGCCAAGGTACATGGCGTCCCGGTCCAGCAGGTCCACTTCCACGAAGTCGGCGCGGTCGACTCGATCGCCGACGTGGTGGGCACGGCCGTCGGCTGGGATCTGCTGGGTGTGCAGCGGCTGGTCGTATCACCCATTCCTACCGGCACGGGACGAATCACAATCGCCCACGGCGAGTGCAATATCCCCGCGCCTGCTACGGCCGAACTGCTCCGCGGCGTGCCTCTGGCCGCTTCCGAGGTCCAGGCCGAACTGACCACGCCCACCGGCGCGGCGATCGTGGCCACGCTGGCCCAGGGCTTCGGTCCCGTGCCCGCCATGACCATCGAGAGAATTGGCTACGGCGCCGGCCAGCGCGATCTGCCGCAGCAGGCCAACATCCTGCGGCTCCTGGTGGGCGAAACGGCCGGCGAGCTCCCGGCCGGCGACACGGTCTGGGTGCTGGAGACGAACCTCGACGACGCCACGGGCGAGGTGATCGGCCATTGTATCGCGCTGCTCTGGGACGCTGGCCCGCTGGACGTCTTCACGACGGCCATCCAGATGAAGAAGAACCGCCCGGGGGTAAAGCTCTCGATCCTCTGCCGCATGGAGCAGATTGCCGCGTTGGAGGCGATTGTCTTCCGCGAGACCGGCACCTTGGGTATTCGCCGCTGGCTGGCCGCGCGACACGTGCTGGCCCGCGAGACCCGGCAAGTGACAACCGCCTGGGGACCGATCGACGGCAAGCTGGGCCGAAGCGATGACGGCACGGTCCATTTCGCGCCCGAGTATGAGTCCTGCCGCCGGGTCGCCGTGGAACACGATGTCCCACTTCACGAAGTGTACGCCGCCGCTCAACAGGCGTTTGCCGTAACGATTGGCGGGGGTTAAACTACAAACTCCTGGCAAGCAAGGCAATTCTTAAGGCGGGTTTGCCGCCTTTTCCCGGCCATTTTCCGGGGAAAACTGGCTGCGATGGTAGGCGCAGGCGGTAAGATCGTTAAAATCTTGTTTGTTTGCGTTGCGAGGCTTGAAACGAAATCGAGCACCGCGGCAGGCGGGAATGCGTGTTATTTCCTGCCGTTGACCCGATAGATCTTTGTAAGGAGTTAGAACGTGCGAAAGAGTTTCTTCATGGCCCTGGTGGCCGTCATTGTGATGTCGCAATTGGCAAGTGCCGGTTTGTTGGAGCGGCTGCGCGCCCGTCGCGCTGCGCGGACGAATTCGACGGCCGCCGCCACGGCCGATGGAGCGGGCAAGTCCACTCCCGCGCCGACAACTTCAACGCCGGCCCCCGCGCCAGCCCCGGCGCTCGCCCCGGCGCCGCCGAAGCCGGCCGCGACGCTGACGCCGGCTACCCCCGCGCCTGCCGCACCGGCTACGCCGGCCGCCGCGCCTGCCACCCCGGCCGCCGCACCCGCTGCCCCGGCCGCCGCACCCGCCGCCCCGGCCGCCGCACCCGCCGCCCCGGCCGCCGCACCCGCTACGCCCGCGCCGAGCACTCCGGCCCCGACGCCGCCAGCCGCAGGCAAGTAACAGGGAGCTGTAGGCGGGCCGACGGGCACCATGTACTCATGGTCGTGAGTCCCACCACAGGGGACGAAAATACGAAATACGAATGTCGAAATACCCAACAAATTCAAAGCAGAGAATTCAAAGGCAGAAAACGTCCGTTTTGAGCTTTGCTCTTTGCGATTTCTTATTTGTTTCGGATTTCGTGCTTCGTTTTTCGGATTTTTGCCCTAGTAGTATTTTCGCAACAGAAATCAACTAACAGGGAGCATTGAGCCTCCGTGTCAATTCTGTTTCTTTCAGAGCGTGCGAGGGTATGAATCTCACCGACCCGCGCACGCTCTGTTTAATTCTGCTCATGGGCGCCGCCATATTTCTCTTGCTCCGCACGCGCGGGCAACTCGCCCGGCAGCGACGTGCGGCAGACGGGGATGAAGCCGCCATCTATGCCAAGATGCCACGCGTGGATTCCTTGCCTGACAGCCTGTCCGACGATCTGGCCCAATGGCAGGTCAACATGCACGAAACGGCCCGCCAGCTTTCTGCGCAACTCGACACCAAGCTAAGCCTGTTGCAATCACTGCTTGCCGACGCCGAGCGGGCCGCAGAGCGGTTGGAGAGTGCCTTGGACCGGGCTTATCCGACCTTGCCACCGGGCAGCCAGGCCGAATCATTGCGCCCTGCGGCGGGGCACGCTCGCGACATGCGGTTTGCGCCAGCCTCCGAATCGTTTCACCCGGAGCCAACGGCGACGGCGCGCTTGCCCGACATGCCACCCGGCCCGGAAGCATCGCCCCATGACTCGGAGGGTGTAGATCTCTCGGCCGCGGACGCGGAGTCGCCCAGAACTACCGATCGCAGCCGCCGCCGCGAGGAGGTCTACGGCTTGGCCGACTACGGTTTCGTCGCGGCAGAAATCGCGCGCCGCGTCGGCATGCCCGTGGGTGAGGTAGAGTTGATGTTGAGCCTGCGGGACTCGAAATAGCAATTTTGAAAGGGAAGCATCTTGAAGTGCATCGCCAAATCCCTGCTCCGTGCGGTTTTGGGAAGCCTCGCCATCCTGGCCATGCCGCACTGTCCCGAAGCCGTACGCGCTCAATCGACCGCGCCGTTGCTAGGCTCGCCGGCCGATCAGCCCACGCCGGAGCACCCTGTCGGCTGGCGGGCCGATGGCAGCGGGCGGTTCCCGGCCGCCAATCCGCCCACGCAGTGGGGACGGACGATCAAGGGATTCTATGCCCAGATACAATGCCGGGCCGGCAAGCCGCAAGGTCCGGACAAGGCCGGCGAGCTGCTCAACATGGGCTTCCTCCGCGACTGGCTGATCATCGGCCCGTTCGACACGCGGGACTTCCAGACCGGGATCGATGAGACCATCCTGCCGGCCGAAACCACGCTGCAACCGGACGCGGGCGAGCGGGCCGGCGGCAAGGCCTGGACCCCGTGGCACGTCTCTGTGGAGAACCAGAGCAAGAGCGACGGCAAGCTGTTCCTGGATTTCGCGCAGGCCTACGGCAAGACGGAGCAGCAGGAGTGGCAAAACCATCCTGGCGCGATGGAACCCTGGGCGGCCTATGCTCAGACTGGCCTGTGGTCGCCCGCGGCGGCCAAGGTACGGCTTCGCATCGAGGGCAGTAGCGCCCGCAAGGCCTGGTTCAACGGCGAGCCGGTGAAGATGCCTGGCCAGTATCAGCCCTCGCCCGTCGTGGCGCTGAAGTCCGGCTGGAACAACCTGGTGGTCAAGGTCGTTTCTTCCCGGGGCGGCTGGAATTTGGTGGCCCACGTCGCCCCGCTGCCGCCTTACGAGTATGAGACCGAGAACATCCGCTGGATGACGCGGATGCCGGGGCCGAGCTGGTGTTCGCCCATCATCGTCGGCCAACGGATCTTCGTCAGCGCCGACGGGGGCACGCTGGTCTGCCTGAACAAGGCCGACGGCAAGGTGCTGTGGATGCGCAGCACCACCTATTACCAGGCCGTCGATGCGGGCGAGCGGGAGAAATTCGCGGACCTGAAAGCCAAGGCCGCGCAGCTCGACGAGGCCTGCCGCGGATTGCCGGCGCTGATCAACGCGGCCATCAGCACCGACGGCATGCGGGCCGACCGCGACGAGGTGCTCAACCGGAAGATCAAAGACAAGTGCGACCTCGAAGGGGCGATCCAACAGGCGATGGCCAAGGCCGATCGCCGCAAATACAACGCCTGGAGCAACGACGTGGACTCGTCGAAGTACACGCCCACCAGCGACGGCGAGCACGTGTGGGCGGCGTTCTGGGGCGGCAACAAGGGCATCGGCGCCAACGTCGTGGCCTGCTTCGACCTGGACGGCAATCGCGTCTGGAGCCGTTTCTGCGGCCAGACCGACATCAGCGAGCACGGCACGCACAGTTCCCCCGCCCTCTGCGGCGACTACCTGATCTTCAAGAGCGGCGCGGCGCTACTGGGCTTCGAGAAGGCCAGCGGCAAGTTGGCCTGGCGGAAAGAGATCGAGGGCGGAATCGGCGCCAGCCCGCTACCGCTGTGCGTGGGCAAGGAAATCCTGGCCTACGTGCCGCAGGCCGGCCTCATCCGCCCCTCTGACGGCGCATTGCTTTGCAAGGCGGCCGTCACCACCGACATCTCCACGCCAGCCATTAACGACGGGGTGATTTACGGGGTCGGCGAGAAGCAGTTCTTTTCCCTGAAATTACCGCGCGACGAATCCGGTCCCTTGGCTTTCAAGACGCTGCTGAAAACTCCCTGGAAGAACGTGGAGTATCACATGCCCGGCGTTTTCACCGACAGCATTATCGCGTCGCCCCTGTACGACCGGGGCCTGGTTTATGTGGTCAGCCAGGGCGGCGCGATGAACGTTCTCGACGCCAAGAGCGGCAAGCGGGTCTATGCCCATGCGATGGATTCGCTGCACCCCCGCCTCACCTGGGTTTTCGTGGTGGGCATCTGCTCCAGCACGTGCCTCGGCGGCCAGTATATCTTCGTCCGCGACGACCAGGGGCAGACGCTGGTCCTCGAGCCGGGCCCGCACTACAAAGAACTGGCAAAGAACCTGCTGGTCGAGTACGATAGTGAGGGGACACAGCCCGAGTCGCAGAGCAACTTCTTCTTCGAAGGCCGGCGGATCTACTTCCGCAGCCGGGGATTCATGTACTGCATCGGGGAGTGATGTAGTCTGCACGGACCGAAATGGCAAGTTGGAGTCCCGGCTTTAGCCGGAATTCATGCCGGATTACCGGCTAAGGCCGGGACTCCAACGGTCGCATTCCTTCCCGCGCGGCGCATAGAGAGACGATGACGTATGAATCAGATCTTGAGATGGCTGTTGGCGATAGGCGTGGCGGGCGGATGCGCGGGGCAGAGCCTTGCCGCTGATAATGCAGCGCAGCCAACCGGGCCGTTTTTGGGAGCACCGGACTATCGACCTACGCCACAGCGTCCCCTGGGCTGGCGGGGCGACTGGACGGGCCGATTCCCGGGCGCCACACCGCCTACGCAGTGGAGCCGCCGGGTCAAAGGGATCACCTCGGAGATCACTTACCAGGCGGAAAAGCCCTCCGCCGAGCCGGCAGCGGGCAACCATCGCTTGGAGTACTTTACGATCAAAGAATGGCTGGTGGCGGGACCTTTCGCGGTCGAGGATCCGGTCAAGGACATCGACAAGGACTTCCTGAGCGGCGAAACGGAAGTCCAACCGGACACGGGCGCTAAGGCCGGCCCCTTTGCGTGGCAACACCTCCGCGCCGGTATCGACACGCAGAGCTTGCACTACCACAACGAGGGTACTTGCGGCGACCTCAACGTCGATTTCGTCTACGTCTTCGGCAAGTTGCCGCCCAGCGGGATCGTCAAAACGCCCGCCGCGCCGCTGGACCGCAAGCTGGCCTACGCGCACACCTATTTTCATTCGCCCGCCCGTGGCGAAGTCATGTTGCGGGTCAACTATACGGCCGCCGCCGTCAAGGTGTTCCTCAATGGTCGGCCGATCGCGATCCGGCGTGGCGAAGCGATCAAGGTGACCTTGAAGAAGGGCTGGAACCGCCTCTTAGTGAAGGCCGCCAGCAGCGAGGCCGCCGTGCCCGAGGGCCAGAACCCCTGGGTCAGCCGTTGGCGCTTCGCGGCCTACTTGGAGCCGGTACCGCCGGTCTCCTACCAGACGGAGAACATTGCCTGGATGACCAAGTTAACCGGTCGCAGCATGTCGGCCCCGATCGTGGTGGGCAACCGCGTTTACGTCGGCTCCGGTATGACGGACCTGTTGTGCCTCGACAAGCAGAGCGGCAAGATCCTCTGGCTGCGCACGAACACGCCCTACGACGCCATGACCGACGCCCAGCGCGAGGCGGAGTCGAGAATCAAGGAGAAGATCGGACCGCTGGCCGCCGCGCTGGAGGCCCTGAACCAGAAGGCGGTCGCGGCCATCAACGCGGCCGTCTCGGCGACGGGCCTCTCCTCCGACCAGCAAGCGGAACTCGATGCGACGCTCAAGGCCAGGGCCGACGCCGAGCGGGCGGTCCACGACGCCTTCGCGCGGATCAACCGCAAGAAGTACCCACAGATGTACCATAACGAGGTTTCTTCCAGTAATTCCGTGCCGCTGTGTGACGGCCGGCACGTCTACTGGGTCTGCGGCGGCGGGATGAAGGGTCCCGCCGCGCACGTCATCGCCTGCTTCCAGCCCGACGGCCAACGGGTGTGGAGTTGGCACGACGGGGGAACGCTAGGCTCGACGGAACACGGCAACCACATGTCGCTGAACCTCGTCGATGGCCGCTTGATCTTTGCGGCCAACGGCACGCTCATGGCCCTGGACGCCAAGACCGGCAAGGAGTTGTGGCGGAATTGCCCCGACGACTGGCAGAACATCGGCCACGGCAGCAATTCCCCGCTGGTCGTCAAGATGGGCGACACCAATGCCATCCTGCAGATCAGGTACATTCATCGGGCGAGCGACGGTACGGTGATCTGCCCCAGCAATCTGGACCTCTGGGGCGTGCTCACGCCCGTCGTCGAGAACGGCGTGATCTACAACCCCTGCCGTTGGCGCGGCTGGAAGGACCCCGTATCGTTCGTCGGCGTGAAACTTCCCGCCGCCCTCGGCGCCGGCGCCAAGACCAAGACGGTCCTGGACCTGGACGGCAGGGACGTCACCATGCCGATCCGCGTGGAAGGCGCTATCTTCATGGTGGCCTCGCCGCTGTACGTTAACGGCGTGGTGTATTCGATCGAGATGGGCGGCGGGTTGGTGGCCGTGGACACCGTCGCCGGGAAGGCCCTCTACCGCCAGTACCTGGACGGCTACAACCGCTACAACCGCTACACCTACGGCGTCGCCGCCAGTCCCACGCTGGCGGGCAAGAACATCTACATCACCGACGATGCCGGTTACACGCACATCATCCGGCCGGGCCCTCGGCTGGTGGAACTGGGCCGCAACATCATCGAGAACATCCACGTCCCGGGCCTGGGCGGCAACCCCTGCCGGCAAGAGTCGTTCTACTCGTCGCCCTTTTTCGCGGGGAAATCTATGGTTCTTCGCGGCGAAGAGTATTTGTACTGCATTGGGGAATAAGGGATGAGGGACGAATGACGAATGACGAATGAGATTTTGAAATGGCTTCTATTTCTCGTATCACGCAAATCCATTTAGAGTCTGATCGAACCATGCATTCACCGATCCTGGCAGCCGTTATATACGTGTCGATCTTGCTCTTGCCGAGCAGCCCCCAAACCGCGGCGGCGCAGCCGATCGGGCCGCTACCGCAGCATCCCCTGGGCTGGCGGGGCGACGGCGGCGGACGTTACCCGGCAGCCAGCCCGGCCGCGCAGTGGTCGGCCAAGAAGAACATCCTCTGGTCGACGGACATTGGTCCGGGCCAAAGTTCGGCCGTCGTCGCTGGCGGGCGGGTCTTCATCACGGTGGAACCCGACGCGCTGGTCTGCTTGGACGCCGCCAGCGGCAAGGAACTCTGGCGGCGCACGCACAAGCTCTCCGCGCTGCCTGCGGAATTGCACGCCAAAGGCCCCGAGCAGTCCAGCGATTACGGCGATGCCACGCCCACCCCCGTCAGCGACGGCAAATCGGTGTGGGTCTTCTTCGGCACGGGCGTCGTGGCCTGCTACGACCTGGAGGGAAAACGCCGCTGGATCGACTGGTTTGACTTCCGGCGAACCACCACCTACGCGCGAACGCCCTCGCCGTTGTTGGTCGGCGACCGCTTGCTGGTCCACTTCGGCCCGCTGGTCTGCCTGGACGCCGCCACGGGAAAGCTGCTCTGGAAGAACGACGGGGCGAAAGCCACCTACGGCACGCCCGCCGCGGCGCGGATTGGCAACGTGGACGTGCTGATCACGCCCAAAGGGCACGTTGTGCGCGTGGCCGACGGAAAGATCCTGGCCGCCGACTTGGGCAACTGCACGTATACCAGTCCCGTAGTGCAAGGCAACACCGTCTATTTCATCGATAGTGCCATGACAGCCGTGCGGCTTCCCGCCGAGGCCGCCGACAAGATCGAGTGCAAGGAACTCTGGTACGAGGAGTTGCCCGGCACCTTCTATGCCTCGCCCGTGATTCATCAGGGGCGGATCTACACGGCCGACAGGGCCGCCAACTATTTCGTGATCGACGCCGCCAGCGGCAAGACCCTATTGACGAAGACGCTGGAACTGCCGCCCGCCGGTCGCAATGACGGTCCCAACATCTATCCCAGCCTGTGCTTTGCGGGCAAGCACCTGTTTTTGGCCAACGACGCCGGGGAAACGGCTGTTCTTGAGCCGGACGACCACGGCACCGTGGTTGGTACGAATACCCTGCCGGGAGGTTCCGGTGGGACGCCCGTCTTCAGCGGCCGGCGGATGTTTGTGCGGGGTGGCAAACGGCTGTACTGCGTCGGAGAACCATGAACGGCCCACGTCCACCCGCACCCCGGCTCCCCGGGCAGGAAAACTTCAGCCTGCGCCCCGGTTTTTCCCGGTAAGGCTGTCCGCTTTCTGGGGATTCTATCCTCGCACAGTCCAGGCTAAGCTGACCAATGCGAGTTTCGGCCACAAGGACGTATGTGCGTGTGTCGTCCCGCAAAATGGTCCTGGACCTGGACGTCACGAAAGTCATCGCCCGCATGACGCGCGAGCAGACGGTCGCGTTGACGCTGTTCCAGCGGCTTGGTTTTGTCGAGGAAGCGGTCTGGCGCGATCATGCGCTGGACGCGAACGGGCTCAGCCACGATCTGCTCATGCTCAGCTTCCACACCCGCGCGCGCCGGGAACGATGTTGCGAGTTCTGCGGCGTTCCCGTGCTGGAAGCGTTGGTCCTGGATGGCGACAGGCTCTGCTCTGCTTGCTACGACTCCCGGTATAGCGAGTTAGGAGGCGGCTAGGCGCGGGGACGAAAAAAGGGGTCGCGACTCGCATCATCCGCACTGCGTTGGAAGCGACACGCGACTCCCGTTTACCTCGCTACGTTTAAGTCGAGCCAGACCCCACCGGGCTCGTCCTGGTTGGTGAATAAGGCTGAACGGCTAAATGGAAAGCCGCCCCCATGATCTTCTTGCTTCGCCGGAAAAGGCCGCCTACGGCGGCCTTTTCCGGCGAAGCAAGAGGGTGGGGGACGCGTGCGGTCTGTTAGCTTTTCAACCTCATTCACCAACCCGGGCAAGCCGGGTGGGGTCTGAAAACACGCGCCGCAAGCCCGAACAGACCCCGAGCAGAGCACTGTTTTCCAAGTTGAGCAGTTCTTAGCAGCGAACGCAAAGTGTGCCTGTCACTTTGCCGACACACAACCCGGCCTGCTACCGAGCCGCGCGAACGGCCGGCATGATCACAATCATGCTCGCGCTGGCCGCCGGAAGGTCCAGCTCGACCAGCCCGGCGACCGGCCGCGTCAACTCCGCGACTTCCCGCACGCTCTCCGTCGTGTCCTGATCGAATCGCCAAACGCGCATAGCGCCCTTCACAGCGCCCGCGTCCAGGCTCAACTGGCACGAGCCGTGCAGGTTCTTGTTGACGGCGACGATCGTCACGGCGTTGTCGGCCGAACGCCGGGCCGCGTAGACGGAGAGGTCCGGGTTATCGCTGCGGGCCTCCAGCAGCTTGTCGCCGAAGCCGTGGCTGCGGCCGTCGTAACTGCGGAAAAGCTGCCAGGCCCATTGCTGGCTCCCTGAGGGCGAATACCAGATGAACGCCAGATCGACCGACTCACGGGCCAGGATGCCGAACACGTCGCACTGCACCAACCCGCCGGTCACGTTGTCGCCACCGCCAAAATTGTACTCGCCGATCGAGATCTCCATGCCCGGGTTGTGCTTCTCGATCCACGCCCGCACGCGCGGTATGAGGGCCACGGGCGAATAACAATCGGTGTTGTGGATCCACGATTCCTGCTCGTAAGCCGGATCCCACAGGTCGCGCGTGGAACGCAAGCGCAAAGCGTTCAGCTCCGGGTTGAGTCCTTGGCCCATGTACGGACCCTTGCCCTTGACCTGGCCTTGGGGATACCAGTGGACATCCAGCACGTCGACCAGCGGCTTGCCGTTCTTCCGCTTGTAGTCGCCGCATTGCTTGATGAACCACTCGGCCAGCGGCATCTTGTCGTGGGCCGCCCAGTCGGTCTTGCTGTGGTAATTGTCCTTGCCGGCATCCTTGGCGGAGTAATAGAGGTCGGTCCAGCCCCAACTGCAAAAACCGGCCACCTTGGCGGTCGGGTCGGCCGCATGGATCGCCTCGGCATAGGCCACCGTCCGCTTCCACAACTCGTCGTAGCCCAACGGCTCAGGGAAGACGTCGCGGTGCGTGGCGTGCCAGAGCATCGGCTCGTTATCGAGTGCCCAGTACTTCACGCCCGGCTTGCCGTCCGAGCCGTCGGCCTTGCCGGCGAAGCGGACCACGTAGCGGACAGCCTTGCCGATGAAAGCCGGCGGGGCGGGCAGCGACGTGTCGCGGGGATCGTTGCCCGTCACGAAGCCGCCGCCGGGCAGCACGCCGTTGCCCACGTCCGGCTTGCCCGGCTCGTGGGCCTTCTGCGGGCCGTACTTCTCCACGGAAAATCCGTAGCTGGTGTTGTCCTTGGCCACCCAGCCGATCATGGGCACAGTCTGGTACGTGGACGCGCCCAGGACCTGGTTGCTGTCGATGTTGGCCACGTAGCCGCTCTCGCTGAGCCGGGTCAGTGGCTTGCCGCGGTTGGTGAAGTACCAGTCGCTGCCCGCATTGTCGACGCCCAGTTCCCAGTTGTAACGGGTCGACGGGTTGCCGCCCCAGCGGGTGAGGGGAATATGGTACTCCGAGAGTTTTTCGCGGGGCAGGTCGCAGACGCCGTAGATGGCATCGCTGATCTCGTGCAGCGCGGCGCTCGCCGTCACGCGGGCCTTGGCGTGGTATGATGGCCCGCTCTTGAAACGCGGCGGCTCGACGTGCTCCACGGCAAAACCGATGCGGTCCACCTGGAACGTCAACTCCTGGCTACCGGTGTTGGCGAAGTCGATTTCCCACAGCCGGGCAAGCTGCAACGGCTTGTTGTGCGTGAAGAGATTCAAGGGCAGGACCACCCGCCGCCACTGGCCGTCGATTTTCTCCAAGCCGCCGTCGGCGACGACGCTCAGCGTGTTCGAACCCTTGTCCTCGGGCTTGCGCTTGATGTTGTCCACCAGGCTGACCTGCAGATCCGCGTCTTCGACCTTGGTGACCTGGCGGATATAAAAGACCAGGGCCGTATAGGCCGAGGCGTCGTCGCAGTCGGTCTCCGGGTACCAGCCCTTCCAATTCAGACCGCCACCCCGCCAGCCGTCGCCGTCCATGTGGATCGCCAGCGCGCTGCCTTTGCCCTCGAAACCGGCCTGCGGGACCTCCTTGATCTCGCCCTTGGGTCCGAGCTTGGCCCAAGTCAGGCCGGACGGACGGTCGCCACTCCAGACGATCAGGTCGGCGGGCTTGTCTTGCCAGTGGCCGCGGTGCCGCAGTCCTTGCTCGCCGTAGGTGCTGGCGAACATCGTACCGGTCTGGGGACTGACACAGAAATGGGCCGAGGCGATCCGCAGCGAGGAGCTTGCCGGCTGCCAGGTCTTCAGGTTGTCGTGCGACTCGAACAGGCCGGTCTCCGTGACCAGCCAGGCCGTGTCCTTCATGCCGAAGTCGAGCGTCCAAGGCTGCTGGGGAGTTGGATGGACGTTCCAAGTGCGGCCCTGGTCGGCGCTCTCTGCGATGCCCTTGCCGGTGAGGAAGAGCAGCTTGCCGGCGTGTTGCTGGAAACCACTGCGGGGCTTGGGGCCGGGCACGTTGGCCAGCAGTTGGAACGAGCGGCCGGCATCGTCGCTGCGGTAGACGCCGGAGAACCCGCCGCCCCAGTCGCCGCCGGTGCCCAAGAGCCACGTCTTGGCGCTCACCACGTGCAGGAACGATCCGAAGGCCGTATTGGTCTTGAGATCGAGCTTCTCCCATTCGGGCTTCTCGACCGCCGCGTTGCGCGTGACGATGAAGCCGTTGTGCGTCTCATGCTTGCTGGCCAGGACTGTCTTGCGCGCGGGGTCGGTGAAATCGATGGTCACGTAATCGACGTGGCCGGGCCCCAGCGGTCGCCACGTCTTGCCGCCATCGATCGTCACGAACGGCGCACCGCCGCCGTACATCGATGAGGCATACATCCGCCGATCGTCCTTGGGATCGAGCACGACCTGTTCGACCATGCCCGTGGGCCGCGCGTCGGCCTTCTCGGTCAGTAGCGACCAGGTCTGCCCGTCGTCGGTAGAATGATAGACGTCGCCCTTGTTGCAGAAGGCGAAGACTTCTCCCGAGCGAGGGTGGACCCAGATCAACTCGCAGGACTTCACTTCGGGCGCGATGGCGATGCGGTCCCAAGTCACGCCGCCGGAAAAACCGCCCGCAGGGGACGCAGTTTCGGCCGCCGGGCCAATGGCAGGGATCGAGGCTGCCAACGTGCAGACGACGCACAACAAGAGGAAGATCACGAACGACCAGGGAGCGCGGGCCAAATGTCGCATGGGAGGGACTCACAAAAGGTGGGATTAAGGAGGGGATTGTCAGGATGCAGTTACACGGCAATAGGTTGACTTTAACATGCCGCCCCTGCAAATGCCAGCGCCAAGCTGTCGGTGTTTGTCGGGAGCGGTATTTTTGGCGCGTAAACAGTTGCCGCTGTGCTTGTTCCGGCCTACAGTTCGCTCAACCCCTACAACCCCTACGATTTACCATTCTTTGACCGGCAAAGCCCTTGTCCGACCCTTCAAGCCCGTTCGCGGTCGATTACAATAAAGTTTCTGGCGGGCCTTTGCGCGTCCCGCTGGCCCGGCAGCGATCGGGATGCCTGCCATCGTGGACTATTCCTTTTCGAATTCTCGAGGCAAATATGTACCGTGACAAGAAGGTAGTCGTCGTCATGCCGGCCTATAATGCGGCACGCACCTTGAAACGCACTTACGACGAGGTGATGGACCAAGGCGTCGTCGACCTGGTGATCGTCGTCGACGACGCCAGCCAAGACGAAACCACCGCGGTCGCCCGTACGCTTCCCAACACCATTGCGCACGTCCACCCGGTCAATTCGGGCTACGGGGCCAATCAAAAGACCTGTTATCGGCTGGCCTTGGAAGCCCAGGCCGATATCGTGATCATGGTGCACCCCGATTACCAATACACGCCGCGGCTCATCCCCGCCATGGTGGCCATGATTGCCTCGGGCCTGTACCCCTGCGTGCTGGCCTCGCGCGTGCTGGGCCGGCATGCCATGAAAGGCGGCATGCCGATCTGGAAATACTTCTTCAACCGCTGCCTGACGTGGGCCGAGAACCTGATCCTCGGCACGAAACTCTCGGAATACCACACGGGCTATCGGGCCTACTCGCGGCAACTCTTGGAGCGGCTGAATTTCGACGCCTGCTCCGACGACTTCGTTTTCGACAATCAGATCCTGGCGCAGATCGTCTGGCTGGGCGAGATCATCTCCGAGGTAAGCTGCCCGACGCGCTATGAAAAGGAATCCTCGTCGATCAACTTCCGGCGGAGCGTGGTCTACGGCCTGGGGTGCTTGAAGACGGCCATGACGTTCCGCCTGGCCCGCTGGGGGCTTTGCAAATCGCCGATGTTCCCGCGCGAAAGGGCCTAGCGTAGGCCGGAACAAGCCCAGCACGGTTCCGGCATGATTTGGAACTATAAAGGCCCCGCCGGCCCCGTGAGACCGCTGAAAAAGCCGGGAGCACAATGCATAGTACTCAGTACTGAGTACTCAGTACTCAGTACTCAGTACTCCATCTTGTATCCGCCGCGACTTTTCAGCAGTCTCGCGGGGCCGGCAGGGGCCTTTATATAGTTTGAGTAGTTACAGCAGCGGCAGCGTGGGCATGACCGGGCGGCTGCGGCGGGCGCGCACCAGGTTGCCGACCAGTGTGCGGGGGATGGCTTCCAGATAGGCACGCGTAGGCTCGTGGTCGAACGAGGCGAACACCCGGCCCTCGTCGCCCAGAATGCGGAGTTGCATGTCCAAGGGCACCTCGCCCAACACCGGTATGCCCATCTCGGCAGCCCGCCGCTTGGCCCCGCCGGAACCGAAGATTTCGTGCCGCGCGTTGCATGTCGGGCAGAGGAAGAAGCTCATGTTCTCCACCATGCCCAGCACGGGAATCTGCACGTTGCCGAACATGGTGATGGCCCGCGTGGCGTCCAACAAGGCCACGTCCTGCGGCGTGCAGACCACCACGGCCCCCGTGACGTCCAACAATTGCGAGAGCGAAATGGCCACGTCGCCCGTGCCCGGCGGCATGTCGACCACGAGATAATCGAGGTCGCCCCAAAGCGTGTCTTGGACGAATTGCGTGAGGGCCTTGTGCAACATCGGCCCCCGCCACACCACCGCCTGCTCCGGCGGGATCAGAAGCCCCATCGACAGGACCTTCACGCCGGCGGCCTCGACTGGCAGGATGCGGTTTTCGCCCACTAGGCGCGGCATTTCGTGGATGCCGAAGAGGTGCGGAATGCTGGGGCCGTAGACGTCGGCGTCCATCAGGCCGACCTTGGCCCCCGCGCGGGCCAGGCCGCAGGCCAGGTACGCGGCGATCGAACTCTTGCCCACGCCGCCTTTGCCCGCCCCCACGGCGATCACGCTCTTGGCCGTTAGCCCCAGTTGGCCCGACGGCTCAGCAGGGCGGTGGTGCTGTTCGACGCGCACCTCGACGGCCTGGCCCGGGAAACGCGACTTCAGTAGCGTGCCCAGTTCATCCCGGATGTCATCCCATAGCGGCGCCGCCCAGGTGGTCAGCCCCAGGGTCACCGAGAGCTTGCCGTCATCAATTCGGACTTCGTGAATCTGATCGAGCTGGACCGCGCTGCGGCCTGTTTCGGGGTCTTGGAAGCTGGATAGGGCGTTGCGGACGGCGGGTTCGCTGAAAGGCAGGGGCATGCTATAACAGTTCCTGGAGGGCAAAGGGTTGAGGAAATTCGTAACTGTTTAGCGGAATGGAGGAGCAGACCCCAGCCCGCTTGCCAGGCTGGTGAACCAGTCTTTATAGCGAGGAAATCGTCCGTAAGTCGATCTACGACCGCTGCCGGCTTGTCCGGCAGGTGAAGAAGTTTTTTGGCAATGCCTGCGGCCCCCGTCGCTCAAAAGACTCATTCACCTGCCAGACAAGCTGGCGGGGGTCGTGTCCTTGATCCCGCTAAATGGTTAAGGAAACCTATTCTATCCTCCCGGCGGTTCCCAGGGTAGGCTGGCCCAGATTCGTTCCACCAGGGTTTGCGGTGGCGGCGGCACACTGGCCAGGTGCCGAACCACCATGCCTGCCAGCCGCGTCAGGCGCCGCTGCGTCGTGAGGAAATCGACAGCCCCGGCCTCGCGCAAGAGCCACTCGAAACGAGCCATGCTCCGCGCCGCCACCACGGCCATGCGGGCCTGGGGGAAGTCCCGCGTACACCAGGCCATCCGCCGCAGGAGGTCGTCGAGATTCTCCCGCAGGGCCTCAACGATCACGAAGGCTGCCGGCGTCTGCGCCAAGGCATCCCAGGTTTCCGTCAAGCTGCGGCATTCCCACACGTGCAGGCCCGCCTCAGCCAGCTCGCCGCGCAAGGCGGCCGACCACGTGCCGTCGCGTTCACAGACGACAAGACGGGCGGCAGCCTGCATCATTCCTCCCCTTCCTGGGCCAGCCCAAGCTGCACCATGCGGCGATATAGCCGCGGGCGATTCAACCCCAAGAGCCGCGCGGCCTTGGCCTTGTTGCCTTTCGACCGGGCCAACGCCCGGCGGATCAACTCGCGCTCGATCCGCGCGACGAACTCATCGAGTTGGATCGGTTCCTCCTTGCGGCGCGGGCGGGCGGCAGCCGCGGCAGCCAGCCGCAGCCGCTCGGGCAACTCGTCGCGGGCGATCAGCCGGCTGGCGGCCCGGGCATGGCTTTCCGCAACCGCTTGCGCCAGCTCGGCCGCGTTGCCTGGCCAATCGTAGGCGCAGATACGGTCGATGGCTTCGGCCGTGAAACCGGCAAGTTGCTTGCCGCCGCGGGCATTCTGCTCTTCCAGCAGGGCCTGGGCCAAGAGCGGCAGGTCGTCGCGGCGCTTGGCCAGCGGCGGCAATTCGATGGTGATCGTGCTCAAAATGGCCGCTAGGTCCTCGCGAAAGAGCCCCCGCGACGGCAGATCGACCAACGGCGCGGCAGCCGTCGAGACCAGGCGCAGCGGACACTTAGTCCCCGGCAGCATCGCGGCCAGGGCGGCCTGGCTTTCGACGGAAAGTTGATCGGCATTGGAGAACAGCAGCGTGCCGCCCTTTCTTTCCGCAGCCAGGGAGCGGAGCGTCGATTGGATCAATTCGACGTCCAGGAACCCGCATTCCAACAGCACCAGGGGGCCACGCGATTCGGCCGGCGCAGCGTAATAAATCGTCTCTGCCAGATGGTGACGGCCGCTGCCCTGCGGTCCCAGCAGCAGGACGCTGGCCCGCGAGCCCGCCGCTACTTCGGCCTGGGCGCGTGCCCGCCTGATGGCGGGCGTGACGCCCACGACCCGTTCGATTCCGTACCGCAAGGCCGTTTGTTGGTGGAACCGCTGCAACTGCTGGTGAAGTTCCTGCGCTTCGTCGCTCTCGGCCACTTCCATCTCGGCCATTTTCTCTTCGCGGTCCTGGGGATCGACCAGGGCGACGATGCACACGATCTTCTCATCGGGGCGGCGGAGGGGGACGAAACTCGCGCGGCGAAAGCGCGTCTGACCGTTGGCGGAACTGGCCACGTCCGCCACCGCCTCGCGACCTTCCAGGACGGTCGGCGGCGGGCAGAGCGCTGCGGCCGCGGCATCCGGGCTGGTCAGTTCATTGCCGCAGTGGTAGACGCACTTCCGCCCCAGCAGGTCTTCCGCGGCGGTCCCCAGCCAGTCGCAACAGCCGGCGTTCAGGTAGACGATCACCAGCGCGTCATCGAGCACGTAGAGCGGCTGCGACGCCGACTCCAGCAGCTTGACCAGTTCGGCGGCAGGCGAGCGATGTCGGGGCATGAGAGATGAAGGACGAAGGATGAAGGATGAAGATGAAGGTCGTTTGATCCGGACGGGGCACTCGCCTTTTGGTCGCGGCGATGTTGAAATAACGATGCCGGCGAATCACAATCACCCTTAATTCTAGCACGTTTTGGCCGGCGGAACCACCCGGCAAAGGGCTCGCCTGCGACCGGCCGTACCTCCCAGGCCCGTAGCTAGGAATGAACGAAGGGCAGTCAGAGGATGCGGCATAACAACGGCCATAATCGCGGATAGAAATCCCCCGTCGGCCTCTTAGCTTTCCATCAGCCGAACAACCGAGCGAGACTCTGGAAGTCTCGTTGTGACTGAATATAATAAATCCGTCGTCGGTATGGTTCTTCAAGGCCCGCAGTTCCACTTCTCGGAGAGATGATCGTGCCTGCTCTTGCATCAGCCTGTCTGAAGTTCGTAATAGCTGTTGTTATCACTTCGGTTGCCGCTGCGGTTTCCGCGTCGTTCCGGCAAGCGTGTATGAATTGTTTTGAAGCTTGTGGTATCGTT
>CAZTPX010000177.1:0-19872 GCA_964615095.1 uncultured Planctomycetaceae bacterium | reverse complement strand
GCTGTGGGTTCTATTCGTGGCTCACGCGCCGCAACCAGACGAAGCCGCCCACGGACAGCGACGAGAACTTCATTCCCTACTGCTTCTCCACCGACATGCAGGAGGAGGATATCGTTTTCGGCGGCGTGAAACGGCTCCGCCAGGCGATCCAGGAGGCCTTCGACATCTTCCATCCCAAGGCCATCGCCGTCTTCTCGACCTGCCCCGTGGGCCTGATCGGCGACGATGTCCATGCCGTAGCCCGCGAAATGAAGGAGAAGCTGGGCGTCAACGTCTTCGCCTTCAGTTGCGAAGGCTACCGCGGCGTAAGCCAGTCGGCCGGGCACCACATCGCCAACAACGGCCTGTTCAAGCACGTCATCGGCCTGGACGACACGCCGCCCCAAGGCAAGTTCAACGTGACCATGCTGGGCGAATACAACATCGGCGGCGACGCCTTCGTACTGGAACGCCTCTTCGAACGCTGCGGCATCAATTTGATGGCCACGTTCAGCGGCAACTCGTCGATGGCCAAATTCGAAAACGCCCACACCGCCGACCTGAACGTGGTGATGTGCCATCGCTCGATCAACTACGTGGCCGACATGATCCAGAAGCGCTTCGGCGTGCCCTGGTTCAAGGTGAACTTCATCGGCGCCGACAGCTCGGCCAAGTCGCTGCGGAAGATCGCCGCGTACTTCGAGGATGCGGATCTGATCGCGCAAGTTGAGTCCGCGATTGCCGAGGAGATGGTGGAAGTCGAGAAGGTCCGCGGCGAGATCCGCGCCCGTTGCCAGGGCAAGAAGGCGATGCTCTTCGTAGGCGGCAGCCGGGCCCATCATTACCAGGACCTCTTCCGCGAGATCGGCATGGAGACGGTGGCGGCCGGCTACGAGTTCGCGCACCGCGACGACTACGAGGGCCGCCGCGTGCTGCCCACGATCAAGATCGACGCCGACAGCCGCAATATCGAAGAGTTGCACGTCGATCCCGATCCAGAGCGGTTCCGCCCCCGCCGCAACGAGGAGGAAATGGCCCGCCTGGCAAGCGAAGGCATGGCATTCAACGACTACGAGGGCATGATGGCCGAGATGCAGGCCGGCACGCTGGTGGTGGACGACATCAGCCACCACGAGGCCGAGCGGCTCATCGCGCGCTACAAGCCAGATATCTTCTGTGCGGGTATCAAGGAAAAATTCTGCATCCAGAAGATGGGCATTCCCAGCAAGCAGCTTCACAGTTACGACTATGGCGGACCGTACGCCGGATTTCGCGGTGCGATGAACTTCTATCGCGACATCGATCAGATGGTCAACACGCGGATCTGGTCCTACATCCAACCGCCCTGGGAGAAAGAGAGCCGGCCCCGGCTGGACGCCACGTACGTGCGGGGCTGAAGTAGTACACGGTACTCAGTACACAGTGCGTAGGGTGGGACCAGATCGCGTAGCGAGCGCCGGCCCACCATGATCGAAAATTAAAGAACTGAATAACCGACGAGACCGGGTGGCACGTCCCTGAGCTTGCGAAGGGCACGATTCGCAGGTTGTCACGCCCTTCGCAAGCTTAGGGACGTGCCACCCAATCCAAAAGGACGATCCACTCCAGGAAATATACCTATGCTCTTACGACACACGACCTCTGAAGTTACCGAACGTCAGGCCTTGACCGTCAATCCGGCCAAGACCTGCCAGCCGATCGGCGCAATGTACGCGGCCTTGGGCATCCACAACTGCCTGCCGCACAGCCACGGCTCGCAGGGCTGCTGTTCCTACCACCGCAGCACGCTCACGCGGCACTACAAAGAGCCCGTCATGGCCGCCACCAGCTCGTTCACCGAGGGTTCTTCCGTGTTCGGCGGGCAGGCCAATCTGCTGCAGGCCATCACGACCATCTTCAGCGTCTACAAACCCGATGTGATCGCGGTCCACACGACCTGTCTTTCGGAGACGATCGGCGACGACATCCCGCAGATCCTGGCCAAGGCCCGCGACGAAGGCAAGATTCCCGCCGGCAAGCGTGTGATCCACGCCAATACGCCGAGCTACGTCGGTTCGCACGTGACCGGTTTTTCCAACATGGTCAAGGGTATGGTCACCTATTTTGCCGAGCCGGCCGAGAAACGCAGCAAGACGGTCAATGTCATTCCCGGCTGGGTCGAGCCGAGCGACATGCGCGAGATCAAGCGACTGGTGGGCGAGATGGGGATCGAAACGATCCTCTTCCCAGACACATCCGACGTGCTCGATGCCCCGCAGACCGGCGAGCACGTCTTTTACCCCAAGGGCGGCGTGACGGTCGAACAGCTCGCGACAACGTCGGCCAGCCAGGCGACCGTGGCCCTCGGCCCGTCCAGCTCGGAAGCGGCGGCCAAGGAACTTGATGTCCGCTTCAAGGTGCCTTACGAGAGCCTGGAACTGCCGATCGGCCTGCGGGCGACCGACCGCTTCGTCAACGCGCTCCGCAAGCTGGCGCACGTGCCGATTCCCGATGCAGTCCGCGAGGAGCGCGGCCGGATGATGGACATCATCACCGACATGCACCAATACTTCTACCGTAAGCGCGTCGCCCTCTGGGGCGACCCGGATCAACTGGTGCCGCTGGTCGAATTCCTCGCCGACCTCGACATGCAGCCGGTCTATATTGTCACTGGCACGCCCGGCAAAGCCTTCGAAAGACGGATTGAGACTGCCTTGGCGGGCCGCGTCCCGGACGCCAAGGTACGTCAAGGCGCCAACGCCGACATGTTCCTCATGCACCAGTGGATCAAGCAGGAACCGGTGGACTTGCTGATCGGCAACACCTACGGCAAGTATATCGCCCGCGACGAGAATATTCCGCTAGTGCGGCACGGGTTCCCTATCCTCGACCGGATCGGCCACTCGTATTTCCCGACAGTCGGCTATGCGGGCGGCATGCGGCTCCTGGAGAAGATCCTCGGCGCGATCATGGATCGGCAGGACCGCGAGTCGCCGGAGGAGAGTTTCGAACTGACGATGTAACTGTAGGTCTCTCCTGCCGGGAGGGACTAACCGGCTCTGACCTATTAACAGGTCAGGAAGTACCGACGAACCTTAACCGGTGAGTCCCTTCCGGCAGAAGGGACCTACTCGACACCACGCATGATCGAAATCCTTGAAGGACGCAAGAACCAAGTTCACGAGAAAGGCCAGCAGCCTTTCGACATGACTTGCAACAAACCCAGCCTGGCCGGCGCAGTGAGCCAGCGGGCCTGTGTGTTCTGCGGTTCGAGGGTGGTGCTCTACCCGATTGCCGACGCCGTGCATATCGTACACGGTCCCATCGGCTGCGCCGCCTACACGTGGGATATCCGCGGATCGCTCTCTTCGGGCCCGGAACTTCACCGGCTGAGTTTTTGTACCGATCTGCAAGAGAAGGACGTGATCTTCGGCGGCGCCGACAAACTTTACAAGTCGCTCATCGAGTTGATCGATTACTACCAGCCCAAAGCGGCCTTTATCTACTCCACCTGTATCGTGGGCGTGATCGGCGACGATGTCGAGGCTGTCTGCCGCCGCGTGGCAGCGGAAAAAAGCATTCCCGTGTTGCCCGTCCACTCCGAAGGGTTCAAGGGCACGAAGAAAGACGGCTACCGTGCGGCTTGCGATGCCATCGGCACGCTGGTAGGCACCGGTTCGACCGCCGGAATCAGCAAGCACAGCATCAACATTCTCGGCGATTTCAATCTCGCCGGCGAAACGTGGATGATCCGCGACTATTACAAGCGGATCGGCGTCGAGGTCGTGGCCACGATCACCGGCGACGGCCGGGTCGACGACATCCGCCGCGCCCATGGGGCCGCGCTGAACGTCGTGCAATGCTCCGGCTCGATGGTCCACCTGGCCAAGGACATGGAGCAGAAGTACGGCATCCCCTTCCGGCACGTCTCGTATTTCGGCATCGAAGACATGTCGCGGGCACTGTACGAAGTGGCAGATTTCTTCGGTGAGCCGGGTATGGCCGCCGCCGCCCGCGAACTCGTGCGCGAGGAAGTGGCCAGGATCATGCCCGACTTGCGGCGCTATCGTGAAGCCTTGTCCGGCCGCCGTGCCGCGGTCTACACCGGCGGGGCTTTCAAGGCTTTCTCCCTCGTCCGCTCGCTGCGGACCTTGGGCATGCAGACCGTGCTCGTGGGCTCGCAGACCGGCAACCAGGAGGACTATAAGCTATTGCGCGATCTTTGCGACGAGGGCACGGTCCTGGTGGACGACACGAATCCCTTGGAACTTTCGCGGTTCGTACAGGAAAAGGGGGTCGATCTGTTCATCGGCGGCGTGAAAGAACGGCCGATCGCCTTCAAGCTGGGCATCGGATTCTGCGATCATAACCACGAGCGCAAGGAGGCCCTGGCAGGTTACGAAGGCATGCTCAACTTCGCCCGCGAGGTCTATCGCTCAGTAAAGTCCCCAGTTTGGAAACTCGTGCCGAGGAGAAGGGGAGCAGGGGAGAACGGGAGAAAGGGGGAAAGGGAGCAGGGGAGAAAGGCTGAAGCGACATCTCCCGCTTTCTCCCCTTCTCCCCCACTCCCCTTCTCCCCTGCTTCCCCGGATGCGGAAAGGACGGCGCGATGATTGCCCCTATTACTGTTATTAACGACGCCCCGGTTCCGAAAACAGCTTCCCGCAATGCCTGCAAGGTATGTGCGCCCTTGGGGGCCTGCCTGGCCTTCCGCGGTATAGAAGGGGCAATCGCCTTCCTGCACGGCTCGCAGGGCTGCTCGACATACATCCGCCGCTACATGATCAGCCATTTCAAGGAGCCGATCGACATCGCCTGCTCGAACTTCTCCGAGGCGACCACCGTTTTCGGCGGCCGCGAGAACTTGCGCAAAGGCCTGGAGAACGTCATCCGTCAATACGACCCGAAAGTGATCGGCATCGCCACCACGTGCCTGGCGGAGACCATCGGCGAGGATGTCGCCTATCACCTGCGCGAAATTCGCAAGACGGCTACGGGGCCCTGGCCCGAGATCGTGCAGGTCGGTACGCCCAGCTATGCCGGCACGCACGCCGAAGGTTTCCATGCTGCCATCCGCGCAATCGTCGACACATTTGCCGAGGGTGGCCCGCGCGAGAACGTCGTCAACCTCCTGCCCGGCATCGTCTCGCCGGCCGATCTGCGCTATCTCAAGGCCATCCTCGGCGATTTCGGCGTGGAGCCGATCGTACTCTCCGACTACAGTGACACGTTGGACGGCCCGGCGTGGAGCGAATACGAGCGCATACCGCCGGGCGGCACGCCGCTGGCCGATATCCGCCGCATGGGCCGCGCCCTGGCGACCATCGAGTTCGGCTCGACTGGCGACCCGGCCAAGACCGCCGGCAAATTGCTGCAGGAGCGGTTCGGCGTTCCCAACTTTTCCATGCCGCAGGCGATTGGCGTCTTGCAAACCGATCGCTTCTTCGAAACGTTGACGACGATCACCGGCCGCTCATGGCCAGCCGCGCATACCAACGAGCGCGGGCGGCTGATCGACGCCTATGTCGATGCCCACAAGTATGTGTTCGGCAAGCGGGCCGTAGTTTACGGCGAGCAGGATCTCGTGGTTGCCTTGGCTTCGCTGCTGATGGAGATCGGCATCGATCCCGTGCTTTGCGGCTCGGGCGCGCGGACGGGCAAACTCAGAGAGCGGATCGAAGAGCTCGATTCCGCCAGCGACCAAAAGATCGCGGTTGTCGAGGGCGTGGACTTCGCCGAAATGGAGGGCCGCGCGAAGGCCATGACAGCCGACTTGATCGTGGGCAACAGCAAGGGATTTACGATGTCACGGAACCTCGGCATACCGTTGGTCCGCGTCGGTTTTCCCATCCACGATCGGGTCGACGGGCCGCGTCTGCTGCATGTCGGTTACCGCGGCGCGCAGCAGCTCTTCGACCGCATTGCCAACACTGTGATCGAAGACGCTCAGGAAAGCTCGCCCGTGGGCTACACCTACATGTGAGAACTTATTCCAAAACCCTCTTGCGGTACAAAGAACAACCGGCTCAGAATCGGTTCTGAAATAAGTTCTACGGAGAAAACCATGCCTGTCGACATTTCCGCACATCCCTGTTTCAACATCGACGCCCGCCACCGCCACGGCCGCGTCCACTTGCCGGTTGCGCCGGACTGCAACGTACAGTGCAACTTCTGCAAGCGGATCTACGATTGCGCCAACGAGAGCCGGCCGGGCGTGACCACGGCCATCCTCTCGCCGCGGCAGTCGCTGGATTACCTGCAGCGCGTGTTGGCCAAGGATGCGCGGATCTCCGTCATTGGCATCGCCGGCCCGGGCGACCCCTTCGCCACGCCGTCGCTGACCTTGGAGACCTTGCGGCTGGTCCGCGAGGCCTATCCGGAAATGCTGCTTTGCGTGGCCTCCAATGGGCTGGGCGTGCCCGCGCATGCCGAAGAGATCGGAAAGCTGCAAGTCAGCCACGTGACGCTCACGGTCAACGCCGTCAACCCGGCGATCGGCGCCAAGGTTTACGCCTGGATTCGCGACGGCAAGAAGGTCTATCGCGGGGTAGCCGGCGCCGAACTGCTCTGGAGCCGCCAGGAGGAAGCCATCCGCCTGCTCAAGCAGTACGACGTGGTCGTCAAGATCAACACGATCATCATTCCCGGCGTGAACGACGACCATGTGGTCGAGGTCGCCCGGCGGGTGGCCGACTTGGGGGCCGACATTGCCAATTGCGTGCCGCTTTATCCCGTGCCCGGCACACCCTTCGGCGATCTGGAACAGCCTGCGCCCGAACGCGTGGCAGGCATTCGCGCCGATGTCGCCCAACTTCTGCCGATCATGTCGCACTGCACTCGCTGCCGCGCCGATGCCGTCGGGTTGCTGGGCGAGGCCAAGCGGCCGGAGATGGAAATCGCCTTGTTGCAGGCGGCGGGCAGCCCGCTCAATCCGGCCGAAGACCGTCCCTATATCGCCGTGGCCTCGTTGGAAGGCGTGCTTGTGAATCAGCACCTTGGTGAGGCCGATCAATTGAGCATCTATACCAAGGACGAAACAGGCTTCCGACTTGTCGAGCAGCGGCGCACACCGCCGGCGGGCAGCGGTCCGCGGCGCTGGATAGACCTGGCCGATACGCTCCAGGATTGCCGGGCCGTACTAGTCGCCAGCGCCGGCCAGGCCCCCCGCGAGGCCCTGGTCAGCCGCGGAATCAAGCTCGTAATGATGGAAGGCTTGATCGACGAGGGGCTGGACGCCGTCTTTCGCGGTGCGGACATCCGTGCCCCCTTGCGCAAAAATCATCGTTGTGGTTCCGGCGCCGGGTGTTCCGGCAACGGCCAGGGATGTTCATAAATCTTAAAGGACCCAGTCATGCAAAAACCCCAGTATCATATCTTCCTCTGCAGCAGTTTCCGCGCCAACGGCGAGCCTAAAGGCGTGTGTTTTAAGAAAGGCGGGGACCTCATCCAGTACGTCCAGACTGAGGTCAGCGAACGCGGCATCGACGCCATTGTCACGTCGACCGGCTGCCTGAATGTCTGCGAGAAGGGACCGGTCATGATCGTCTATCCGCAAGCCTGGTGGTATCACGAAGTGGATGAAGCGAAGATCGATTCCATTCTCGACGGCTTGGAACAAGGTTCTGCGGTTGAGGAATTATTAATGGCCTAAGATGAACAAGAAGCACGTTTGGCTGGTCGATTCAACACTCCGCGATGGCGAGCAGGCTGCGGGTGTGGCCTTTTCGCGGCAAGCTAAGCTGGCCATCGCCCGCTTGCTCGCCGAAACCGGCGTGCCGGAAATCGAGGTCGGCACACCGGCGATGGGCAGCGAGGAAATCGCGTCGATCCGTGCCGTGGTTGCCTTGCGGTTGGGCTGCCGCCTGACCGCCTGGTGCCGGGCAAGATGCGAGGACCTGGACGCGGCCGCGGCGAGCGGCGTCGATGGCGTGCATTTCTCACTGCCCACTTCCGCTATCCATCTTCGTGCCCTGCAGAAGACGCGTGGCTGGGTCATCGACCAGATCGCCGAGTTGTGCGCGCTGGCCCGGCCCTGGTTCTCGTTTGTTTCCCTCGGCGCGCAGGATGCTTCACGGGCATCGCCCAGTTTTCTGGACCGCTGCATGCGGGCGGCGCGGCAAGCCGGGGCCGACCGCTTTCGCCTGGCCGATACCGTAGGCGTATGGAACCCCTTCCAGGTCCACGCGGTGATCCAGTCGCTCGCCGCCCATGCCGGGCGGATGACCATCGGCTTCCACGGGCACAACGATCTGGGCATGGCCACCGCCAACGCCCTGGCCGCTGTCATGGCCGGGGCCGCAAGTATCGACGTCACGGTCAACGGATTGGGCGAACGGGCCGGCAACGTGCCGCTGGAGGAAGCCGCGATGGCGCTGCGCATCACACTGCAACGATCCTGTGGATTGGATACGCAGCGTTTTGCCGAGTTGTCGGCGTGCGTCGCGGAGGCATCGAATCGCCCGGTCCCGCCCTCGAAGCCGATCGTGGGCGCGGGGGCCTTCCGTCACGAATCGGGCATCCACGTACACGGTCTGCTGAGGGACCGGCGGGCCTACGAGCCGTTCGCCGCCGAGTCAGTTGGCCGGCGGGGCACGGAAATCGTGCTCGGCAAACATTCCGGCGCGGCTGCCGTGCGGCACGTCTTGAGCCGGCAAGGCCACGATATTTCGACGGCCGAGGCGGAACGGTTGGCCATAGAGCTGCGCCACGGCGCCGCCGCGGATAAACTATCGATCGCGCCGTGAAGTGGACGACCCCTGGCATTACCAGCCGCGAAGCGGCGACATGCAATAGCCCGGGGCGTGAGCCCTCGTTGTTGCACACAAGTCGGAACGCGACCCCGTCCCGGAGTTGGACGTTTGAGAATAGCCCAGCAGTTCACTGCTGGGCAGGTAGGCAAGATAAATATGATTCCAGTCCCGGAGGGACGATTGAGGCGATGCACCATACATTCATGTCAATCGTCCCCACGGGACTATGGACAACGTGGGTTAATTGGCTACCCAGCGATAAATCGCTGGGCTATTGTCAATTGCCCCTCCGGGGCATAGACCGGCGGACTTGTGTACAACAACGAGGGCTTCCGCCCCAGGCTACTACATGCCGCCGCTTCGCGGCTATCAGAGGGTACCCGGCTGGCAGGAATCCATTCCTCCATTTCGCTAAATAGTTTCAAATCGCCATTTCCTCACGGTCTTCACTTGTCCCCGCGTTGCCACGGCCGCCACGTAGCCGTCGCTCGGCTCGCAGCTTTCCAACCACCATTGGGCCGCTTCCTCCCTGTCGCCGCGGATCGATAGCACGTGGGCCGGATCGTCCAAAGTCACGCAAAACTCATTCAACGGAAACGAGAGCCCGCTGCCCACGGCCTTGAGCCAAGCCTCTTTCCGCGTCCAGCCCTGGTAGAACGCCGCCAACTGTTGTAGGGCAGGCATCTGCTGCCACTGTTGCACCTCTTCCGGCGAAAAGAACCTCTTCATTAGCTCCGCCGCGTTGGGCATCGGACGGATGTACTCGACGTCGACCCCGATCTCCTCTCCCCGCGTAAACGCATAGACGGCTAACTCGTGCGAGTGCGAGAGATTGAATTCCACGCCGCAGGCATTCCAGGGCGGATTCAGTTCCGGCTTGCCATGGGGTTGGTAACTCAATGAGAACGATGCGGGATCGTTCCGCAGATAGCGTGCCAGCAGCATTCGCAACGTGCCGCGGCCGGCGGTATAGTGGTTGCGCAACCGTCCGGCTCGAAACCGGTCTGCCCGGCGACGTTCGTCCTCGGACAGCAGGCCCTCGAACTGCCGCAACAAGTCCTCGGGCGGTTCCAACCGTGCGGACCACAGGTGAACCTCGCCGGTGGGCAAGTCGATCTCAGCGGGCGGTAAGGGCCAGAAGCAATTCATGTTCGAAACGAATTTGGTTCAAAAACGGCAGTCGCTTCTCATTTTCTACCATAGTCCGCGTTTGCAAAAAAGCCCTGGACGTTGGAAGGCTGTAGGGTGGGCCGAGCTTGCGAGTCCCACCAGATTCCGCATCGAATCTGGTGGGACTCGTGTTACTCGGCCCACCCTACGGATTGCCCTTCAGCAGCACGGAGGTCGTAAGCCCTTGCTTCCACACGGCTTAGGCCCTAGAATTAGCATTTTATGCTGTCCTTTTCCGAGAACCGAATCGCCATGTCACGTATCCTGGTAACCAGTGCCCTGCCTTACGCCAACGGCCCCATCCACTTGGGCCACCTGGTGGAATACCTGCAAACCGACATTTGGGTCCGCTTCCAGAAACTTTGCGGCAAGCGGTGTGTATACGTCTGTGCCGACGACACGCATGGCACTGCGATCATGATCCGCGCCCGCAAAGAGGGCGTCCGCGAGGAGGACCTGATCGCCCGCATGCAGCAGGCCCATCTGGCCGATTTCACCGGGTTCCAGATCGAGTTCGACAACTACGGCAGCACCAACAGCCCCGAGAACCGGGCCTACTGCGAGGAGATCTGGCAGGCCCTGCGGCGCGACGGCCTGGTACACGAGAAGGAGGTCCAGCAGCTCTACGACCCCATGGCCGGCACGTTCCTGGCCGACCGCTTCGTCAAGGGCACGTGCCCCAAGTGCAAGACGCCCGATCAGTACGGCGATAGCTGCGTGAATTGCGATGCACATTACGACGCCACCGATCTGCTGGACCCCAAGAGCACGCTCTCCGGGGCCACGCCCGAGATTCGCACGGCCAAACACCTATTCGTCAATATCGAGCGGCTGCACGGATTCCTCGACCAGTGGGCCATCTCCAGCGGGGCTTTGCAGCCGGAGATCGCCAATTACCTCCAGGGACACTTCCTGCAGGAGCCGTTGCACGACTGGGACGTATCGCGACCGGCCCCCTACTTCGGTTTCGAGATCCCCGACAGCCCCGGCAACTACTGGTATGTCTGGTTCGACGCCCCCATCGGTTACATTGCCTCTACGCGACAATGGTGCGACCGGCATGGCGAGCGGTTCGACGACTGGTGGCGGAGCGCCGAGACCGAGGTCCATCACTTCATCGGCAAGGACATTACTTACTTCCACACGCTCTTCTGGCCTTCGATGCTCAAGACGGCCAGTTTCAATCTGCCCAAGAAGGTCCACATCCACGGCTTCTTGACCGTCAACGGCAAGAAAATGTCGAAACGCGACGGCACATTCGTGCAGGCGGCCACGTATCTCCAGCACCTCGACCCGGCCTACCTGCGCTATTACTACGCCTCGAAGCTCGGCAGCAACGTCGAGGACCTCGACCTGAACCTCGATGAGTTCCTCAACAAGGTCAATGCCGACGTTGTCAACAAGTTCGTCAACCTGGCCAGCCGTTCGGCAAATTTCGTCAGAAAGAGCGGACTGGCGAAATCCTATCCCGACGACGGCGGGCTGTTCGCCCAGGCCGCCCAGGAGGGTGAAGCGATCGCCGATGCCTATGAAGCCTGCGATTTCGCCCGGGCCATGCGGATCATCATGGCCGCGGCGGACCGCGCCAACAAGTTCATCGACGAGAACGCCCCTTGGAACCTCCGCGGTCCCGAGCAGGCCGCGCGACAGGTGGACGTTTGCACGATCTGCCTGAACCTCTTCCGCCAATTGGCCGTGTACCTGATGCCTGTGCTGCCGAAGATGGCCAAGGAGGTCGGCGAGTTTTTCGACGACCCGATCACCAACTGGCAGCAAGCGCAACAGCCACTCGTTGGCACGAAGGTCAACAAGTTTCAGCATCTGATGCAGCGCATTGATCCCAAGAAGGTCGAGGCCCTGCTCGCCGCCAGTGCCGAGCCGGAAGTGGTCGAGGATGCAACCGCCGTGCCCCAGGCTTCCGTCGGGCCGCAAGACAGCGACGCCCCGCTGAAGGCCGAGCCGTTGGCCGCCGAGTGTACGATGGACGATCTGGCCAAGGTCGATCTGCGGGTCTGCCGCGTGCTCACGGCCGAGGAAGTGCCCGAAGCCAAGAAGCTCATAAAACTCACGATCAGCCTCGGCGGCAATGAGAAACGCACGGTTTTTGCCGGCATCAAGGCATATTATCAGCCCGAGCAGCTTGTGGGCAAGCTTTTCATCTGCATTGCCAATCTAGCGCCGCGGAAAATGAAGTTCGGCTTGAGCGAAGGCATGATGCTGGCTGCCGGCGGCGAGGGCGAGGCGCATTTGCTCGTGCCGGACGCGGGTGCCAAGCCGGGGCAAAGGGTGCATTGATTGATCGGTTTGGATTCATTAACTGGTAAACGCCCCTGACACGCCCCCACTGCCCCTGCGGCAGTGGAGCAATGTTTGGCCACTACAATCGCGCGCCCCGCAGCCTTTCCTCGCCGCCATTCGCGTGCCGCCCGCCCTGCGGGCTGGGCGGGCGGCACGCGAAGGGCGGCGAAGGTGCGGTTTTGCTGTCGCTGATAGTGGTCAAACATCGCTCCGCCGGCACAGGGCCGGCGGGGGCATTTAAGTTTGAAGCGTTGCGCGCGACGTCTCTACTTCCCCGGCTGGCTCAAGAACACGAAAACTCCCTTCTTGTTCCCCACGATGATGTCGGGAATGCCGTCGCCGTTGAGGTCCTTGGCGGTGACCTGCGTGCCGACGCCGGAATTGTCGTCGATCTTGTGCGGAATAAATCGCACGCCGGCCTGCTTATCGCGATTGAGCTCGAACCAATAGAGCACCGCCGGGGCGTCGGCCTCGACGTCGCCCGTGGGGCCGTGGGCCCAAAAGCGCTTGCCGGTAACGATGTCCTTCAGCCCGTCGCCGTTGATGTCGGCCAGGTCCAGGCCGTGCATCTGGCTGATCCGCAAGTCGCTGGACTTCACGTCCGGTTTGGGCGGCAGGATCACGTGCTTCTTCCAGGTGATCTCGCCGCTAGCGCTCCGCTGCTGCTGATGCCAGACCAGCCCGTACAAGTGGCAATGCCACGAGGTGATCACGTCGGCCAGACCGTCGCCGTCGACGTCGTAGACCAGCATCTGCGCGCCGGCCTCGGCGAACTGGTAGGGATGCTTGACCCACGGCTTGCCCGGCTCGGACTTGGCGGGCTGCTCCCACCAGCCGCTGGCCTCGACGATGTCCACGCGGCCGTCGCCGTTGATGTCGCCCGCACCCACGCCGTGCGTGTAGCAGAAGAAACGGCCGTCCTTGGGGGTGACCGGATGGAAGACCCAGAGGTCGTTGGGCTTGGCCGGGTCCCAGGTGGCATAACCCAACTGCCCGTTGATGTTGTAGACCAATTCCGGGCGGCCGTCGCCGTTGACGTCGACCCAGACCGGCGACTCGTTGCCGCACTCGTGCAGCGCCAGGTGCTTCTTCCACGGTCCGCCGGTCTTGCCGGGGTTCTCGTACCAATAGGCGTCGCCGCCGGGATACGGCACGTAGAGCACGTCCAGCCAGCCGTCGCCGTTGAAATCGCCGGTATAGGTCAGGAAGTTGTCGGAGTAGCCGTGTGGATCAAACGCCTTGGGCGGATAGATCTCGTGCTTGACCTTGAAGTCCGGGCCTTCGTACCAATAGGGCCCGGCCACGACGTCCATCTTGCCGTCGTTATTGAAGTCGCCGTAGTAGGCGCCTTCACAGTAGAATTTGTCGCTGAGCGTGATCTTCTTGAACGTGGGCAGGGGTTTGTCGTCGGCCCGGCAAAGCAGCGGCAGGGCGGCAACGGTCAAGCAGACGGCGAGAAAACGGATCATGGCGGGTACTCCTTCGCGATGGGGGTTCATGCGGGCGGGAAAACGGACGGGGAAGTCGCCCCTGAATCGAGCCGCGCAGGGCCTGCTGCGGGATTCAGGCGCACGTTCCTAATATAATCCAACTCCGTTCCGGATGCCACTAGTGCTGCGTATTTCGGATTTTGACGGTGTAGGTTGGCCGGCATGGCTTTGTGCGGTCCGCGGGTCCGAGCGTATCGGATAGCGGTGACATGCGCCCGTGCCCCAAATCGCGCTGGACACGCCCTGATTGTGAACGTATAATCACAATAGGAGGATAGGAGGTGCCTTATGGCCGACGCTAAACTACAAACTCAAGTCCGCCGCGAACAGATCGCCGAGGCAGCCCTGCAACTCGTGGCCGGCGAGGGCATCAGGCGCCTGAGTATCGCCGCCGTGGCCCGCCGCGTGGGCCTGGTGCCCTCGGGCATCTACCGGCATTTCAAGAGCAAAGACGCGATGCTCGACGCGGTCCTGGACCTGTTGGACACGAAGCTCCAGGCGAATGTCGAGGCGGCCAAGCAAGAGACCCCCGACCCACTCCGCCGCCTGCACGGCCTGTTCCTCCGCCACATTCGCATTATCCGCGAAGGACAGGTCTTTCCCCGCATAATCTTCTCCGACGATGCCCTGGCCGCACGGCCCGAACGCAAGAACCGCGTGCGGCGGATCGTCGAGGATTATCTGGCCGAGGTCGAAGACATGGTTCGCGACGGGCAGCAGCAGGGCCATATCGACCGGCAATTGCAGCCCCGCACGGCGGCCATCATGTTCCTAGGCATGATTATTCCCGCGGGTGTGATCTGGCACCTCAGCGACGGAGGCTTCAATCTCACGCAGCATGCCGGTCGGGCCTGGAAGATGTTTCGGCAGGGGCTGACCGGAGGCGGAAAGGGTTTTTCGTAAAACGGAATGCATTCCGTTATTTTCGTAAAACGGAATCTATTCCATTACTTTCGTAAAACGGAATTCATTCCCTTGTTTCAAGAACGGAATGAATTCCGTTCTACGCAGGATGTACCGTGATTGAGGATTCACAACGATGGCAATGAATGGAACCAAGAGATTGATCTTCCCCATGGCGGCCGCGCTCGTGGTGGTCGGCGCCAGCGGTTGGTACGTGCTGGGCTGGCGCGGCCATAGCGACGATGCGATCCATGTCTCCGGCAACATCGAGGCGGTCGAGGTGGCCATCAGCTTCAAGATCCCCGGCCGCGTCGAGAAGCGCTATGTGGACGAGGGAGACACAGTGAAGCAAGGGATGCCATTGGCCCAACTGGAAACGGCCGATCTGCAAGCCGACGTGGCCCTGCGCCGCGGCGAACTGCATGCTGCCGAGGCCGCCCAGGCCGAGATGCTGGCCGGCTCCCGGCCCGACGAAATCGCCTCCGCCAAGGCCGCCATGCAAAAGGCCGAGGCCAATTATGCCGCGTTGAAAAACGGCAGCCGGCCCGAGGAGATCGCTGCCGCCGAGGCCGAATTCCAGGCCGCCAAGGAAGATCGCGATCACCTCAAACGCGACCTCGATCGCTACGAACAACTCCAGCACACCGACTCCGGCAGCGTGGCCATCGAACAAGTCGATCGGGCCTATGCCGCCTATCACATGGCCGACCAGCGTTATCTCCAGGCCAAAAAACGCTATGAACTGGTCAAGGAAGGACCCCGCCGGGAAGACATCGACCAAGGCAAGGCCGCCATGGAACAGGCCCAGGCCCAATATCGCCTGGTCAAGGAAGGGCCGCGCAAAGAGGATATCGACCAGGCCCGGGCCAAGGTCGAACAGGCGAAAGCCTCGTTGTTATCCGCCGAAACCAAGTTGGGCTATGCCATTGTGACCTCGCCGTTGACGGGCGTCGTGCTCTCCAAGAACACCGAACCGGGCGAGTACGTCGCCCCGGGCACGCCCGTGGTGACGGTGGCCGATATCGAAAACATCTGGCTGCGGGCCTATGTCGACGAGAGCGACTTGGGCAAACGCTATATTGCCCGTGGTACCGAGGCCGAGATCACCACCGACGCCTATCCCGGCAAGGTCTATCCGGGCCACGTCTCGTTCATCTCCGAGGAGCAGGAGTTCACGCCCAAATCGGTGCAGACCAATCACGAACGCGTGAAGTTCGTCTATCGGATCAAGATCGACGTCAAGAACCCCGACCACGAGTTGAAACCGGGTATGCCGGCTGACGCCACAATTGGGAAATCCGAAATACGAAACAAATTCGAATCAATGAATGCAAATGACGGAAACCAAGAGAGGCGAACTTGGAAATCTGATGCACGGTAGCCCTTGAGCGAAATGGACGAATGGACCCCTGCCAGCTTGCCTGGCAGGTGAAGAAGTTTTGTGAGCGAATCGACGAGACCCCAACCACCGTTTTTTCGTGTCCGGTCCGGCACCCGAAGGGTGCCGGACCGGACACGATATACATCGGGTAGTGGGAGCGCTCTCGCCGATAAGACTCATTCACCCGCCCGGCAAGCGGGCTGGGGTCGACAACTTCATTCCGCTAAACAGTACTGATTTCTGTTTCGTTTTCCGCATCTTGTGAGTTTTGAAATGATCCTTGCCGAGGGTCTCACCAAGACGTTCGATTCTGTTGCTGCTCTCGACGGCCTCTCCCTGGCCGTCGAGGAGGGTGAGATTTTCGGCCTTGTCGGTCCCGACGGCGCCGGCAAGACGACCACCATGCGCCTGCTTACGTCGATCATGACGCCCGACGGCGGCGAGGCCTGGGTGGCCGGGCATCACGTCGTCCGCGAGGCCGAGGCCATCAAGGCGGAAATCGGCTACATGAGCCAGCGCTTCGGGCTCTATGCCGACCTGACCGTGATGGAAAACCTCGACTTCTACGCCGACATTTACAACGTGCCCCGCAAGGGCCGCGACGAGCGTGTCGGGCGGCTGTTGGCCTTCAGCAATCTCACGCCCTTCAAACGCCGCCTGGCGGGAAACCTCTCCGGCGGCATGAAGCAGAAACTCGGCCTGGCCTGCACGCTGGTCCACACGCCGCGAGTGCTGTTCCTGGACGAGCCGACCAACGGCGTCGATCCGGTCTCGCGCCGCGACTTCTGGCGGATCCTTTACCAACTGCTGCGCGAGAAAGTGACGATCTTTGTCTCCACGGCCTATCTCGACGAGGCCGAGCGCTGCAATCGCCTGGCCCTGATCCACCAGGGACGGCTGTTGGCCTGCGGCACGCCCGAGGAAGTCAAGCAACTGATGCGGGGCACGATCCTGGAAATCCGCACCGCCGAACCCCGCCGCTCCGCCGCGCTCCTGCGGCAGCAGTTTCCCGCCGCGTCCGTGGGCCTGTTCGGCGATCGTGTCCACTTTGTCGGCGCGGACGGCCAGATAGATCAGGCCGGCAAGACGCTCAGCGACGCCGGGCTGCCACCGCAGTCGGTGCGGACGATCCCGCCGACCCTGGAGGACGTGTTCGTATCGGCGATCGCCGAGGAGGGGGAGATGAGGAAGGGGAGAGGGGGAGAAGGGGAGAAGGGGAGATATGGAAATCGGTATCTCTCCCCTTCTCCCCTTCTCCCTCTCTCCCCTTCTCCCCTTCCTCCTTCCCCCCCTTCTTCTTCCGCGCAGGCCGTTACGGTCGACAACCTCGAGCGCCGCTTCGGCAATTTCCTGGCGGTCAACCGCGTCAGTTTCGCGGTCGATCGCGGCGAGATCTTCGGCTTCCTGGGACCCAACGGGGCAGGCAAGTCCACGACCATTCGCATGCTTTGCGGGATCCTCGCGCCGACGGGCGGCAGCGGCAGCGTGGCCGGCTTCGATATCCGCACGCAGGCCGAGCGGATCAAGGCCCATGTGGGCTACATGAGCCAGAAATTCTCGCTCTACCAGGACCTCACGGTGGAAGAGAACATCGACTTCTACGCCGGCATCTACCGCATCGGTGCGCAGGAGAAGGCCGAGCGCAAACAGTGGGTGATTGAGATGTCCGGCCTGGAAGGCCATCGCCACCGGCCCACCGCGGTCCTTTCCGGCGGCTGGAAACAACGTCTGGCGCTGGGCTGCGCGATCCTGCACAGGCCGCCGGTGCTCTTCCTCGACGAGCCAACCTCCGGCGTCGATCCGATCAGCCGCCGCCAGTTCTGGGACCTGATCTATCAGCTTTCCAGCGAGGGCGTGACTGTCTTCGTCACCACGCACTACATGGACGAGGCCGAGTACTGCGATCGACTGGCCCTGATCTATCGCGGCGAGGTGATCGCCCAGGGCACGCCGGAGAAGCTCAAACGCGAGGCCATGCAGGAAGACGTGCTGGAACTGATCTGCGAACGGCCCGAAGCGGCCATGGACGCGCTGGCCGGGCTGGACTCGGTGAAGGAAGTCGCGCTGTTCGGCAATAGCCTGCACCTGGTGGCCGACGACGGCGATCGGGCGGCCGCAGAAAGCCGCGCGCGGCTGGCGGAGCAGGGCTTTCGCGTGCAGCAGATCGAGCGGATCGTGCCCTCGCTGGAGGACGTCTTCGTTTCCCTGATCGAGGCCCGCGATCGGGCCGAGCAGCCGCAGGAGGAGGTGCGACGATGAATGCCCGGCGCGTTGCGGCCGTCGCCCGCAAGGAGTTTCTGCACATCCTCCGCGACCCGCGGAGCCTAGCCATGGCGATCGCCATCCCCATGCTGATGCTGCTGCTGTTCGGCTACGCCCTGACCTTGGACGTGGATCACGTGCCGCTGGTGGTGTGGGACCAGAGCCACACGCCCGAGAGCCGGGAGGTCGTGAGCCGGTTTTCCGGTTCGCCCTACTTCTCGCTCGTGCGTTACGTCGACAACGAGCGCGACATGAACCGGGCCATCGACTCCGGCCAAGCCCTGATGGGCCTGATCATCCCCTATGATTTCGCCCGGCGACTGTCGTTCGACAGGCAGGCCCCCTTGGAAGTGGCCATTTCCGGGGTCGATTCGAACACGGCCACGATCGCCCTGGGCTATGCCGACGCGATCGTGGAAATCTACTCGCAGGACATGATGGTCCGCCGTTTCGGCCGGCAAGGGCCGACGAAAGTGCAGATCCCGCTGGATGTCCGCGGCCGGGTCTGGTTCAACGCCGACATGGAGTCCAAGAACTATATCGTGCCGGGGCTGATCGCCGTGATCATGATGGTCATCGCCGCCATGCTCACCTCGTTGACCTTCGCCCGCGAGTGGGAGCGGGGCACGATGGAACAGCTCATTTCCACGCCCGTGCGGGGTTCCGAACTGGTGCTGGGCAAGCTGATCCCCTACTTCGCCATCGGCCTCTTGGACATGGTCCTGGCCGTGCTCCTGGGGCAGTTCATGTTTGCGATTCCGCTCCGCGGCAACGTGGCCTTGCTGTTCGGCATCGCCTCGATCTTCCTGGTCGGCGTGCTGGCGATGGGCATGCTCTTCAGCATTGCCACCAAGAGCCAGCTTTTGGCCAGCCAATTGGCGATGACCGTGACATTCCTGCCGGCCTTCCTGCTCTCGGGCTTCATATTTGCGATCGTCAACATGCCCCGGCCGATCCAGTGGATAACCTATCTCGTGCCGGCGCGGTATTTCATCGGCATCCTCAAGGGGATTTATCTCAAGGGCGTGGGCCTGGAGATCCTGGCCGCCGACACGATCCTGCTGGTCGTGTTCGCCGCGGCGATGGTGGTTTTGGCACAATGGAAATTCAAGAAGAAATTAACGTAAAGTAGCAGGCACACGCTGTGTGCCGTCCGCCCTGCGGCTTCTGCCGCAGGTCTTTCGGAAGCTTTCGGCTTCCGACGAACGGCACACGCCGTGTGCCTGCTACCTTGGGAAAAACTGCATGTTCGAGCGTATCCGCCAGATGCTGATCAAGGAATTCATCCAGGTCTTTCGCGACCCGCGGATGCGCGCCGTGATCTTTATCGTGCCCTGTCTCGAGGTGCTGGTGATCGGCTACGCGGTGAATATGGACATTCGCGACATCCGCACGGCCGTTTATGATCTGGACAATACGCCCGCCAGCCGCGAACTGGTGGCCCGTTTTTCCGCCAGCGGTTATTTCGACGTGGTGGCCCGCGTGCATGACGAGCGGCAGGTGCAAGACCTGATCGACCGCAGCGAGGTGCAGATCGTGCTGCGGATCGATCATGGCTTTGCCGGCGACCTGGCGGCGGGGCGGACCGCCGCCATCCAGGTGCTTTGCGACGGCACCGATTCCAACACCGCGGGCATCGCCATGAGCTACGTCAACCGCA
>CAZTPX010000176.1:0-20115 GCA_964615095.1 uncultured Planctomycetaceae bacterium | reverse complement strand
GTAACAAGGTAGCCGTAGGGGAACCTGCGGCTGGATCACCTCCTTTCTAAGGATATTTTGCCCGTCGGCTCACGACCGACATTCGGGCAAGAAATTGGGCCGGTCCTGAACTGGACAGATGCGAGAATCACAACCAAGTCAAATGCAAATCGAGGCCCGGCCGGGAGCAATCCCGGCCGGGTCTTATTTTTTGGCGCGGGGTTTCGGCACGCGCCTTTCGGCGGTAGAATTCTATGGATCTCGTGGCGGACTACGGCCAATGGATGCAGAATAGATATGAACGCAGAACAAATTCTCGAGCACCTTCGCAAGCAACCCTTTGGACCGTTTCGGATTCTTATGTCCGATGGCCCCAGCTATGAGGTGCGGCATCCGGAACTCGCGATCGTGCAGCGACGAGAGGTCGTGATTGCTCTTCCGCAGATTTCCGACAGGCTCGCCGAGCGTTTGGTCTACTGCGATCCGCTTCACGTCACGCGGATCGAACCGATCGACAGTTCCATAACCCAAAACTGATCTCTTGTCTTATGGCTACTACAACTGACCAAGGCCAGAAGAAAATCATGACCGTCTGGCCGGGGATCGGCTCAATGGCGATTGGCCGCTGGGTCGGCTGCCTTGCCGGTAATCGCCTGGGCTACGGCTTTTTTACATTGGGCAAGCTGTTGGCGCTGGTCACCATTCCTGTCAGTTTGGCGGTTTATCTTTGCCGGCTAATGCCCGGGCTGTGCCGTCGCTATACGCTTACAAACCGGCGGCTGATCATCCAACTCGGCTTGACGGCCAAGAACGGTCCTTCGATCGGCTTGGATGAATTCCAGACGATCGAGGTCGCCATCCTTCCCGGTCAGGGCTTTCTGCACGCCGGCGAACTATTATTCAAGCGTGACGGCAAAGAAGTTTTCCGACTTTCCGGCGTTTCTCGGCCCGAGGCATTTCGCCAAGTCTGTCTCAAAGCCCAAAATGCGCTGCTCCGCGGCAGGCAAGTTCAGGAGCAACAGTCTGCTGCTACGCAGACTACAACCTGAAGTTTTGGGCAGATCAGGGCGTTGAAGTCGCGGGATAAGCAGTAGCAGCCTTATCCATTTCCCCAGGCTGATAATCGGCTGCCGTGGGAACGCTGGGATCGACGGGCGGGAGACGGCGGACTGCGTCAATATCCACGGGCATTCCGAGACTGTCCACAGCAGGCTGCGTGCCGACAATGGGTGCCATTGGTCGCACGCCAAGGATTGGCACCAGTCCGGTAGACTTTAGCTGGGCCGTATCGGCGATCGGTTGCGAGGTGTTGGATTCTTCGGCCTGCAGATTCTCGGCAACAGGCACCGCGGCAGCTTGCCTGGGCTTTGCCGGCTCGATTTCCGCCTTGCTTGTCGGCAGAGGATTCGGAGTTGCTGGTTCAACGACGTTTGCCTGCTGCTGCGCGGGCGCAGAGTTCGCCGGTTCGATCGCGTCGGGCCGCTGTCCCGCGTCGACCGATCGTCCCACTTGGGGGTACCGAGCGATGTTCACCCCGATCGAGCTGGCGATAAGCAGCAGCGAGGCCAGGGTAGCCGCGACTTTGGGCACAATCTACACCTTGGGGATTCATGGCAGGAGAAGTGCAAAGTCTGTCTATGGCATCCCTACGTAGAACGGAATTCACCCCGTTTCCATAAAATACGCAAGGCAACGGAATAAATTCCGTTCTATGCAGGACTTTGTAGTTCTCCTGGGGTTCATGGGGCAACATTTCCGCTTCGCGAGGAAAACATACACCACGACACACGTCAGGCAAGCAAAAAAAAGCTACAAAACGGCTGTCTTTTGCCAATTTTCAGTGAACAAGAGCGGCTGCGCAAACCCTGCTTGCGGTAACGGATCTGCTCTGCGGTCACACGCTTTCTCCCGCCAGCCATCCGGTGCTGAAGGCAGCCTGAAAGTTGTAGCCGCCAATCGGGCCGTCGATATCCAGGATCTCGCCAGCAAAGAAAAGCCCGGGCGCGAGCCGGCTTTCCATCGTGTGCGAATCGACTTCGTCCAGCGCGATCCCGCCGGCCGTGACTTCCGCCCTGTTAAAACCCAAGGTGCCAGCGACTGGGATCTCGAACTGCTTGAGCCAGGCGGCCAGGCGCTGTCGCTCGGGGCGTGAAATCTCGGCCGCGCGGCGATCGGGATCGAGGCCAGCCTGGGTAGCGACGGTTTCGGCCAGGCGCTGCGGAACATAGCGGGCAAGGACTGCCAGGGCCGATCGCCGGCCTGCCCCCTGGCACTGTTCCTGAAACTCGGCGTCCAGCGTCTCAAGCTTACGATCGGGCAGCAAATCGCACCGTAGCAAGAGGCGCCGCGGTTGGGCGTGAGTGCTTACTGCCCGACTGACATCCAGGACAGCCGGCCCGGTCACTCCAAAATGGGCGAAAAGCAAGGAACCGCGTCGTCTGGCCAGGCAAACCGATCGGGCAGGGTCGTCGCCAGGTTCGAGCACCTGCACATGGACGTCCGGCACTGTAATGCCTTGCAATCCCAAGACCCACGGGGCGGGAGAAGTGACGGGGACGAGCGCGGGCCGCGGGGGGACGACTGTATGTCCGAGTTCGGCCGCCAAACGGTAACCATCGCCCGTTGAGCCGCTGCTGGGATACGATTGTCCTCCGGTTGTTAGGATGACGTTCTCTGCCCGCAGGGTCCGCTTGGACGTGACCACCCTCAGCCCGGCCGAATAGGGCGTGATCGACTGGACCGACTCGTCAGTCGCCAGCCTGCAACCACTGCGGCGGAGTCGTGCCAGCAAGGCCGCCAGGATATCGTCGGCCCGATCGCTGACGGGAAAGATTTTTCCCGTCGGTTCAACCTTGGTGACGACGCCCTCAGCTTCGACCAAATCGACCAGTTGATCCGGCCCCAAGGCGGCGAAAGCTGAATGGAGAAACGGACCCTGGACGCCAAAAGCCTCGATGAAACCGCGAACGTGCAGGGCATGCGTTAAATTGCAGCGGGTGCCGCCGGACATGAGAATCTTGGCGCCGGGGCGTCTTTTCTTTTCCAGCAGCAGTGTCTGCCGCCCCCGCTGGGCCGCTCGGCAGGCAGCCATCAAACCGGCCGCACCCCCCCCAATGACTATGGCTTCCCAATCTTCCATGCCTTTATTGTTCCATAAATTGCGGCTAGGGGCGAGTCGGTATTGGCTTGGCCCGCCGATTTTGATAAGAAGCCCTTTCCAATTTCTCCACCGGGACGTCGGACCGATTATCAGCTATGAAAAACTTCCGCCGCGTGTTCTTTATGGCCTGTCGCTATCGCTGGACCCTGGTGGGGGCCATCCTTAGTGCGATTGGCGTGGCCGTGCTTTGGGGAGGCAACATTGGCGCGGTCTATCCGTTCGTCAAGGTCGTCTTGGAAGGCAAATCGATCCCGGCTTGGGTGGGCGACGAAATCGACCGCAGCGCCCAGGCCATCAACGATCTTAACTGCGAAATCGAAAAGACCCGGGCACAACTGGCCGTTGCGCCACCGGAACTGCAGCCGCAACTCGAAGCGGCGATCCGCAATCTGCAAACACGTTGCGACAATCAATCGCTGGCCCACGAGAGCTACCTGCGGGCCAAGCCCTATCTCGATCGCTACTTGCCCAACGATGCCTTTCAGACTCTCGTCCTGGTGGTGGTCGTGCTGCTGGTCGGCACGGTTTTGAAGGCCGTCCTGGTGATTGCCAACAACGTGCTCGTGGCCCGGCTGGCAGCCTTGGCCACCTTTGATTTGCGCAAGCTCTTTTACCGTCGCACCTTGCGCCTGGACCTGGCGACTTTCAACGACGAAGGTTCCTCGGACCTGATGAGCCGCTTCACGCACGACACGGCCAATGTCGGCAACGGGCTGGAGACGGTCTTCGGAAAACTGGTACTCGAGCCGCTGAAAATGATCGCCTGCCTGGTGGGCGCGGCCTTGGTCTGCTGGCGTCTCTTGCTGCTCTCGCTGATCATCGCCCCGCCGGCCGCACTTGCTATCCGCTGGTTGAGCAAGATGCTCAAGCGGGCCAATCGCCGGGCGATGGAGCAGATGGTGCAGATCTTCAACGTCCTGGAAGAGACTTTCCGCGGCATCAAGATCGTCAAGGCATTCACCAACGAGCGCTACGAGCGCAAGCGGTTCCACCTTCGCAGCAAGGAGTATTTCCGCAAGTCGATGAAGATCGCCCGCTACGATTCCCTCTCGCACCCTATCACGGAGTTCATGGGCATCCTCACGGTCTGCCTGGCCCTGTTGGCCGGCACGTGGTTGGTGCTCAAGGGCGAAACCCGCTTGCTGGGCATCCCGCTGACCTCGCGGCCGCTGGACCTCAGCTCGCTGTTGGCTTTTTGGGGATTCCTCTTCGGCACGGCGGACCCGGTACGAAAGTTTTCCGACATCTTCAGCCGGCTGCAATGCGGGGTAGCGGCCAGCGATCGGATCTTCGCCCGCCTGGACCGCGATCCACAAGTGTGTAGCCCCAAGGATCCCGTGCCCTGTCCGCGGCACCGTCGCGAGCTATTGTTCGAACGCGTATCGTTCGAGTATCAGCCCGGCACGCGGATCTTGGACGACGTGACGCTGCGGATTCCCTTCGGCGAGACGATCGCGATTGTCGGTCCCAACGGCTGCGGCAAGTCGACGCTGGCGAATCTGATCCCGCGTTTTGCCGACCCCATCGAGGGCCAGATTCGCCTGGACGGCGTGCCGCTGACAGACCTCCGCTTGCGCGAGCTGCGCGGGCAGATCGGCCTGGTGACGCAGGAGCCGCTGCTTTTCGACGACACGGTGTTCAACAATATTCGCTACGGCCGACCCCAGGCCAGCCGCGACGAGGTGCTCGAAGCGGCCAAGCGGGCCCACGCTCACGGCTTTATCGAAGGGGAACTGACCGACGGCTACGAGACGGTGGTGGGCACACTAGGCGGCCGGCTATCGGGCGGTCAGCGGCAGCGCATTGCCTTGGCCCGCGCGATCCTGCGCGACCCGGCGATCTTGATCCTCGACGAGGCCACCAGCCAGATCGATCTGGAGAGCGAGCAGGCGATCCAGGAAGTGCTGGAGGAGTTCACCCGTGGGCGGACAGCGGTGATCATCACGCATCGCATGGCGACCCTTTCGCTGGCCGATCGCATCGTGGCCATGCAGGCCGGGAAGATTATCGACGTGGGCACGCACCAGGAGATGATAAACCGCTGCGCGCTCTATCGCCGCCTGCACCAGATCCAGTTCGAAGACGTGCGGCGGATCGCGTAATTTCGCAGAACGGAATCTATTCCGTTGCCTTGTCTATACTTGCAGTTCCGCCAGCTTGGCAGCCACGGCCTCGGCGTGGCCCGCGGCCTTGACCTTGTTCCAGACGTGGGCGATCTTGCCCTGGGGATCGATCAGGACCGTTGTCCGCAACACGCCTTCGCTAATCTTGCCGTAATTGTTCTTCTCGCCCCAGGCCCCGTACTTGGCCAGCGCTTCGTGCTCCGGATCACTGAGCAGCTCGATCCGCAACTTGTGCTTGGCGATGAATTTCCGGTGGCTTTCCGGCGAGTCGGGGCTGACGCCAATCACATGGGCCGACAGTTTTTGGAACTGCTCCCAGTTCGTCGTGAATTCGCAGGCCTCGGTCGTGCAGCCGGGCGTGTCGTCCTTGGGATAGAAGTACAATACGATCCATTGTCCCAGCAGATCTTTCAGCGACACTTTCTTGTCGTCCTGGTTCAGCAGCGAAAAAGTGGGGGCCTTGCCGGAAAGCGTGTTCGTTTCTTCAGCCATCGGTTTCTCCTGGAAGCGGTCGGGCGAAAATAGACTTGTTATTGTTGGCAGCCGCTTGGCAGGAGGCAAGTGCCCCTTTGGAGTGCGGCGACCTGTCGCCGCTTTCCTTTCGCCGCGGAGCGGCTCTTGATTTGCTGTGGTTCATAGTATCGCCTCTAAAGGCCCAGGCTGTGCATGTAAGCTGCACGCTGCTGCTGGATGCCGAGGCGTTTGTTGATTTCCCGCCACTTTTCGGCCGCCGTTTTCAACGTCTCGGCCGGCTTTTGCGTACCTCGCACGGCCGCTTGCACCGCCTCGTCGAGGGCCGCCAGATATTCCGCCCGGCCGGGGATGCGGAGCGATGCGAGGAATTGCCGCCGCGCGAGCGTTTCCGCGGTTCGCTCGGCATATTGCTTCGCCGCCATCGCCGATACGTTGCCCTCGACCCAGGCCTTCGGCGACAGGACCTGAGAGCGGCGGAAGAGCGTTGTCGCAGGACTGGCGGCGAAGACCTGACTGCTCCATTGCGGATCGGTTAGCCAGAACAAGAGTTGGAATGCGGCACCCGCATGCGGGCTTTCAGCACGGACCACACCCATGCGGCCAGCAACGCCCAAGAACGGAACGTGTTGGCCGGCATCGTCGCCGCGCGGTTCCCAATCGTGGCTGGAGGGCCGGTAGACCTCGGCTGCCCCGGGCAACTCCACGAAAGCGGCGCGCACGGGGTTCCCCTTTATGGGTCGCGCGACGTCTGCCTCGGCGCTCGCCTTCGCCGCGGTTGGCCAACTGACCGCCATCGCCGCGTTGCCTTTCCAGAACTCGGCGCGGGCGGCGGCCGGATCGAAGTCAAGCTGTCCGGCCGGCCCGAACTTGGCCGCCGCTACCAATTCCTCCAGCGCACGCACGAAGGGCGGACCATCGATGGCCGGTTCCAGCGTCGTTTCGCCAAAGAGCGTCGTATAGTTGTCGCGCTCTTTGGCATAGGCTGCGGCCCGGGCCAGGAGAACTAACCCCGCCCAACCGCGGGCCAATGGCTCGACCGTGCCGTACTTGAGGCCGCCGCCCTTGGTCCCTTCGTCGTGGAGCAGTCGGGCCACGTCCTCATATTCTTTCCAAGTCTGGGGCGGCTTGCGGTGCAGCTTTTCCAATAGGTCGGCCCGGCAGTAGCAGCAGAACACGGGCGAACCCAGCGGCACGCCGTAAACCTCGCTGCCCCAGACGGCGTCCTGGCTCCGCAACAGTTCGAACGTTTGGCCCCACGCCCCTTGGGGATCGCGGACCAGGGCCTGTGGCACGGGCGCCAAGCGCTTCGCCTCGGCCAAAGGCCCCAGCAGATACTCGGGGCAGATCACCGCATCGCCCGGCAGCGTTTCAGCCAATGCGACTTGCTTCTCACTGGTCTCGACCACGTCGACCTCAGCGCCGGTTTGGGCGTTCCACTCATCTCGAAGTCCGCGCACCGCGTTTGCAATCGCCGGATCGTCGACCACGACCAGTCGCAGTTTCAGGCCCGCCAGCGGTTTGCCGGGATCGCCTTGCGAGGTCGAGTTGCTGGAAGAGCAGCCGGCGAAGAGGATAACGAGAACAATCGCGGCGGACACGCACTGACGAATAGTACAAGAACCGTGACAGCCATATTTCCGGGGGGCGAACATGCTTGTTTTCCGCTTGGTTGTCAGCCTGAGCATCCTATTATCAGATTCATGAGCTCGTCCTCAGTTCTTTCTTTTACCGTATTCTTCGGCCATGTGGGAGTAGGCGTCAATTTCGGGCTTCGTATTTCCTTTGCCATCGAACAACGCCGGCCCTTCCCACTTGGTCGGCTCCCAGATGAACGTGCCGAGTCCTTTGCCTTCAGGCAATCCATGCACGATGTCGTTGATCTGCCGCACGTTGGGTACGGAGTACTCGACGACGATGATCTCCTGCGCGTAACGGCTTGCCAGATCAGCGAGGTTTGACTTCAGGTCATTTAGCGGTCCATGCCACTTCGAGTAATAGGATTGGCCGATGATGTCGAACGCGATACGTTGGGCGACGATCTTATCGAGGAATGCTCTGGATTGGGCGTTCTGGCCGCCGCAGGCAAGGTGCAACATGATCTGCACCGACGGCTCGGCCTGCTTGGCCCCGGCGATCCCGGCCTTGACGAGACCGCAGAACACGTCCCATTTCCCGGACTTCCACACGTCGCCATCCGGCCAGAGAAAACCGTTACTGATCTCATTGCCGACCTGCACCATGTCGGGCGGCGTTCCCTGCTTTTTCAACGCCGCCACTACGTCCCGCGTGTGGTCGTGGACCGCCTTTTCCAGGCTAGCGCCGCGCAAGTCGGCCCAGGCCGCAGGCTTGAACTGATGTGCCGGATCGGCCCACGTGTCGCTGTAGTGAAAGTCCAAGAGGAACCGCATGCCGGCCGCCCTGATGCGTTTGGCCATGGTCAGGGTGTGGGCCAGGTTGCAGTAGCCCTTGCTGGAGTAGCCATTCTTGGCTTTCGGGTCATTGAAGACCCGCAGCCGAATCCAGTTGAAGCCGCGGTCCTTGAGGATGGCCAGGATCTCTTTCTGCTCGCCGCGGTCGGTAAACCGCACTCCTTGGTCTTCTTGCTCCTGTACCCAGGATAGGTCGGCGCCGAGGATGAAAGGAAGGCGTGCCGCGGCCTGCGCCCGCCGCTGGAACAATTCCAGCCAGCCAAGTGTAACGGCATCTTGGGCCGTGCCCGATTGCCGGTATTGCGCGAGCGTTTTCCCCCAATAGAACCCGATCCACCCCGAAGCCACGCTTTGCGACTGATCGATGAACGAGCCGAGTTCGGCCGCAGTGCAATTCAAGGGAAACATCTCCTCGACTACGACGGGTTTTCCTACGGCAAATCCTTGGAGCGTCTTGAGATCTTCGATACGTTTGCCAGTCTGCGGATACAAGTGAACCGCGATGAAGTCCAGTTCGGGAGCGATCTCCTTGGGCACGAAGCCCGAGGTGATGCCGGGACGGTCAAGGCTCCAGGGAACTAGGCCCACCGTGACCATGTGGCGCTGGTCGTGTTTGCGAATAGCGGTCACCAGCCGATGACACCACTGCCGGGCGATTGTGGGCCGGGGGCGTTCTTCCTGCCGGAGCGTGATGAGCTGCACGAAGTACCCGCTATCGCATCCCAGGAAGGGCGGCCCGAGCCAGTCGCCGGGCTTCCTGTCGCCCGCGGGCGCGATAGGCTCGTTCATCAGGTCGTAGCAGAAGACGGCTGGGCTTTTGCCGCAGCGTTGGGCCACGCTTTCCCAGAACTGGGCCTGAACGTCCCACCGCTGCCGCTCGCCGAGCTGGTCATACCAGGGAGGAACGTCGCGCTTGCGGTAGCAGCCGAGGCCGGTGATGTCCAGATAAAGGCCGGTCTTCTCGGCCATGGCGACCAGGCGGCCAAGGCGCGCGAAGTTCGCCTGGTTCGGCTTCTCCGGGGCGTCCATGAAGCAGCCGAGTTGCAGGTGAATCCGTACGACATTCGCCCCAAGCTGCTTCATCTCCCGAAAGTCCACTTCCACCTTCGGCCACTGCTTGTCCCAGTAGTCTTCCAGCAGCCTGCCGTTCTCGTCGTGGTCATAATTGAGGCCCCAGGGCAGGAAAGGCCGGTCCGCTGGGGAGAGAACGAAGCCGCGGTTGCCGTCGGCGACCCGCACCCACGGCGTTTCGCCGTGCGCGATCCTTGGAGCGGCGCTAGCCAGGATAATCAACAGCCAGATCGTACGCGCGAACAAGGTTGCACTCCTGCGACAGAAGAAGACCGTATCGCCCCTACCCATTCACAGCGTAAATTGTAATTCAGTTCTTGCGATCCGTAAATCCTTGCGTGCCGCTGTCGCTAGGCGGCAGCCGATAGAGTGCAATCGCATTTTCGTCAGCCGTGAGGCCAGCCACAGCCATCAATCGCGCTGGCTGCGGTCCGCGAAGGCCAGGGCGAGACCCACCAGCATGATCCCGCTTGACCAGTAGACCTCGCTGCTGTGGTCTTTCCACCAGTAAATCAGGCCCGAATAAACAAGAAATAGGCTCGATAGAGAGAAGATCAGCGGTGTTATCGGGTAGCCCGTGACCCGGTACGGTCGCGGCACGTGCGGATCGCGGATGCGCAAGACGAAGAGCGACACGCCCACCAGCGCAAAGAAGAACCATGCGAAGGGCGTTGTGAAGTTGACCAAACGGCCAAAGGCGCCTTCCCTGAGCCCGAAGCCGACAACCAGGGCCAACGTGACGATTGCCTGGACCAGCAGCGACCAGATGGGCGTCCCGTGCCGGGCGTTCCACCGCCCCAAGCAGGCCCACAACGGATGCTCGGTACCCATGGCGTACGGAATCCGCGAACCGGTGAAGATCAGCCCGTTGACGGCGCCCAGCGAGGAAACGCAGACCAGGGCGGCGATCGCCTTGCCGCCCCAAGCGGGCGCAACCCTTCTGACGACATCAGCGGCGATGGCCCCGGCGTTCTGGACGCCGCCCAGCCCCAAGGCGTACACAAACGCCGCGTTCAACAGCACGTAGATCAACGTAACCGCCGCCGTGCCTAGGAAAAGCGATCGCAAAAGGTTCTTCTCCGGCCGGCGGACCTCGGCCCCGACGTACGCCATCTCGTTCCAGCCGCCATAAACGAAGAGCACAAGTATTAGCGCCTTGTAGTAGTTCGCGTCAGCGTTACTCGCGCTGGCGACCGGCGCGGCGGAAACCGCGTCGACCGTTGGCAAGAACGCCGATGCGCCGACGGCGGCCAGGCCCAGGACTTTCACGGTCGTTAGTAGATTCTGCGTCCATTTGTACTGTTTGACGCTGACGACATTGTTTGCCGTAAGGACAACGATGGCGCCGGCTGCGTAGAGTAGCGTGTGGCCGGTGTCGCCAGGGATGGGCAGCAGTTCCTTGAAGTATTCGGCAAATACGAAGGCCAAGGCCCCGATGCTTCCCGGGCGAACGATCCATAATTGCGACCAGGCGAAAAGGAAGCCGGTCGGCCGGCCAAACGCGCGCGTCAAGTAGACATAATCGCCGCCGTCACGGGGGTATGCCGACGCGAGTTCGGCATAACACGCCGCGCCGATCAACGATAAGACGCCGCCGACTACCCAGATCCCGACAAGAGATGCGGTTGTCGGCATGCAAGAGGCGATCAGGGGGGCGCTTTTGTAGATGCCCGCTCCGACAATGATGCCGACGATGACGCAAACGGAGTCGAAGAGCGTCAATTCGCGCCGGGGGCTGGCCGTATCCTGACCATCGGAATTCTCGTGCAAGGACATGCAGCCGGACCTATCTATAACGGCCGAAAAGACTTGGAACACGACTTTGCGTAAAGCATCCAACTCGGGAAGGGTCCACTAGGCGTCATCCTGACCTGTAGCCAGCGGACTATGAATACTATAGTATACGCTCATCTGCTTTTGGCGCTAGGCAAAAGCTGTAATCCGCACAAAATACTCCATGCGACGCTTGACAAACTAACCCTGCCAAGAACAATCGATATGATGGGTGGGGGGCCGTTTGGGGAGGCATCCCTTGGAACGTCGAGTTCGGTGTTCCGATTTTCTGGTATGGATGGAGTCTGTTCCGCAAGGGCTTGATTGAGGCCCTTCCAAAAATCGCCGGCTATGTATTACACCGGCGCGAAAGTAGGTCAGGCTTTCCAGCCTGACGGAACATGCATGTCGTGTTACTGGCCCAACCTACAAACACGATAGATGCCCATTCTGGAGGGTGCAAAGGTCCGGATCGCGGGCCTACAATGGCACAATGCAAGATCAATACTAGGAAAGGTGGTTTGCGGAAGCCGCGAATTTAGCGGGCCGATTGACAAGTTCAAGTAAATCGAAAATAATTAGTTTTTGCCTTGGGGTGACACCCGTTCGGCTCTAGCTTGTGAAAACGTCCGTTATCGAGGGTATTCGCATGCCGCTCGCACCGACTCGCTCCTCGTGGGTACTCTTTGCTCTTTGCATCGTTTTTTTGCAACGCGCGGCGGTAGCCGCCGCCACCGACCCACCTCTGATGCGCTATCGTTTTGAAGCCGGAAAGGCGTACCAATACAACTTCGCCTACCAGTTGAAAAGCTGCGAAGGCCTTCAGGCCAGCAACGGAGCGCGGATCGTGCAATGCGAGGCTGCTGGGTCCGAGGAGTTCACGATACGCTCCCAGAACGCTGAGCTAATTCCTCATCACCCCGCAAACGTCAACCATCTCACCATCCTTCACAACCCGCTCTCCCGCGATGCGCCGGATGTTGTCATTCCCCAATTCGACGGGCCGGTCGTTCGCGACGCCGCAGCCGGCCCTGCTCCCAACGTCAATCCCACAGCGCGGATCCGCGGATCGACGTTCACCCGTACTGGCGAGTTGATCGCCGCTGCCACCACGCAAAGACCTTCCAGCTTCTTGCTTGGCTACAATTGCCAATTTGCCATCGAAGCGCTTCCCGAAAGCCCCGCCAAATCTTGGACCAAGACTTCCCGCCGCACACTCCGCGTCAATACTTCGGGCGCCACGTGCCCCGCCAAGGAAGAAGCTAAGTACACGGTCGTGGCCGTGAAGGGCGACATGGTGTTCTTGACGAAGAACTACCTGTTGCGTTCGGATCCGTACGACAACGGCGCCACGCGTCTGACGATGAACGGTTGCGGTAGCTTGGCTTTCGACGTCAAGCTGGGAGCGTTCCGCATGGCCGCCATGAACTACGTGATCTCGATCGCGCACAGTGGCAAGGTGGAAGCCGTGGCGATCTCGCTGAATTACATACTGGGCGAACCGGTCCAGGTGGCCGCTGCGCCCAAGCCCCAACCGGGCGTGGCGGCGCAGCCGAGTCCTCCACCGGCCAAGCCGCACGAACCTTTGACCGCCGAAGCCCGGCGAGAAATCCTGAGAGATCTGAAATCGACGACCGGTCAGACCGTGCGGAATGCATCGCTGCGCTTGATCGCCGCCAAGGTCGACGATCAGCCGGCCGAAATCTCGGCGGCGCTGGCCGGGGCCATGAAGGGCCTCAACGACTGGGACCGCGCGGCGGTGCTCGACGCCCTGGCGATCTGGGGTACCGAGAATTGCGAAGAAGCCCTGGTCGAGGCCTCGACGAGCAATACCTTCTTCGTCCGCGGCAAGGCGATCGAGCAATTGGGCAAGAAGTTCAAGGACCAGGCCGCCATCGACGCCGTTACCAAGGCCTTTAACGCCGATCGCGGCGCGGCAAGCGCGGCCCTGAAAAAAATCGGCCCTGCCGCCGAAAAAGCCACGCTTCCGCTGATCAAGAACAAGGATTTTTGGGCCCGTAACGACGCCATCGGGGTCCTCGCCGAAATCGGCGGAGAGAGAAGTTTGCGAGCCCTGAAGCGAGAGCTCAAAGACTCGTTCTCCAAAGGCAATCCCCTGGAAACGGGACCCTTTAACTCCGCCATCGAGAAGATCACGAAGCGCCTCGAAAGCGATCCGAATTATTCCGCGGCCGACAACGCGGCCAAGCCCAAGCCGCGAATGTGGTCCGATCTCTCCGGCAAATTTGAGATCGAAGCGACGATCCATGCCGTCAAGGACTACAAGGTCACACTGCAAAAGGCCGACGGCAAGGAGATTACCGTTCCGCTGGAAACTCTCTCCGAAGACGACCAGGACTACGTCAAGGAGTATCTCAAGGCCAACGCGGTCGCCAAGCCCAAGAATCCGTTCGAGTAAAGGTCCCGTTTTTTCGCGATCTCTTTCCTTAATCCATTGCACAGGGGGATTCAAGACATGTCCCAAGTTTCACGCGCATTTCTTTGCGGCGGTCGTCGTGTCCTTGTTGTGGCCGCAATGTCCGCCGTGCTTGCCCTGGGATTCGGTATCGCCAGCGGCGACGACGGGATTCCGTCCGAGGTGCTGCAGTCGATCAAGAAGGCAAGTGTCTTCGTCAAGATCAAGGCCGCGGACGCGGAGGGAAGCGGCTCGGGGTTTGTCGTCAAAACCGACGGGAGATCGGCCTACGTGGTCACCAACGACCACGTCATCGAACCCGAGGTCCTGGAGATCGTGGAAAAATGGGCCGATGGTCCCCGTGCGCCCGCCGTGCCGGGCCTTGCACCGTATTCGGGTCGCGGCCGGCGTGGGTCGCGAGGCTACGGCGCTCTCCCGGGAAACCCCGGCATTCCTAACCTTCCGGGTCCGTTCGGCAATCAGCCCGCGCCGCAGCGGCGTCGAGAACTCGATGTCGTCGTGCGCCAATTGAAAGACGTGCAGGTAACGGTCGTCTTCCGCAGCGGAAACACCGGCGAGCAATCGGTGCATGGGGAAGTGATTGGGACCGACCGCGATAACGATCTGGCCATTATCAAAGTGGGCGACGTGAGCGATCTGCCCACGCCGATTGACGTCAAGGGAGAAGTGGCCGTTTCCGAGACCATGCCCGTCTATTCGTTTGGATTTCCTTTCGGCGAGGTACTTGCCAGCGGCCATGGCAACCCGGCCATTACGATCGGCAAAGCTTCGGTTTCCAGTTTGCGCATGGACGACAGCGGCCAGCTCGCGCGGATTCAGATCGACGGCGCTTTGAATCCCGGCAACAGCGGGGGGCCGATCGTCGACGCGCGTGGCAGATTGATTGGCGTAGCCGTGGCCACGATTCGAGGCAGCACGGGAATTGGCTTGATTATTCCCTCGAAGAGGGTGGTGTCGCTTCTCAAAGGCGAGCTGGAAGAGCCGCATATGACGCTCGTTCGTTCCCCAGACGGCGACTTGCGACTGGTGGTTCAAGCGAACTTGGTTGACCCGCTCCGCAATCTGAAAACGGCAAGCGTACACTATGTGCTGGCGGACAAGCTCAGCCAACCGCCCAAGCCTGCCGATCGGCTCGTCGATCTGGCCAGTTGCTGGGACATACCTTTGACTTTTCAGGAGCACCTGGCTGTTGCACAGAAAGCTCTCAAGAAGGATGTCGGCACGTTAAAAGTTCTATGCCAGTCCGATGCGATCGACGCCGAAGGCAATCATCATTTTTCCAAGATCGCCGCGATCCAGCTTCAATCGCCGCCCAGCGGCGCGGCAAGCCCGCCGACTGGCCTCGCGCCCGCGGCCATGATTGCCCCCATCGCGGTAGACGATTCGCCGCCGCCTTATGCCGTGACCGACCCCCTCAACACGGCCGACGACGTGAGGGCCGTTTTGAGCGACCTCAAGTCGGCCAGTTTCACGCGTCGCACCTTCGCCGTGATGCGTTTGGCCGGCGCCGCGCCCGGCGAACCGCACCCCGACGTGGCCAAGGCGCTGGAAAACATTCTGGTCACCGACCACGTTCCGGGCATCCGCGTCAACGCGGCCGCAGCCCTGGCCGCCTGGGGCACCGCCGAGAATCTGGCCGCGCTCGACCAAATTGCCAGGCGCGACCCCGATTCGCTCCTTCGCGCTCGAGCCTTGTTGAGCAGCGATGCCATCAAACAGCGCTAAGCAACCCAGCGTAGCAGGCTCGAGCATGAGCGATGATTATGCAGCCAGCCCGAACGAGCCAAATCCGGTGGTTGGCACTGCGCCCCGGCCGCACCGATGGCGCTTCCAATTTTGGTTTTCGAGAGCTTTAGGCGTAAATCCCAATTGCTCAGCCGATTTCCCTGACCTCGACCTGGTCCGCCAACGTCGCCGCGTGCCGCGCGTCCAAGCGGCAGGGCAATAACTTTCCGAGGTTGTCGCCCGCCGCACCCATGCCGAAACGCACGGCGTCGATAATGGCCTCGCCCCGGCGGGTTGCCCAGGCAATGCCGGCGGCCAAAGAGTCGCCGCAGCCGATGGAGTTAACGACCTCCGCCACGCGCGGCGGCACGAGACCGTAGGCACGCTCCGCTGAGCTAAGCCAAACGGCTTTGCTGCCTTGCGTCACAACCACCCATTGCGCCCCCAGCCCGTTCAACCGCCGCATCGCCGCCAGCAACTCGGCATCGTCGTCCAGCGATCGGCCGAACGTGTGCCCCAACTCCTCGCGATTGGGCTTCACCACGTAGGGTTTCAATTCGAGGACCGAGAGCAGGCCCTCGCCGCGGAAATCGAGGACCATGGGACAATGCGTGCATGTGGCCAGCTCGCGATAGAACGATCGCGGCGCGCCGCTGGGCAACGAACCGATGAGCACGACGATTTCGGCCCGGGCAGCCTCCTCGGCGTAAGCGGCGCGGAAGGCGGCCAACTCGCCGTCGTCCAGCGGCCGGCCATTTTCGACCAGTTCCGTAATCCCGCCGGTGGCGCGGTCCAGAATTGTCGTGCAGACCCGCGTCGCCACGCGGGTTTCGACCCATCGCCGCGGCACGCCCAACGTGGCGAACTCGCGATCGATTTCCGCCAGCGGCGGACCGCCCAGTGGGGCTAGCGTGAGGCTGGGACCGCCCAGGCTATGGACGGCGATGCCCGCGTTGAGCACCTTGCCGGAACCGCACCAGGCCACCTCGCGGGCACGGTTCACTTCGCCCCAGCGCATCTGCTCGAAGAGCATGATCTGCTGCCAGGCGGGTGTCAGTCCGGCCGAGAGGATCAAAGCAGCTTCTCCAGAAGCTGGGTCAATTCGGCGTCCGACACGTCGCGCGGGTTGCCGCTCATGCTCTGCCCTCGCGAGCTTTTCACGAGGGCCGGGATCTGATCGTGCAGCACGCCCAGATCGGCCAGCCGCGGGGGTACGCCGACGCGGCGGCAGATGACATCGATCTTCTCGATCAACAGATCGACTGCTCCGTCGTCGGACACCGAGCGGGACACGCCAAAGGCATGCCGGGCGAGCGTGGCCAGTTCGACCTGCCGCACGTCACGATTGATCCGCAGCGCCGAGGGCAGCATCACCGCGCAGGCCATGCCGTGCGGCACACGGCAGTGGATGCCCAAGGCCGGGGCAACGCCATGGGCCAGGCCCAAGCCGGAGTTGGCCAGCGCCATGCCGGACAACAGCGCGGCATGCGACATGCGCTCCCGCGCCGTCCGCGAGCGGCCGTTTTCCACCGCCTCGATTATCGCCGGCACGGCTAGCCGCAGGCCTTGCACGGCCAGCGCTTGGGGGATGGGCTGGGCCTTCCGCGAAATATAGCTCTCGATAAGCTGGGTGATCGCGTCCATGCCGCTGGCCGCGGTCACTTCCGGCGGCACGCGGACGGTCAATTCGGGGTCCACCAGAGCAATGCGCGGCAAAATGCGATCGTCGCGGAGACTTTTCTTGAAGGGCGGATCATAGGACGAAATCACGGCGTTGCGGGTCGCTTCCGCGCCCGTCCCGGCCGTGGTGGGCATGGCCAGCACGGGCAGAGGCGGATCGACGATTTTCAGCCCCCGACCGACATTTTCCAGATAGTCGCCCACCGTATGGCTTTGCCGATTCGTGGCGACCACGGCCGCCGCCTTGGCCAGGTCGATGGCCGCCCCCCCGCCGATCGCCAATAGGAAACAGCCTCGATTAGCGGCATGGTCGCGGAGTTCCCTGGCCACGCGGTCGACATCCTGCACCTCCGGCTCGTGTAAGATCGTTTCCACGAGCGTCGACTCGATGTCGTGCGCGAAGAGCACCTCGCGGATTTCGCCCAGCACGTCCGCCGCTACGCCGGCTGGCAGACCCGAGAGGATCATGGCCCGGTGACCCAAGGGGCGGGCCAGGGCGCCAAGTTCGCGGCGCCGCCCCCAGCCGAAGACGATTTTCGGCGGCGCGACGAAATCATAAGAAAGGGTATCGTTCATAGTTCACATTATAACTCGCCTAACGGCCGCTGTTGAGGGGGTGTGGCCCCCGTTTTCCGCGAGCAGAGGCCTTGGCTATAATAGAAAAATGGCAAATTCGATTCAGATCCGACCGACCGGGCCTTTGCAGGCCAGCGTCCGCCCACCGGGTTCCAAGAGCATCACGAACCGCGCGTTGGTTTGTGCCGCGCTGGCGCGGGGCGAGTCGCTGCTCACGGGGGCTTTGGAAAGCGACGACACGCGAGTCATGGTCGAGGGCCTGCGGCAACTGGGGCTGACGGTCGATCACGACGCTGATCGGCGGACCATCCGGGTGACCGGTTGTGATGGTCACCCTCCGGCGGCGTCCGCCGATCTGCTGCTGGGCAACAGCGGCACGACAGTCCGTTTTCTCACGGCGATGGTGACGTTGGGACGCGGCGTGTATCGACTGGACGGCACGCCGCGGATGCGCGAACGGCCGATCCAGGACTTGCTCGATGCCTTGCGGCAACTCGGCGCGGATGTCGCGAGCGAGGCCGGAACTGGTTGCCCGCCGGTGGTGGTTCGCGCCGCCGGCCTTCCGGGGGGCCGGGCGGAAGTGGCCGGCGACACCTCCAGCCAGTTCCTAAGCGCGTTGCTCCAGGTGGCCCCCTGCGCGCAGAGCGACGTGGTGCTGGCGATCCGCGGCGAATTGGTCTCCAAGCCCTACGTGGCGATGACCCTAAGCGTAATGCGGGCCTTCGGGGTCAAGACCTCGAGTGACGATTTCCCCCTCGGCGTGGCGGCGCCGCAGTCGTATCTGGGTCGGACCTACACGATCGAGCCCGATGCCTCGGCGGCCAGTTATTTCTTTGCCGCGGCGGCCATTGCTGGCGGCAGCGTCACCGTGGAGGGGCTGTCGCGCGAGAGCCTGCAGGGCGACTTGGCCTTCTGCGATTGCCTGCGGCAGATGGGTTGCGACGTAATTTTCGGCGACGACCACATCACCGTGAAAGGGGGAACGTTGCACGGCATCGACGTCGACATGAACGCCATCAGCGATACCGTGCAAACGCTCTGCGCGGTGGCCCTGTTCGCCGCCGGGCCAACGACGATTCGCAACGTGGGGCACATCCGCCACAAGGAGACCGATCGCATCGCGGCATTGGCCACGGAACTGCGTAAATTCGGCGCCGCGATCGACGAGCGGCCGGACGGCCTACGGATTACACCCGGGCCGCTACACGGCACAACCGTGGATACCTACGACGACCATCGCATGGCCATGAGCATGGCGCTGGTAGGGCTGGCGGTGCCCGGCGTGGTGATTCTCGATCCCCAGTGTACGTCGAAAACCTACCCAAAATTCTTCGACGATCTAGCGGGGCTAGCGCCATTCGTCACCCCGACCTCTGCATCGAAGGTCCAAACGAGAGTCGGAACATCTTAGCTCCGTACCCGCAAACTGGTTCGGCTTCGAAACGGCGACGTACCCAGCTAGTTCCCTGCACGGTTAGGAATTCGTAGACATCTCAGACGAGTCGCAGATTGGTCAGGCCGCGGAACTCGTGGACTACTTGATCCGGCTCGGCATGCGTCTGACATGAGCCGGTGCCGGCATTTCCGTCCCGGGACGGTATTGCGTTCAATCTTGATTTCGATCACAATACCGGCTTACCAATTGCCCCAGCCGACCGGCGGCTGAGAGCAGATTCCAGCCGCGTGGAGATTCTTATGTCCGTCGCCACTTGGCATCGCATGTTGTGTTGTGCCGCGCTACTGTTGCTTTTCGAGGGAATCTCGGGCTGTGCCCACTCCAAGGACGTTGTCGTTCCCGCCCGTCCGACTGACGCAGGCACGATTGCCTTTCCCGCTCTTCCGCCTGGGGCAGGCGAGATTGCCAAAGATGCTCCCCAGCAGTTCACGCAAACTGCTACCGGCCTGCGATACCGAATACTTCGCGCCGGCAAGGGCGCAATGCCTATCGCGACCGACAGGGTGAAGGTGAACTACCACGGTTGGCTTGACGGCGGCAAGGTCTTCGATAGCTCCTACGATCGCAATAAGCCGATCTCGTTCCCGCTGGATGGAGTGATTGCAGGCTGGACCGAAGGGTTGCAATATGTGCGCGAAGGAGGAATGATCGAATTAGAGATCCCTGCGTCGCTGGGCTACGGCGACCGCGGCGCCCCTGGATCGATTCCCGGCGGTGCATCGCTCCACTTCCTGGTGGAACTGTTGAAGATCGAGTAGCTCGCCTCGAAGAATCATCTTCAATTGGCTGGTTGGAACGCCCTCGGCTTCGGAGCAACCGTTTCCGGCGATGGCGGAAGGACCTGATGCTCGCTCTACTTGTCTGTACCTAACCGAGGCGATATGCGCCACCCATCCATTGGCGTATAGGTCTTCTTTCCCGAGAACCTCAATCCGCACGGCGATGCGCTGTCTCCTCAGGACCAGACCGGCCGAATCACGCTAACAGCTTGATGCCACACAAAAGCATCGAAACCGCCGTGCGGCGCCATTTGTCCCGCAACGCGACCATCACGGCCGACGCGTTGCGGGACGCAGATCGACCATTGGGAGACCACGCGGAACGACCTGTTCGTTTTTGCCCCGCTTGTGTTCCATGGCGTTGATTGATGGAAATGCAGCGAACCTGCGTCGGTAGTCCCCACGAATGGCACTAGCTTAAGCTCCGGGCGATCCGTTTCGCCTTTGGCGGGG
>CAZTPX010000175.1:0-20138 GCA_964615095.1 uncultured Planctomycetaceae bacterium | reverse complement strand
GGGGCGAGGTAATCTTCGACGCGCTCACGTGGGGCGTAACGGCCCCGAGCCGGAACGTAGGGCTGGCCGTTGTTGTAGGTGCCGACGCGGAAAGTCGGTCCAGGGGTTGGGCGTCCTCCTTCCGATCCGATCGAACGAGCACAGCCCATTGGCCGGAGCCTGGTGCCGCCAGGAGGATGGTATCTCCGGGTGCGACGCGGTGCGCACTTGCCCAGCGCCCGCCGTCGATGTCCTACCAGCGCACCTCGCATTCCCGTTGGATGCCGCGGGTATCGAGGCGCACCTTTCCGCCAGCGGGGAAATAGACGGCGTACTCTTTGCCCGGCGCCGCCAGACAGTAGGCTCGGTTCGGCTCTCGCTCCAGCAGCAGATCGTTGTGCGGCGCGGTGTGAAAGAGGTCGAAGGTATCCGTAACGGTGCGGGCGCCGCGCATCATGCGTGCGGCAAGTTCGCCGCCGCCCACGTGCTTCTCGTGAAAGCGCGACGAGGCGCAACCCGCGAAGATGTTCCGCCAGAATCGTTCCATGCCGTCCTGATCGGTGCCGAAACGGCCGCCACGCGCGCCGTAGATCTTCACATTGGTCATCGGCCGGGGGGCGCCAGCCAGCCGGGAACGAACGCCCGGGATGCGGTCGTAGTGCAACTGGCCCTGCTGGTGATTGTTCTGCGCGATCTCGACAAAGTCATAGAGCTCGCCGTGGTCGATGACGCTGTTGTAGAGAGGATCGGTCAGATCGTGGGGGTCGAACATCTCCGAGACGGCGACTTTTCGCCCTTGCCTCTGCGCCGCGCGCCGCACGTACTCTGCCCAGAACGCGCCCCACTTCGGCGTGGCGGCTGTCTCGTTGCCCATCACGTAGAGCACGTTCTCATGGGCAAGCGTGCAAGAGAGCACCTTGTCCACGAACCGCTGCTGGTACTTCAGCACCGCGGGCACGTTTTTCGCCCCCGGGACCGTGCGGAAGAAATCGTTCTCCGCCTTGGCCGGATGGCTGGGCACCGCCAGCGGGAAGCAGCGGGAATGCCGCGTGGGTATAGTCGACGATGATCTTGTCGAATGAGCTTTGCGATTTGGCGTCGGGATGATCTCCGTGGGCGGCGGTCCGGCCAAACCGGATCGAACCGTAGACTTTCGCGCCGACGGTCGCCTGGGCTACCATCGTGGTGCCCACTTGGGCAAACCCCTTGGCAGGATCGAAGGCGGCCCCCGAGACCGTTCCCGCATCGCCGTCGAAATGCAAGTTCACCCAGTAGGGCTTTCCCACGGCGACCTTCACGTGTTCAGGACTATACGTTGTCTTGCTCCTCAGCTTGGCGCTATGGCAGCGAAGATACGGACCTCCTTTATCCTCCGTTTCCACCTGCAGGACACCCCAAGTTCCTTCGGTAACCTCAAGAAAGTTGATGCTGTCGAATTGGACCCAGGGTATGGTTACGCCCGTGGCGTAGTAGCAAGCAACCGTAATCTTGGCATAGTGGCCGGGAAGGGTGCATTTGACGTAATTCAGTTGGTTGTTGTCGTTGAACATCCAGGAGCGGGCGCCGCCGGCGCCGGGGTAGGTCAGCCCACCGACCGTCACGGGGCCGGGCAGGCCGATTGAATTCTTGGTCGAAACCCACATGCGGCCCTTGATGCTCCAGGTCGATCCGCCACCGTGGCTGGACGCATTCATCAGTGCCGGCGTGAGCAGGTCGCCGTCCTTGCCGTTCTCCATGTCCTGAAAGATATCGACCGGCGTCGCCGCGAGCAGGTCCGAGCTGAGCGCCAGCACAACGACCAACGCGATCGGGAAAATCAGCAATGATCGCTTCAACACCGACAACAGACACGCGCGGCGGAATCGCGTCAACGCTCTTTCTGCTTTATCACTTCTCGTCCCTGCCCGAACGTAGGCTTCTGGCCGCGCCATGGTCTCGGCGGAAACGAAAGTAGAAATCTGAAAAGGTTCGTTGGAAGTCGACATGATTTACGAAATTGTAGAATAATCGACGCTCAAGTCAATCAGATCGGGCCAGTGGACGCATCGGCGTTCGTCAAGGTTCAACGTATTCAGCGGGCCGCGCCCCTCCGCCGAACCGGGGGGCCGGCCTCGTAACCGGCATCGTACGCCGTGCGGAGCAGGATCGAGGCGCCGCTCCATCACTTGCACTTTGACGCGCCACCAATCACAATAGACGTTCAACCTGTCGAGTCGTATCCCACCATTTCCCTTTCCCCCCTTAGGAGCATTCCAAATGCGAACCTTGATTTCAACCTCCTTGATGCTGGCCGTGCTGGCCACGTCGGCCTTTGCCGCCCGCAAAGCGGCTGCGGATGACAAACAATTGCAGGACGAAGTCCGCAAGGTCGAGGCCGCCATGCCGGCGAAGGCCCCGGCCGAACCCAAGAAAGCCCGCAAGCTGCTGGTTTACTCGCTGGCGAAGGGCTTTGTCCACGATTCCATCCCGCTGGGCGGCAAGACCTTTGCCCTCATGGGTCGGAAGACGGGGGCCTTCCAAGTCACCGAGACCGTCGATCCGGCCGTGTTCACCCCCGCGAAGCTCGCGGAATTCGACGCCGTGATGATGAACAATACGACGGGCGACTGCCTGCCCACGCGGCAGCAACAACAGGCCCTGGTCGATTTCGTCAAGGGCGGAAAGGGCATCGCCGGCATCCACTCGGCGACTGACGCCCTTTACGGCTGCGCCCAGTACGGCGAGATGATGGGCGGCTACTTCAACGGCCATCCCTTCGGCCAGATCACCGTCAAGCTCGACGATCCCAGCAGCCCGATCAACGCGGCCTTCGGCGGCAAGGGTTTTGACATCTCCGACGAGATCTACACGTTCCGCGCCCCGTACTCGCGGGAAAAGCTACACGTCCTGTTCAGCATCGACGTGCCGAAGTCCAAGAGCGTCCAAGGGGTGTTGGAGAAGTCGCCGCAGAAGCACTGGCAGAACCGGCCGGACGACGACTTCGCCATAAGCTGGATCCACCAGTACGGGCAGGGCCGCGTCTTCTACTGCGCGCTGGGACATTGGCACCAGTCGTTTTGGAACCCGGCCGTTTTGCAGCACTGGCTGGCCGGTTTGCAGTTCGCCTTGGGCGATCTGGACGCCGATGCGACGCCCAGCGCGAAATAGGTGGAAGTTCAGCGGAATGTAGCGCAACAACCCCACCCAGAAACACTGCATTCCGCTGAACAGTTTCCAAAGTAGTAATTCGCGTGTTCGCGAATCAATGCGCCGCGGCCGCCGTATTGTACGTGCCCGTACACGGGTGACCTATCGGATGGGACCCGTGAAGGCCAGCAATTCATTCCAGATGAAAGACCTCTGCCATGCCGGCCCACCATTCATGGGCGGCGCGGTCGGCAAGTGGCTCGTGACACGGTTTGCACAACTCCCACCACTTCTGCGTCGCGGGGTCGGCCGCCATCTTGGCCATGTCGGCGTCGAAGTCGTTGCCAAGATACTCGAAGTAGCTGAACAGATAGTGCCGGTTGTCGGGCAGGCGGCGCAGAAAAATCGAATAGTTGCGAATGTCGCACTCCTTGATCATCTTGAGTACGTCCGGCCAGACTGCGGCATGCAGGCGAATATACTCATCCAATTTCTCCGGCCTCACCGCGATGACCGAGCCGTAGCGTTTCATGGCTTGTCTCCCGATAAATACATTTGCGAGCAATAACTTGAGCATATTGCAGTAGGCACACGCCGTGTGCCTGCTGCATTGCAATTGACAAATTGTTCTCTTACAATGCCTAACCGCCCATCGCCTCACCAAGGTAATTCCCGTAGGTCATGGCCAGCACCGACGCGATCAGCACCGCCAGGCCCAAGGCAATGGTCAATGCGGTCCGGGCGCGGCAGCCTTTCCATTCTTGAAAGACCACCGCCACGAGATTGCTGAACAGCACCAGCATGATCATGTGGATGGCCCAGCTCGTGTTCGCGTTGCTCATCCGCACGTGGCCAAGATTGTAGAAGAAGAACTGCCCGTACCACAGCGTGCCCGTGAGCATGGCAAGCAGATAGTTGCCGCCGAGGCTCCCGCCGCTGCCCGGGGCCAGTTGGACGAGTTGTCCGAGAGTTCGATTTCGCCGTGCCAGGTACAGGCTGTAGAGCAGCGCGGTGACAAAGGCCCCGCTGTTGACAAACGGATAGGCGATATTGCCTTTCCAGTAGCCGGCGCCGTGCTCGTAGGCCAGATCGACGATCGGTTTGGCCACATCTTCCATGGCGATGCCGTACACGGCCGAGAGCACGCCGGCAACGAGCGAAAAGAAGAGGCCCTTGAGCAGATTGAATTCACTTGCCTGCAAGCTGCCGCGAAAATCGAGTTCCTTGAGTCGTCCCGCGGCGCCGCAAAGGGCGATCCCCAGGATACCGACCCCCACGCCGGCAACGATCCAGCTTGAGCCGTTCTTCTCCAGTATCTCGGGGAGTGTGCCGTGAATCAGCGGCATGGCCACGGTCTTGGTCAGGGCCGAAAGCCCCACGGCGATGGCATAGGTGAGCGAGAAGCCGATATAGCGGATCGAGATGTTGAAGGCGGTCCCGCCGACGCCGTAGGCCATGCCCATCAAGAATGCCTGCAGCATGACGATCTTCGATGCCTCCGCCAGGACAGCGCCGAGATCAGGGATGGTGAGCACGGCTCCGACGATCGGCCAGATCAGCCAGCACCACGCGGCCTGGGTCATCCAGAAGATTTCCCACGCCCAGCGACGGACATATTTCTGTGGCGTGTAACAGTTGGCGGAAAGAAAGGCGCCGAGGGAATGGTAACCGACGCCTTCCAGCGAATTGGTGGGGATGGCGATCATGGCAGAGGTTTCCGCGGTTCAAAGGGTCTCGTCGAATTCGCCCAGCGCAAGCGGGTAGCGGCCGCGCTCGCGCACGAGCTTCACGATGTAGTCGTAGGTATGCCCTGAAACCGCGCTGGAAACGGAATGGTCCGACTGGAAGATCATGCCGCCGCCCTTGGCCGCGTTGAGCTTGCGGAGCACGTCGCGGCGGATCGCATCCCGGTCGCCCTTTTCCCAGAGCTGGATGTCGCCGTTACCGCAGAAACCGATCCGATGTCCGAAGCGGCGGCGGAGTTCGACCGCGTCCATGCCCGCCTTCACTTCCAGCGGGTTGTAGGCGTCGATGCCCACTTCCACATAATCCGCGAAGATCGCGTTGACGTTGCCGCAGCCATGATAAATGACGTCCAGCCCCTTGGCATGGCAGTGCTCGACGATCGCCTTGACCCACGGCTTGTAGTAGGCCCGCCAATAGTCGGGCCGCATGAAGGTGCCCTTCTTGTACGCCACGTCGCCCCAGATCACGAAACCGTCGAGCCAGCCGGCCGCCGCGTCGACGGCCGCCTTGGTACAATCCAGGTAGAACTGCCCCACACGGTTGACAACATCTCCGAACCGCTCCGGTTCCAGGGCCATCCACAGCATGTGGTTCTGCGGCCCGATGAGCCGGGTCATGCATTCGGAACACTCACCCATGCTGCCGTAGACGGGGAAGTCGGGCCAGAGCGATTTCACCGTATCGACCCAAGGCGGCGAATTTCGTTCAAAACCGTCGCCCACGCCGGCAATCTGGTTGTCGCCCGCCGAACAGAACCGCCGTGGATCGCGCGGATCATCGAACCTGGCCTCCTCCAGTTTCTCCAGGGTATCGGTCTCCCAGGCGATGAACTCGGGCATCGGGCAACTGAACACCTTGCGCATGATTGCGCCGTAACCGGTCTTCACCACGACCTCTTCGGGCGTCTCCTCGATCGTCTCGAACGAGCGGATCCAGGGGTCCATGTTGGGCACCGTGCAGATCCAATCGAGGTCGTAGTAGTAATAGGGATTGGCGTCGGCAGGCAGGCCCAATTCCGCGCGCCAGCGGCGGATGAAGCCGCCCCAGAAGAAATCGCTGATGGGCACTCGATCCGGCTCCTGGTGTCGTAGAGCCGTTTTCAGTCGTGTCAACTTCTTCAGCGTATTGTCTTTGCGCGTAGCCGCAGAAGAGGCAACTCCCGTCGTGTCGAACATTCCCATAGCGCAGTCTCCCGTGGTCTTTATTAAGCCGGGATATCTATCATGCGACGGGAAATAAGCGGTGTCAATGCCGCAGGGCGAAAAAGGGCAAGCGGAACTTATGGCTGACGTTTCCTGCTTGAAATACGCGCAAAGCCCTTATATGATGGCGGCAGAGAAATTCGAGGCGGAAAGCGATGAAAACGCTGAGTTCCAACTACTTTCCCTTTGCGAGACTATCAAGATGATCCCCACGAAACCCCGTGCAATCTTCACCACGTTCGCGCTGGCCGTTGTTCTCAACATCACCGCCATAGCTGCCGAACCAACCGTGGCCACTCCTACATCGCCCGAGACGAGCAAGTTGGCCCAAGGGCCATTCAAGTCGGATTGGAAGTCGCTCCAGCAGTATCGCTGTCCGGACTGGTTCCGCGACGCCAAGTTCGGCATCTGGGCGCACTGGGGCCCGCAGGTGGTGCCGCGCCAGGGTGACTGGTATGCGCGAAATATGTACGAGGAAGGCTCGGACGACTACAAACATCACGTTGCCACCTACGGCCATCCTTCGAAGTTTGGCTATAAAGACATCATCCCCCTCTGGAAAGCGGAGAAATGGGAGCCCGACCGCTTGATGGAACTCTACCGCAAAGCCGGCGCGCGATACTTTGTCGCGCAGGCGGTCCACTGCGACAACTTCGACTTGTGGGACTCGAAGTTCCATCGCTGGAACGCCGTGCAAATGGGACCGAAGCGCGATATGGTCGGCACATGGAAACAGGCCGCCCTCAAGCAGGGCATGCGATTCGGCGTTTCCGAGCATCTCGGCTATAGCCGCTGCTGGTTCCAGACGAGCCATGGCGCCGACAAGACAGGTCCCTTGGCGGGCGTACCCTACGATGGTGCGGACGCGCGCTGGCGCACGCTCTACCATCCGGCCGACCCGCTCGATTGCTGCCGCTATAGCGATGCGCCCGACTGGCAGCGCGAGTGGTTCAATCGCATCGAGGATCTCGTGGACCATTACCAACCGGACCTTCTCTACTCGGACGGAGGCATCCCCTTTGGCGAGATCGGACGCAGCCTCGTCGCGCATTTCTACAACGAGAGCATTCGCGCTCACGGCGGCCGATTGGAGGCGGTTTACACCTGCAAGCTGATGAAAGACTCCGGCGAATTCGAGGAAAGAGTGTCCGTGCAGGATGTGGAGCGCGGCGCGATGCGCGAAATCCAGCCGCTGCCCTGGCAAACCGACACCTCCAACGGCGACTGGTATTTCCGCGAGAATGACCGCTACAAAACGGCCGCCCAGGTCATCCGCTTGCTGGCCGACGTCGTCAGCAAGAATGGAAACATGCTGCTGAACATCGTGCAGTACCCCGACGGCAGCCTGCCGCCGGAGTCCGCAACGCTATTGAAGGAACTTGCCGCGTGGATGAGCATCAACGGCGAGGCGATCCACGGCACGCGACCCTGGCGGGTTTACGGTGAAGGGCCGACGGTGGTGGCGGGCGGTCATTTCAAGGAAGAGTTCCCGTTCAGCGCGCAGGACATCCGGTTCACGACCAAGGGCGGCAGGCTCTACGCCATCGCACTGGGGTGGCCGGCCAACGGCAAAGTGACGATCCGTTCTCTGGCCAGTCCCACGGCGATCAAGTTCGTGACACTGCTGGGGTGTACGGAGAAGCTGGCCTGGACACAGACGGGAAAAGGTTTGGAGATCACGCTGCCGAAACGGAAGGTCAGCGATATTGCGATTACCTTTGAAATCAAGTTGTGAAAAAGCCAATGGTGATGGGATCGGTAGCGGCGAAGGCGCAACTGTTCCAGTTCAGCTTGGTCATAGCCAGGATTTCCGAGCAGACGCGATCCGCCGACGTGTCGCCGTGATGCTCCCCGACTTCAAGTGGATTCAGAATGCGCATGCCGTGCTAGTGAGGGGCAGGGACGATGGCACAATACAACCTTGCCAACAGGGGAGGAAGCACTCGATCGCCGCGACGCCGTGCATGCCATCGGAACCGTGCCGGCCGGTCATAGGCACAAGCTCCTGACCCCTGACCCCAACTATCGGCCCCTTTTCTTTGACAAGGCATCGAACCTGACCTAGATTTTCTATGGGCCGCTGTGAGGCCGCCGCGCTCCCGCGTGGCTTGCCGGCCCGCAATTATCCTCTTCGCCTGATCTGTTCATTCCAACCGCTTTTCCCCACCGGCCGCAGGGCCGAAGGATCCCGCACTATGGCTTCGTATGCCGCACTGAGTCATCCACAGATCGAACTCTTGCCCGAGCAAGGCACGGTCGACGACATTCGCACGCAGGTCTGGGGCCTGCTCAGCACGCTTTATCCCAAGGTTGCGGTCATCGAACGCCGCCGCGAGAACCGCTATCCTTTTCCTTTTCTCATCCACCTGACGCCCGTGGGCGAGGACGGCACGTCGCCCTGCGGGGAGAGCGTGGTCGTGGTCGGCAAGCATATCTCCGAGCGGGGGCTGGGCTTCTACCATCCCCAGCCGCTGCCCTATCGACGCGTGATTGTTTCGCTGGAAGGGCCGCGGGGCGGATGGTTCGGGTTCATCGTCGACCTGAGCTGGTGCCGCTTTACGCGGCAAGGCTGGTACGAAAGCGGTGGCCGCTTTCTCGAATCGGTCCCCTCGCCCATGGATTCGGCCGAGTAAGTTCCACGCTAGGCGATCGCGCCCCTCCAGGGTAAGATGGGACATCACCCTCATGGATCCTTCAGCCGGGGAGCCTATCGATGTCGTCCTGGAATTGTGTAGCGTGGCAAATTGCCGTCTTCCTTTTCGCCGCGACCGGTGTTGCCGCGAGCCGGGCGGCGGTCGAGGGTGGCCCCGCGGCCGCCGACGAGTGGTTTGCTCCCTGTCGCAGCGTGGCCGAGTATCGACCCAAAGGGCCCGCGTATTGCTACCGGCAGTTCAATTATGATTGGAGCTGGATCGGCCGCGAGAGCCGGCAACTCCCTGAACTGCTCTGCCATGCCGACCCTGTCCGCTTCGCCGAGTTCTGCCGCAACGACTTCGTTGACGGCACGATCGTCATGGCCATGCCGCACCACGGCTATTGCACCTACAACACCCGCGTGGGCACGCGTTTCCCGGGCATGAAAGACGATTGGTTCGGCCGCACGATCGAGGAGTTGCACAAACGGAAGATCGCGGCCTTCGGCTACATCACGATCAATTGGAACTGGAAGTTCATGCGCGAGAATCTGGGCCGCGACTTCGTCCGCGCCCGGGCCGCGCCGGACGGTCACGTCGACGGCCTGATCTGCCTGAACGCGCCCGGTTTCCTCGAACGTATCGAGGCCTATACCCGCGAGGTGCTGACGGGTTATCCCGTCGACGGCCTGCGCTACGACATCCTCTCGACCGTGCCCGACTGCACGTGCGACGGCTGCCGCACATTCTACCGGGAGCTTTACGGCGAAGAGCTTGCGGCCTGGGACCGCGTGCCTTCTCGCCGGCGGGAGGATTTCTACCAGGCCACCATCGCCCGCGTAGTCTCGCGACTGACCCGCACGGGAAGGCAAATCAAGCCCAGCGTGCCGATGTGGCAAAACGGCATCCAGAGCTATGCCAAGAACGACCTCAACCTGGGCCGCACCCAGGACCTCGCCTACAACGAATACGGCGACCCGTTCCGCGTGCTGTTTCTCAAGGGCGTGACCAACAAGGACGCGGTCATCAGCGGGATGATGAATGACCTGGCCGTCACGCCCACGACCAAGATCGATCGCGTCCAAAACCGGCTCTGCCTGGCGCTGGGTGGCCGCTGCTATTCCTATTTCGGCCACCTGCTGGCCAACTACCACACGGCCCTGCCGGGTGAGGAGATGGCCGTTTGGCATCGCCGCGAGCTAGCGCCGTTTTACCGGATGATCGCCGAGATCGAGCCGTACTTGGAAGGCGCACGGCCGGTCGCGCCGGCGGCGGTCGTGTTCTCGGAGGCCACGCGTTACCGCTTGCCAAACTACAGTCGCGAGCCCTATGTCAAGGCCATGCAGGCCGTCACCGACGCCTGCCTGGCGCGGAGCCTGCCGCTGGAATTCATCAACTGCCTCGATCTTGCCAACCCGGCCAAGGACCTGCGGCGATTCAAGACGCTCGTGCTGCCGGTGACATCAGGCCTTTCGGCCGAAGAACTTGACTACCTGCGGCGCTACGTCCGTGACGGGGGACACCTGCTGGTCGCCGGCGACGCCTTGCGGTACGATGCCCAGGGACACGAACAGCAAGACTTTGCCCTAGCCGCCGAGATGGGCGTGCGCTTTCGGGCCGACTTGCCAGCCGGACAGGAACCCTGGACGATCGACGGACAACTGGCCGGGCAGCCCGTGGCCGCTGAAGTCAAGACGCTCGTCGAGATCGAACCGATTGCGGGGGAGACGCTGTTGGAAGCCCGGCGGTCGGGCCGTTTGCTGCCTTTGCTGCACGTGCGGGCCCTGAGCCACGGCAAGATCGCCTATCTGGCCAGTCTGGACTGCGCCCCGCTGCTGCGGCAAGCCATCGCTTTACTCTCGGGTACACCGCCGTTGACCATGTACCCAGCGGAGAAACGGGCGGTGCTCACCTATCAGCCGAAAAAACGCCGCTGGATCTTGCACCTGATCGACAAAGGCAGCTACCGCGTCGAGGTCTCACGCACGTGGGCGGCCGCCGGCAGGGTTGTCGCGCAATACCCGGCCGCGGGCTGGAAGTACACAGCGGAAAAATCGTCGGCCGGGCTGCGGATCGAGGTCGACGGTGAAGCGGAGGATCGGATTCTGGTGCTGGAATAGCTCCGGTCGGATTTGAATCCTCATGCCTGCCGGCAAAGCCGTAGGGTAGGCCAGCGCCCACCGACCCGCTGCGCGGGTGCCCGGGGGTGGTCCCACCCTACAAAACAGTTATCTCGGACCAAGTCCGTTTACTTCCCCTCGCGGAAGCTATCGAAATACTCGCGGACGTGCTCGCTCTGCTTCTTGGGCAGGCGCTGGCCGCTCAGGGGATCGGTGTTTCCGTGCTCAATTTCGGCGGTCGTCTTCTGGATCTCTTGCTCGGCCTGGTTCCTGAGGTTCGGACCGCCGGTCAGGCCGGTGATCTGGGCCGCGCCCTTGCCCACGTTCTGCCGCACGCGCGAGTCGTAGAACGAGCCGTTGGTCTTGGCGTCGGGTCGTGCGCCGTCGCCCAGGCCTTTTCCCAAGCCCTGGCCAGGCTTGCCGTTCTTGTCGCCGTCGCCGCCGCCCAGCATTCCCTCGCCCTCGCCCTTGCCCTGACATTTTTCGCAGCCCTTGCCGCCGCACTGGTCGCAGTTCATCTGTCGCCGCGCGTCGGCCAGTTGCTCCATCGCGCCCTCCAGCGTCTTGAGCTCATTCTGCTGCCGGGCCATCTCCTGCAATTGTTGCAAGGCCTCTTGCATGGCTTGCGCGGCCTGGCCGTTGTTGCCCTGCTGCATCTGCTGAGAACACTGTCCCAGCTTGTTGGCCAGGTCCTGCAGGGCTTGCATCTGCGGAGCCTGCCGCTGCAACTTCTGGATTTCCTCTTCCAGCTTGTTCGCAGTGCCGGGGTCGCGCGCGGCCTTTGCCTGGTCCTGCAAGTCCCGCTGGCCCTCCTTAGCCTGCTGGGCCATCTGGTCGATTTTCTGCTTGAGTTGTTCAAGCTGCTTGGCCAGTTCTTCTTTCTTGGCGGCATCCAGCTTGCTATTGGCCAATTCCTTCTGGAGTTTTTCGAGGGCCTGGGCGGCCTTCTGGAAATCGTCCTTGGCAAGCGCTTTTTTTAATTCGTCGGCGGGTCCGCGCGGAATGTCTTGCACTTTCTCCATTTGCCGTTTGAGGGCCTCGCCGCTGCCGCCCAGTTGCTTGCGGCGCTCTTGCAGTTCGCGGGCAAGGTCGTTGAGTTTGACGAGCGCCTTCTCCCGTTGCGGTTGGTTCTGGAGTTCCTTCGACCCTTCTTCCAGCCGCTTGAGAAGCTCGCTAGCGTCTGCCAGTCCCTCTTTCTCCGCCCGCTTGCGGCGCTCGGCGAGCTTCTGCCGCAGGTCCTCGGCCGACCGTTTCACTTCCGGCGGCGCCTGTGTGACCTCTGGCGGCGTGGCCTCCGCGCGCCGCGCGGGGTCGCGCAAGATCATAACCGCCGCTAGCGCCAGGGCCGGCAGCAGCGGCAGGAGGAGATATCGCGGCGGGCGAACGGGGAATTTCTCCAGCACAGCGATCCGCCGCAAGCGGGCGTTGGCGTCGGCAATCACGGCCTGACCGGCCACCGTCTCGCGGTCGGCGGGATTCATGGCCAGGGTGCTGGAAACGCGTTCCTTCAGCCCGAAGCGATGATCGATTTCCCAGGCGGCTGCCAGCGGCGGGGCCACGGTCCAGAGCGTCCAAGCGACGGCGGCAACCAGTCCGACCGCCGACAGGCCAGCAAGCCATTGCCAGTCGACAATGCCCAGCGGGTAGAACCTCGCTGCGCCGATCAGTAGCACGGCGGCCAGCAGCGATACAAACCAGCACCAGCCCAGAATGCCCAAGAAACGCTGCAGGGCCAGGCGGCGTTGGACTTGCCGAATTTCTTTGAGAAGAGTATCCATGCTAGGCTCCGCCGACGTAGTTGGGACGGGATTCGCGGCTCTTCCGCTTTCGGGTACAAGCGCCCGTTGGAGTCCCGCCTTTAGGCGGAATTCCGCCTAAAGGCGGGACTCCAACGCAGTCGCTTGTCCGGTTTGCACCCAAAAGCGGAAGAGCCGGATTCACTGAGAGCACGACAGTATTATACCGGAAAAAGCGGTCACGTGTCAGCGCTTTCCACGCGAAAACCGCGGCTGCTCCGTTTTGCCGCAACCCCTTGTCCGCCAATATCTTCGCGCGCCCGAATTGATTCTCTGCCCAAGCATCTTATAATCAGGAGAGGAGGAATGTATATGACGTTTACGGTTGCGGTTGGTGCGCGACGGCAATCCGGCTTCGGCCTGTGGGGACTGGCCCTGCTGGCGATGGTCGGCTATTGCCGTTTTGTCGAGGCTGCCCCTGAGCAAAAGCCCGCACGGCCCGCTGCCGCGGATCAAGGGCCGGGGCCAGGCGACGCGGCCCGTCCCCGCCGGCAGGGGCAGTGGATCCGCGTGCCCGTGCCGATCGACAACAGCGTGGTCCTCCGCGTCAAGCAACGGATCCAGCGGACTCTGGGCAATGTCCACGAGGGGCAGACTGTCTTCGTCTTGGAATTCGTCGCGCCGGAAGGCGGCGACGCCGGCCAGGGAACCAAGTTCGGCGTGGCCTACGAGTTGGCTTCCTACCTCACCAGCGACGAACTCAATGGGGCCAGTACGGTCGCCTACGTGCCGGGGACACTCAAGGGCCATGCCGTGCTGGTGGCCATCGCCTGTGAGCAGATCATCATGGGCCCCGCGGCCACGATCGGCGATGCCGGTTGCGACGAAAAAACAATCAAGGAAAGCATGCGCAAGACCTACGAAGAGATTGCCGGCAGCCGCCGTACCGTGCCCACCGAGATCGCCCTGGGCATGCTCGACAAGCGCCGAGAAGTGTTGAAGGTGAAGACGGACGAGTTCAAACTGCAATTTGCCGAAGTTGGCCAACTGGCGGAGATCGCCAAGCGGCATCGCATCATCACCAAGGAAACGGTCAAGCAATCGGGCGAGACGGGGCAATTCACCGGCATCGAGGCCCGCGACTTGGGATTCGCGCAGTACCTGGCCGACGACAGCCGCGACGTGATCCGCCAGATGCAGCTGCGGGGCGTGGAGGACGGGGATCCGTCGGGCGGGAATCCCTGGCGGCCGATCCGCGTGGAACTCAAAGGCCCGATCAAGGCTGCCCAGGTCGCCAAGCTCGAGCGGCTGATCGACGAGGAGTGCCACAAGGGCGCCAACTTCGTCTGCGTGTGGATCGACAGCCCCGGCGGCTCGCCCCAGGAGAGCAGGCGGCTGGCCGAATACCTCGCGGGACTTTCCCCCGACGAGGTCCGCACCGTGGCCTACATCCCCAGCGAAGCCCGCGCCGACGCCGCCATCGTGGCCATGGCCTGCGATCAGATCGTCATGCACCCGCGGGCGGTCCTGGGCGGCCCGGGGCAATATCAAATGACCCGCGACGACGAAATCCTCAGCAATCGGCTCACGCTCCGCGATTCCCTGGCCCGCCGCAAGTCGCGCTCCTGGTCGCTGTGGGCCGCCATGTTCGATCCGACGTTGGACGTCTACCGCTGCCGACGGTTGGGCGACCTCGAGTCCGAGTACTTCTGCGATGATGAACTGAAGAGCCGCCAGCCCAAGGCGGCCCAAGGCGAGAAAGGGCCGCCCTGGGAAAAAGGCGAGCGCGTGACCACACCCGGACACGTGTTGGCGCTCAGCGGCGAGAAGGCCCAGGAGTACGGCCTGGCGACGCGCGTGGTCGAGAACTTCACGCAGTTCAAGCAGAACTTCGGCCTGGAAGGCGACCCCGCGCTGGTCGAGCCCAGTTGGGTCGATAACCTGGCACACCTGTTGGGCGGGACGCAAATGGCGACCCTCTTGATCTTCCTAGGCGGGCTGGGCATCTATATCGAGTTGCACGCGCCGGGCCTGGGGGTCGGCGCCTTCATCTCCATCGTGGCCTTCGCCCTCTTCTTCTGGAGCCACTTCCTCGAGGGTACGGCGGGCTGGCTGGAAGTGACGCTCTTCGTCACCGGCTGCATCTGCCTCTTCACGGAGATTTTCATCTTCCCCGGTTTCGTGATTTTCGGGCTGGGCGGCGGGATCTTGATCTTGACGTCAATCGTGCTGGCCAGCCAGACCTTCTTCATCCCGCAGAACGAGTACCAGTTGGCCCGTTTGCAGAGTTCGCTGTTGGCGATGACGGTCTCCGTGGGCGGCCTGATCGGCGCGATCTGGCTGCTGAACCATTGGCTGCCCCGTGCGCCGATGTTGCAGCACGTCTACCTTTCCCCGCCCGAAGGAGAGGAGGCCGAGATCATCAGCCGCCGCGAGATGCTGGTCGACCTGGACAATCTCTTGGGCGCCGTCGGCCTGACGACCACGCCGCTGGGTCCCAGCGGCAAGGCCCGCTTCGAGAACCATCTGGTCGACGTGGTCTCCACCGGCGATTTCATCGCCCGCGACAGCCGCGTGGTGGTCACGGAAGTACACGGCAACCGCGTCGTTGTGCGTCTCGCGACGGGGGAAAAGGGGGCGGGTAGTTCGTAGTGCCGCCTTCAGGCGGTTCTTTACAACGGACGATCGAGGCTAAGTGCAGGCTGGAATTCCGCAATTCCTCGAAGCTAAACTGTTACGCAGCTCGTTGTGCGCAATACGAACTGCGTCCTTGTTCCGGCTCCGAACTTGCCGGAGCTGCGCGTGTCGGCAGGCCCAAGCTTATGAAACGGGTCTCGCCAATGATCTCGTTGTGGATGCCGGGAGACGCATCTCTTCGTACAGATGAAAACGCAGGCCGTTGTGCGAGGCATTCCTTGCTAGTTGCGTTCACTTGGAATCGTGGCGGGGTCCAGACCAGCGCCAGGTCTTCCACTTCGCGACCCTGTTGGGCGACTGCCACGCCGACCGCCTCAATCTCGGCCTGCATAGCCGCCGTCATTTCGCCCCCGGTCAGCGCCACGACGACGTGGGTCTTCCCGATGGACGACATGGCCGTGTAGATGACAAGGCCTAGATCTTGGGGCCGCGACGGGCTTAATCCGGCCAGCCATGAGCAGCGGAAGGTCCGGCATTCCGTTGGCCGTTTGTCATAAATCCGGCAACGGCCACAAGCCTCGGGGCAAAGAATGCCGAGTGGCTTGCCGGTGATACCCAGAATGCAGCACTCGGTACAACCATCGCATTGTCGCATCATCTCGATCGAAAACCCTCTTTTCGATTTGTGCGGCAGAAAGCATCACACTCAAATGTCGATTTTTCGCGATCCCTATTGCCTTTCGACTGATTGATCACCGTACGTTCATGTGTTTGTTGTCCATCTATTCATACAGGAGAACTGCGAGTTCAGCTTGTGCCGATAAATCCGAATTGTTCGAAGACGGCAAGCGAAAGACGGTGCTCAGGCCGGAGGCGCCGATGGGCATCGAATCAATCTAAGAAGCTGCTTCAAAACCGCTGTAACCCCGATGTAGGGTTTTGAAACAGCTTCTAGGGTCCGTCGAACAGCGGGCATAGCTTAGCTGCGCCGTTTTAATGTACCGATGCAGTCCGCACGACGTCGCCCGCTTTCTTGCCGGGGCAGACAGTATCCCGTCTAGATCATCGCGGAAAAATGTGTTAGCATGGCGTTGGTTGTCGCCCGGAACGTCTCCGAGCCGACAAAAGGCCAACTAACAAATCCCTAACATACGGGTCTTCTCGCGTCCACTGGTACTTGGCGCGGCGAGGGGAACGGTGTCAGGAATCCCATGTCTACAAGCCCTCCTGGAGCCGATCGATGGCTGCCTCTCCCAATGGCAAAAGGACCGCGGCGCTCGCCGCGCCCTTCAGTCTTGATCCCGCCATGATTCAACAGATCCTCGACCACGCCAAGCCGCTGGGGCACTGCGAGGTCGCCGCGGAGTTGAACCTGGGATTTGGCTTCGTCTACTACGGGCTGGTCCGCGCCCTGCGGCCGGAGCACGTCGTGGTGGTCGGCTCGGGCTACGGTTTCAGTGTCGTCTGCCTGGCCCTGGGCCTGAAGGACAACCGCGCCGGGCGATTGAGCTTTGTCGATCCCTCCTATTCGCTCTTGAATAACGGGCCAACCAACACGATCGGCGGAGTGAATTTCTGGCGCGACCCCGGCCAGGTGCGCAGCCACTTCGCCCGTTTTGGAGTCGAGGACATGGTCACGCATTACAAGCACACCAGCGAGGAGTTCTTCGCGCGCTACGCCGAGTTCGGGCTGCCCACGATCGACATGGCGTTCATCGACGGCAATCATTCCTATGCCCACGTGCAGCACGACGTCGTGGCCAGCCTGAAGAACTCGCGCAGGAACGCCTACTTCTTCCTGCACGACACCAACATTTACATCCGTGAGTTTCTCCGCCACGCGGGCGTGAAGCGCTGGCTGCGCCGCAAGGCCAGCCGGCACAAGGCGGCTTTCGAATTCATCGATTTCCCCTTCGCTTCCGGCGTGGCGGTGGTCCGCATCCTCGAGCCCAAAGTATGGAAACAGCTTTTGTTGTCGCCGGAGCCGCAGTAGCGGCGGTCCTGCTGCTGCTGGCCGCGGCCTTCCTCTTCTGGCGTTACTATTGGTTCTGGCGGAATCCGCCGCGAACGACGCCGCGGGGCGATCATTTCGTCAGTCCTGCCGACGGCACTGTGGTCTACGTGAAGCGGGCCGCGGGCCACGAGCCGATCATCTCCTGCAAGCAAGGCAAGGCCGTCTCGATCAACGATATCGCCCGCGAAGACCTGGGCCAGGGCAAGATCATCATCGGCATCTTCATGAGCCCTTTTGGCGTACACTACAACCGCGTCCCCATCGCCGGCCGGCTGGACTGGAGCAAGGAGCATCCCGCGGAGGGCAAGAACTTGCACATGGGATCGATGCACTGGCGCTGCATGCTGCAGCGCTTTCCGATCTATGCCAACAGCCCGCACGTCGTGCAGAACAATCGGCGGGTGACGCGGTTTTGCGGCGAACTGCGGGGCGCGGACATTTCCTGCTACGTGGTGCAGATCGGCGGCGGGAGCGTACACGGCATCGACGTCTATGCGGAGAGCGGCGCGGCGCTGGAGCAGGGGGCGATCTTCGGCATGATCCGCATCGGCTCGCAGGTCGATCTGATCGTGCCCGACCTGCCGGGCCTGGAGATCAAGGTCGCGCCCGGCGAGCGGGTCGTTGCGGGCGAGACGATTCTGCTTGCGTAAGCTGAGAGAAAAATAGATTAGCCACAGAGGACACAGAGTTCACAGAGGAGTGAGAAGGCCCGTCTCTTACCCCGGCACGAAAGAAAATCACGGAGCCTGTAGGACGGATTGGCAATCCATTTTACAGTTCGCTCGCCGCACTTGAGTGTCTTTCTTGCCGGCGTAATAGTCCTTTCTCTGTGAACTCTGTGTCCTCTGTGGCTAATCTCGACTTCGCGGGCCGCTGAAGCGACGGATGACGTAGAAGAACACGGGCGTGAGGAAGATGCCGAAGAGCGTCACCCCGATCATGCCGGCGAAGACCGCCGTGCCCAGCGTGCGCCGCATCTCGGCGCCGGCCCCGTGGGCGATGACCAGCGGAAAGACGCCGAGAATGAAGGCGAACGAGGTCATGAGGATCGGCCGCAGCCGCACGCGGGCGGCCTCTACCGCCGCGTGGAAACGCGTTGCGCCCTCCTCCTGCCGATCGCGGGCGAACTCCACGATCAAAATGGCGTTCTTGGCGGCCAGGCCCACCAACACCACGAAACCCACCTGCACGAAGATGTTCACATCCATCCCCGCCAGCCAGATCCCCGCCAACGCGTTGAGCAGGCACATGGGCACGACCAGGATTACCGCCAAGGGCAGCGACCAACTCTCGTACAGCCCCGCCAGCACGAAGAAGACCAGCACGACCCCTAGGGCAAAGGCGCTGAAGGGGTTCTGCTGCAAGTCCCGAAACTGCTCGATCTGGCTGGACTGCTTCTGCAAGTAGCTCAACTCGGTCCACTCGGCGGCCATGCTGCGCGGCAACTTCTCGGCCAGCTTTTCCATCCGCGCCAGGACCTCGCCGGTGCTCACGCCAGGCAGCGCGGCGCCGTTGATGGCGGTGGCCGGAAACATGTTGTAGCGGACGATCTGCACCGGCCCGGTCGAGTCGCGAACCGCGGCCACCGAACCCAGCGGCACCATGTCGTCGTCGGCGTTGCGGACCTTGAGTTGCTTGACGGCCTCCGCATCCGTGCGAAAGGCGGCCTCGGCCTGGACGTTGACTTGCCAGGTGCGGCCAAAGCGGTTGAAGTCGTTGACGTAGTAGCTGCCCAGGTAGGCCTGCAGCACGTCGAAGACGTCGGTCAATTGCACACCCATCGTCTTGACCTTGGTACGGTCCACGTCCACGTAAAGCTGGGGCGTGCGGGCGCGGAAACCAGAGAACAGGCCGATGAGACCGGGCTGCCGGTTGCCCTCGGCGGCCAACTCGTCGGCCTGGGTCTGCAGGGCCTCGAAGTTGACGTCGCCGGCCGCTTCCACCATCAGCTTGAAGCCGCCGGCCATGCCCAGCCCGTCCACCGCCGGGGCCCCGAAGACGTTCACGCGGGCCTCAGGCACCTCACGCTGAAAACGCTGCCGCAGCCGGGCGGCAATCGCATCCGCGCTCAGCGACGGGTCGCGGCGCTCGTGGAAAGGTTGCAAGGGCAGGAACGCGGAGCCCAGGTTCGAGCACATGGCGTTGAGAATGAACGACCGGCCGCGGTTGGTGATCGAGTGGGCCACGCCGGGCGTCTCCAGGGCAATCTTCTCGACCTTCTCCATGACTTCCACGGTGCGCTCCAGCGAGGCCGAGTCAGGCAACTGCACGTTGACCACCAGCCGGCCCTTGTCCTGGTTGGGGATGAAGCCCGCAGGGACACAGGTGAAGCCATAACCGGTCAGGCCGATCAGGCCCAGATAGACCAGGAGTACGACCGCGCTCAGGCGGAGGCACAACCCCACGCTCTTCCCATAAACCCGCGTCGCCCCGTTGAAGACCCAGTTGAAACCCTGGAAAAATTCGCCCAGCACCCAGTTTACCGGCCGGATCACGATCCTACCGACTACTCCCCCGGCAACCGCACCGGGGAGGAAGAGGACGAGATACACGCCCGCCGCCAGCAGCGTGGCTTTCATGCCGCCGGGCGTCGCCTCGCCGCCCTCCGCCGCGCCGGGGAGGCCCAGCGAAACGCCCCAAGTTGGCGCCAGCATCCACACCGTCACAACCCCGCCCAACAGGGCGAAACTCCACCAGGGCAGCGCCTCCTTCCCTTGGTCACCGTGCTCACCCGGCTTGCGGCGGCCAAAGATCCAGGCCGCGCGGGCCGGCGTCATGGTCATGGCGTTGATGGCCGAAATGAGCATCGACACCGCGATCGTCAAGGCGAACTGGCGGAAGAACTGGCCCGTGATGCCGCCCAGGAAGGCGCTGGGCAGCAGCACCGAACTGAGCACCAGCGTGATCGCCAGGATCGGCCCCGTGATCTCGTCCATGGCCTTGAT
>CAZTPX010000174.1:0-20253 GCA_964615095.1 uncultured Planctomycetaceae bacterium | reverse complement strand
GGACCACTGGGTCTCGGTAGTTAATCCGCCTCCGAACATCTTATTGTTCGTTACCGCTCGTTCCCTGGATTCAAAGCGGTTTCACAAAGACGGAATCCGGCTCTCGTAAAGTCCATGCTATGTGGAAAAGTCCCGTAATGCGATCACCTACGCAATGCATTAAGGCGCGCTGGCGGCCCATCAAGGCGAGCTGGCGGCATGGTCGCAAACCGAGTTCCGGAATCTCGATGCGGCAGCGGCGATCCCGGGCGGTCTGGAAGGCCCGAGTTGGGTGACGTGGGCACGAATGATTTTTGCTCAGCTGAACAAAATGTGGGGTACCGATTCAATCGCTCTCTTTGCACTCCGCCCTGATGCGCCTCGAACTTGCGAAGCCACCCCGGCAGGGCGCTGCGACGATTTACCCGACTTCCGGACGGCTTCTCGGCGATGGCAAGTCGGAACGGTGCGAGGCACGGATACGGCCGCAGGGCTGACGGTGGGGCTTGCATTTGCAAAATCCACAGCGAAGCCTGAATCGCGTCAAATGTGCAAGAACCCCAACGCCGCATCTAAAGATCCAAAAAACTCGATCCCGACAGCGGCGTCGGTGATTTCTGGAAGCAGATCAGGATGAATGTGGGAGAGGTTCCCGTCCCAGTAATCCTTCTTATTTTTGCTCACGAAGACGATCTCCTCCGCGAAACCTCCAGCACGAAGGCGGCGAGCTAGCTCAAGATAATGCTCAAAGTTGATCGAGTCCTTAATATGGCCGTCATGGGAAGGGCGGCGCTTGTTCATTACTCGCTGTAGAGCAAGGTTGATCTGGGCCGTATAGTGATTCAGCCTGGTAGCTTGGTTTAACAATGCGAGCGATAAGGCTTCTAGGTCAGCGACAAGGGAGCTTCCTGACACAGGAACGCGGGCTGGTAACACGGTGCCAGCGAACCCCGCAGCTTGATATGGTTGTCCAAAAATCTCGTCAACCTTTGTGAGGAAAGCTGCGGCTTTTGCACGGATACCTGCTATGTTCTGGTTCCATTCCACCGCAACTAAGTCCGTAATGATAATCTGAGCGCGATCGGGATTGACGGCCAATGTGTCGAGCAGCCTTTGAGCGGGCTCGATACACGTGACACCTCTCGTCGCTCTGCCCTGTCCTTCCCAGTCTAGACACTCGACGATTTCAAGAATATCGCAGGTGTCTAAACAGATGACCGGTTTCGGAGCTGCGGTCAACCAACCCGCTACTTCGGCTATTCGGGGCATTTCTCACGTCTCTCTTCATCGTACACATTGAGAAGTTGTCGCCCCGATTCAAATTCGTCGATCAACCTGTTGTGCTGATCCTGCGAGAAGTCTTCGTCATCCAACCATGCGGCAAGCAACTCGCGACCGATTACTGTGTCATCAAGATGCGTTTGTCCGATGAACTCAGCCCATCTTCGCATATCTAGGGAGTGAAGGTTGCCCTTATTCGCGACCATGGAGAACGCCCGCAGCCGTGCGAGCGCCTCCGGAGACAGTATCTCCTCCAGAGATAGTTTTGTATTCACGTCGTAGTATAGAATACGTATGCTGAGATCGCGCACTAAGGGTTTGAGTAGGGTGTTACGGAAGTCGCTGACTACCTCGTCGTGTTGTTCCAGGCTCAACGGCTCGCGTCCCGCCAGCGGAACAACGCTGCTTACGTACAACTCCTCCCCATCACCGGGACCGCGACCCCGTAGTAAGACGGCGGCTTGGCGACCTATGGCAGGTACTTGCTTTGAAAAGCAGTAGACACTCGTCCGTTGAGGCACCGTTTTGCGTGAGCGCGCCTCAATGTCGGTTCGCCGGGTCCATTCTTTCACCGACGCCACTTCGAGACGTCGCCTCAATTCCTGGATCGCCGCTACGTCGCCCCGCACAACCAGTTCCTGCCGAGTTGGCGAGCGGTGCCGGTGCTTTCCCGTCGTTTGAAGATCAGCAGCGACGCGATCCAGCACCCGCTGGACTTGCCCCACATCTACACCACTGCCGAGATTGATAACAGCGAGTGCCGGCATCCTGTTCAGGAGGACCGCATCCTCATCAACGCGGAAGGAGATCCCCTCAGCTCGCAGCGCCTCAGTGACAGGTCTGAATTGCGCAGCGGTAACGACCACGTATGGACCTGCCGTCCCGTCAGTAGAAACAGAGAGGGGAGCGTCCGTTGCGGAAGTTTGCATGGCTTTCACCACCTTCTAGGTGAATTGTGTTCGGAAGCAAGCTGACGACGCTCGCGTCCCCGGTATTATAGGCACAGATCGCACGGGGTTGCGAGAGCCTCTCGCAAATCAGGGCCGGACAGGCAGCCCGCATTTCGGGCGTATCGCCACTCGCTGCCGAGAGTGCAGGTAGGCCAGGGCAGCGGGCCGTGACGGCGGAGCCCAAGCTGGCCATGCTAATCGTCATACCGGAGCCCTGGCACGGAATAAAGACATGACTCGTCGATGTCCAATCGCGATTCTTACCGCCGCCCGGCCCATCAGGATACCCCTGCGTGCGAGTTATTTCACTTCAATCTTCGTGGGGATCCTACGCCGCACCAGAATCGATACCAGGGCCTCCGGGAGACTGGCTCGCTCCGGCTCATGCCCAGAATGCCGGTTGCCACGATGGTTGCAATATCGCAGAGGCGTTCCTGCGGCAACGGTCGTGTAATATCGGTGCAGTTGGACATGCCTTGGCTCCCGAAGTGGTAACCTTGTGCCTTGCTTCGCCAATTCAGCCAGAGTTTTTTGAGCACCTCACCATAAGAGGGGTTGGCGACAATCGTGTGTTGTGAATAATTACAACGGCGTTGTCTGAACTCACAACACACCAGGAGTTGGAAAGATGGAAACCGATGGTTTTGGGAGTTTTGTCCGGAAGCGTCGCACTGCTTTGGGCAAGTCGCTCCGACAGTTCTGCAGGGAAAACAGTCTGGACTTTGGCAAAATGAGTCGGATGGAGCGCGGGCTTTCGCCTCCCCCAAAGACCGATGACGGTTTAAGGCTGCTTGGAAAGTCGCTTCAGATTGGCCAGGATTCAGACGATTGGCAGCGGTTCTCTACGCTTGCGACTGTCGCGTCCGGCCGTATCCCAAATAAGATCCTGATCGACGATTCCAAGGCGAGGCGTTTGCCCGCCGTGCTGGATCGATTGGAAAAAACGGAGCTCGTGCTCATCGCCCCGAGCGGCAGATTCGTCGGCGTCCGCGCGCTGAATCTTGTGCAGTGGGCCGATATGATCGACGCTCGCTCGCGATTGCCGGAGCTAATCCGGCGTCTTGTACATGCCACGCTGTCCAGTCCGGAATTCGTTTCCTTCCCGGCAATGGAGGGCGTCCAGCGGCCTGGCTGGGATGGGCTCGTGAAGACCGAGATAGGCAATTCTTTCGTTCCAACCGGCGTCAGCGGGTGGGAAATTGGAACGGACGTCGGCGTGCTTCCAAAGGCCAATGAAGATTACTTAAAGCGGGCCAAAGACCCTTTGGGGATCGATCCGTCAAGGGCTTCCTTCCTCTTCGTCACGCCTCGGAAATGGCCGGATCGGCGCGTGAACAAGCTGCGTTGGTGTGAGGCCAAGAAGAAGTCCGGTCCCTGGAAGGATGTCAGAGCATACGACTGCGATGACCTGGAGCAGTGGCTTGAAACTGCCCCAGCCGTGTCGATCTGGCTCGCCACTTTGCTCGGCATTCGTCCACCTGGTGTCGAGGATGTCGACCAGTATTGGCAGAGCGTCGTAACCCGAACGGAACCGAACCTTACACCCGGAGTTTTTCTGGCTTCAAGAGAAGAGGAACGGAAGAACGTAATAGAGTGGTTGGCGGGACCGGCACGGACACTTGCACTCGAATCACGCTCACCAACCGAAGTGGTCGATTTCTTCTGCGCGTGTCTTGAGTCCATTGAGGAGGCCGATCGCAATCGATTCCACAGCCGTTCGGTGCTGGTTGAGAGTCGCGAGGCTTGGGATACGTTACGTGCCAGCAAGACGCCGCTCGTGCTAGTCGCAAAGCCGCAGTTGACGCTCGAAGCGGAGATGATCACTTTGGCAGTTCGAAACGGGCACCACGTTCTCGTCACTGCCACGCATTTCTCAAGCCCGAAGATCAACCCGATGCGACTCCCACGAACCCGTGAGTTTGAATTGACAAAGGCGCTACGGGGCGCTGGATTCGGCGAAGTTGAAGCTGCGAAGGCTGCGCGCGCGGCGGGAGGTAGTTCGACAATTCTGAAACGGCAGTTGACGCAGAGCCCCGACCTGAACTGCCCCTCGTGGAGCGTCTCCGAACGAGCGTACGCGGCGACGCCGTTTCTCTGGATCGGCGCATGGCATTCAAAGTGCGAAGCTGATCGGACGGTGGTTGAGCGATTCGCGGGGCAGCCGTATGAAGCAACGGAACAGCAGGCAACTGCCTTAGCAAACTGCCCGGAGCCACTCCTAATGTATGCGGCGAATCGCTGGGGCTTGCTTTCCAAGGATGACGCGTGGATGCTTATCGGACGATTCACGACCGAGTCGCAATTCAACGTGTTCCTCCAAGTCGCCGCCGAAGTCCTTGGTGAGGATGACCCCAAGTTCGATTTACCTGACGCGGAACGCTGGTATGCGGACTTGCGCGGTAAGACACCGCGATTCTCCGGCCCGCTGAAAGAGAACACGGCTGAAACCCTGGCCTTGCTCGCTTCGTTGTCCGAGACAATCGGACTTCCTACCACTTGGAATGTCTCAGCGAAAATCGACTCGATCGTTCGCAAGGTCTTGCCGGCAATCGCGAACTGGAAGCGATGGGCGTCGTTGGGAGGGGTGTTGCCTTTGCTGGCAGAGGCAAGCCCGGGTTCTTTTCTCCAAGCTGTCGAACTTGACATTGCGCGGAACCAGTCTGAACTTGTTAAGCTACTCGGCTACGAGGGTGACGGGCTTACGGGCGGCTGTTATCATGCGGGGCTTCTCTGGGCGCTCGAAACGATCGCGTGGTCGCCACAGTATCTGGCTCGCGTGTGTCGGGTCTTACTTGACTTGGACTCGCGAGACCCTGGTGGAAGATGGGGCAACAGGCCAAAGACGACTCTATCGCAGATATTCTTGCCATGGTACCCGCAAACAACCGCTACTGTTGCTCAGCGACTTCAGGTTATTGACCGACTCATTGAGCACCGTGCGGATGCGGCTTGGCCGCTCCTACTGTCACTGCTGCCCGAAATGACTGGTGGAGCAGCGTTCCCTATCCAACGGCCGAATTGGCGCGAGTGGCCGACGACTTGGTCACCGGGAGCCACCAATGCGGAGATTTGGGAACAGGTTTGCGGCACGTCCGAACGCCTGATCGAGCAGGCGGGCGTGAATGTTGATCGCTGGTGCCAGTTGATTGAGCACATCGAACGATTGCCGAGGATACTCCATCAGAGAATTATCAATCGTCTTGGCATTCTAACCAATGAAGGGATAGATGCGGCATCACGAAAGCGTTTGTCAGACGCGCTTCGGCAAAAGGTACAGCGACATCGCGCATACAGGGACGCGCGATGGTCATTGCCCATCGACGTCGTCGATTCACTCGAAAACCTACAGATTCGCGTGGAGCCAAACGATGCGGTCCTACGCTACGACTGGCTGTTCGAGGATTGGCCAGGCAGTTATATGGAGTCGGATCGCCTCTCCCCGCAAGAGGCGGCGGAGGAGCTATCCAGGAAGCAACGTGAGGCGATAAATGAGATCCTCAGTACAAGCGGAATACAAGGCATCAGCGAGCTTGCGCGTCGGGCCAAGTCGCCATTCACCGTAGGGTACGCCCTCGCGCAAATTACTTCGGATCAGTTCCTCACGGTGATATTGCCAGCAGGGCTTGTGGAGGGTGATGAAAAACTTCGGAGCTGGGCTGCTGGGTTCATCGGCCGTCGTTTTGATACCGAGGGCTGGGGCTGGGTTGACAACCTACCGATTCAAGCGTGGACTTGTGACGCGGTCGCACAATTGTTTGCAACCTTCTTTTTCAGCCCGGACGTTCTGAGGCGGGTTGAGGGACTTGGCCTCGAAGTTCGCGACGCGTACTGGCGCACCGCGAGGGCGTTCAATCCGCGTCTCGAAAGCGGCGACGTCGAGTACGTCGTCGAACGACTTATAGAGCACGAACGCTCGCTCGATGCCATACGCATTGTCGGGAGGGCGCTGCACAATAAGAGGTCCTTGTCGGTCGAATCGTTGCTGCGACCGCTTGAGCAGGCATTGCAACTCGATGAAGTGCAGCTCCACGACAACTTGACGCATTTTCAGTACGACATTCGCCGCATCTTCCAGCACGTTCAGGAGCGCGATGATGTCGACGAAGGGCGAGTCGCAAGCCTTGAGTGGCGCTACCTAACCCTACTCGACCACGGCGACACTCCGCCACGCGTGATTCATCGGTGGCTGAGCCGGAAGCCCGAGGCGCTGCTGGATGTCCTGAAAATCGCGTATTGTTCCCGCAAGCCAGAATGCGAGGCGAAGGAAATAAGCAAGGCAACCAGTGCTGCTGTTGCTCAGGCGCACCGGCTCCTCCATTCATGGAAAACGATTCCCGGCCAGCAGCTAGACGGGACCATCGATTCGGATTTCCTGGAGAGCTGGGTGACGAGTGCACGGAAACTCGCTGACGAGTGCGGACGAGGCGAAATATGCGACTATACAATCGGTCAGATGTTGGCCAATAGTCCAAAGGACGGCGACGGAACTTGGCCATGTTTCGCTGTACGGAAGGTCCTAGAAAGAATTGCCAGCGAAGACATCGAAGAAGGCATGCACATTGGTATCTTGAATTCTCGCGGGGCAACTTGGCGGTCCCCGTACGAAGGCGGCTCGCTAGAACGTCAGGAGACCGAGAAGTACGATTCCCTCGCCGCAAGGATTGAGATCGAGTCGCCCCGCACAGCATCCGTGCTACGAGGCATCGCAGCGAGTTACCGCGGCCGGGCGCGGCGCGAAGACGAGGAAGCCGAGTGGAGATTCTGATGAGGAGGGGCAATTAGAGACCGTCTGGTGGTGACTTATGCGGTATTTGCGATCGCACTCTTGGCGTTGTGCTTGGGCTACACCGTAGTTAGCCCTTGCATCCGGTGCCTGCAACCGACGATGGTCGATGGTTGGAAAGGACCGGATCGCGGCGATCTGCCCGCCGAACATTTTGCTCCGCTGAGCAAAAAAGCAGCCGCCGGTGCCAGTGACTTGGGCCTGCCCGGCGCCCACCCTCTCAGAGCCCCCAGGACCCTCGCGGGGGAATGCAGCCTTCGCAGAGCTTGTCGTCAACGAGCTGGTGCCGATGATCGACGCCAGCTACCGGACGATCCCGGACCGGACGCACCGGGCCATCGCCGGGCTCTCGATGGGCGCCGGCCAGGCGATGCAAATTGGGTTTGGCAACCTCGATAAGTTCGCCTACATCGGGGCGTTCAGCGGCGGTGGAATGGGGAGAGCTGCCGCCAAGATCGACGAGCCCAAACCATTCTTGGTCTGGATGGGCGCCGGCACGGCCGAGTTGGGCCGCATGGGCTCGGGCAAGACGGCGGTCGAGGCGCTGAACAAGGCCGGGATCAAGGCAGTCTGGTTCGAGGCACCCGGCACATCGCACGAGTGGGAGACCTGGCGCAAGTGCCTGTACGACTTTGCCCCGCGGCTGTTCCAGCAATGACTGGCTGCCCACAGCGGCGAGCACAGCGAGAATGGCAGAGCTTCCGGCTGTCATGTGCCGGCAGGAGCAGCGGGACAAGAGCTGGTTCGGGCCGGCGCCCCAACCGGAGCCGTTGGCGAGCCGGGATCGGTCGTTGTCGGGACCGCCTTAGTCGAGACGGCCGGGCCGGCCGCCAGCCCCAAGCCGATCGGTACGTTCGAAGGTGACGGCCCAGTCAGCTCTCCCGGTCGAGAGAAAGTCTTGAAGGGTTCGAGCAGGATGGCTGCTTCGGTTCGAGGTGATTGCATTTGCTGTCGACTTCGTATCCTGAATAAAGAGAAGCAGCGAAGCTGCTTCTAATTATTCTGTGTCGACATACACGCGTAAGCGTGTATGGAGGGTAAGTCTATGTTCTTTATGCTCTCTATGTAGTGGACGGTGGCGCTCCAACAGGTGGACGGTGATGTGCCAACAGGTGGACGGTGGCGCCCACCCGTGGACGGTGGCGCCCACCCCTAGTCAACCAAAGATGGGGGTATGCCGCAAATTCTCGATAAAGCCTTTTCATACGCCTTTCTCGATCCTTCGAGCAGCTCGGCTATAGCGTTCGGGCGCAAGCGAATATGCAGCGTTTTCTGACCTTTATACGGCCAGACTTTGTATCCAAGCAGGCCCTTGTCCTTGAGCTTCTTCAGCGCATCGACCACCGTCATCCGCGACATCCCGAGCGACTTACTGAGCATCCTGGGGCCCTGGACGATCCATCTCCGCTTCTCTCGATAGACCCCTCCCGGCCGGCTTGTGAAGTAGATTAACTGACTCAGCAACCAGCTTTGCGCATGCGGCTGCTTCCCGAGCGCCATCTGGAGCCAGAGCCGAACCCAGGTGTTTCGGCCACCGGTGTGCTCCATGACCTTGTTCGTGAGTTCCAAGGAAGGTCGAATGGCCAGCCAGTTAGCGCCGCCCTTCTTGGATGGCACCGATTGCCAGTGGATGAACCCACCGGCAACCAGCTTCGTAAGGATCCTCCTTACCGACCGGCGCTCACAATAAACTTCGTCAGCGATGGCCGAGTAGCTGGTCATCATGAACCGCTCTTCTTTCTTCGAGGCGCTGCAGATTCTGACGACTTGCGCTATCGGATCTTCTCCCTCGAACCAATGAATGATCAGGCTCAGCACCCGGACTTCGAGTGGAGTCAGGCCAAGATGGCCGACCCAGTGCGGGATCTTGAGCCCGATGAGACCGTGACCGCCTTTCTTAGATAGCAGCTTGGCGGCTTTGGTCTTGAACCACTTGGACTCGGGCCGCCTGTGTTTCATCAGCGTAGCGCTGTCCATCGTCTTGACAGCCTGGGGATCGTCGGCTAGACTGGGCATAGTGATACACCTTTCTGTGTTTCGGCCCGCACGGATCTTCTCTCCGTGCGGGCCTTTTTGTTTTTTGAACTTCGTTCATAACGCCTTATAGCGTCTCACCGGCGTGCTTGTTCGCCGCGATCTCGGGCGATCGCTCGTCGATCGAAACATGAAAATGTGCTGCCAGCCGCTCGACATCCGCCGCCTCAAAGACACGGCGGTTGCCTATTCGTAGCCGCGGTTCTTCAACGGCCCTTGTAATGAGCGCGTAGTGAATGCGGCTCGCCCTCACGTTCAGCAATCGCGACACATCCTGTAAACTCCAAGCTCTCGTCATGATTCGTCCTCACGAACTGGCTGCGTCTCGGCGAGGTTCCGCCGGACGCAGCAATGACCAATAGACCCGAACCCGCAGAGCACCAAGCGATGCTTACGACCGCGGGAATCGGAAGGTAGACGACCAAAGTGGCGACGAGCGCCGGAAGGTCAGAAGAAGTTAGAAGTCAAGAGTTAGCGAGACGTCGCTGTTGTCGCGCGACGCCTTCACAATAGCAGAATGGCCGGGGCGTTGCAACAGCCGCATGCCGCCAGCACCGTAATTTTGTTCACATGAGCAAAATCATAATCATCGATGACTTTAGTCCGACGTCCCCGGGCACGCGAAATGGGGCCCTGGCCTGCCAGGTGCCGAAACAGCCCTGAAGGCCGTCGCGGCCGGCAGCATCGACGTGGGAGGGCCTGGAGGGCATCCAGGAACCGGCCTCAACTATCGGGTTGAAATCAGCACCACGATCGGGACCATCGACGGCAAGGGAAGCCCTTTTATCGGTTTTGGGGTCTGAGCTAGTCTATCTATCACTTAGATAGATTCTGATGGCCTTCGGCCATCGAGAAGATCATTTTTTCTTTGGATTGATCGACCTCATCTGCTATCCTCGACACTCGACAGACTGCTTGACGACGCGAGACAAACTGCAATGATGTAGGCAGATCCGTCCGAGAACCAGATCGACGAACCCAACATGCTCAACTTCACCTTCTACAACCCGACCAAAGTCATCTTCGGCAAGGGGACCATTCCCGAGGTCAAGAACCTTATCCTCGAACAAGCCAAGGGTCATGCTGGCTTTCGGAGCAGATCGAAGCCAACCGTTTTTGACAAGGCGTTCGACGCGACTATAATCGAGGGCTGACGAGCCGGCCGGTTGCCAATCGCGGTACAGTTACCCACCTACGAGCGAAAGAACGCCCTAATGAGAATTGCAACATTCCAAATGTCCGCTGCCTTTGCCCTTACGCTCCTCGCCGCCCTGAGGATCGCTCTGCCGACCGCGGCCTCCTCCGCTGAGGTCCAGAAAGCCGAGATGGCAGGCTACCTACTGGTCTCCTCGGACAAGGTCCCCGATGCCTACAACGCGGGGTTTTCGCTCTACGCCGCAGCTTGGCCGCTGTTGCAGCAGTATCCGGGGCATCGCTTCCAGACCGGCCTCTTCGGCACGTGGATGCATGCGCAGTATGAAGGCAAGCCGCCGGCTAATCTTTACTCCGACGTCGAAGGCGGACTGGGCTGGTGGCGCGATACCCGCTTCCCGACAGAGACGCCGAAGTTCATCATGGGCGGCGTGGCCGTGAATTTCAATGAGATCGCCAACGGGCCCGCGCATGGTCGCGGGACGTGGGACAGGCCCCAAGGTCTGTATGGTGTGGCCCAGCTAAGCCCCTGGCTGCTCTTCCCGATCGATGGCCTGAACGTCAAGCAGGGCACCTGCGGTGATCTGTTCGGCTATGGCTATCTGCCACTGCCGCTGACGGCGGCCAAGCCGACCACCGGCGGAAAGAATGTCCCGACCGGCGACAACTGCTGGACCCTGTTCCTCAGTACCAAGAACTTCAAAGGCCCGGTGTGTTTCTTCACGCCCTACTTCTGGTCGCACTCCGCCGAGGTGAATCCAAAATATGCCGGCCTGCTGCTCGACTCGCGTCCCTCGGCCCCGAACAAGCCCTTTCAGATGGAGACCCAATATGTGCCGGCCGCGCTGTCCGTTGACGAGAAGGGCGAGACCTACGCCCGCGTTGCGCCGACTTCCTTCCCCGTGGGGCCGGATGGTAGGACCGTCGTCCTGCACCGCCTGACGTCCTATAACAAGAAAGCCCTCTGGGACGACGTGAAGGCCTGGTTCGAGGGCGGCTCGGCGGTTAGCGGCACGATCAATCCCGCCGGTGCCTATGTGCAGACTTTCCGCGCCAACGGCGGCTCGACATGGGAGATCTATGCGGAGAATTCGCCGAGGGGTAAGAAGGTTGCGATGGCCTGGAGTTCATTCGCCACGCCAATTGCGCCAGACCCCACGACCTACGGTTACAAGTGGAACGAGCAACTCGTTAAGAAGGTCAACTCGCCGACCGGCGCCCGCGTGGTGCTCCCCGAATACTTCCACCTCCAGAACGACGGAAAGAAAAACCGGTGGGTCACGGCTAAGCCCAGCGAGGTGCCGGTCACGTCTGGATTGGCCGAAATGCGTTTCGATCGGCCAAAGGAGGATCCGTCAGAACCCTACGACACTCCCGAAGCTCCAGATAGCTCTTTCAGGAAACCGGGTCCGGTCGCCGGGCCGTTCAAGGCGCACCTCGGCGATGGCAGCGTGGTGACCTATTATTGGTACCGTTTCGCCGATCAGCCGGCGTTGCTGAATGCTGATCTGACCAAGGAGGAGCGAGAGAAGATGCAGACGAAGGTTGAGAAACTGCACCGCGTCTGGACGAAAGACCGCGACTATCTCGCGCCGCCCACGGTCGGCAAACTCGCCGACCTCGACCCAGCTCAGCTAGTCACCCCACCCAAGGGACTCGAAATCGGCTATGTGCCCATCGCCACTCGACAGGAGCAGGACACCTCGCGTTCCGATAAGTAGCCGAACCGCTGTCGAACGGTAGCACGCGATGAGCGGCTACCCCAAGAAGTTGGCAAGAATTCTGCCGTTGCAGTTTCCCTGCGGGGTCGATTGACACCGCCGCGCCAGGCAACAATACTGTATTTTCTCGCGCCACCGCTGTGGCATCCCGATGGCCAAAACTACGGTGCGAATCCCGTGAACTCTTGCCTTTTTTCCTATAGGCAACTGGACCACCACACTGGCGGTGGTCGTCAGCGCGAGGTCATCCGGGAAATGTCAGCTCCAAGAGAAAGGCAAATAACATGAAGAAGACACTCGTTGCTACGTTGGTGCTTCTCGTCGGCGGGGTATGCCAGGCAGAGCTGCAGGTCCAAAGGGCCTGGCCGGAGAAGATCTACTGCAAGCCGGGGGATACTGTCTCGATGGAGGTCGTCGTCGCCAATCCGGACAAGCAGGCGGCATCGGCCAAGCTCGTCGTGGAGCTGGTCCACGACATCGACACGGCCGTCAAGCTGGCCGAGAAGGACATTACCGTCGAGCCGGGACAGACGTTCAACTGGCAGGACAAGTGGCGGGCGAAGGAGTGGCTGGGCGTGGAACTGCGCGCCACTCTCGTTCGCGGCGATGCGCGGTTCGCCCGCAAGAGCGAATACTTCACCTGCGCCCCCAGCGTGCATCAGGTGCTGATGTGGGGCCGGGGCAACCACGGCGGCATACAATTCCCCGGAACGATCGACGACATTGCCGACAAGTACGCCGCGGAGTTCTCCCAGCAGTGGCGGTCGCAATACGGCAACTTCTTCGACCAGTTCGGCTGGGGCCCCAGCGACTTCGACTGCCTGACTCCCAAGGATGACCGCTACTGGGCCGGGCAGACCGGCTACAGCGAGTCCAAGACGAACACCAACAAGGTCTACGCGGCGTTCCGCGCCCAGGGCATCCAGTACGTGACTTACGGCAAGGCGGCCGGTGGCGGCCCGGTGACGTACGAGAACCTCCGCTGCCACCCGGAGATGACCGGCTACACGGAAGGCCGGCCGTGGCTGGAGAACTACAGTGCCGCCTACCTCGACTTCATGGAGGCTCTCGGCCCTCCCAAGCCCGGCGATAAGCATATGGTGCCCGACACGCCGGAGGAGATGGCAAAGGCCGGCTACAAGGGCGCCGGATGGTTCGCCCCGTATACGCCGGGCGGCTGTAACTGGTGCTCCGTGTGGTATCCTTGCACGCGGGACGAGGTGCTGGACGTTGGCGTGAACGAGCTGATCGGCTCGGCGAAGATGTTCGGCTACAAGGGCGTGCGGTTCGACGGCGAATTTGCCGCCATGCGCTGCCAGACGCTGGACGGGTCGTGGCTCGGAGGCAACAAATTCGACTCGGAGGCGGCCAACCTCCGCTTGGTCAAGCGGATGAAGGAGACAATCTGGAAGGAGTGCCCGGGCTACGTCTTCGGCTACAATGCCGCGACAGCGATCACATGGTCCATCGGCGCGGACAACACGCCGCCCAGCTTCCGCGAGAAGTGCAAGGACGACGGCCTGGTCGCCAACGAGGCCCTCGCTTTCCCCGGCGACGTGACGTGGGCGGAATACGCCGGGCTGATCCGCCGCGAGGCGGAGATCGTGCGCTATTACGGCGGGCATCATGCGACGTACCCCTTCAACCGCGGCGGCAACCAGCCGTACAACTTCTTCATCAACCTCGCCCTCCGCAGCCACATGATGGGCTGGTATCAGGGGCCGGAGTTCCAGGCGGCAGACTTCAATCGCTTCGGCGCGCGGTTCGCCTCGCTGCTGTGGGACGCCGGCCTGCAGACGTGGGCGGAGGCGGACAAAAACGTGTCGGTGAAGTCCGCCCGCAAGGTGTGGTGGCAGCCGTTCGCGGCCGTGAGGTCGGCGCCGGGCGGCGGCACGCTTTTCGTCGTCCACCTCATCAATCCGCCGGAAGGCAAGACGGTCAACTCCAAAGACAAGCTGGCCCTGTCGGGCAAGCCGGCCAAGGACGTGGCCGTGACGTTCAAGGAGCCCAAGGCCTTCAAGCGGGCCGTGCTGGTGAACTTCCCGTCGTGCGACATTCGGCCGCTGGAGCCGAAGCGCCAGCGCGGGCAGCTCGCCTTCGCCGTGGAGCAGATCCCGTACTGGGCGATGCTGGTGGTCGAGGCCGACTGCCCGACGCCGGCGGCTCAGTACGAGAAGGGGGCCGAGGTCAAGTCCGCCGTGCCCAGCGCGGAGGATCTTCAGCTTGCGCCGAAGGCGGAACCCGTCGGCGGCAAGCCCTCCTGGCGTGACGTGGTTGCGCCGGTGAACTGGGGCGGCGGCGAAACGACGGCCGAGCGCGTGAAGGACGCCGACGCCCTCAGCGGCGGGGCCGTCCGCGGCAAGCCAGATCGCCCGCCCGGAATCATGGCCAACACCTACAGCTACCCGCGCATCCCCGGCAAGTACAAGGCGACCTTCCGCCTGAAGGTGGCGGACAACGCGGCCGACAAGCTCGTCTTCCGTATCAACATGGACGACTGTGTGATGCACCCGCTGCCCGGCGTGCTGGCGATCTCGAACCCGACGCTGGAGATCAAGGCGACGGACTTCAAGAAGCCCAACGTCTACCAGGACTTCACCCTCTCCTTCGAGCACGCGGACATGGGCTTCATGGGCGTCGGCTGCAACTACATGGGCAACGTGGAGGCGTCATGGGACCGGGCCGTGCTGGAACTAGTAGAGCCGTGGAGCGAGGAGCGCCTGGCCGCGCACTACAAGGGCATGGCCCCGCCGGCGGGCCTCCAGCTCCAGCGCGACGACAAGTTAGATGTTCTGGTGATTCGCGGCCTGTGGAACCGCCTGTATCACATCGACGAGTCGGTGGCGACGATCGGCGACAAAACGGCCGTGAGCAATGCCTACACCACGTTCCACCAGCAGCAGGACACGCAGCTATCGGGCTTCAAGCTGGACTGGCAGCCGCTGTTCAGGCAGGATGTGATCGTGCTGGCGAACATCGAGACCCGCGGGTTGGGCTTGGGGCAGGTGCGGATGATTGGCGAGTTCGTACGGCAGGGCGGCGGGCTGGTGATACTCGGCGGCCTGACAACGCTGGGGCAGGCCGGCAACATGCAGCGCGGCTGGGGCAAGTTCTTGCCGGTGGGGTTGAACTGCCCGTGGGAAATCCGCAGGTGCGAACCGGCGGTCAAGTTCGCCGCGCCCGCCAAGGATTCGCCGCTGGCGGGCGTGAAATGGGACAAGCCACCGACTGTCTTCTATCGCCATGTGGTGAAGGCGAAGGCGGGCGCGACAGTCCTGCTGGCCGGCGATCATGGCGAGCCGTTGCTGGCGGGCACGAACTACGGCAAAGGCCGCGTGGTCGTCTTCACCGGCACAGTCCTAGGCCAACCGGCCGAGGGCCAGGCTGCCTTCTGGGAGACCGATGCCTGGAAGGCGGTTCTGGCGCGCTCTGTGGCGTGGGCGGGTGGGAAGTAATCCAGGTCCGCCAAGTTCTACATTAAACGTGACTCCTCAATAGATTGGGAGAGGATCACATGCCTGCCGTCCCAAGCCCCAGGAAGGCTCGTGGCGCTTCTTGGCCTGCTCGGAGGTCCCAGCAAAGCCATGGAGGGTGTTGTGGGCTCCAGAATCGACGCCAGAGGCCCTGGAGGGCATCTGAGAGCTGAAGCTGATTTCTGTCACCAAGTCGGTGGCCGCGCCATCAGGACCATCGAGGAGGTAAGCCCCGGTGTTTGTTCAACAAGGATCGAATTAGGTTCTGAGCTAGTCTATACACCATAAAGGTGTATTCCTGTGGCCAGGGAGCCCTCAGAGGCTCCCCGTCCACGAGGAAGATCATTTCTTTTTCTTTGGTCGAACTGTCCGATCAATCCCTGTTGTGGTCGATCGAGCCAAAGTCACGAGTCAGTCAAGACTATTGAGATCCCCTTGTTAGCTCGGTTTGCATCTTGTGGCCGAGCGTCGAACGCCTCAAGTATCTCTAACTTTTTGCTCAGCTGAACAAAATCAAGGCGACCGATCGATTCGTAAGACACGGACAACGCGGCTCCTTGACAATGCGAGGACCCGCAACCAAACTCATGTTCGTCAGGCTGCGGCTCCCGGTGGCCACGGCGATGGCGAGGACCCAGTGAATCAGAACCAACAGACAAGACCGCAAGAAACGCGCACCATGAACAGCAAGACGAACACCATTATCTGCATCGTAGGCGTGCTCGCCGTGGCTGCAAACACCGTGCCTGCTGTGGAGAAATCCCAAGCCACAGAGCCCTCCACTCCATCGCCGACGTCCGCGCTCTCGCCGTCCCTGAAACTCTCGCGAGACAAGTTCACCGTGGGCGAGTGGAAGGATGTCCCTATCGGGCAACCTGACTCGGCAGGCAGCCATACCTGGGACAAGAAGACACTGAGAGTTACCGGTGCGGGCGCAGGTCTCAATATCAAGGGCAGCGACCACTTCCAGTTCGTCCATCTTACGCGTCAGGCCGGCGACTTCGAAGTTGCTGCGAGACTGGTAGACTTCACGGGCAAAGGAGACGCCGTCACAGGTATCATGGCCCGCACGGACAACACCCCCAGCGGCGCCATGGCCGCCTTGTTCTTCAAGGCCAAGGACAACTGGACGGGCTGGATGTCCAGACTGCCGGGCGCACCTCCGCAAGGGAACCCCCGCGTCTTCTCAGGAGGAATCGAACTTGCCAAAACACTCCCCCTGTGGCTCAGGATGGTCCGCATGGGCAAGAACTTGGCCGTCTACAAATCCCGTGACGGCAAGCTCTGGTCCATGATTTCGAACGTCAGCGGCGGCCCCGTGGCGCTCGAAGGCCGACTCGAACTCGGGTTCTTTGTTGCCAGCGCCGCCGAGGGCAAGCCCGCTACGGCAACCTTCGATGCCATCAGGATCGGGGTCGCGAGCATGCACTATAAGACCAGTTGGGTGGGCAACACCTTCGGGTGCCGGGAGCAGGACAATCACGTCTCCAATGGCCTCTCCGCCATGTGGGTCGCCCCCGACGGCACCTGCTATACCAGCTCCTACTGGGACGAGGGAGGCCAGCCGGTCACTTCCTATCGCAACGCAAGAGTGGCAAGGGGGCTTCCGATCGGCACACCTCAGACAGCCGAGGGCGGCATCACCGGTGATGGCAAGTATGTTTACGTGGCCTGCGTCGATCAGATTGTCAGGTTGGACCCCGCCGTACCCGACTTTGCCCAATGGCCGTTGCCGCTCTCGGTAAGCCTGTTGGACAAGAAGTCAAACAACTCCGTTATCAGCGGCATGGCCTCCGACGGGCATGAACTCTTCGTTGCCGACTCCCGCGATAACCTAATCCGTGTAGCGGAAGTGGAACCCGTACCAACCTACCAGATTCCTACAGCGGCCAACGATGGCATTCGAAACGCCCCCATGCCTGTCGTCGTGCCGGAAAACAGGCCGGGCTTTGCCCCTGCCATTGTCTACCAGAGCCAGCGCATGGGCGAAGGATTCAAGTACACGCTTCCGGGTTTCACGTCGGGCGCCAAGTACACCGTCCGCTGCCACTTTGCCGAGTATGTCGAACGGCCGGCCAACTGTGACAAGCGGAACCGTTTCATCAATATCAACGATGTGCAGATCAATGTGGCCGAATTGGCAGGCGGAGTGCTGAAACCATTGGTCAAGGACTTCCCGGACTACAAGGCCGACGCCAACGGCAATGTCGTCATCAACTGCGGATCCTACGGCGGCCCCGGCATCTGCGGCATCGAAGTCCTCAATGCCAAGGGCGAACGGCTCTTTGCCATCAACTGCGGCGGCGTTCCTGTCGGCGACTTCAAGGGCGAATCGCAAGAGATGGTCAGCAGAGCTTTCCCGTTCGAGCGTCCGGGGCCGATGACCATTGATAAGCGCGGCGACCTCTGGATCATCCAGCGTGGCAACAATTTTCCCATCGGCAGCGGGACCACCGCGAAGTACAAGGCCGTCGTCAAATGCTACAAGACCAACGGCACGTTCACCGGCCGCCAGCTCACCGACGTGATCAATCCGCGGGCCCTGGGCTATGACGTCGCGAAAGACCAACTTTTAGTGGCCGAGAACGGGCAGGACCTCAACGTCAGATTCTACCGCGGCCTCGATACAAAGCCTACACTTGCCAGGACCTTTGGCGAGAAGGGCGGTATTTACAGCGGAAGACATCCGGGCCTAGTCAACGACCTCGCCGCTGGCGGCTACGCCCGTTTTGCCGGCATCTCTGGCGTGGGTGTGGACGCACTAGGCAACCTCTATGTGGGCGGCGGGTTTCAGGGCACCGACCTTCGCATGTTCACCCCGGACGGTAAGCTGGGGTGGATGGTCAACAGCCTCATGTTCTGCAACACCTACGATGTTGACCCGGCCAGCGACGGCACCGAGATCTACGGAACCTACAACCATCTCCAGCTCGATCTCTCCCAGACCGAGCCCGGCAAGGAGCAGAAGTACATGGGCTACAATTGGGACCTCCGCAAGTACAGCGACCCGGATCGCGCAGGCGGTGCCCAGTCCATTGTCCGGCGTCTAGGCCCAGACAAACGCCTGGTCATGTACACTACCGGCCAGGGCGTGATCGATTATGTCAAGATCTTCCGCTACGACGGCGAAATCGCGGTTCCCTCGGGTCGCATCGGCGGTAACGACCTCTGGATCGATACCAATGGAAACGGCAAGGAAGAGCCCGAGGAGGTCGCCAAAATGGCTTCTTCCATTGGCTGGGTTACCAGCTTGTGTGTCGACTCCAAGGGAGATCTCTGGGCCGCACAAAGCGGCACCGACGGCTCCTTCATGCGGCATTTCACCTTCAAAGGCATCAACGACAAGGGGGTACCGGTCTATAGCGGAGTCAAAGGCGCCGGATATGAAGATATTCGATTCCCGGAGGAGGGCAGCAAGACCAGCGCCTGGGGCATGGCCTGCCGCCTGGACTACGACGCCGACAGGGACATCATGGTGGCCTTTTTCCCGGCCGTGGCGCGCAAAGGCGAGGGCGACACGTCTCCCTCTCAGTATTTCATGGCCCGCTACGACAATTGGAGCAAAGGCAACCGCACGTCCAGGTGGAAGGTCAAGGCATTCAGGCCGGAGACCAATCCAGATTACTTCATGTATGAAGTGAAGCTCTATCCCTATAGCGGTTACATGGGCATGCAAATCGCGGGCGACTACGTCTTTTTCGCCTACCTCTTCGGCGAAATTCACGTCTTCGACCTCAACACCGGCAAGCTCGTGGAAATCCTTGCTCTCGGCCCCGAAGTCAACGGCCAAAGTGCCTGGGAGGATGCCGCCATGGGACTTCGCGCCTTCAAGCGCAAGGACGGCGAATACCTGATCTTTACCGAGAACAGCGGCTGGGGCGGCAAGAACAACTTCTTCCGCTGGAGGCCATGAATCGTCAGGATGTCATGCGACTTGAGACGCGGCATTCTGTGGAGAAAGCCCGCGAACCGGCAGCACATCGTTGAGTATCGAAGCAAAGAACAGTCCGAAATCATGCGACAATTATCTTGGTATCGTTGCTGTCTTAGGTCAATTACGCTCTTGTACCTGCTCTCAACCTGGATGTTGTCGAACGCCTCGGCCAACGACGCGGGCCAGCAGACCACCTTCCAGCCGCAGGACAACGGCCAGGCCCTGGTAAACCCCGGCATGGGTTGGACGCTTCATTTCTACTCGAATTTCATCGAGAACTACGGCTCGCAACTGGAGCCCTCGGACACTCTCGACGACTGGCCCGGCTTCTCGACAATCTATCTCCGCGTGCCCTGGTCGTTCCTGGAGCCGCAGGAGGGAAAGTTCAACTGGTCCTTATTCGATACGCCCACACAGCGCTGGGTCCCCAAGGGGAAGAAGATCGCCATCCGCGTGAGTTGCTGCGAGAGCTGGTGGCGATACGCCACGCCCAAATGGGTGCAGGATGCCGGTGCCAAAGGCGTCAACTTCGAGTTCGGCAAAGGTCCGCGGGCGAACGGCCCCCTGTGGGAGCCGGATTACCTTGATCCCGTCTTCCTGACGAAACTGGACCACTTTCTCGCCGCCCTGGCCCGGCATTACGACGGCAATCCGAACGTGGCCTTCATCGACATCGGTTCGTTCGGCATGTGGGGTGAAGGGCATACGGGCTTCAGCAGCCAACTCACCCAAGCCCAGACGTTCGTGGTGGTGAAGAAGCATATCGACCTGTATCTGAAGCATTTCCACCGTACTCTGCTCTGCATCAGCGACGACGTGGCTGGGGCGACCAGGCCCGGTAGACATTTCCCCGAGACCGATTATGCGATCTCCAAGGGCGTCACCTTGCGCGACGACAGCATTCTCGTGCAGCCGCCGCCCCACTCTTGGTATCACGCCGAGATGG
>CAZTPX010000173.1:0-20377 GCA_964615095.1 uncultured Planctomycetaceae bacterium | reverse complement strand
TCTTACGGTTGCACCTCCCTGCCGATATGTGCGAAACAAGTGCCAAACGGAGGACACAGCTTTCGGCTCAAAAGTACGAGTAGACCACTTCCTCGCCCAGCCGCAGCGCCGTCTGGAACAGCCAGACCAGATGCCGCCGCCTGTGGCGGAAAGTACGTTCCCAGCCGGCAACCTCGTCGAGATCCATGTTGAGCTCGACGACCTCCTCGGGCGTGGCGAACTTCGGCTCGTCGTGGAGCAGGACGTCCAGCAGTTCCCGGACGTTGTCCAGGGTTAGCTTCTCGGCTTCGCCGAGCATGATCTCGATGCGGAACCACTGCAACTCGTAGCACCAGAGCACGTACGGCTTCACTCGGGACTCGTAGTACGCAAACTTCGATGTCCGCATCTTCAGCTCCAGTGCCGCCTCCCGCCGGTTGAGCTCCAGGAACTCCTCGACGAACGGCAGACCGTTTTCCGGTATCTCTGGCAAGCGTTCGCCGCAGTAGCGGAAGCCGCAGGGGACATCCATGTACGACCGGAACACGTTCGCCGTTTCCTCGTCCGTGGACGCCTCGACCTTCAGGGAGAAGTCGTCGATCTCTTGGTAGGCGCGCTCCTGCCGCTGGCGGAGCGTATCGAGCCGCCGCTCGAACAGGGACTGGATGTAGAAACGTGGCATAGCAGATCCTCTAGGTATATAGGAGTCCCTTGAAAGAAAAGGTCGCCGCTTCCACCTGGGAAATGCCCCTGGATGGAACCGAGTTCAGGAGGATTCGGCGATATTTTCTCCGTTGTCCGAAAGGTAACTCCGTCATCACGCGAACGATACAGCCTAACTGGTCAGGGAATCGCCACGAGCCGGAAGGCTTGTTGACGCCTGACCGTCACTTCGAGTCGGCCGGCTTCTCGGGCGGCAGGTCGACGGACTGGAACTCAAGCCCCTGGGGACCGGCGACGATGTGGAACTTCCGCCTGCCGCCCTTCAACTGCATATACGGGAGCGGCTCCTCGCCTGGCGAAGCCTCGTGGTGACTCTCGACCCGCCCCTCCTTGTTGATCCAGACGCTCACCCGGCGGCTGAGGTAGAGTACGACGGGAGCATGATGCTCCACGGCGAACTGCACCGCCCAAGCTTCCGCGTCTGCCTCCGTCGTGATGTCCTCCGGCACTGCCCACGGAGGGACGAAAAACGGCACGTCCCTGCGATGTACCACCCAGTCTATCGGCTGTGCCGACCATTCCCACCACGCCTGGATGTACTCGCGCTGGTCCTGTTCGATGAGCCTCGTCACCGTCTCCTGGTCGATGCCGAGTGCAGCCACCAGTTTCGGGAAGACCTGGGAACGGATGTATCCCTTTTGCTCGAACACGGAGACCTTGTTGGCTCCGCCGACGACGGACTTGTATCCCATGCGGCGTGCGACATCGCCAGGTTTCAGCCCAAGCTCAAGCCGGCGGTTTCGGAAGAAACGAGAGAGATTCGTAGACATATCAGCGACTCCTTGTTGCGCCTGCCGTCTTGAGCAACGGCAGGCGAGCAGATCGCTGCGTTACCCATCGTCCGGTCGTAAGGACCGCCCCACGGAAACCACCGTGCCGAGGCAGGCATTCTCGGTCGGTTGGCGACCAGCCCCCGTGGAGGTGTGCCGGTCTTCGGAATGAGCTATATGGGCAGAACGCCCCTTACCTTATAGACGCTTCGGCGACGAAAATGGTTCGCCGCCGGCGGCGGATACATCCTAACTGCTCACGGTGCCGGCGAGACCACCCTGAACCGGTCTGGCGGCACGCACAGCATGAGGCTCCGCCCGTTGTCCCAGCGAACGCCGATTTGGACGAAGCGAGGCAACTCGTTCACCCAGTCCACCGTCCCTTGCGTGCCGGGCGGGATCGGGTCGGGGTCCTCGGGCATCTCTACCAGTTCGATACGGTCGCCGATCTTTACCATGTTCATTGTCCCTTTCCTGCGATGAACCCTGGCAACGGCTGACTCTCTCCCGGCACGAAGATTACAGCCTCCTGGGTCCCGTAATCAAACTCATACCAGGAGTCCTCGCCCGCCTTGACGCACTCCCGGCAAATGCGGCGGGAAGCTGCATCACTGCACTTGAGCGTCAACCCCTGGGAACCCACCCTGACCGCAACCCGGAACCGCTTGAGCTCCCGTGGCACATCCACGACGACCTTAGCCGGGTCGGTGATGACCAGGGAAGGGCTTTCCTCCATCCTCCAGTCCTGCTTCCTCGTCGGGTTCCCCTCGGCATCGTGGAGGGGCGTGGTCCATGTTTGCCCTGCGGTGCAGATGTCGATGGAACGCCACACGGCGATACCGCCTCGCTCCTGGAACCACTGCCACACCTGGTCGGCATTGGCGGCGAGGACGTGGTGCCTGGTGACTGTCGTTGGCATGTTTCTGTTCCTCGATACAACCTAACCGGTCAGCCCGCCTGTGATTTCAGATGCTCGACGAGCGTCCTCACGACATCAGTGCCGAGGTGGCGGACGAGCGACCTGCCCTCCACGACGACATACGGAATGCCGCAGCACTCACCGTTGCTGGCGTGAAGCCAGTCATAGGTGACGTACCACGCCTTGCCCTGGTGCAATCCGCTCAGGCAACGGCGTGCGTAGGACGACGTGATGCCCTGCTTCGCCAAATCACGCTGGATGCCCTTCAGCATCCTGTACTCGATGTGGTGCTTCTGTTCAGTGCTGATGCCCGCAGCCATGTTCGTGGTCTCCTCCTATCCGTTCCATATACAACCGAACTGGTTCTGCTTGTCCGGGAACGGTACACGGGCGACCGCCACGCCGCACGTCGCCGTCTTCCAGCCCCCAAGCTCAAGCACAGCCTCGGCTTCAACTCCGAGCTGCCGAAGGGCGGCATCGACCTCCTCCTGCGACAGCTCGGCGGAAATCATGGCGACGTAGAAGCCGGCGCTGGATCGGTCGTGAACCACCGCCATCCTTATCGGGCGTTCTGCACTGGCAACCATCTCATCCTCCTATGTCGTTTTGGGATCGTCGTGTCCGGCACCTTGACGGTCGCCCGGAGCTTCGCCACTACTTTCGCTTTCGTGATATTGGGTATGCCCCAAACCTCACCCAACCTAGTGGAACTCGCTGCCACTCATCACGGCATGGATGGGTCGGGCTTCCACGCCCAGCTCGGCAAGGTCGTGCCGGTCGATGCGGCGGGCAGCCCCGGCACGGCTTATCTTGCCGTGCTTTAGGGCTTTCCGCTGTCGGTACAACTGCTCGGGTGCGCGGTCTCGCCCCTGGTGCTTCTTGGTCCTGACGTTCGGGAACCGCTTGTCGAAGTCCGGTGTCCCTGGTCCCCAGTTCGGGTCGTCCGAAGTCCAGCGTATCGTCTTGCTCATGGTTCAGTTCTCGACCTGGATGACGGTACGGTAGAACTTACGCTTGCTGGGCATGTTGGTGTCTCCCTTATACTCCTCGCATATACAACCGAACTGGTTACCGCCTTTGCTTCCTCGGCGAGCTGCGGTTGTAGTCGATGCCACACGAACGGCAGCGAAACCAGAGCAGCTTGCCGAGCCTGCCGAGCAGGACGTGAAGCGGACTTCCACAACCGGGGCATCTCATGGCTTACTCTTCCCTCCACTCCTCGCCATCCTGGTCGGTCGGCTCGTCCCATGAGTAGTGGACGATGTGAACCGGGTCGCCGACCAGCACGGTGAACGCCGTCTTCAGCTTCCGGTCCAGGTCCTTGCCGGGCAGCCGGTCGAGGACGTGGTGGGGGATACAGGCGAACCGCCCGACACCGGAGTAGTCGCTGCCCCAGTAGTCCATGTCGTACTCGACCCGGACGCACTTGACGCGGGGACGGGACTTATCCTTCACCGCCCGCTCTACCTGGTCACGGACATTCTCGTAGTCCGCCTGCTGGTTACCGGTGTCAGGGATGACCACCGTCACCCGGATGTCCGCCACCAGCCCCTCGTCCTCCAGCTCCGGGTAGAACTCGACCAGCCCGGTCACCGCCTCCCGGAACACGTCGTCGTCGTGTCCTTCCAGTCGCCGGATCGTCGCCTTCATCCGCTCCCAGCTCTCGTCGGTCTGGTCGTTGATGTAGGCGGAGACGATGGCGTAACGCTGTAGGGTCTTGTCCAAGTCCATGTTCGCTCTTGTCCTTTCTTCCCCTACGCCCGGCGGAACGCCGAGATCGTGACCTGAAATTCCCCCTCTTCCGTCACGGCATAGCCGTGCTGGGGATGGCGTAGGAGGTATCCTGCAAGCCGTTGCCGGAACTGCCGCCAAGTCAGGGCAGGCTCCCAGTCCAAGCCATCTCCAGTCTTATCCACAAACCATGTCTGCCCAGTCTTTCGCCAGCCACGAGGGTTCAACGTGCCGATGTTCGGACAGAAGAACGGGGTGGTGGCTTCGTCGGCGGAGAACGGGACGAAGGGGACAAGCCCCTCCCTTGCCGCTTGCTGGGCGATCTCGTTGTTCACGGCGATGAGGACATCAATAGACATCATGGAATGGTTCCTTTGCGTCAGGGGCTATACGGCTCGAAGCCGAAGTAGAAACGTGGTGAGGCTTGGAAGAGGATGCTTCCCCTCTGCCCGTCCACTTTGCGGCGGACGACAACGTAGGGTGCCAGGAAGCCTTCCACGGCGAAGTCCCGGCGGAGTTCGTCGGTGTCCCAGACCTGCCCGTGTTCGGCTTCCAGGGCTTCCCGGCTGCCCGGCTGGGCGTTGATCTCCGCCAGTTGAAGGCGGCGGATGGATTCGGTTTCGTCGTTGTTCATGCGAATCTCCCCGTAAGGTGAAGGTCGTGCAGGTGCGGTTCGCCGCCGAGAGTCATGTCGTCGGGATGTATCCGGCAGAGGGCAGCGACGAGCGCCTCCGTGTCCTGACCTCGCTCGAAGCAATCAACTTCCAGGAGGAGACTGACCTGCCCACGGTTCCAGTCCTCGTTCGCCCCGCGCAAGGCATAAAAGCCGCTCCACACCATGACTTGGGGCACGCCAGGACGGGGCTTCCGTGTCCGAAGGTACGGCTGGTACTGGTCGCCGATCATGTGCCCGTCGAGCTGTGCCCGCTTCTTGATGACGCTGAAGCCACGGGCATTCAGCCACTTGGCAAGGAACCGGAAGAGGGCGTGTTCGCCCTTTGCGTACCGCAGCCCGTGGAACTTCGGGTCGCCCGGCTCACGGTAGAAGGTGATGCAACCGCATCCCTCGGAAATCGCCGCTTTCATGGTCGTGTCCTCCATCTACCAGGTTCCATATACAGCCGAACCGGTATTGACCCCAGCGGAACGGAGGTCGGACTGGAGGTGACTTCGAGTGGCGGCCGGGACGGACCGGGACGACCTGGCGAAGCCGGCGGTTGGATCCGGTCGGGATGCCGGCGGGGGTCGCCGCGGAGCCGATGCCGGAGCCAGTTCCGTTGTATCCCGCCCGCATGGTCAGAGAAGACACTCAGCTTCGTGCCGCCCGGTGCAGGTCGGTCTCCGTAGTCAGGGCGCAAAAAGAAAGCCCGGCGAGCATTTGGTCGTCGGGCTGGTGTGCAGATGGAGCGGTGACTCAACCGAGGTCGCTGGTGTCCCACTTCTCGTCTTCGTCGAAACCATCCGCCAGCGCCAAGACCTTCGCCTCCGCCTGGTCCTTGTCCTCCCCCTCGACGATGCGGAAGGTGCGGTCAAACACGTCCTCTTGCCGGAACGCTTCCAGCATGATGTTCGCGCCCGCCTGCGCCGCTTCCTCCGGCGTGTCGTAACTGCCATAGAGGTCACCGCCCAGGGCTTCATGTCCGACGTGCAGCCAGTATCTCATGGTCGTCTCTCGTGTGCTTGCGTGGTTACCTCTTGACCTGCTCAGCGAAGTGCAGGTCGTAGCACTCCTTGCCCGACCACTCGCAGTCCGGGTTCGTGCAGGTCACGTCGTAGACGTAGCACTCGTCCTGGACCTCGCCGCCCTGGTAGTCGAGGTCAGCGCCGCAGTCGGGGCACTTGCCCGGAACCTGGAACCGGAAGCCTTTGACGAGCCACCCGTACTCCTGGCTGAGAAGCTCGGCACCCTCCTCCTTCAAGTCCGTGCCGTTCTCGACGGACATGACGCAAACGGTCGGCAGGTTGAGGCTGGCGAGGTCGAGGGTCTCGCCCTTCTCTTCGTCGTAGGTGTCCCACTCGATGTCGTAGAAGCGGACGGGCATCATCGCAAGTCTCCTGTGTGCGTTCCGGGTACATCCGGGCAGGATACTTCCTATCGCACGTAGTCCACGCCCTCCTTGAAGCCGTGGAAGTAGCCCTCGTCGCAGACGACGTAGAACTTGCCCTCCCACTCGACGACCAGCATCCCGCCGTGCTCGTCAGTTATCTCGATGCCGTCCTTGACAGACAGCGCCTCGGCGTTGGTCGGGAAGGCGTGCCGGTCGGCGCGGCTGTGCGGGTGCGGTTCGTGCAGCGCCTTGGGGCAGGGGTGCGCCCGTTCCCATTCTTCGTGTGTCATGGTTTCGTTCCGTGATGAGGTCGATATACAGCCTGACTGGTCGATCAGGTCTTCTTCGTCTTCTTGCGACCTTTGGCGGCAAGGTTCGCCACGTCCCGCAGCATCCGTTGGTTGCTCGTGACGGGCTGTGCGGGCTTGACCCTGACCTGCTTGGGGAACTCCGGGCGATTGTCGCTGAAGTGCGTGCCGTGCGTCCGGCGCACCTTCACCGGTCCCGCCAGGACGATGCGGTTCCACACGTCGGGCGGGATGCAGACCTCGACGCTGCCCGGATAGGCAACGAAATCCGCCTTATCCAGCCGCAGGTGGACGGTGCCGCAGGCATCCCGGTCGTCCTCCATGTCCGTGAACAAGTGGAAGGACAGGCTCGTCTTGGGCTTGCGCTTCCGCTTGCCCTTGTTGTTCCAGTTGAGGGTCCGCTCGTCGAACTCGTGGTCAATGGTGCGCTTGGTGCTCATGGTTTCCTCCAGGCTGCTCATATACAGCCTAACTCCTAGCGTTTCATGCCGTACTTGCGTTCCAGACGAGAGAGATTCGTAGACATGTCAGCGACTCCTCGTGCGCCTGCCGTTTCGAGCAACGGCAGGCGTTACTCATTGTCCGGTCCCACAAGGACCGCCCCACGGTGACCACCGTGCCGAAACAGGCATTCTCGGTCGGTTGGTGACCGGCTCCCCGTGGCGGATTGTCGGTCGTCGGAATGAGCTATTGGCTGAAAGCCCCTTCTTTAGACGCTTCGGCGACGAAAACGGTTCGCCGCCGTGCCCATGTGCGAGCTGTAGTAGTACAAGTTCCGCAACGAGATGTAGTGGTACTGGTCACCAAAAACTTGCGGCTGCCGGACGGTCTCGGAAGCGACATGTAGCACTACAAGCACCAAGGCAACGTGTAGTGGTACCAGTCCGGGCAAGACCGCCGACCAGGACGCAACCCCGGCAGCGCCTTTGGGATACATCCTGACCGGTCGCCGGCAGGCCAAGGACAGTCACGGTCCGGCAGGCGGTGGGCATGCCAGGCGGGCATAGTCCGCCCGAAGCTTCCTGAACAGCTCCTTGACGGCCTCCAGTTCCTGGTCCTTTTCAGCGATGATCCGGCAGGCATCGAGGAGATCCCGCTGGAGCCCATCCGCCCTGAGCTTCTGGAGGTCAACCTCCTCGGCGGAAGATCCCCAAGCCCTTTCCTCCGCCCGTTGCCGTTTCAGCGCCTCCGCCTTCTGCATTTCCCGGTCGTACTGGTACGACAGCCGTGCGAGCCGGGTCTCCGCCAACACCGCCCGGACCTCCTGCCGCAGTTCCTTGGATGCCTTGTCGGCGTGCCGCCAGAACCATTCGGCATAGCATGGCTCCCGATCGACCATCTCCTGGACGGTCAGCCCCTCGTACTTCCCGGTCGTGACGTTCACGAGTCTCCTCCCTTCCAGATGTTGTATGCCGATAGCGGGTCTGACCTGTCGGCGATCCTCTGTCGGACCTGCTCGTCCGTCGGGTTGTGAACTCCTTCCGCCTGAAGCTCGCGGAAGACTTCGTCCTCCAACGCACGGTTCTCTAACACGTCCACCGTGTCCATCAGGAAAAGATCCCAGTCGGGAATCCCGTGTACTTCCCTGCCTTCGTAGTTCGTGTGAAAGTTCACATGGCAATCTCGGCACAAGCACGCAAGGTCGTCCAGCGGCTCGTCGAACAGGCAATCGTAGAAGATATGATGTACCTGAAGGGCAAGAGGCGAGTCGCAGACTTCGCACTTGCCGTGTGCCAGCAGCTTGACGGCTGCGGCCTTCTCTCGCCATTGGTCGCTCTTGAGGTACAAGTCGTACAGCGCCAGATGTTCGTGCCACGGCAGCTCCGTTACCGACATGAGCTTCCAATCGATGTACTTGGCCCGCCGGTATTTCTCCAGCGCTGCACGGTATTCTGGCGTCCATCTGGTCCGGTTCCGCCGACTCATGATCTTCCCCCCGTCGTCTTCAGGACTAGCCTGTTGCCTTCCGCCGTCAGTCTTCGGATCGGGCGTGCGCTCAGGTGGGATCCGTGGTCGGTCAAGAACCTGGCAGGCGTAATCGCTTTTTCCTTCGGCAACGACAGCCCCAATGAAACGGCTGTCGCTTGTTCCAGTCTGCCAAGACCTTTTCCTGATCTAGTGTCATCCTGCCGTTTTTCTGGCGAACGAATCAAGCACCGGTCGTGATTTCGACTTTTCGCGGCAACGCTTCGGGGAAATCTGCCGTACATTGCTTGCAGGATACGGCCTGACTGGTCTTCTTCCCCGCTGCCCGCATCACGACGACCGCCTGCTCGTCGGTTACTTGAAAAATTGTCCTCGCTTGTACTACTTTACGGAGAGAAGGACGAACCCATGTCACGAACCGAAGCCCAGAAGCAGCACTACCAGCGAAACCGAGACGAGATACTCAAGTACCACCGGAACTACTACAAGAAGCACAGGAAGAAGCTGGCGGCGAAAGCCCGCCGCCGGTACTGGCGGAAGAAGATGGAAGCGGTCGGGTCCCCGCTATAAAAGCACGAAGCCCGCAGGCGGTATCCTGCGGGCTCCGGACTCAAAGCACCCTTTGACGAGGCGAAGCTGGACAGGCGGACCTCGGAAAGGCAATATGACCTTACAGAATTATAGTAGCGCGGCAGCAACAACTTTTCAAGCCGACAAGGAACAGATCACGAGGTGGCTCTCCCACTTCGCCTACCCCGTCGAAGTGCGGATACCGGACACGAGGCAAAAGACCCTCTCCGGGTACTACGCCCCCGACCAGTTCCACCGCCTCGCCAAGGATCTCGAATTTGTGGTCGGCAACCCCGGCACCTACGGGAAGGTGGATGCGGTCTACTGTACCCTCAACGAGTTCCAACCGAGCCTCGTTGCCCGTTCATGCAACCACATCTCGCCCTACGCCAAAGACACGACCGCCGACCACGCCATCGTGAGGCGGCACTGGCTGCCCCTCGACGTGGATGCCGACAAGCCGAAGGGGGTTTGCAGCTCGGACGAACAGAAGGCGCTGGCGAAGGAGTGCGTGGAGGAACTGGAGATCTACCTCTCCTCCCTCGGCTTCCCGGAACCCGTGAAGGGCGACTCCGGCAACGGCTGGCACCTCCTCTACCAGCTCGACTTACCCAGCAACGACGAAACCACGGCGACCATCAAGGCGTTCTATGATGCCCTCCACGGGAGGTTCTCAGGGAACTGGACAGGGCGGGCGAAGCTGGACACGAGCGTCTACAATCCCGCCCGCATCTGGAAGCTCTACGGCACGCCGGTGCAGAAGGGAGACCAGGTGCCGGAGCTTGGCATCCGGCACCGCATGGCGACCATCCTGAGCGTGCCGGAGACCCTCTGCCCAGTCCCTCTCGAACTCCTCTGGGCGGCATCCGGAACGCCTACGTTAACCCCTTCGGCAGGCAACGGCAACGGCAGGATGCCGGACTTCCTTGCGGGTGAGACCGCCGGAGAGGAGGACAAAGCTGAGAACTCCCGGCGGAGGTGGGATGAGTGGATCGAGGCGCACGAGGTGGAGACAAACGGCGACTGGGTGCCTTACGAGGACGGCTTCAAGGTCTCGCTGGCGTGGTGTCCCAACTGCCAGGAGCGGGACGGCTCCCACGCCCTCATCGTCCACGGGTCGGGAGCGGTGGACTACAAGTGTTTGCACAACCGGTGCCGGGACTACCGGTGGAAGCAGTACCGGATGCACTACGAACCGGATGCCTACGAAAAGAAGAACGGCGAGGCGGGGATCGCCGACGTCATCAACGCCGAGAAGAGGCAGCTCGGACCGGCATCGGCACTCACCGCGACAAAGGCGGACAAGCCCGAGCCGAAGCGAAAGAAGCCCGTCCCGCAGGCGGAACGACTGCTTGCCCTCTCCGCAGGCATCGAGCTCTGGCACGGGTCGGATGCGCTCGCCTACGCCACCACAGGCGGAGGCACCATGAGCGTGGGATCGCCTGAGTTCCGGCGCTGGCTGCTGTCCGCCTACTTCCGGCAGTACCACGCCGCCCCCAGCCCGTCCGCCGTCCAGTCCGCGCTGATGCTCGTGGACTGCAAGGCGCACGAAGGGGCGGAACACCGGGTATACGTCCGGGTGGCGAACACGGGTGACACGATCTACCTCGACCTCGGCAGGGAGTGCGTCTCCGTCACGAAGGACGGCTGGGAGGTGGTCCCGCAGGTCCCCGTGAAGTTCCGTCGGACGAGGAACCAGGGACGGATGCCTTTGCCCGTGCGGGGCCGGTCGGTCGGCGACCTGCGGCAGGTCATGACGTTGGACGACCAGGACTTTCGGCTCGTCGTGGGGTGGCTCCTCTGCGCCCTCCGGGGACTCGCCCCCTACCTCGTGCTCGCCGTTGCAGGCGAACAGGGGTCGGCGAAGAGTACCCTCTGCGAGATCCTCCGCACGGTCGTCGATCCGCTCAAGCTCGCAGCCCTGTCAGGGCCGCCACGGGACGAGAAGGACTTGGCGGCTGACGGCAAGCAGTCCCATGTCCTCGCTTACGACAACGTGTCCTTTATCCCCCAGTGGTTCTCCGACGCGCTTTGCCGGGTCTCGACCGGCGGCGGTCTCAAGGCACGACAACTCTACACGGACGGGGAGCAGTATGTCGTGGATCTCCGGAACCCCGTCCTGCTCAACGGTATCCCGGACGCCGCCACCAGCCAAGACCTCGTCAGCCGCGCCATCATGATCAGCCCGCCGGTCATCCCGGAAGAGAAGCGGCTCACGAAGTCGGAGATCGACGACCGGCTGGCGAAGGTGTTGCCGGGGGTTCTCGGTGCCCTGCTCGACCAGCTCTCGGCGGGGCTGCGGAACACGCATCTGAACCCCGTCAACCTGCCCCGGATGGCAGACTGCGCCCTGTGGGTCACCCGATGCACGGGCTCCGAGGAGTGGCTCGACATCTACCGGGAGAACGTCCGGCAGGCGGTAGAGATCGGGCTGGAGTCCAGCCCGGTGTATGCCGGTATCCGGCAGCTCTTGGACGGGCACCTGGAGACCGAGTATATGAAACAACGGAAGGGAGTGGAGCAGTGGCAAGGGACAAGTTCCGAGCTGCTGAAAGTCCTCCAAGACCTCCCCGCCTTCCTCGCGTGGGACGGCAAGCACCGCCCCGACAGCCCCCGCGCCCTGGCAAACGCTCTCAAGCGCGACGCGACTGCCATGCGGCAACAGGGGGTCGAGGTCAGGCAGGAGAGGAGGCACGGCAGGCGGGTCTTCTACGTTTCAAGGGTCGGATCGGGTGCCTAAGCGTGATTTCTTTAGGCACCCTTTAGGCACCCGATCGCCTCCTTTAGGCACCCTTTAGGCACCCGGAATATGCGTGGATCACGGGATAAACACGGATCGGGTGCCTAAGGTGCCTAAGGAAAGCAGACCTTCTATGTTGATGAATTTCGAGCAAGAGGGGTGAAAGGGAGGCGGGAAAGACAAATGTAAAGAGCAGGGATCCTTTAGGCACCTTAGGCACCCGACCGACCTGACGCCGCCAAACCACGGACCGATTCGACAGTAGGAAAAATGACAAGCTCGGACATGATCGGCACGACCGTGGAACAGGAACTTGAACGCCGTGACGGGGCTGCAAGGGGTGCGGCGACAGCACGGTCTATGGGACTACGACCGGACGTGGGAGGTGGTCTTCCTGCACAAGGAGTGCAACAACAGGATGACCGCCGCCCTGTGAGCCCGACACTGGGAGGACTTCGAGGTCCGGACTCCCTTCGGGACGCTGTCCAGCAAGTACGCCCATGCCGCTTGGGCGCCGATGGAGGATTTCCCGCTCTTCCTTGGACTGAACATGAAAATGAAGATCGACGCACAATAGAAGTATCGCGGCTTGGACGGTCATGAGTTCTACGCCCCCCGCCCCGACTTCGCCTAGCCCCGCCGGCGACCCGGACACGGGCGGCGGGAGAGGAACGTGCCCCGGGGATCCCCAGCTTAGCCAATTTTTTGGCTAAGCGCTGCGCTATGGAAGATCAGCCTGAAGCTCGACGAACTGGGCCCCACGCCAGCCATCGGGCAGGCGGGGTGGCGGTCCCGTCCGTCCAGGACAGCGGGGTGCAGCAGTTGCCTGGTGGGGATGTCTGGCCGCCCCGGTGCCGCCCGCCCGATACAACTTAACTGGTTGTCGGCAGCGACACGATCCGGCAGCCTGGTGCGCCCAGGCGATGCCTGGGTTCACGGACCTACCTCTCCGCCTTCCTGACGATGTGCAGAATCCGAACACGACCCGCAAGCTTTTCAGCGTGAAAAGACCTCTGTCGTGCCAGATGCCGTGCTTCTCGACTCTAAGGGGATGCAGGGAGGAGGTTCCCCGCCTGCCGAACGATCCCGACTTGACTGTGCCCGAGGGGGCTGGGCCGTTGCCGGCTTCACGCACGACGACGATGGAAGCTCCGCCCCCCGATACAGCCGAACCGGTAGTAGTACGATCCGGCCGAAGCCTGGAACTACAGCTCCACTTCCTTCATGGCCGCCTGGTACTTCTCGGCGAGCTGACCGTCTACGGCGACGTGCTGGTAGACCGCTAACGTCTCCCGCCTGGAATGGCCAGTGATGAGCTGCAGCTCGGCGTCCGCCATGCCAGAGACCCTGGTCAACCACGTGATCGCCTGGTGCCGGAAGGTGTGGGGCGTGGCGTTCACGCCAGCTTGCAGGGCGTACTTCTTCACGATCTGTTCCACCCGGCGGGTTGAGAACCGGCTGCACCGGCGAGTTTGGAAGAGCCATCTGTTGGCAGGATGGTTGGAAATGTGGGTCTTCAACGCCGTGGCGAAGGACTTGCCGAACAACACGAACCTGTCCTTGCTGCCCTTGCCCAGGTTGATGCGGATCTTGCAGTTCTCAAGATCCACGTCGGCGACCTGGATGTTGCACAGCTCGCTGACCCGCACGGCCGTGAAGAACAGCAGCCGCAACATCAGGCTGTGCTGCACGTCCTCGGCGGAGTCCACCGCCTTGTAGAACTGGCGGAACTGGTCGGCGGTGAGGACGCGGGGGAGTCGCTTGGGTTTGGTGCCCGGCGTCAGTTCGCACTTCTGCCGCACCCTACGGCTGACGTACCGCCACCCGTCGTAATCCAGGCCCGCTTGCCTCACCAGCCGGGCGATGCGGGCGACCAGCCGCCCCGTGGACGATTTCGCCTTTCCTTTTTGTGATCCGCAATCGAGCGGGTTTTCGTTCACTTTGGCGACCATTTGACCCTCCAAACCTCTTTCGAACTTCGTGTTCGCCCCATTATGCGAAATTGCGTTTTATGTAGATCCCCGTGCCGTCCTGAGCGATGTTCCAGCTCCAGTCCCTTCCCCACTCGGTCGGCGGCTGGACCAGGACCCTCTGGTCGCTGGTCTTGTCACAGAGCCATACGCCGCGGGCAGATGTATCCTGGGTGGCGAACCACTCAGAGAACGGCGATACGTGGATGATGCGGTCTTCGTCCATTGGCACTCTCCCCTCTTCTACTCGTACCGTACCATCGTCTCGTCCCACGAGACCGTGAAGGACATGATGCCGTGTTTCTTCAACACGCGACGAACGGCTTGCGCTATCTTCCGCTTGGCTCGGGGGCGTGCTGTCCCGTATTGCAGACCAGTCCCATCCTTGAGACGGTGTAAGTCCCGGCGTGCCGTAGCCGTCCTGTTTCTACCACGCTGCCCGCAGGACTTCCTCCTCGACCTCGGGCTTGAGGTCGTGCTGGAGCCCAGTCCAGTTGGTCGCAAGCACCAGTTCCCAGTCGGGGCAGTCGGCAACGTCAATGGTCTTGGTCTTCATGTCGATCTCCCTCCACTCCCTGCCATATACAGCCGAACCGTATTCTTGCTGACAAACAGGAAGTATCCTGCCGTCACTTTCGGTACTTCTGCCAGAAGTACATGGTGTAGGCGATGAAGCAGAACAGGGCGAACCCCAACGGCGGCAAGGAGAACACCACCGGCAGCAGTACCACAAACACCAGCAGCCGCAACAGGCAGGTCTTCATCCTCGTCGAGCCTCCTCCATCAGCCATCGCATCTCCTGCAAGATTTCCGCCAGGGTTTGCGGCTTCTTGGTGCTGGACGGCGGAAGCATGGCAGGCGGCGAAGGCGGGGTGATGGTCGGTGGCGTGAGTACCGGGAGGGACGGCGGCTTGGGAGCGGGCAAGCCGAAGGACCCGCCGGAAGACTTCTTTCGCCGAGGCATCGCGGGCTTGGCGGGTAGCTCGTCCCCCTCTTGCGCCCCGAAGTCGTCCGGGTCGTAGGAGCCAAAGTCCAGCCGTTGCCCGCCCTCGGCGACGACCGCCTCGCCCCTATGCGGGACGCCCCGCCTGTCCAGCTCTTCCAGCCCACGATGCGTGATGGCATAGCCCTTGTTCGTCACGACGACCATCGCCGGGTCGTCCGGGGTAGAGACCAGCAGGGCGGGCATGACGAACTTCTCCAGCTCCGCCAGCCCGCAGCCTGCATGGTCGGCAAGCCGTCCCTTGCTGATGGCACCGAGTTGCCCCAGCGCCACGAGGACAACCAGCCGTTGCCGGGTCAGCCCGTAGCGGTCGATCTTCAGGCTCCGGGCGACACGTGCGGCTGTCGCCTCCCAGTCCATGCCGCCGTTCATTTCATGTTCCTGCACAATCGCCTTGGCAAAGTCCAGCGCCTCCCTTGGGATTCGACCGGCGTACCGGGCGACTAGGCGGCAGAGCGGCTGGTTCCAGCCGGGGTTGTCGAGCTGGACGATACGGGCAACCTCCTCTGCCCCGTACATCCCCAGCTCGACCTTCGTGAAGCGGGAGTCGAACGGTCCGAAGAGCTGCCCCCGCTCGGTCGTAGCCACCATCCAGCAGACGTTCTTGCAGTCGGCGTACCAGCCACCCTCGATGCACAACATCCTGTCCTTTGACTCGATGGCCTTGAGCAGCCCATCCCGCACGTCCCTCGGCAGCCCGTGAACCTCGTCGATGAAGACGATACTGGGCGGGACGTGCATGGTCGGGTCGTCGGACTCGCCCGGAGCAGGCGGGACCATCTTCAGGGAGAACGGGTCGTTGGGGTTGTCGGTGTTGATCGTCCGCTCCAGGGTAACGGCGATCTGGTCATAAAGCTCCTTGGGGCTGCGGACTCCGTTGGGCGGGATTTCGACGACGGGCAGCCTGACCGTCTCGCTGAACAGCCGGGCGAGCGTGGTCTTGCCGGAACTTGCCGGTCCGACCATTGCGAAGGACAGGTCGGCGCAGCAGTGGTTAGGGCGACCCCATGCTTGGTAGGCTGGCTGTTCAGGTGCCGGATCACCTTCACGGCCGCAGCCTTCAGCTTCTCCCTGGTCAGCCCGGCAGTGACCACCTTGGTCAACTCCTTGACGACGGGACGCACGGCCTCGGCGCTGAACAGGTCGTCCCCGGCGTTATTGGACGGCACGCTCTCCGGCGCTTTCATGCCCGGGCGGAAGTAGACGTTCTCGGCATCGAACTCGTATTTCGCGTCGGAGTGCCGGTCGAAGGGGATGCCGTGCTCGACACAGAACGCTTCCAACTCCTCGAATCTGCCGTAGCTCGCCTCCGGGTCCGCTAGGACCAGGAGCCCATCGTTGTCCAGCGCCAGACGCAACTCGTCCGCGTCCTTGGCCTCGAACGGGTCGCCATCGTAACCGCCCGTCCTCCCGCCGGCGGACTTGAGTTCGCCGAGAAACCGATCGAGCAGCGCGGCGGACACCTTGCCGCCGATCGTGATCTCACCAGGGTAGTATTCGCCCATCGTGATTCTCCTCGTATCAAAAAGTTCTTGTGGGGTTCGTCGCTGTCCTTATACAACCGAACTGGTTTCGACTACTCGCCGTCCTTGTCCTCTTCCAGCAGGCAGTCAATGCCGTGCTCGTCGTGCGCCTGGTCGGCGATGTCGTCGGTCAGGTTGATCAACCCCTCCAGCAGATCTTCGTCGCCGGAAGCAGGCTCGTAGGGCTGCTTCTTCTGAGCAAGGTCTGCAATCTTCATCAACAACAGGCGCTGTTTGCGGAAGAGGGGTCCGTTGATGTTTCCGATAATGTCGTTCATGGATCTTTGTCCTCAAGTGCATGTCATGGGGGGAAGGTCGCCTACTCCTCTTTTACCTGGCGTTCCTCGATCAGCTCGTCGATCTGCCGCTCGGTGCCCTGGGCACCCATCTCCTTGACGAGATACTTGACCTGCTCGTCCACACCGCCGTTGTTGGTGTCGGAGGCGATGCTGGATGCCAACTCGTGGACCATCTCGTCGAGGTCCTCGGGCTGCAAGCCCGCCTTGTCCACCTTGTCCACCAGACGTTCCACGACAGCGGCAATCTCCTCGTCGGTCGTTTGCAGTGCCCATGCACCGCTTACGCCGGTCGTCCGGCAGGCGTCCCACTCCCTCTCGGCGGTTGCCTCGTCTAGCCCAAACTCCTCCTCGTACTCCCCGCAGGCGTCATCCTCGGGGGCGTCAGGGTTGTCGGTCGTGGCAAGCACCTGGGCCAAGGCGACCTTCCTCGCCAACGCCTCGTGCCGTTCCTGCGGCACGGCCACCGGGACTTCCACTTCCACCGTGCCCGTAAAAGTCACGGACACGACGATCTTTTGCATCGGTTCCTTCATTTCTTTCCTCGCTTGTAGGTGTTTCTTATACAGCCTGACTGGTCTTGCCTTTTCCTCGTTGTACTGAAAACCGGGCCAGCGATTCCACCGGGCAATCCGGCAAACGCTCCGGGCACTCGACCCCCTGGATACCGCACCAGTCCGGCTGGCCGTTCAGGAGCGACACGTTCACGACCTGCCCTATCTCCCACGGGTAGAGGTAGATCCGCTGCACCTTCCATGCGCTGCCGTCGTCAGCAAGCAGCACGTACTGCCGGTGTCCAAAGGATCCAATGTTGTCGCTTTTCGCCACGACGGTGAACCGCTGGCAGGTTTTGCCGATAAGTTCGGCGCGGCGGTCGGACTCGGCTTTCGCCGCCTCAGCGAACTTCCGCTCGTTTTCGGCCAGCACCACCTCGACGGCTCTTGCCTCGGTCACTACCCAAGTCTTCAGTTCCCGCTCGACATCGGACCAGCAGTAGTACGGGTCGCCGAGGGCGACGTACTCGTGGACGTGCTGAACGAACTCCCGCTGCTGCTCCGGCGTGGAGAACCAGGTCTCCCAGAAGCCGCTGGCGTTAAAATGGGCAATGTGACCGAATGTGAGGGAGAGCCGCTGGTAAAACTTCTGCGTGAACCGCTTGCGGTCGAACCCGCCGAGGACAAACCGCGTGAAGTCGTTGCAGAACCGGGCCTTCTCCTCGGCGGTCGAGTGCGGGGTGGCGCTGAAGCGGTCGGTGGCGAAGAGCTTCCTGGTCATGTCGTGGTTCCTTTCTGCCCGTCCCATATACAGCCGAACTGGTTTTCGCATCGGAGCCTCACTTGTCACTTCCGGCGGCTGTAGTCGATGCCGCACGAGCGGCACCGATATCATAGGAGACGCCCAAGCCTGCCGAGCAGGACATAAAGCGGACTTCCGCAACCGGGGCATCTCATGGCTTACTTGTCCTTCCGCTCGTTCCTGTCCTGGCCGCTCCGTCCGGGCTGGACCATGTCGAAGGGCAGGTACGCCTCCTTGCCGCCGGCTTCCAGCAGCTTCCTGTCCACGGGGTCGCCCTTCTCATCCTCGTAGTCGCACTGGTCGCCCGCCACGAACTCCTGGCTGACAAACCGCTGCCGCTCGGTGTCGAAGACCTGGACGACGAAGCCTACCGTGGTTTTCTTGACAAGCATGGGTGTTCTCCTTGGTCCTAGACCGTTTCGCTTCCTTCGGGAGCCGGAGGGCAGGTCTGACGCTTCGGCAGACCGGCTTTCCAGCCCCCGCGCCCGCTACGAGCAAGCACGGGAGCCAAACGGTAATGGTTCATTTGTCTTTCGAGGGCTCGTTACGGACGTAGCCTTCAAGGGCCGCCAGGGGGAGGTCCCTCGTGGTGACGTACACGTCCGAGTGCTTCGGGATCGTAGTCCAGGCGATCTCGAACTCCGGGTTCTGGGACGAGGGGCTGCACCGGACGAGCGCCTGGTCGCACTCCGTCCGCTGGGGCTCACAGCCAGAAAGGTCGGCGGCGGGAGGCACGAGGGCATGTCCGTTCTGCTCCAGCCCGGTCAGCCATTCCTGGGCGGCCTGCTCGTCCGCTATGGCATCCTGGCAGGCATCCGGCAGCGAGCTGTCGTAGAAATCCGCCGTGCCGCCCCAGAAGTAGAGTTCGTAGAGGTCGTTGTCCTTCTCGCCAGCCTGCCGCGCCAATTCCACGCGGCGGCGGACCTGGTCGACCAGCTCCGGCGTCAGCCGCACCACGGCGTAGTCGCAGTCGCCGCTGTAGTCAGGGTTGCTGCTGCCGGTCGCGAAGATGATCTTGATACTCATGTCCGTCTCCTGATAATGCTGTCTTTTCTCTTCATCGAGCCTCAGAACTCAATATCCTTTGGGTCTATGCGGACGGAGCCGCTCCGCCCGCAGTGCTTGCAGTTCACGTCGATGATCCAGTCCGTGCCTCGGTTCCTGCCTGCGCCATCGGCGGGCTTGATGCTGGCAGGGTCGGGATGGTGCTTGAAGTCGGGCGACCGTGGGCAGAACGCCTCCGTGGCGCAGTCGGCATCGCGGAAGAGTTCCGCCCATTCCTTGTAGCCCTCCTCTCCGGTCTCCCGGACTTCCTCGACGTTACCGTGGACATCCCTGCGGCGGATCGTGCCGCTGTCGTCGGGGCGCTCGATGACTCCGCCATCGCTCAGCTCATAGCCTTGTTCGGATAGCTTGGTCATTTTTGGTCTCCTCATGCGTGTGGGATGTATCCGCTCGGTTCCATATACAACCTGACTGCTCAGACGTGGAGATGGACTTCGCCCTTACGGAGGACGCCCTCGCCGTCAACCTCGACGTTCTCGTCGGCAACCTTCAATCCACTGACCCCAAGGCACGCAGGCTCGTCGTATGGCTCAAGGCAACGGGCCGGTTGTCTTCGTTGCTCGGTGGTCAGGCTGGCGATGTCTTTCGCCAGGTCGTCGTAGGTGTAGTGGTTCATCTTCTCTTTCCTCGATACGTTCGTTATTTCCAGAAGAACATCCGTGACTGTTGCTCGGCGGTGTAGGTCGCCCACTCTTCCTCATTGCAAGCCTTGTATTCCTTGCCATTGAGGAGGACATACTCGCGGTCGAGAACCTCGACATTCACGTCCTGGGAAGCCTCGATATGGATTTCGCGGGTGTGCGTGCCGCAGACGCATTTCGTCCGCACCTCGACACCGCCGTCCCACACGCTGACATACTCGCCATCAACGACGAGGGTCGCTTCACCGTCCTTCGGGTCGTAGACGATGAACTGCTCCGCACAACGCGGACAGACGGGTCCGGACTGTTCGTCCTCGCCGATGAAGTAGGAGGGAATCCAGCCTGCGTCGATGGTTTCGTCGCTGACGCCCGGGAAGGGGGTGGGACACAACGCGCAGGTGCCGTCACCCAAGTCCGGACAACGCTTCTCCTCGGAAGCGAGGTCGGGAGATGGTTCTTCGTCCTCCTCTTTGTCGCCGTCGTCCTCTTCTTCGCCATCAACGCGAACAGCCCCGTTGACCTCGAAGTTGTAGTCAGTGATGCAGCCCCCGAAGTCTTCATCACAAGCCCGCTCCAGCGCCTTGGCCTGCGCTTCCTCGGCGCTGGCAGCCTCGACGCGGATGTCTCGGGTTGCGGTACTGATACGGGAAACGCTTACGTCGTAAAGCATGGTTGTTCTCTCCTTTCCACCCTTCCCTAATACAGCCTGACTGGTTCGACTTTTCCGTCGCCATCACCGGACCTGTTCAACGCCGTCCTGACGGTCTCCAGGTCCTCGACGGCACGAAGCAGACGACGGTCCGCTTCCTCGACGGAGAGGTCTTCGTTGCACAGTTCGGCAAGGACGAAGTGGAACAGGCGGTCGGAAG
>CAZTPX010000172.1:9584-20507 GCA_964615095.1 uncultured Planctomycetaceae bacterium | reverse complement strand
ACTATCTGCCGAGCATCCGCGGGCTGAACAAGGTTGCCAAGGGAATGATTGGCGCGGCGTATTCGGATCGCGGTCTAGGGTTCTTGACGGACGAGACAGCCCGCGGAAAGCAGTACGTTCGGCGTGAGAACTGCCTGAAGCTGATCGACGACGGGGTCAAGATGTACGACCCCTTGGTGAAACGGCCGGAAGAAGAGGTCCTGTGGAAGGAGTTCAAGGGCCATTTCGACGAGTGGACCCGGAAGGAGCAGCCGGTGCTCGACCACTCCCGCGAAAGGGACAAGCTGGTGAAAGCGGGCGCGAAGGCCGGAGACGCCAAGGTCAAAGAGATCGACGCCAACGTCCTCGCGGAACTGGACGCCTTCCGCGCCCCATTCGATAAGGCCGGCGAAACACTGGAGGAATTGCTAAGGCTCACGGCCAAGGATTCCGACGACGCGATGAAACAAGCCGAAGGCGATGCCACGTCCTCGGTCGTGCTGATCTTCTCCGCCATTGGCCTGGGTTCGCTCCTCATGGTGGCCTTGGGAGTTTTCCTCGCCAGGAGCATTTCCAAGGTGCTGGGCGCCCTGATCGGCGAGGCCATACGTCTGTCTAAGGCAGCCGTGGAAGGCAAGCTCCAGACCCGCGGCAACCCGGAGCTGGTGAGCCTCGAGTTCCGCCCGATCGTCGAAGGCGTCAATGCCACGCTCGACGCGGTGATCGGCCCCTTGAACGTGGCCGCCGAGTACGTCGATCGCATCTCCAAGGGCGACATCCCCGCCAAAATCAGCGACAGCTACAACGGCGACTTCAACGAGATCAAGAACAACCTCAACCAGTGCATCGACGCGGTGAACGCCATGTCGGCCGACGCCGTGGTGCTGGCGAAGGCGGCCGTGGAAGGCAAGCTGGCCACACGGGCCGACGCCTCGAAGCACCAGGGCGACTTCCGCAAGATCGTCCAGGGCGTCAACGACACGCTGGACGCCGTGATCGGCCCCATGAACGACGCGGCAACGGCGCTGAAGGCCATGGCGGCCAAGGACTTCACCCGGCCGATCGAAGGCGACTACGCCGGCGATTTCAAGGTGCTGAAAGAGGCCGTCAACGCGGTTGTGGAGAACGTCCGCTCGGCGATCGGCCAGATCACCGAGAGCGCCAACCAGTTCGCCGAGGGCTCGCGGACCATCGCCGAGAGCGCCCAGACCTTGGCCCAAGGGGCGCAGACGCAGAGCGCCAGCGTCGAGCAGATGACGGCCTCGACCGAGGAGTTGGCCCGCTCCGTTAGCGCGGTCAAGGAGAACGCCAACGCTTCGACCCAGGTGGCGACGAAGGCCAACCAACTGGCCGACGAGGGCGGCAAGGCGGTGCAGAAGTCGATCGAATCGATGGAGCAGATCCGCTCCAGTTCCCAGCAGATCAGCGAGATCATCCAGGTGATCTCGGAGATCGCCAGCCAAACGAACCTGCTGGCCTTGAACGCGGCCATCGAGGCGGCCCGCGCCGGCGAGCACGGCATGGGATTCGCCGTGGTGGCCGACGAGGTGCGGAAACTGGCCGAGCGCAGCAACCAGGCCGCCCGCGAAATCTCTTCGCTGATCAAGGAATCGACGACCCGCGTCGAGGAAGGGGCCCTGTTGAGCGCCCAAACGGGCGAATCGCTGAAGCAGATCATCAAGGCCGCGGAGGAAACGGCGGCGAAGATCTCGGAGATTGCCACGGCCACCGTGCAACAGGCGGCCAATGCCGAGGAAGTGTCCAAGGCCATCCAAGGCGTGTCGCAAGTGACGGAGCAGGCGGCGGCGGGAAGCGAAGAGATGGCTTCCAGCAGCGAAGAGTTAGGGGCGCAAGCTACGGCGCTCCGCGACTTGGTGGGCCAGTTTCGCGTGGGGGGCAACGCCGCCTCACGCGATAGGCTGGTCAGCATGTCGGGCCAATCGGCCTAGGAGAGCGTAGCTTGTTGTTTTCCGGGGGGCGGCAGCCCGACCCAGAGTACTGGGCGCCCCGGCTGCCGCCCCCTTTTTCAACAACCACCCGCCAGAATGTCAAAACGGCGGCCAGTAGATCCTTCCTGCCGGGAAGGACTATTGTGGGCCGCGCCGCCGGAAAACTCCGGGGCTTTCACGAAATCATCACACATTAGTCCTTTCCGGCAGGAAGGACCTACACGAGGAGACATACGATGGCTACGGCCACACTAGAATCGCGAGGCGTAGAGAACACGTTCTCCGAGGTCCACGGGACCATGCAGTTGGTCAGTTTCATGCTCGGCAAGGAGTTCTATGGGATCGAGATTACGAAGGTCCGCGAGATCATCCTGATTACGGAGATCACGCGGATCCCCGAGACGCCGCACTACCTGAAGGGACTGATCAACCTTCGCAGCACGGTGATTCCCGTGATCGATCTGCGGGCCCGCTTCGGCCTGCCCGAAGCGGAGCTTACCGACGAAAGCCGGATTATGGTGCTGCAGGCTTGCGGGAAGACGATCGGCATCGTGGTGGACGCGGTCAGCGAGGTGCTGCGCGTGAAGCACGACCAGATTGCACCGCCGCCGCCGACCGTCGCGGGGTTGGGCCGGGACTATCTCAACGGCCTTGTGAAGCTCGATAACCGGCTCCTCATCCTCCTGGAGATCGACAAGATCTTCGCAGCGGAGGAAATACACGAGTTCGAGGATGCCGCAGTAGGCGGCTAGATGCAACTTGCTTCGGCGCGGGGAGCGGAGACCATGAACAATCGCGTTCTTGTTGTAGATGATGATCCAACGGCTCGCAATCTCATTGCGGGTCTGTTGCGGAAGTTCTACGACGTCGTTACAGCCGCCAGTGGTAAAGAGGCCCTGGACATGGCGGCGCAACAGCCGCCTGCGATCGTGTTGTTGGATATCGTGATGCCAGGAATCGACGGCTACGAGACATGCCGCCGCTTGAAAACCGAGTACGCGAGCAAGAACATCCAGGTCATTATGGTATCCGCAGCAGCATCGAGAGAAGAACAGTCGCTGGCCTTCGAGCTTGGAGCGGACGCCTACCTGGTCAAACCGTTCGATCCGTATGTCCTCTGTTCCGAGGTCCGCTCGCAGTTTCGCCTTCGCGAGGCGATTGAACGGGTGATGTCGATCGAGACCGAGATCGAGTCCCGCTGCGCGGAAATCGAGCAGATGATCGAGGACCACAACCGACATACCTCCGCTTTGCAAGATTTCTCGGTGTTCGCTTTGGCGAAAGTGGCTGAATCGCGGGATGACGATACGGGGGAGCACTTGATCCGGGTCCGCGGCTATTCGCAGATCCTCGCCGAGCAGCTCCGCCGCGGCAGCCCGTACGCCCCCCAAATCACCGCACAGTTCCTCGATGACTTGTATCGAACCAGTCCTTTGCACGATATCGGCAAAGTGGGCATCAGCGATACGATCCTGCTCAAGGCGGGCAGGCTCACACCCCAGGAGTTCGAGATCATGAAGACGCACACCGTCCTTGGGGCAAAGACGCTTGAACAGGTCGTTTCCAATTCGGAGTGCGGCGAATTCCTGGCCATGGCCGTCGCGGTTGCCAAGTCCCATCATGAACGTTTCGATGGAAGGGGGTATCCGGAAGGTTTGCAAGGAGGGAGCATTCCTTTGCCCGCGCGAATTGTCGCCCTGGCCGACGTGTTCGATGCACTCACCTCGACGCGGCCCTACAAGCCTGCATATTCGCCCGATCACGCCCGACGCATCATCTGCGAAGAATCGGGAACACACTTCGATCCGGTGATCGTGACCGCGTTCGAGGCGATCTTTGAGCAGTTCTTGGCGATTCACGACAGCAACCGAGAAGATTTGGACGCAACCGGCCTCGCCGATGTGGCCGTGGAACTGGGCTTTCCGGTCCAGGCACCTTCCGAAACACTGGCTTCTGTCGAACAGGATCCGGCCACCGTGCCCGGAGGGGATTGAAACATGCCAAGAGATAACAGCAGGGTGCTCGTCGTGGACGACTCGGCCGTGACGCGGCTGATGATTTGCGACCGTATTGCGGCCGCGGCGGGCCTCTCCGTGGCCGGCAGTGCCTGCAACGGCCGCGAGGCCCTGGCCGCCATCGATGCGCTGCGCCCGGACGTGGTCACACTCGACCTGCAGATGCCCGACATGGACGGCTTGGCGGTTCTCGATGTCATCCTCGATCGCAGTCCGCTCCCTGTGATCATGGTCAGTGCGACGACGCGGGCGGGCGCCGCCGTCACGCTGGAGGCCCTGGACCGCGGCGCGGCCGACTACGTGGCCAAGCCCCAGCCCGGAGGTTCCGTTTGGGCGTTTCATGCCGAACTGATTCGCAAGATCCGCACTGTAGCCGGCATGGACATTCGGCGTATTATTGCAGCACGCGGAAAGCAGAATCTCCGCAAAAGCAAGACGCTCCGAGACCAGGCGGCCGCCAAGCAGGGGGCCGACGACTGTCCTGCCGAGTTGGCCGGCTTGTGCGTCGCATTGGGCATTTCCACGGGCGGGCCGCCGGCCTTGACCGCGCTGCTAGAGTCGCTGCGGCCTCCCATGCCGCCGATTGTGGTGGTCCAGCACATGCCGCCGCAGTTTACCGGCCCACTGGCCTCGCGGCTGAATTCGATCTCGGCGCTTTCAGTCCGAGAAGCGGTCCATGGCGACCTGCTGCAACCAAATTGCGTGTTCATTGCACCCGGTGGATCGCATCTTGAGTTGCGCGGCAGGACCGCGCAAGTCAGGGCCGTGGTCCACGATGGGCCAACGGTCAGCGGACACAAACCGTCGGTAGACGTGATGATGACCAGCGCGGCCAAGATCTTCGGAACGAACTGTCTGGGAGTCATCATGACCGGCATGGGACGCGACGGCGCCAATGGCTGTCGTGCCATTCGTACTGCCGGCGGCTACGTCCTTGGCCAGGACGAGGCCAGTTCCGCCGTCTACGGCATGAATCGGGTTGCGTATGCGGAAGGAAATGTGGACCAGCAGTTTGGGCTGCACGAGGCGGCCGCCGTGATCTTCCGGCAAGTGCGGCGCGCCAGGAGCCCCGCCTCGGTCTCGTGAGGCATCCGTACAAAAGCAATTATCAGCCAACAACAGCGAAATCACCATGCCGCTATCCGAACTTATCGTACCGCCCGTTCTTCCCGACTTGCCGGACCAGGTAACTGACATTCAACTGGCCCGTTATGCCGAGTTGATCTATGTGCGGACCGGGATCTGCGTGTCGCCGCAGAAGAAGGCCCTGCTCTCGAACCGCCTGAGGCGTCGGCTTCGCTCGACCGGCATTGAGGGATTCGATGCCTACTACGAGCGCCTCAAGAGACTCCCGCCGCAGGACCCTGAGTGGGACGCGTTCCTCCAGGAGATCACCACGCACGAGACGTACCTGTTCCGCGACCAGGCCCAATGGGATTGGTTACGCAACGTCTACCTGCCCGGGCACCATGCACGCATGGTCGGGGCAGCGTCTGCGCAGTCCAACGGCGGCCGCGCGTGCCTGAGGATCTGGTCTGCCGCGTGCAGCACTGGCGATGAAGCATTCACGGCCGCCTGCTGTGTTGCGGCCTGCGGGGCGGGCACCATGTACCCATGGTCGGCTTGCGGGTCCGCTTTCGCCAACGGGCACCATGTACCGCCGCTTGGAACAAGCGGACTGGTCGGCGTCCAGATCCTGGGTACGGACATCGGGATCGGCGCCGTCGAGCAGGCCAGGACCGCGGTCTTCGGCGAGCGAGCCATGGCATTGGTCCCCGACATTTACCGTAAGAACTATTTCACCAAGGCCAAGAACGGCGAAGTCTGGCAGGCCAGACCCGTTCTGACGCGGATGGTCGCTTTCCGGCAGCACAACCTCTTGGAGCCGCTGCGGGAGAAACCATTCGACTTGGTCTTTCTGAAGAACGTCCTGATCTACTTCGACCGAGATTCCAAGAAGCGGGTGATGGCCAACGTGCAACCCATGATTCGCCCGGGAGGAATGCTCATCGCCGGCGCCGCCGAAGGTTTGACGGACCTGGTCCGCGACCTTGTGCGCATCGGGCCTTGGCTGTACCAGAGACCGGGACCCTAAGAGGAGCTGATGATGAACACTACGGAAAACGCCGCCCAGAACGACTGGATGGAGGGAATGCTGGGAGAATTCCTCGACGAGTCGGGCCAGTTGTTGGGCCGGCTCAACGAGAACCTGCTCCAGCTCGATGCCTTGGTGCAATCCGAGGCGTCCGATGACCATCTTCCCTGCGACGAAGCGCTGCTGAACGAGATGTTCCGCTCGGCCCACAGCCTCAAAGGGTTGTCGGGCATGTTGGGACTCGCCGACATCAACAGCCTCACTCACCGGCTGGAGAACGTGTTCGACGCAGCCCGCAAGGACGGCCTGCCAGTCACCGGTGACGTCGTGGAGTTGATGTTCCAGGCGGTCGACCATCTGGACAAGTTGGTCGAGGCCCTCAAAGACCCTGCCGCCGAGCCGATCGAATGCGGCACGGTCATCGAGGGAATCCATCGGCTGCTTCAGTCGCACGGCGTCGAGCGGAAGCAGAGTTCCCAGGCGGATGCCGAGAAAGCCCTGGCCGAACTGGCCAATCAGGCCGACACGGACTCCCCTCTCCTGCCTGTCGCTTGCGACGGAATGGGAGAGGGGCAGGTGGTGAGGGCGGCTACGGCGCGGGAGGCCGCGGCGCGGGAGCCCGAAGATTTGTCTGACCTCGCATCGTTGCTCCCCGCTCCCCGCTCCCCGCTCCCTGCTCCCTGCCCCCCCGATCCTTTCGTGGGCATCGAAGACGAAGTGGGCGTCGCAGACAAGTACATTCCGATCTTCATCGATGAGGCGGGATTGTCGCTCGACCGGCTTGCGGAGACCCTGCTTGCCATTGAACATGGCGGCAACCAGGAGAGCCTCAAAACACTCCTCCACGTCGCGCATCAGGTGAAGGGCTCGGCGGCCACCGTGGGTCTGAACAGGCCCGCCAAGTTGGCCCATCTGATGGAGGATCTGTTGCAGAACCTGGTGAACTCTGCTGGAGTTCTGTCGGCGGAAGCCACCGACGCTTTACTGAAGTGTACGGATAAGCTGCGGCAGTACCTCGACAACCTGAAAAAGGGACGTGCTGAGCCTGATGGTTTCGGCCAGGTGGCCTCTGAACTGCTGGCCTCGCAGGCGCTAAATCCCCCTCTCCCCGACCCACTGCGCGGGTGCCCCGGAGAGGGTCCGGGTGAGGGGGCGTGGGCAATCGAGCAGAGCGAATATCCAGCCCGAGCCGCCCTCACCCCCAGCCCCTCTCCCATCCTGCCGACCATGAGTACATGGTGCCCGACGGCAGGCGGGAGAGGGGAGTTGGCAATCACCGCGCAACTCCGCCGCTGCGTGGAGGCCGCCGCGCCGGCGGGATCGCCCTGCCTGATTGGTCTCGTCAGATTCCAGCCGCGGTTGCCGATGGCGGGGCTCAAGGGCCAACTGGTCTACAACAAGCTCGCCAACCTCGGCGAGGTATGCTACTTCGACCCGCCGCCCCAGCAACTCGATGAACTCGACGTCCTGGAATACGTTTCCTTCGGCCTCGTTTCGGACAAGCCGGGCGACTTCGTCCGCCAGGGCCTGAAGATCGCCGGGGTGGAGGAGTTGATGGTCGAACTCCTCGCCGGCGATAGACTCGAAACCCCGGATGCATCAGCCGTCTCGCGTGCCGCCGACCCGCGACCCGCAAGCGGGTGCCGCACGTACCCCGCTGGCACGGCAGGGCCAAAGGCCGTTGGCCCTGGCCCAACCGGCATGGCGCCCTCAATCGCTGTGGCCAAGCAGGAGGCCCCCGATCGCGGCAATGGCGCAGCCACACGAGGCCGAAGCCTGCCCACCGACGGACCCCGCGCACCGACCGAGACACTGCGGGTCGATATCGAGCAACTTGACGAGTTGATGAACCTTTCCGGACAACTGGTGATCAGCAAGGCCCGTTTTGCGCAGTTTGGCGATAAGCTTAAGACCCTTCGCGCGTCCAAACGGTGGATGCAGGCGATGACGCGGCTCCTCACTGGCCTAGGACGATTGGGCGACGAGGATGATGGCGATTGGGACCGTCAGTCGCCCGCCGCGGAACTGCAAACCGTGCGACGCCAGGCCAGGCGGTTTCATAACGAATTAGAAGGCGTCTTCGAGGAAATGAAGGCCCTCGAAAAAGTTCCCGACTCGATCAATGATCTCTTCGAGGCCATCCACCAACTCGACCGTGTCAGCGATGCCGTCCAACAGACGGTCATGGATACGCGCATGGTGCCCATCGGACCGCTCTTCACGCGTTTCAAGCGGGTCATCCGCGACATCACGCGGGCCAATGGCAAAGAGGTCCGCTTGGTCATCAACGGCGAGAAAACCAAGTTGGACAAGCGAATGATCGACGAGCTGAGCGATCCGTTGATCCACATGGTCCGCAATTCGGCCGACCACGGCATCGAACTGCCCGGCGTGCGCGAGGCGGCCGGAAAACCGCGCGAGGGGACGATCACCCTCGACGCGTTCCACCGCGGCAATCACGTGGTAATCCAGGTCCGGGACGACGGCGCGGGACTGAACACGGAGCGCATTTTGCGGAAATGCCTGGAAAAGGGACTGCTCACCGAAGCGGACGCCCAGAAAATGACCCCCCACCAGATCCACCAGATGATCTGGGCGCCGGGCCTGAGCACGGCCGAGAAGGTCACGGAGGTTTCCGGTCGGGGCATGGGCATGGACATCGTCAAGTCCAAGATCGACCTGCTCCATGGCACGGTGGACCTCCAGAGCGAACCCGGCCAGGGGACCTTGCTCTCAATCAAGCTTCCTCTCACCCTGGCCATTCAACCCAGCCTCCTCGTGGAAATCGACGGCGATGTCTTCGCCATGCCCATGGAGTCGGTGGTCGAAATCGTCCGCGTGCCTCGCGACAAGCTCTCCACGGTCCACGGGCAGCGCACGGCCTGGGTCCGTCAGCGTGCGATTTCAGTTGTTGATCTTGACCGCGTGTTCAACTGGACTGGCCGGAAGCAGCACCAGCGGGCGGGCGACTCCGGCGACGTGACGATCGTGATCGTCGGCGAAACGAAGAGCGAACTGGGCCTGGAGGTCGATTGTGTGCTCGGCGAACAAGACGCAGTCATCAAATCCATCACCGAGAACTACCGGAACGTGGCGGGAATCACCGGCGCCAGCATTCTTGGCGACGGGCGGGTTTCCCTGATCCTTGATATCACCGCCCTAATTCAGATGGCAGCTACCCGCCCTGCCGCCACCTCCCCTCTCCCGCGCGTCGCAAGCGACACGATGGGAGAGGGCGGGCACCATGTACCGCCGGCCGGAAAGGAACCGATCCCGCTATCTCAGCCGGCCGGACTGGTCGGGGTGAGGGCAACCGTTAGCACCCTATTGGAGGAACCAAAGTGACCCCGCTCAATACAGTCTCGGATTCGAAACACGAACTTCTCGAACAGTTCTTCGCCTCGGCCACTCACGACGCCTCGGCGGCCATGTGCCGCTGGACCGACGGTTTGATTACCTTGACCTTCGACGAAGTCCGCGACATCGCGATCGAAGACGCCTTCGTTGAACTGAATCTGAACGACGAGCCTTCGACGATGGTCGTCCTGACCCTGGAGGGCGAGGTCGGCGTGCGAATGATCCTCATGTTCGACAACGACGATGCCCGCCGATTGGCCGCATCCCTGTTGGGACGATCGCCGGGGCACCATGTACCCATGGTCCATGAGTCCCAGTGGAGTCCCCTGGAGAAGTCGGCGCTGCTGGAGACAGGCAATATCTTGGGCTGTGCCTACATGAACGCCCTGGTGCGCCTGATCGATGCCGAGATGGTCCCGTCGCCGCCCTACTTCATCCAGGACTACGCGGCCAGCGTGCTCCAACAGGCCCTGCTGGCGCCTGCCATGGTCACCGATAAGGTACTGATCTGCCAAACCGGGTTCGGGCACCATGTACCGTCCGCTCGTACCGATAATTCCGGAGACAACAGGGACGAGCGGCTGGTCGGCGAGGGAAAACAACTCGACTGGCGCGTCGTCTTCATCCCTACCGCCGAAATGCGGAAGGCCATGGAGGAGGCAGTTTCATAATGGCAACGGAAACCGAAAAAGAAACAATGGTCGGTATGGGGCAGGCGTTTGCCCGCCGGGCCCCGCAGCGCCTGTGGTCGATTTTAGGGTCCTGCGTCGCCGTGGCGCTTTACGATCCCAAACGCCGCGTGGGCGCATTGAGCCACGTGGTCCTGCCCTCGGCTTCCGGGCGGAGCGGGTCCCCGGCCAAGTTCGCCGATACGGCCGTCCCGCACATGCTCCAACTGCTCCGCGAGGCGGGAGGCGGGCACCATGTACCCATGCTCGTCGACGGACTGGTGGCGAAGATCGCGGGCGGCGCCAGCATGTTCGGTCACGCGATGCCGATGGAAGTCGGCGAATGCAACATCCAGTCTATCCTCAAAGCGTTACGGTCCGCCGGCATCTGCCTCCGGGCCATGGATATCGCCGGCACCAGAGGACGCCGCGTGACCCTCGACTGCACCAACGGAGAACTCCTCATTGAGATTCAGGGGAGTCCGTCCAAGATTCTTTAGCCTGATAGAACCACTTGATTCGAGACCATAGTCATGACAAGAACGCTTCTAGTTACCGACGACGCCCTCATCATTCGGGAAATGATCAAGGACCTGGCCGCCCAGGCCGGGTGGACGATTGTGGGCGAGGCCAGCAATGGCCAGGAGGCCATCCAGCGCTACGCCGAACTGAGACCGGATGCGGTCACGCTCGACCTCGTCATGCCGGAGCATGACGGCCTGCACGCACTGCACGGCATCATGCAGATCAATCCCAACGCCAAGGTCGTGGTGATCAGCGCCTTGGAGCAGAAATCGATCCTCAAAGACGCCTTCAAGGCCGGCGCCGCCGACTTCCTGGTGAAACCGTTCAACCGGCAG
>CAZTPX010000172.1:0-9484 GCA_964615095.1 uncultured Planctomycetaceae bacterium | reverse complement strand
CGGCAACATCGTGATGGCCAACCAACGAACGGCCCTGCTGGCCGGTTTCGACAACGTGGAGGACCTGCTTCACAACAGGACGAGCGGTTTCGATCTGCTGGCGCCGGAAGACCGCCGGCGCGCCGCGACGAGACTCCGGGACGGGCTGAACTCGCGGGCCAGGCAGACTGCCGAGTACTGCGCTGTCCGCCGTGATGGAACCCGCCTAGCCGTCGAAATCAGTAGTTCGCCCTTGAACGATTCAAATGGTACTCCCCGCGCAGCGGTTGTAGTTATCCGAGATGTCTCCGACCGCAAGCGGGCGGAAGAGGAACTGCGCAGAAGGGAACGACTGCTCACGACCGTGCTGAACGCCTGCCCCGAGTCGATCGTGCTGCTCGATCGTGAAGGAACCATACTGGCGGGAAACAAGGCGCTGTTCGACCGTTGGGAATCGAAGGAGCACGATTGTCTCGGAAAAAGCGTCTTCGACCTCTCGCCTCTCCAGCTTGTCGAATCACGTCGGGCACGAATCGAGGAGGTCGTCCGCGCAGGCAAGCCGCTTCGCTTCAAGGAAGAGCGGGCCGGGCTGTTCCTCGACCAGACTGCCTGTCCGATCTTCGACGACAAAGGTCACGTTGCGGAACTGGTTGTCTTTTCCTTCGACATCACGGAGCACAAACAAGCCGAGGAGGCGTTGCGAAAGAGCGAAGAACGATTCCGCATCTTGGCGGAAGCAACGTTCGAGGGCGTATGCGTGAGCCGGGATGGGATTGTATGCGATTGCAATCAGCAGTACGCCGCAATCCTGAGATGCCAGCCCCGCGACCTTATTGGCCGCGAAATCGTTGACTTGGTGGCGCCCGAGTCACGGGATGTGGTGATGCCGAACATCCGCGAGGGATGCGAATCTCATCTTGAACACAACATGCTCAGGCAAGACGGGACGCAATGCATCGTCGAGATCCACGGCCGCGCGCTCCCCGATGGTCTCCGAATTACGGCGGTTCACGACATCACGGAGCGCAAGCGCATCGAACAATCGCTGCAGGAAGAACTGACCCTCCGCCGCATATTGTTCGAGCAATCGCCGGACGGCATCGTCATCATTGATCCGGCAACCGCTCGGTTCCTGGATTTCAACGCGGCAGCCCACCGTCAATTAGGCTACTCCCGCGAGGAGTTCGCGCAGCTTTCGATCATGGATGTGGAGGCCATGGAAACGCCTTCCGAGACCTGGGCGCGGATTGCGAGCGTGATCCGGCAGGGCGAGGCCGATTTCGAGACCCTGCAACGCACGCGAAACGGAGAACTGCGGAACGTTCATGTTACGGCTCAAACCGTAGATGTGCTGGGCCGCCCGATTTATCAATGCATTTGGCGCGACGTCACCGAACGCAATCGGGCCGACACAATGTTGCAGGAAGCCAAGGAAGACGCCGAAACGGCCAATCGCGCCAAGAGCGAATTCCTGGCCAACATGAGCCACGAGATCCGCACGCCGCTGAACGGTGTCATCGGCATGACTGGGCTGCTCTTGGACACCGAACTCACGGCGGAGCAGCAACAATTTGCGGAAATCGCGCGTTCCAGCGGCGAAAGCCTGCTCACGGTCATCAATGACATTCTGGATTTTTCCAAGATCGAGGCGCGGAAGTTGGACCTGGAAATGCTCGACTTCGATCTCCGCAACCTGTTGGAGGACACCGTCGAGATGCTGGCGCCGAAGGCCGCCGAAAAAGGTCTGGAGCTGGCCAGCATCGTCGCGCCAGAAGTGCCTTCGCTCTTGCGGGGCGACCCGGGCCGCTTGCGGCAAGTCCTCGCCAACCTGGTCGGCAACGCCATCAAGTTCACCCACCACGGCGAAGTGATCGTTCGCGTGGGTCTGGAGGCCCAAGACGACCGCACGGTGGAACTTCGGTTGGCGGTCACCGACACGGGCATCGGCATACCACCCGACCGCCTCAGCTCCCTCTTTGCCCCATTTACTCAAGTCGATGGCTCCACGACCCGCAAGTACGGCGGCACCGGCCTGGGACTCGCAATTGCCCGGCAACTGGCCGGTCTCATGAACGGCCGTGTTGGCGCTGAAAGCCAGCCGCGCAAGGGTTCGACATTCTGGTTCACCGCCGTGCTCGAAAAACCGCCCCCAGGGCAATTGCCCGCAAATCTTTCTTCTGCGGACCTCCAGGGCGTCAGGGTGCTGGTAGTGGACGATCACCCGACCAATCGGTTGCTGCTGGCCACGCTGCTTGCGTCTTGGGGCTGTCGCTTCGCGGAAGCCGCTGACGGTCAAGCCGCGCTGGAACAACTTGCGGAATCCGCCCGCAGCGATGATCCGTTTCAAATCGCGCTGATCGACATGATGATGCCCGGCATGGATGGCGAAGAACTGAGCCGCCGGATCAAAACCGATCCGCAACTCCAGGCAACGTGCCTGATCATGCTGACATCCCTGGGACAGCGCGGCAATGCCACACGTACACTCCAATCAGACGTCTCCGCACACCTGCTAAAACCGATTCGCCGGTCGGCCCTGCGCGACTGTATGGCGGCGGCCATCCACCGCAAGCCAGCGACCGACAGCGGTCCTCCGGCAGTCTCCCCCACGCAACGCAGCGATGTCAGACCGAGCGCGGGCCGGGCGCGGATCCTCGTGGCGGAAGACAATCCCACCAACCAGACGGTGGCCATCGCCATTCTCAAGAAACTCGGCTATGGAGTCGACGCCGTGGCTAACGGCGGCGAGGCCATCCAGGCATTGAGAGAGATTCCTTACGATCTCGTCTTGATGGACTGCCAGATGCCGGAGATGGACGGCTACGAAACCACTCGCTGGATCCGGAGCGGCGACTCGGGCGTTTGCAACCCGGACATTCCCATCGTCGCCATGACCGCCCATGCCATGAAGGGCGACCGGGAACATTGCCTGGCGGCCGGAATGAACGATTACGTATCCAAACCGGTCCAGCCCAAGGAATTGGGTGAGTTGCTGGCTCGTTGGCTGGGGGAACCGGCAATCGTCTCCGCTCTACCGCCTGTCGCGCGCGACAGGACGGGAGACGGGCAGGAGGTGTGGGCGACGGTCTCCCCTCGCCCGTCCGTCGCGCGCGACGGAATGGGAGAGGGGCAGGGGGTGAGGGCGACGGTCTCCCCTCGCCCGTCCGTCGCGCGCGACGGAATGGGAGAGGGGCAGGGGGTGAGGGCAGTAGGGAGTGAACCAGCTTCCAAGGCCGTTTTCGACGACGAAGAACTTCTCAAGCGGCTCATGGGCGACCGGGAACTCGGCCGTGCCGTCATCTTCGGATTCTTGGAAGACATTCCCCAGCAGATCGATACGCTGAAACAGCGCCTCGGCGAAGGCGATGCACCACTCGTCAGCCACCACGCACACACGATCAAAGGCGCCGCTGCAACCATCGGTGCCCAAGCCCTCCGCGAGGTGGCTTACACGATGGAACAGGCGGGCAAAGCCACTGAACTGCAACTGGCAGCCAGACTGGTTCCCAGGCTTGAGGAGGAATTCGACCATCTCAAGATCGCCATCGAACAGTTGAACTGGACTTAACAGCGGAGGAACATCATGAAGACCTTGATCGTCGAAGACGATTTCACCAGCCGGTTGTTGTTGCAAAAACTTCTTGCGCCCTACGGGGAGTGTCACACTGCCACCAATGGCCGCGAGGCCGTCCTTGCCTTTCGCATCGCCACCTTGGATGGACGTCACTACGACCTCGTCTGTCTGGACATCATGATGCCCGAGATGGATGGCCAGGCGGTGCTCAAAGCCGTCCGGGCCGCCGAAGAGGCGGAAGGCGTCCTTGTCGGCGACGGCGCGAAGGTCATTATGACGACCTCGCTGAGCGACAAGGGAAACGTCTTCACCGCGTTCCGGGAAATGTGCGACGGCTACCTCGTCAAGCCTATCGACAGGACGAAGTTGCTGGGTTGCCTCACGTCCCTCGGGCTCACCAGTTGACGTTCACGGGGTCCAGTCCCCTTCGGCCGCCCTTCCGGTTAACGCGAGTATCCAGCCGGTAATTGGCTCCGGAGTACCGCAGCAGGATCCGGGAGCGGATGAGGGCATTAAGCTTTCTCCTTTGGCACGAACGGTCTTTCGCTCAGGGGTCGCCTCGGTTGCACCATGGCTGCAGATAGGTAGTCGCGGGTTGTCGTCTCTCATTCAATGTCCCGAGAACTCGTGAAAATGGGACGCGACCAAGGCACTCTCGGCAGTGTAGTTAATACTATCAACGGTAGGGTTAACCGTCTCTGAGAAGAACAGTCGTTTGCCTGCGGAGAGGGGCACTCCTCCGCAGCCAAGGAAATGTAAGACCAACCCCCGCGTGGCCAAAAAAGCCGCCTGCAGTGCAAGAAAAAAGCGGCAAAACGACCCTTTGAGCCCTGCTGCCGCGGTCCCGTTTCTCAGCCGTTATTCAAGGCATTAGGGTCTGCCGCAATCACTTTGCGGCGTGCCTGGTGCGAAGGGCGGAATGGCGGCCCGCCATTCCGGCCGGGAGCCGACACAGATCGTCCCAGGGCACCGGTGAGCGCTTGTCAAGGAGCGGAGTCTCTCTTCGTCCTTGTCGAGAGACGGCCGTCAACACGAATGACAAGTTCTCCAGATGTGGCGTTCGGTGTAGTTGCCAATCAGGTCGCTGGCATCAATGCAACGCCAATACTAGCGAAATATGTGCAGCAGAAATGCAGCAGTCAGAACTCACGTACAGCAGCGGAGTATTCCGAAGTGACTGCCATTAAACGAGTTGGAGAGAATTGGTTCGCGAGGCCAAATTCGCCTTTTGAGTCCAGCGCGTCTGCCATTCCGCCACTCCGGCAAGTGCTTATACTATACCAGTTTGCGACAGTTTTCTGCAGTTGTCAAGGGCCACGCGCCCTCACACCCCTCCGCCCGATCTCTTCCGGCCTACGGTGCGATTCGTTTAACCCGGAAGGGCCGACACGCCCGCCCGCGGCCGCTCTCGCACCTACGTGCTCGTGCCGGCTAGTCGAAACCGAACGAGAGCGTGCGCTGCGGGTCCTGACAGCCGGGCGACAACTCCTTGAACAACAAGCTGGGCTGGATGTCGCTGTTGTTCTGATACTTGTCGCTGGCGTACTCGGTAAAGGTGCCGTAGATGTCGTGATAGAATATCTGGCAGATTTCCACGCCGGGATAAATGCGGATAGGCTGCACGGCGAACATCTCGAGGGTCCAGTAACCGCAAAAGCCCACGTCGCCAAAGCCAGCGGTCACGTGTACGAAAAGCCCCAGGCGGCCGATCGACGAGCGCCCTTCGATCATGGGCACATAATTGCGGGTTTCCGTCCGCTCCACCGTCCGCCCTAGGTAGAGCTGCTGCGGTTGCAGCACCAGGCCGTCCGCGGGAATCGTCAAGCGACGGACCCGATTCGGACGCCGCATGTCCAACACGACCTCTTCGTAGACCAGCAACTCATTGTGGAGCGTGAGATTATAACTGTTGGGATTGAGCCGGCTTTCCTCGAACGGATCGATGACGATGTTCTTGCCCATTTGCCGGTGGATTTCGTGGCCGGAAAGCACCATGACAACTCTCCCTTAGCGGTCCATTTCATCAATAGGATAGGACTGTAGGGTGGGATCAGCGAGCTTGCGAGTTGGTCCCACCCTACGGTTCGACGCCCTCTTTAGGACAAACGGCGTTGAAAGGACAGACGCCGCACTGCGGTTTGCGGGCCGCACAAATCTTCCGTCCGTGTTGAATCATGCGGTGACTGAAGGCGATCCATTCTTTCTCGGGAACCTTCTCCATAAGGTCCTTCTCGATCTTCTCCGCGTCTTTCTGCGTTGTCAGGCCCAGGCGGCGGCTAAGGCGGGTTACGTGAGTGTCCACCACAACGCCCGACGCGATGCCGAAGGCGGTGCCCAGGATCACGTTGGCCGTCTTCCGGCCGATGCCCGGCAGTTCCACCAGTTGATCGAGGTTCGGCGGCACATGGCCGTCGTAGCGATCGACCAGCAAGCGGCAACAATTCTGGATGTTCTTGGCCTTGTTGCGATAGAACCCGGTGCTCTGGATGTCTTTTTCCAACTCGGCAAGCGGGACTTGCGCATAGTCCGGGGCCGAGCGATACTTGCGGAAAAGGTCCTTGGTGACAATATTCACCCGCTCGTCTGTACACTGGGCGGAGAGGATGGTGGCAATCAGAAGTTCCAGCGGCGACTGGAAGTCCAGGGAGCAAACAGCGGCGGGATAATGGCGGCGAAGTAACCGGACGACTTCCGCCGCGTGACGCGCGGCATCGCCCGCTCCGATCGAAGATTGGGCGGCAGCCCGCTTTTTCAAGGGGGCCACCTTGGCAATTGCTGGCTTGGCGGGGGCGGTTTTCACGTTGCTGGTCTTGGATGGGCTTGCCATGGCTCGAATTTTCACATACCAATGGGATTGGCCTTTGGAGGCATTGTAACCTATAATTCCACGTTCTGCACGGTTTGGCACGATGCGAATCACGACAACTGGGAAAGATTCGCCTCAGGGCCTCACCGCAGGCAGATAATGCCCGACCAGGTACTGTGTCACAAATCGTCTGCCGTGTCTGCTTCACTGCGGTCTTGAGCTTCGGGCTTACTCGCTTACCTACTGACTCGATGCGGCAAATATGTCGACTTTTGAGGATCTGCTAATTACCCCGAAGAATTTCTCTGGCACCGTGCGGCTGTTTCCGCTGCCCAATCTCGTGCTCTTTCCGCACGTCATGCAACCGTTGCACATTTTCGAACCCCGCTATCGCTGCCTGTTGGAAGACGCCTTGGCCACGGACCGGCTGATCGCCATGGCCTTGCTGGCTCCCGGTTGGGAAAGCGACTACGAAGGACGGCCACAGCTTCATCCCATGGCGTGCCTCGGTCGCATAACCACGTACCATCGTTTGGAAGACGGAACCTACAACATGCTCTTGCTGGGACTACAAAGGGTGCGGATGGTTCGAGAGATCGAGCCGCGCACAATCTACCGCGAGGCCGAGGTGGCCCTCTGCGAGGATTGTTATCCCGTCTGCCCCAAGCCGACCGGCCGGGTTTTGCAGCAGCGGCTCCGCGATGCCTTTGTGCGCGTGCTGCCCTTGCTGCCGGAGGCCCAAGAGCAGATGGATCAGCTCCTGGCGACCGACATTCCGCTGGGAGTTCTCACCGACGTGATCAGTTTCATGCTGCAAATCGAAATCGGCCACAAGGAGCGGCTGCTGTCGGAGGTGAACGTGTACCGCCGCGCCCAGATACTGCTGGAACATCTCGATGCGATCGCCCAGACGCCTTCTCGACCGGCCTGCGCCGCCGGCACCTACGCCCCGCCATTCAGTTTGAATTAGAGCCCCCGGCACCGCCAGCTTGACGGCGCGGGCCGCTTGCCATAAGATAACTTCTTGTCAGATCATTTCTTATCTCCCCGGAGCATCTGCCAGATGGCGGCCATCAGCAAACCCCAAGATGATGCCTTTGGCAGCGTTGCGGGCGAAAATAACGGCGACGAGGTGCAAGGCACGGCGGCCCAGGATCATCGGAGCGGCGGGGGGGAGACGAAGATCGATCACGCCCGCATCGAACGCGCGGTCCGCGAGATCCTGCTGGCGGTGGGCGAAGATCCGGATCGCGAGGGGCTGCGCGAAACGCCCGCCCGCGTGGCGCGGATGTATGCCGAATTGTTCGCCGGCCTGCACCTCGATCCCCGCCGACACCTGAAAAAGTTTTTCACCGAGCGCTACGACGAAGTGGTCCTGGTGCGGGACATCAGCTTCCAGAGCATGTGCGAGCACCACATGCTGCCGTTCCTGGGCAAGGCGCATGTGGCTTACCTTCCCGGGCCGCGGATCATCGGCCTCAGCAAACTGGCCCGCGTGGTCGAAGAAATCGCCCGGCGGCCCCAGGTGCAGGAGCGCATGACCGAGCAGATCGCCAACTTGCTGGTCGAGGAACTTCAAGTCAAGGGCGTGGCCGTGATCATCGAGGCCGAGCACACCTGCATGACGATTCGCGGTGTGAAAAAGCCGGGGTCGCTGTGCATCACTTCGGCCATGAAGGGGCATTTCCGCACCGGCTCGTCGACCCGGGCCGAATTGATGACCTTGATCTACGGAGATCGCCGGTAGAGCGCCGATTTATGCACGAACTCGATCACCAGCGCGAGAGAATCCAGGAAGACCTCCGCGGGCTGATTTCAGGCGACGTGCATTGCGACGATCTCTTCTGCCAGCTTTTCTCCAGCGATGGCAGCATCTATGAGATCCGGCCCCTGGGCGTGGTGCGGCCGCGATCGACGGCCGACGTGTCGGCATGCGTGCAGTACGCCGCCGAAAAACGCATTTCGCTGCACGCCCGCGGCGCCGGCAGCGGCGTCGCCGGCGAATCGTTGGGGGCGGGGCTGATCGTCGACTTTTCAAAGTACTTGCGGCGCGTGCTGCGCATCGACCTGGAAGCGGTGCGCGTACAGCCGGGGATCGTCCAGGAGCGGCTCAACGCCCACCTGCGGCCGCGGGGACGCATCTTCGGGCCCGATCCGGCCAACGCGGCGGTGACCACGATCGGCAGCATGATCGCCATCGACGCCTCGGGCTCGCGCTGGCTGAAATACGGCTCCGTGCGGCGGCACGTCCAGAGCCTGCAGGTGGTCTTGGCCGACGGCAAGGTGATGGAACTGGGCCGCGAGCCGCTCGCTGCCGGCGCGAGTGTCGACAGCGATCCGCGCAAACGGGAACTGATCAACCGCCTCTCGGCGATCCTGGCTGCCGCCACCGACGTCATCCGCAGCCAGCAGCCCAAGAGTCCGCTGAACCGTTGCGGATACAACCTGGCCGACGTCGTGGGTGAGGATTTTGTCGACCTAGCCGGTGTGATGGTCGGGTCGGAGGGGACGCTGGGCCTGATCACCGAGGCCACGCTGGCCACGCAGGCCATGGCGCGGCATCGCGGCGTGGTCTTGCTGCTGTACGAAAGCCTGGACAAGGCCGCCCGCTCCTTGCCGCTGATCCTGCCCTGGCGTCCAGCGGCCTGCGACTTGATGGACCGCCGCCACCTGAGCCTGGCGCGGGAGAGCGAGGTGCGCTTCGATCTGTTGATCCCCGCCGAGGCCGAAGCGGCCATGCTGGTCGAGTTCGAGGGCGACGAGCCGCAGGAAATGCGCGAGCAGATGCGCGGCCTGATCGAAGGCGTGCAGCAGGCCCGGCTGGCCTTCGCCAGCCGCCAGGCATTCGACCAGGAAGAGACCGAGTTGTTCTTGAACCTGCCCAACCGGGCCATGCCGCTGTTGTACCGCCTCAAGGGACCCAGCCGTCCCGTGCCCGTGGTCGAGGACGTCTCGGTCCCGCCGGAGATTCTCCCCGATTTCCTGGTGCGGACGCAGAATGTGCTCAAGCGCCGGCAGGTCGTGGCCTCGCTGCTCTGCCACGCCGGTCACGGGCAGTTGCACATCCAGCCGTTCCTGGACCTGGACGATCCCAACGACGTGCAGCGGATGCGGCTGATGGCCGA
>CAZTPX010000171.1:1743-20549 GCA_964615095.1 uncultured Planctomycetaceae bacterium | reverse complement strand
TATATAGGGGTCGGGCACACGCCATTTTCCTTTAGCTATTTAAGTGCAGTGTCATAAAAATAATTAATTGCTGCCAAGGCTCGCGGGGGCGTTCGCGACCGTTGCCCGAACCGTAGCGTGGGGCGAGGCACGAGACCCACGCGCCACAGTTTGTGCAGCCGCCGGCGCGGACGCCGACTTGGGCAGGTCGGCGCCGCGCGTAATGCATGGCCCCCGGTTCGCTACGCCGGGGGCTGGTTAAGTTGTCAAAGAGCAAATACACGCGCCGAGTATTCAGCCGTCGCTGAATCTATTTCAGCGCGCTTTCTACCCATATAATACGCAAGGAATCTCGCGCCCATTTGCGCGCGGCGGGGAATTTCGCCGCAAGCCACGCCGGGAAGCTCTTTTCGGCCGAGGCTTAAAGCCTTCGGAAGAAATTGCGAGAATGCCCGATTGTTGGAGTCCCGCCTTTAGGCGGAGTGTTCAGGCATTCCGGCTAAAGCCGGGACTCCAACTCACTCATTTCTTCCGAACACTCTTAGCGCCGGCGCAGCCGCCAGAGGCCGGCCACGATCCGCGGCAGCTCGCGCAGCGGATGGAGGTGCCCGCCCGGCACCTCCTGCCAGCGGATCGGCACTTCCACCACGCGCAGGCCGAACCGCTGGGCCAGCACGAGAAGTTCCAGGTCGAACAGGTAGCGGGTTTCCGTGAGGGCCTCAAAGAGGCGGCGGCCGGTCGCGGCGCGGAACATCTTGAACCCGCACTGCGTGTCGAGGACCGAGATCCGCAGCAGCCTTCGGGCAGTCCCTGCGAAGAGTTTTCCGGCCAGTTCGCGGTTCCATTGCCGCGAGCGGCGGACGGCCGCGTCGGGCGCTAGCCGCGAGCCGATCGCCACGTCGGCCCCCTGCTCGATGGCAGCCGCCAGCCGGGCGTGTTCCTCGATTGGCGCGGCCCCATCGGCATCCGCAAACAGCAGCAGTTCCCCGCATGCCGCCAGCACCCCGGTCCGTACGGCGGCCCCCTTACCCGCGTTCTGGGCATGCCGTATCAGGCGGAGTTGTGGCCACTCTTTGCCCAGGCGCTCCACGCCATCCGCCGTTTCGTCGCGGCTGCCGTCGTCGACAACGATTACCTCGTACGTCTGCCGGAATGTCTGCTCCAGGTACGAGCGGACGCGTTCTAAGTAGGGCGGCAACCGCCGGGCCTCATCGAATGCGGGCAAAACCAGGGAAAGAGCGATGTCTGGCATGTGGGAGGGGGCGGGACGGGGGCGGGAAGTTGCACGGTCAGTCTGCGGTACCTATAGTAAATGAAATCGTGCAGACTTTCCAGCCTCGGCCAGTATTTTGCCTGTCAGGCATGCTCAGCCCAACGTGGCGACAGGCTATCCATCGGCTTGCGGTGAGTGTATCATTCCGGAATGAGGGTAGTACCGTGAATTTTCCACGCACACTCGCCGTACGCATCGGTTCCTGCTGGAAGTCGCTGCGCACGGTCTGCCTGCGACCGCATCTCTCAACGCTCGTGTTCTTGATGCCCGTGCTCGCCGCCCTCGTTCTGGCGAATGTACCTGGATGGCGGGTGGTGTATCTGAGTCCCGTGAGCCTTTACTCGTACAAGCCCGGAATTGATGCAAAATATGAACATGGCTGGCCGCTGACGCATTTGCGTCGACGAACATGGGACTTTCAGACGAGTTCGGCGAGTTCGCTAGCGCATTATTCACCCTGGGATCTTTCGCACGGTATTATCGAGTTTCGCCGGCTTGCCTTGGCGGGAAATGTCGCAACGAGCATAGGCATTCTCATCCTGTCGGGGGTTCTCATCGAAGCCCGCAGACGTCGGCGGCCTTCATGTTTCCAGTTCCATTTGCGTGAACTGTTGGTCTTCGTGACCCTTGTAGCGATCGGGCTAAGTTTTTATGCGGTGCGGCGGAAGGAGTACAGCGAAGAATGCAAGATCTATGCATGGCTGCACCGCAATGATGGAAGTGGTGAGCCCGGCCCGTTTTACGATGCGGACTGGAGGCCGAATGGCCCTGACTGGCAACTGGAAGGCCCAGACTGGCTGCTTCCTGCTTTGGGCGAGAATCGATACTACGAGTTATTCGCCCGGCTTTGTGCCGTCGAGACAGGGGGAGACGATCTGAAGGAGGCGGTCAAACTGCGCCGGCTACTCTTGTTGCGGCTCGGCCCATCTTCGCGGGAGAACGCCTCGCTACTAACGCAGATACCCACACTCGAGGCAATCGAACTCATGTATTGGGCCAACTGGGATCAACGCGTAGAATTGCCGTACCTTCCTAAGCTTCGTCTATTGAAGGTGGAAACACTCACAGGTTCGATGAGTGGCTACCCGAGCTGGAGGATTAGGGGCCTATCCGGTTTGAAATCGCTGGAAAGCCTGAGTATTGCGGACAACCAATTCGACGATACCTCCATGGCCGATCTTGACGGAATGACCCACCTCCGCTGTCTTGATCTGTGCCTGAGCGACACGAAGATTACGTCTGCGGGGCTTTGCCACCTTCAGAAATCTGTCCAGTTAGATCAACTGATCTTGACCAGAACGCAGATCGATGATGCTGCATTACCCATCATTGGGCAGATGAAAATGCTCTTCACCCTTGACCTTTCTGAAACGCACATCACCGACGCGGGGCTTGAATCGCTCAAGTCGTTGAAGGACCTCCACTATCTCAATCTGAGCAATACGGCCGTGACCGCCGAAGGGGTACGCCGACTCCGACAGGCACTACCCAACTGCGAGATCCATTGGTCGCCGCGCTACGAAGAAAGTGAGGAGAAAGGAAAATCGCAGAAAGGAAGATAGGGCAACGAGCCGCTTCCTATATTTCTCGTTTTCCTTTCTTCCCTTTGCGTCTTGGCACCTTTGCGTGAGAATCGTCTCGAGAAGGCCCGGCCTACCGGATTGGCCCCTCGGTTCTCGCCAGGATTCTCGGAAAGCGTTCGGCAAAGACAAGCAGCTACTGGTTCTTCTCCCCCAGTTCCACAATGGACCAGAAGTCCATTCCTGGGACGGTTATGACTGTCTGCTCTCCATCGGACCGCACTTTCAGCGGCACGCTCTCAGCATGCGGAATGTGCAGCCGGGCCGCGGTGAATGTCCTCGTGCCGAGAAGGTCCTGTCGCAGCCGCAAGCGAAATTCCTTCAGCGGCGTCCCGGTGTCCTTCTGCTTATCGTACCCGCGATTGAGCAGGTGAATCGCCAGCGGCGCGGCGGGATTATCGGGACGTACACGCAGGACTATGAGCAGCTTGTCGGTCCCTTCCACCTGGATCCACCGCGGCACTAGCGCATCGGCCTGCTGCGGACCGGACCACACCACTAGCCGATTCTCGGCCTTGACCTTGTCGAGCAGCTTGCGCTGTCCGTCGTCCAGGGCGAGGTCCTTGGTCACGATCACCGTCTTGAAACCCGCCAGGCGACGCGGGTCCAACCGGTAGTCGAGCCAATTGTCGCCCGCCACGATCACCGCGAAAGGGACGTTTCGCTCGGCCAGGGCGGCACAGATCGGCTGAATGTCGCCGCGTCCCTGCCGCCGCGCGGCGTTGTCGTAGACCACCGCCACCGGGGCCACTGCCTCGTAACCGTCCAGCAGCCGGGCATTCTGCCGCACAAACTTGTAAAGCCACGCGTACTGGTCCGCCGGGCCGTTGTACCAGTGCGTGCCTTTTTCCGTCGTGTAGCACCACTGGTGGTGCGGGGCCATGAAGTTCTGGCCATAGGCATAGGACAGGGCGATCCACGTGCGGACCAGGCCCGGCAGCTTGTGCTCGGCCACGTAGGCCCAGTCCCAGCCGCTGGCCGTTGCCGCCACGGGGCGGTCCAGGCCGTCGGCCAGCTTGTAGACATAGACCGGGTGCATGGAAATGGCCCGGCTGGCCGCCGCTTGATCCACTTCGCAGCAGAAGTAGCTCAACTGCGGGGCAATGGCCAGCGACTGGGCGTCTTCCAGCCCCGAGTTCACGCATAGCGCCAAGGGGCGGCCCGCCAAGGCCTCGGCCCGGCGGCGGTAATCGGCCACGAAGGCCGTGTCCGCCCTGACCTGGAAATCGAGAAACTCGGCCGCCAGCGGCAGGCTTGCGCGCCGATTCAGGTAGTCCTGCGGCTTCACGCCCCGCTCCAGCAGGAACTGCCGGTAATCGAAGCTGTCGAGGTCGCGGATCCCCAACGCAGCCAGTTTCTCCTTGGACACGGCCTTCCGCAGATAGTCGCGGAAGCCCGCCATGCAATGGCGGCAAAAACAGGAGGACAACCAGGTGACCGCCCCCGAACTGCCGCGGTAGTCGTCGATATGCAGACCGTCGGCCCGCGACTTGACCACCTCCGCCAGCCGCAGCGCCAGATACTTCCGGTACAGAGGGCTGTTCGTACACCACCACCAGGCCCGCTGCCCCTTGTGCTTCATATCCCAGAGCCACGGCACCACGAACGGCTGGCCCTCGAAGTTGCGGCAGGCGGCGTCGAGGAAGTCGGGGCTGAAGTCGATCACGCGGCTGGACTCCGTGAGGAAGCCGACACTGGTGGAGAACAATCGCACGCCTTTGGCGTGGGCCTCTTCGACATGTTTTGCCCCCGCGCCGCCCGCCCAGCCGAGCACGGTGCAACCATAGGCCTCGTACTGCCCGGGATCGTCGTACATGAAGACCACGTCGGAGTGGCGGAGCGTGCGCGGCTGCGGCAGGCCGGACTCGGCGGAAAAGGCGGTGCTGGCCCAGAACAGGCTGAAAAACGCGAAAATAAGTGGATAGGGACGTTTCATGGCAATCACAGTTTCGTTCGCAGTTCCCGGCAAGCCAAGGCAGCGGAGGGCGTCAGCCTGGCGATCCGCTTGCAAATGAAAGCGACATGCTCTTTCACCGCCCGCCGGAACGGCCCCAGCTTTCTCACAAAGGGCGAGTCGGTAGCCTTGACGATGCCCAGGAAAACCTGGTTGATTTCCGACATCTCGACCTGTAGGATCAACTGCACCACGTCGTCGATGGACTCGATATGGTCCAGCGCGGCCACCGCTTGCTGCATCTGTTGTTCCAGCAGGGGAACCCTATCGCGCCAGGGGCGGAAGCGATCCGGCACAAACCGCCCTTGACCGGCGAACACCTTGCAGACCCGCAAGAGGTCGGCGTGTTCCTGCTCTTCTTCGGCCAGTTCCAGCAGGAATTCACGCAAGGGCGAGAGGGCCGAAAAACGCTCGCCCAGCGAACGGTAGATGGCCTCCGCCTGCAACTCCAGCCGCACGCAGCGCTCGATAAGTTCGGGTTCCTGGGCAGTCGTCGCCGTGAAAACGCCTTCTTTTTGCAGCAGGGAGAGAAACGTGTCGCCCTGGCCCTGGAAAACAGCCCGCACGAACACCCGCCAACCGAAGGCCCGTACCGTGGCAAACGGGTGGAACAAGATGTCGCGCGTGCAAATTGCCCCGTCCACGATATGTCCCCCTTGTTTATGCTTGCTTCTTTCACATGTTCTCAGGGTAACAAGTCTGCGGCCTTTGTCAAACAAGAAAGGCATTTTGCCAAAGAAGGGCTTGAAATTCCCCCGCGGTATGGTACACTCGCATCCGTACAGACCTTCCTGGGAACAGGTCTATGCCGTTGAACAATGGCCGTAGAAACTCTCACGCGAACCGTTACCGTCACCAACCGGCATGGCCTCCATGCTCGGCCGTCGGTAGTCATCGTGAAGACCGTGCGCAAGTTCAACGCCCAGGTGACGATCCAAAAGAACGGCCAAATCGCCGACGCGTCAAGTATTCTCGACCTGCTGTCACTGGGGGCCGCACAGGGCGCCCAACTTCGCTTGTCGGCAAAAGGCCCTCAGGCGCAAGAAGCCATCGATGCCCTGGCCCAGTTGTTTGACGACGAGTTCGAGATCGACTACAAGAGTTAATGCGAACGCGAAGCGCAAGGGAGGAAAGATATTCCTCCCTCGCGCTTCGCGTTTGGTTTTGAAGGCTTGCGGTTGCGACTAATACCAACCCGAAGCGCCAGCGAGGGTGCTAAGTCGTCCCCTCGCTGGCGCTTCGGGTTGGTGTGGATTGTGCCAATCTCAGCCGCAAACAGTTACCCCAGCCGCTCAGAAGTTGGTGCCCGCCGGCTGAGGTGGAGGCGGGGCGGGGATTGATGACGGGGCGGGGAGCGAAGGCGGCAAACTCGGCGACTGACCTGACGGACTCGTCGGCGGGCCGGAGCTCGATGGCGTGTAATAGTACTGCTGGGGGGTCGCAGTCGATGGCGCATACGTCTGGCCTGCCGGGGCGTAGCCCGCCGGCGGCGGGGCCACATAGACCGGCGCTGGTTGCGCGTAATACACGGGCCGAGGATAGTAATAAGGATACCCATAAGGATATCCGTACGGATAACCATAGTAGTAGGGATAAGCTGGGTAGGCTGGACCAACGCCCACTCCAACGCCGATGGGAATTCCTATCCCGATTCGGACCCCGCCCGCTTGGGCCGACGAGGACCAGGTTAGGGCCGCAACGGCTAAAAAGGCACCGACAAACAAAGCTGTTCTTGCTCGCATGATAAAACCTCCTCAAATGGCGTGTCTAAGTAATACGTTCCGCCACCGAAGTTGGATCGTACCGCTGTGGGGAATGCAGGTGAATACCAATTGTTCCGCAATTTGTAGTATCGGCAGAAATTGCCTATCGGCATAATGCTTAGGCAGCGTGTGATATTTTAATAGTCTTGTTCCCATGATTGATCCGCAGCAACAGCGCCGTTTCGCCCTGGACGTGGTTCATCAACTCCGCGGGGCCGGTTTCGAGGCCTATTGGGCGGGCGGCTGCGTCCGCGACGAGTTGTTGGGCCGCCGGCCCAAGGACTACGACGTGGCCACTAACGCCACGCCGCCGCAGATCCGCGGGCTGTTTGGCAAGCCCCGCACGCTGCCGCTGGGTGCCGCCTTCGGCGTGATCACGGTGCTGGGGCCGCGGCCGGCCGGCATGATCGAGGTCGCCACGTTTCGCCAGGACGCGGAGTACAGCGACGGCCGCCATCCGGATCATGTCACCTTCAGTTCCGCGCGGGAAGACGCGGCACGCCGCGATTTCACCATCAACGGCATGTTCTTCGACCCTGTCGAGGGCCAGGTGATCGACTTTGTCGGCGGCCAGGAAGACCTGCGCGAGGGCGTCATTCGCGCGATCGGCTCGCCGCAGTTGCGGTTTGCCGAAGACAAGCTGCGGATGCTCCGCGCGGTCCGCTTTGCGGCCGCCTTCGGCTTCGCGATCGATGCGGAGACTGCCGCCGCGGTCCGCGAGATGGCCGGCCAGATCACGGTTGTCAGTCCCGAGCGGATCGCCATGGAGATGCGCCGCGTGCTGACCGAATCGGGCCGCGTGCAGGGAATTCGCTTATTGATCGAGCTGGGCCTGGCCGCGGCCGTGCTGCCGGAGATCGTCGCGCACGATGAAGCGTCGCGTATACGTGCCCTGCAGGCGCTAGACGTGCTAGGGCGAGTGCAAGCGCCGACGTTCCCCTTGGCCCTGGCGGCCCTCTTGGCCCCGCAGACCGACGCCGCGCTAGTGTCCGAGTTGAGCCTTCGCTGGAAGTTATCGAACAAGGAGACCGACGAAGCGGCCTGGCTGGTCGAGCAGTGCGACGCGTTGGCCGGCGCCCGCACCATGCGCTGGTCGAGGTTGCAGCCGGTGCTTGCGCATCCCTGGGCCGAGTCGCTCGTAGCTCTGCACGCGGCGTCGGCTTTGGGTGGGCCGGACGAAGCCGCCTTTTGCCGCGAGTTGTTGGCCCAGCCGCGGGAGACGCTCGATCCGCCGCCGCTGCTGACCGGCGACGACCTTCGCAAGCTCGGCTTTCTGCCCGGCCCGAAGTTCAAGACGATCTTGCAAACGGTCCGCGACGCGCAGCTTGACGGGCAGGTGCGAACGAAAGAGGAGGCCCAGCAGTTGGCGGCTAGGCTGGCGGCGGACATCAGCCCGCCCACGTAAACCACATGGACAACATCCTATAATCTTCGGAGTCTTCATTATGGACAAGAAAGCAAAGAAGCGGATCGACGTGCTCAACACGCGGATCACGAACCTGCGGCAGCAGTTGGCCGGGGCGCGCAAGCAGATGGACGATGCCGACGAGGTGAAGAATCTCGAGAAGCAGCTTGCCGCCGCCGAGGCCGAATTGGCAAAGGCTAAGGAAGGGTAAGCCGGAACAATCGCAGCGGTGACATTTTAGCGTGGTGAAGTGGACGACCCCTGCCAGACAAGCTGGCAGGGGTCGAGGAATCTCAGAGAAGCTCGTCCTTCGCTCAAAAAAATATTTCACCTGCCAGGCAAGCTGGCAGGGGTCCATTGAGTTCTGGCCGACAATTGACGGCTACGGAACCAACGGCCGTTGCCAAGCGTCTAATTTCGGGGCGAGTGGCCTCGGACACAAGTAATGCAACAAATTGTGGACCGGAAGATGCTTGCCCCGGAGGGGCACGTGAGAATAGACCAGCGATTTATCGCTGGGCACGGAGCTGTGCGTTGTGTTCCCGCGAGACTTTTTCAGCGGGGACGAGAGGACGTTTTCCGCCTAAATCGGCAGTCCGCATGGTGCCCGTATGCCCCAGCCACCCTCCACAACGCAGCGCGCGGCCATTTCTTCCGGACGCTCTAATGCAGAGATCGCGTTCCAAGGCAAGACCGGATTCAGGGGTTCTGCCGGAACTGCGCTGCGCTTGTTCCGACCTACGCTCGCCGGTGAACTGGCTTGACTTGCCCCTGCCGGCAGGTTCAAATGGACAGAGATACAACCACCCCAAGGAGAAATGCCATGACGCGCGTCCGTGCGGAGCAGAGTGGGCGGAGGGAATTCTTGACGGCGTCGGCCGCGGCGGCGGCCGGACTGTTGCTGGGGCCTGTGGGCGGGGCGGCGGAACCCGCGCCCGCCGCGCTGCCCACCATCGCCCTAGGCCAGCATCGAGTGTCCCGACTGATCGTCGGCGCTAATCCGATCGTCGGCTATTCCTACCTGGGCCACAAGATGGATCAGGAAATGAAGGAGTACTTCACCGTCGAGCACACGGTCGATCTCTTGCAGCGCTGTGAACGGGCGGGGATCAACACCCACCAGTTCTCCTTCGCCTCGAAATCGCCGGAGAGCTACCGCCGCCTCCGCCAGCAAGGCTCGAAGATGCAGATGATCTGCCTGCACTCCAAGCGGGAGGAGATCCGCTCCTTGGCCGAGTTGACGCAGCCGATGGCCATGTCGCACCACGGCGGCGTGACGGACCGCTTCTTCCGCGAAGGCCGCGCCGCCCAGGTGCATGACTTTGTCAAGGCCGTTCACGACCAGGGACTGCTGGCCGGCGTGTCGTCGCACAATCCGGATTGCATCAAGCGGATGGCCGACGAGGGCTGGGAGGTCGATTTCTTCATGACCTGTTTCCACTTCCTCAGCCGCCAATCGCCGCCGGCGGCGAAGGCCGGCAAGCCGCCGGCGGTCTTCGAGGGTCCCAAGGACGAACCCACCTTCTACCGCGACGATCCGCCGGCCATGTGCGCCGTGATCCGGCAGGTCAAGCAGCCCTGCCTGGCGTTCAAGATCCTGGGGGCCGGCCGCCGCTGCGCCAGCCAGGAGATGGTCCGCGCGGCCTTCGAGTTCGCCTACAAGAACATCAAGTCCACGGATGCGGTGATCGTGGGCATGTACCCGCGAAACTTCGACCAAGTGCAGGCCAACGCCGAGTATGCAAGGCAGTTCTGCACATAGAAAAAGAAATCCGAAATACGAATATCGAAATTCGAAACAAATTCAAATGGCAAAATTCGAATGACAAAAACCGTTTTGAGCTTTTGTCATTTCCGATTTGAATTTGTTTCGTATTTCGTGCTTCGTATTTCGTATTTTGGTTAACGGTTGCGGCACGAAGTAACCGGCCTCATACCTCGGCTTCTGCCCATTGCCGCTTGAGGAACGCGAAGGCCTTGGGGATCTCCACGTCGGGGTCGCTTACGAGCTTGGCTTTGCCCTTCTCGTCCGTGACCGGCCTGGTGGGCTTGATACCGCATTCCAGGCTGCAGAAATCCTGGTAGCCGATCCGTTTCAGGCCCTTGAAGCCCGCCACGTAGCTGTGCGGCTCCTGGCCGGGCAGGATGCGGCTCTTGCCTGTGGCCAGGTGTACGTGGTGGACCCACTTTCCACCGCTGACGAAGGCCGCCTCCTGGTCCGTCTCTTCGTGGGCCATGTGGTAGAAATCGCCCATCATGCAGATGCCGGCGTGGTTGAACTTCTTGCAGAAGGCGGCCGCCTGCTCCAGGCGATTGATATAGAAGGTCTCGGGCTTGGTGAGCGGCTCCAGCAAGGTGCGGCTGCCGACCTTCAAGGCATAGTCGCCCAGTTCCGGCAAGAGGTCCTCGGTCATCACCTTATCCAACTCCGCGGCGGTCAACTTGGTTTCGCCGTTGAAGCACGGCACCCAGATCACGCCGGTCGATCCCAGGGCGGCGGCGGCGTCCAGGACCTTCTTGAAATCGGCCCGGGCCTTCTTCCGCTTGGCCGGGTCCGGCGAGATGTAGTCGCCGCCGTGGCTGCCGTAGCAGAGCGCTGCCGGTCGCGCGCCGGTGCCCTCCAGTTCTTTGCGGAACTGCTCGGCCTGGCGGATTTCGATGCCGTGGAACTCGATGCCAGTGCCGCCCCATTTCAGAATCTTCTCCGCCTTCTCCTTGATGCTCTTGCCCGGCACGAGCCATTCCTGGCTGCACAAGTTGAGGACGGCTGGCTTGGCGGGCGGGTTCTCGGCGGCCAAGCCCGTGAGGTTCAGCTTCGACAATCCCGCCACAAGCCCGGCCGACGCCAGCGAATTCTTCAAAAACGTACGACGATGCATGATCGAGTTCCTTGGTAACTGGTTTTTGGGTGAAAAGAGCGAAGTCACGGATGCTGTCAACGCCCTCGCCAACCCTGCGAGACCGCTGAAAAGTCTCGCGGGAGCAAAACGCATAGTACTCAGTACTGAGTACTCAGTAAAACCGACCGGGGCGTGCGTGTCAACAACGAAGGGCGGCAAGTGGCGCGATTTCGCAGCGCATGTAATCAATTCGATGTCAGCCAGGGCGGATATCGGTGCAAAACCCAGCGGCAGTGGTCGAAGATAGATTTGCCGCCCCACTTCTGTTTCCTTCGGGAAACTAGGGCCTGGGCGAACACAATTTAGCATATTCATGTCGAACCACTGTCGACGTAAGAGCCGCTGGCACGGCCCTTGCATCTCCTCCCATCGAGTGCGGATTCGAAGTCGGAGCGTCCCGAATCGATTACCGTCAATTTTTGTGAGGGGGAGTGAAAATCATGGGTCTGATCGCCGAAGTTGTTCGTGGATTTTCGCGTACTCGGGAGAAGTCGAAACGGCGCCCGCCCGCGCATCGCCGCCTCTTGGTCGAATCGCTGGAGCGCCGTACGATGCTCTCCATCAATCCCGCTTCGCTCGTCAATACCGCTGCCGGCGGCCTGATCGGTCCGGCCGTCCTGGCCGGCAGCCCGGTACGGCGCGAGACCGCGGCCAATTTGACTTTGGCGGCGCAGCCGGCGATCTCGGCGGCCATCGATCCCAGCCAGTCGGCCAAGCTTACGGCCGCCAATGGCGCGTCGGGCAACCAGTTCGGCATCTCGGTGGCAGTCAGCGGCGAGATGGTCGTGATCGGGGCGCCGCTGGCCAATGACGGGCGCGGCGCGGCTTATGTCTTCGCGGAACCCGGGACCGGCTGGGCGGACATGACCGAGGTGGCCGAGCTGACCGCCTCCGATGGCCAGGCAGGCGACTACTTTGGCGGCTCGGTGGCGATCAGCGGCGATACGATTGTGGTGGGCGCCGGCTACGCCACGGTTGGCGGCAACGCCATGCAGGGCGCGGCCTACGTGTTTGCCGAGCCGGGCAGCGGCTGGGGGAACATGACGCAGACCGCCAAGCTCACCGCGTCCGGCGGAGTGGACTACGACACGTTCGGTGTCTCGGTGGCGATCAGCGGCGATACCGTGGTTGTCGGCGCGGAGACCGCCTACAGTGCCAATCCCCAGGGCGCGGCCTATGTCTTCACGGAGCCTGGCGCAGGCTGGACGAACATGACGCAGACGGCCAAACTCACCGCCTCCGCCGGACCGGCCTACAACGACTTCGGCGACTCGGTGGCGATCGGCGGCAACACGATCGTGGTCGGCGCCGAGGAGGCCACGATCGGTGTCAACAGCCTGCAAGGGGCGGCCTACGTGTTTGTCGAGCCGGGCGCCGGCTGGGCCAACATGACACAAACCGCCAAGCTCACGGCCTCCGACGGCGCGGCCTATGACTATTTCGGCGATTCGGTGGCGATCAGCGGCAACACCATCGCGGTCGGGGCCTTCTACGCCACGGTTGGCGGCAACGCCGCGCAAGGCGCAACCTACGTCTTCACCGCGCCCGCGTCCGGCTGGGCGAACATGACTCAGACCGCCAAGCTCACGGCCTCCGACGGCGCGGCGGACGACAATTTCGGCGCTGCGGTCGCGGTCAGCGGCAACACCATCGCGGTGGGCGCGGACGGCGCGACGGTCGGCGGCAACGTCCAGCAGGGCGCGGTTTATGTCTTTGCCGAACCGGGCGCCGGTTGGACGAATATGACCGAGAGCGCCAAGCTCACCGCCGCGGATGGCGTGGCGGGCGACTTCTTCGGCATCTCCGTATCGATCAGCGGCAACACCATCGTGGTGGGGGCGATCGAGAGCGGAGAGTCGTCCGGTGGCGGTGGTGGCGGTGGCGGCAGCGATTCCGGTGGCGGTGGCGGCAGCGATTCCGGCGGCGGTGGTGACACGTCCGGCGGCAGCGGCGACACGAGCGGCGACAATGGCGATAATGGTGACAACGGCGACACAAGCGGTGACTCGGGCGACGATTCGGGCGATTCGGGCGGTGACAGCGGGGACTCGGGCGACGATTCGGGTGATTCCGGCGACTCGGGCGGCGACAGTGGCGACTCGGGTGGCGACAGTGGCGACTCGGGCGGCGATTCGGGCGACTCAGGCGGTGACAGCGGCGATTCCGGTGACGATTCCGGTGACGATTCCGGTGACGATTTCGCCTCCGCGGTCGTGATGGCCCACAGCATGCTCGCGACCCCGTCGGCCAACGCCAATCTCAGCGCCGCAAACAACCAGGGGGCCGCCTACGTCTACACCATCCAAAACACGGCCAGCGCCGTGCCGGTGGTGACCGGCGTCAGCCCGGCAACGGGTCCACTGGCGAGTGGCACGGCGGTGACCATTACGGGCACGGGCTTCACGGCTGCGACGGTGCTGGACTTCGGCGCCAATCCGGCAACCAATCTGCTGGTAAACGCGACGGGAACGCAGATCACGGCCACCAGCCCGGCCGGCATGGGCGGCACGGTGGACATCACGGTGACGGGACCTGGCGGCACGTCGGCGACTTCCACCGCCGACCAGTTCACCTACAGTGCCTGGACCGTTGTTGGGAAAGGCGACTTCACGGGCGACGGCAAGAGCGACGTACTCTTGGAAAACCAGAGCACGGGCCAGATCACGGCCTGGGTCACCGGCGGCGGCGCGCTGAATCTCGGCACGGTCCCGCTGAACTCGGGATGGACGTTGGCCGGCACGGGCGACTTCAACGGCGACGGCAAGGCGGACTTGCTGTGGCAGAACACGAACACGGGCCAGATGCTCGTATGGACCACGGGCGGAGGTGGAATGTACCTCGGCACAGTGCCCTCGGGCTGGACGCTGGACGGCATTGGAGACTTCACCGGTGACCGGAAAGCGGACTTGGTGTGGCAGAACACGTCCTCCGGCGAGGTCCTCACTTGGACTACCGGCGGAGGTGGAATGTATCTCGGAAGCGTGCCGCTGAACGCAGGCTGGACATTGGCCGGCGTAGGCGACTTCAACGGCGACGGCAAGGCGGACTTGCTCTGGCAAAACACGTCCTCGGGCGAGGTCCTCGTGTGGACTACCGGCGGAGGTGGAATGTATCTCGGAAGCGTGCCGCTGAACGTGGGCTGGACATTGGCCGGCGTGGGCGACTTCAACGGCGACGGCAAGGCGGACTTGCTCTGGGAAAACACGTCCTCGGGCGAGGTCCTCGTGTGGACCACCGGCGGAGGTGGAATGTATCTCGGAAGCGTGCCGCTGAACGCAGGCTGGACATTGGCCGGCGTGGGCGACTTCAACGGCGACGGCAAGGCGGACGTGCTGTGGCAGAACCAGGACACGGGCGTCGTCCTCGCCTGGATCACCGACGGGAGCGGGCTGTATCTTGGTACGGTCTAGCGCTCACACACAATACAGGCGGAGCAGTTTCCGCAGGAGCCACATCTCGCCCGAGTGGCAGGCCTCGTCGTGCAAGCCGTGCAGGATCGAATAGCGGGCCGTGCGATTGCCACGGCCCGGCAGCGGGTGCGACAACTGTTCCTCGCTCAGCCCCCGGATCACCTGTTTCAAGCGGGTGTGCTGCTCGGTCAGCTCAGCGACGACCTGTGACAGCGGCGGCCAACGATAGGACGCGACCTTGGCCGGCTTGCTCTCCCAACTGAAGATCTCGAACCAACCTTCGGGGATCTGGGGCAGATCGCCAACAGCCTCCGCGACCAGCGACTCGACCAGCACGAAGCTGTGCCCGGCGTGCCAGAGAATATGGTTCTGCAGGTCGGGCGGGGTCCAGCGGGCCGTCTCGTCGGTTACGCCGTGGAGCAAGCGCAGGGTCTTGCCACGCACTTCGTCCAAGAGCAGCAACAGCGATTGGTCAGACATGATCGACTCCTAAAGATATCGCCATTATAGCGAAAGCCCGGCAGGATTGAAGCGGGGCCCCGCAAGAAGGCGGGCTACGGCCGCAGCCGCAGCGGGCCGGGCGAGATCAGGTCGTCGTGCTGGGTCTGGCACAAGCGGATGAGGATCAGCTTTTGATCGAGCCGGTCGTCGCGGCCGTTGCTCTCCAGGAAGAAGTAGTGGCCTAGGCTCCCCTGGCGGTTCGGCTGGGGGCCCAAGAGCAGCATCGCGCCCGGGCCCATGAGGGCGGTCAGTTTCAATTCCTCGAAGGCCCGCTTCGGCCGCCCCGGCTCCAGGCGGAAGATCGTCTCATCGCCGACCCAGCGCTGGTGGTTTTCGCCATGGTGGATCTCCGGCACCAGTTCCAACTCCACGCGGCCGTCGTTCTGGGGAGTGACGTGCAGGGCGAAAATGCCCTGGGCCTGCTCGTAGGTCACCCCGTGGAGTTCCCCCGGTTCGGATAACAGGACCGGCATCTTGGCGATCACGCCCGAGGCCGCGATCTCGTAGCGCTGGCCGGCATTGGTTTGCAGGTGTTGCATGGAGACCCGCGAGGGCTTCGCCAAGTCGGCGATCTGTACTTGTTGGACGTCGCCGCCGGCGTGGGGCTTGCCTTTCAACTCCAAGAGTTTCGACAGCGACGGCGGAATCTGCCCCGCCAGCACTCCCGCCCGAAACCCGTTCTTCTCCAGCTTGCGGCGGACCTCGATAGGGAACTGCTGCTCGTCGACCTCCTCCCAGATGCGGCTATTGAGGTCGTGGTCGTCCGGCGGCAGGCGGATCGAAAAGACCTCGACCACGGCGCTGCCCGGGGCCATCCGCGCCGGTTGCAGGATCGATGTCCCCGAATTTTTCGGCTCGGACACAAACCACGCGCAGCCCGCCAGGCTGGAAAGCAGCGACAGCAGCAGAAGTCGGGCTGAGCGTGAGGGCATGATGGGCCAGGGGTCTCTGAGCTTGTAAGGGCGCGGTTTCAAGGTATCCGGCACACTCCGTGTGCCGTTGCCCGCGGACACACGGAGTGTGCCGGGTGCATGCTTGCGACATGCATGGATACGTGGGGCCTAAGCGTAACCAGGGCAACGAATTAGGTCAAGGTGGAATTACTCCTCTTGATTCCAAGCGGAGGTTGCATTACGATTCCCGCCCGCGAAGCCTCGCTCATAATCGAACGTGTCATTGTCCACGAGAACCAGGGCTTATGCCGGAATCGTTTCAAAGCAGTCGCGCTCCCCCTGCGGCCACGCCTCCAGAAGGGTCTGGAAAGCGGCGGCGGGGGAAAGTCGCCTGGGCCTTGGCGCCCGTATGGATCGTGCCGGCCGTCCTGCTTGCTTGTGCGGCGGCCCTGGTTACCGGTCCGCGCGCGCCGGCCCAACAACCGGCTTCCTCCAACGGTGGGGTGGAACAGGCCTCGTGGATTTCGCCTGCGGCGCCGAGCGAACACCCATGGATGCCGGTCTTGCGCTGGGCGCAGCAGGAACAGGCCACGATCGATCGCGACGTCCGCGATTATTCGGCGACGATCGTTTCCCGGGAACGCATCGGCGACAAGCTGGAAGAATATCAGAGCATCTTTGTGAAAGTGCGGCACCGGCCGCTGAGCATTTACGTCCATGTGCTAGCGCCGGAGAACCACAAAGGCGAAGAGGCCATCTATGTGGACGGCCGCAACGAGGGAAAGTTGCTGGGCCACGCGACCGGCATCGGGCGGATGGTGGGAACTGTGGCGCTCGATCCACAAAGTCCCACGGCAATGAACGGCCACCATCACCCCATCAACGAACTGGGGATCCGCCATCTCTGCCAGCGTCTCATCGACCTGGGCAACAACGACGTGCGGTTTGCCGAATCGCAGATCCATTTCCTCGCCGGCCTGAAACTGAACGGCCGCCCTTGTACGGGCGTGGACGTCATCCATCCCGTCCCCCGCACGAACTTCCAGTTCCACCGCCTGCGGATATTTGTCGACGAGCAGCTCAAACTGCCCGCTCGCTACGAGCAGTACGATTGGCCGCAAGAGCCGGGTGGGCCGCCGCAACTGGTTGAGGAATACAATTTTCTCAACCTGCAGGTCAACAACGGCTTCACCGACGTCGATTTCGATCCGCGCAACCCCCGCTACGGCTTCCCGTGAAAAACGCGTAGCGTGGGACAATGCGTAGCCGTAGGCCGTGAACAAGCGCAGCGCAGTTCCGGCATTCTGAAAAATTCTGCCCAGAGTTGCATCGGGCGAGCGAGTAGAGCATAATCGAGTCTTTCCTGCAAAGATCCCTTTTATCCCTTGCTCGACCGGAGCCGCCATGCACTGCGCGATTGCCATCCTCCTTGCCACTTCGGCCCTGACCGCCGAAACCCAGCCGGAGTTCACCTTCCGCGAGATCAGCCCCACGGGCCTGCAATTATCCGACGGCGGCAAGCCGGTGTTCGTCTACAATTTCGGCATGGTGTTGGCCAAAGGTTTTCCGGAAGCGATGAAACGGTCAAGTTACCTGCACCCCGTCTATGCCCCCAACGGCGCGGTTGTGACCGACGACTTCAACGTGGATCATCCGCACCATCGCGGCATCTCCTGGATGTGGCCCGAAGTGACGGTCGATGGCCGCAAGGGCGATGTCTGGATGGTGGAGCGATTCAAGCAGCGGTTCGTGCGTTGGAAGGCCAAGGAAAGCAAGGGCGGCACGGCCCGCCTGGCAGTGGAGAACGGCTGGTTCGATGGCGACCAGAAGTTCGTGAAGGAAGACGTCGAGATCGTGGTCCACGGCGTGGAGCGTTCGGCCCCCGACGTTGCCCAGCGGGCGATCGACTTCACGTTGAGCTTCGAGGCCGTCGATAAACCGGTGCAGATCGTAGGCACGCCGGAAGGCAAGAAGGGGTTTGGTGGTTTCTGTTTTCGTTTTGCCCCGCGCGACGGCGGCCCCGCCAAGACGACGATCCTCACCGAGAAGGGGCCCGCGCCCAAGGACGGCGTGTTGAGCAAGCATCGCTGGGCCGAGGTGGCCGGAGTCTTCCAGGGAAAAACGGCCTGGGGTCGCATCGACGATCAGGAAGGCAACCCCGGTTATCCCGCCAACGGCTGGTTGCTAAGGCACGGCTTCGGATTCCTGAACGTTTCCTTTCCCGGCCTGACGCCCTACACGCTCCAGCCCGGCAAGCCGCTGGTGCTGAAGTACCGCGTGACCCTGGGCGCCGGCCAGGCGGAATAGGGGCGACCGACGAATAACTTCCGCATTTGTAGGGTGGGACGGTCAGGTTTTCGTCTATAGGTAGACGCTCTCACTCGTCGCGTAGCGACGCTATGATGGTAGCCGTGGTTGAAACCCACGGCTACCATCGGCGGTCGCTACGCGACCAAGTTCCCTACAGTTCTGCGGCCGCTTGGCCCTTGACGTGGATCAGGGCCGCCTTGCGGGCCTTGGATTTGTTGTAGACGTCGACGAGTTGCGCGGCCGGCAGGATCTCGCAACGGATCGAGCGCTGGCTCAAGTACCGCTGGGCTGGCTCGCTGAGCGCGACCTCGCCGGCCCTCGTGCAACCGACGAACAACACCTCGGGGCCGCCTTTGCAGACCTCTTCGATCTCCTTGGGCCCAATCGTCTGCAAGCTGTCGCCCTCACGCTTCGCCAGATCCTTGTCGCGCGATTTGACCTTGCCGTTGACGAGAATGTAGATGTCGCGGTCATAGGCCTTCTGGCCGATGACGATCTCGTTGAAACTGAAGCGGACGATCTCGGCGTAGGTCGGTTCGACGCGGTAGCGTTTTTTGAAGGGGCTGCGGCCGACCTGCTTGCGGGCCAGGGCCACCGCGCCGAGGACCACGGCGTCGTCGCCCAGGGCCGAGAGCAGCACGTGGCCGCCGTCGCGGGCGCCGGGCAGGCGGTCGGAGCCGACGATGTTCTCGATGATCGGCATCATGAACTCGCTGCAGGCCTCCATCAGGCCGCCGCCCAGCACGATGACCTGCGGGTCCACCAGGTGCCGCACGGTGAGGCAGGCGTAGCCCAGCGTCTCGGCGGCGCGATGCAGAATACCGGTCACCAGCGCGTC
>CAZTPX010000171.1:0-1643 GCA_964615095.1 uncultured Planctomycetaceae bacterium | reverse complement strand
AGGCGTAGCCCAGCGTCTCGGCGGCGCGATGCAGAATACCGGTCACCAGCGCGTCTTCGGCCTTCAATGCCTTGCGGATGGCGCCGCTGCGGATGACGCTCAGGTCGCCGCCGGAAAGCTCGCTCAGCTTGCTCGTGCCGCCGGCCTGCAGGGCCGCGCGGATATCGCGCTCGATCGCCGTGCGGCTGGCCAATGCCTCCAGGCAACCCCGATTGCCGCAGCCGCATAACGGGCCGCCGATCTGCATGATGATGTGCCCAATCTCTCCGGCCGACTCGCGGGCCCCGCGCCACATCCGCCCCTTGTGCACCAACCCCGCTCCAATGCCCGTGCCGACCCAGATGCCCAAGGCGCTTCGGGATTTGCGGGCGGAGCCCAGCCAGGCCTCGCCGTAGGTGCCCAGGTTGCCGTCGTTGCCGATAGCAACAGGCAAGTGGAAGCGGCCTTCCAGATGAGAGCCCAGCGACACGCCGGTGAGGCTCATGTTGGGCGTGACGACCACATGGCCCGACTTCGGCTCGACGACTCCCGGCACGGCGACGCCGATGGCCGTAAGGTCCGTCGTCTCGAGCTTGGCCTGGGTGAGCACGTCCTGCATCACCGTTTCGATCATCGACAACACCTGCTCCGGCCCGCCCGTCCGCGGCGTCGATTGCCGTTGCCTTCCCAGGATGGCCCCCGATTCGCTGACCAGCGAGGCCTGAATCTTGGTGCCGCCGATATCAACGCCCAAGTAAATCCGTTCGCGAACTGCTCTCCTTTTCATCATGATCCCCCTTGCTCGTCAATTGGTTGAACCGCGGAACCAGCGCATCGTGTGCGCGAAAGGAATTGTACAACATGCCGCGTGAGCGTTGAATCGGGGCGGCGGCGGGAGCGGCGAGCAGGGAACAAGTGCCGCCTGTCATTCCACTCTTTGCCCCCCGCTCCCTGCCCCCTGCTCCCCGCCCGTCAGTTGACATCGAGAAACCGGCCCGTTAGGTTAGAACGTATCTGAGAACCGGGGGCACTCTCCCTCGCCGCTCACCCCCCTTCCTTAGGGTTGCCCGGAGTCGCCGATGGCCAAAAAAAAAGCCGAATATACCGAGATTCTCATGCGTCAGGGACTAGTCAGCCCTGAGCAAATCAACGAAGCCAGGCAAATGGCCAAAGAATCGGGCATCAAACTGCCCGACGCCTTGGTCCGGCTGGGCTACGCGACCGGTGAAGACGTCACCCGGGCGATTGCGGAACAGAACGGCCTGAACTACATCAACGTCAACGAAGTCAACATCCCGCCGTCGGTCATCGAATTGGTGCCCGAATCCGTCGCCCGCGAGAACGCCGTCCTCCCCCTTTCCGAAGGCGATGGCCGATTGACGGTGATCCTCAGCGACCCGTGGGAAATCGACACGGTGGATAAGTTGCGGTTCATTCTCAATAAACAGATCGATCTGGCGCTGGCCCCCCGCGAGGCAATCCTCGAGGCCATCAACCGCTATTACGGCCAGACGATCGCCGAAAGCGCCGACTCCATGCTCCAGGAGTTCACCGACACGGCCATTGATTTTACGGAAACGGTGGACGATGACATCAAGGGCGACGAGGGCATTGACGAGTCCAGCGCGCCGATCGTCCGCCTGGTGCATTTGGTCATCTCCGAG
>CAZTPX010000170.1:0-20714 GCA_964615095.1 uncultured Planctomycetaceae bacterium | reverse complement strand
AACGATACCACAAGCTTCAAAACAATTCATACACGCTTGCCGGAACGACGCGGAAGTGCGAACACTGCGGACATACGTTTTGGGGCGATACCGAGGCGAGGCTTTGCCCACTCTGTGCGGTGGCCGAGAAAGCGAGAGAGGATTCCGTGAAGGTACAAGCGGATTCCACCGACCGACAGTTGTAACCTGCGGCGTCAAAGGCGTGCCGCCTCCAGCAGCATCACAGAACTTCCAACATTGGTGCAAAGGCAATCTCGGGGCTTGACGTGAGTCCCCCCGCTGCAGCCCGCACGAACATCGCTGGCGGCATTTGGCGACGAAGCACACATGACAGCCCCGCGCCGTGGCCGCAAGTGGGGCTCCAAGAAAGCGAAGCGCGGTAGCTGCCAAGTGCCCACTCGCCGACCCAGGGCAAAATGGTAAAATGACGACCATCGGGGGGCTGCATCGGACTCCCAACCGGGCAGCCGAACGGCTTGGGCCGGTGTCGCGAGCCTACTATTCACGCTGACCGGCTCGGGCCGCCCCGTTTGATGAGGTCAAAATCATGGAAAGCATACCCAAGACGACCGCAGCCAAGCCGCTGACTGACCAGCATCCCATGTCCCTTGTCTCGTCTGCTCAACGGTATTCCCGATTAGCTCGCCGGTCGGCCGTGAAACTGGCTTCTGCGCTGCTGGTGTTCTCAGTTTGGGTCGTTCCCTGTGTAGCTGGCAACGCTGCCTTGAACCCGGTATTCGCCCGATCTGTGGTGAACGTGGGGGATACGGCTCGGCTGCAACATGTACTGGCCAAGGCACGCCGTGGGGATCATGTCACCGTTGCGGTGATCGGCGGTTCCATCACGCAAGGGGCCCGCGCCAGCACGTCGGAGAAGAACTACGGCAGTGTCCTGGCCGGGTGGTGGCGACAGACATTCCCGAAGGCCACTATAGAATTGGTCAATGCGGGGATCGGAGCCACCGGCTCGAATTACGGGGCGCTGCGGGCCCAGCGGGATCTGCTCGCTCGTCGGCCGGACTTTGTCGTGGTCGAGTACAGCGTCAACGACGGCAACTCCCAGGAATCCGCTGAAACCCTGGAAGGACTGGTGCGACAGTTGCTCAAGCACCCCAATCAGCCCGCGATTGCCCTGCTTTTTATGATGGACTGCCATGGTGGCAATGCCCAACAATGGCACAGCAAGGTGGGACTGCACTACAACTTGCCGATGCTCAGCTTTCGGGATGCCCTCTGGCCGGAGATACAAGCAGGCCGGATGAAATGGGAAGACGTCGAAGCCGACGAAGTGCATCCGAACGATCGTGGGCACGCCTACGCGGCCCGCTTCGTTAGTGAACTACTCACCAAGGTCCTCAAGGAATTGCCGTCCGACGAACGGCTGTCGCCGATCAAGCCCCTGCCAAAACCTCTGCTTGGCGACCTGTTCGAGCATGTGGCCTTGTTTGAGGCCGATTCCCTTCATCCCCTGAAGAGTGGCGGCTGGACATTCGACGCCAAGGGCGGGTGTTGGAAGAGTGACCGGCCAGGCAGTCGCATCGAGTTCGAGGTAGAAGGCCAAGTGATCCTACTGATGGACTGGCATATCCGCGGTCCCATGGGCAAGGCTACGGTACGGGTTGACGATCGGCCTGCCATGGTACGAGATGCCTGGTTCGACCAGACTTGGGGCGGATACCGACAGACGACTGAGTTGGCACGCGGCTTGGTTCCAGGCAAGCACCGCGTGAGTTTTGAAATCCTCCCGGAGAAGAATCCTCAAAGCAGCGGACATGAGTACCTCATTCTGGGACTGGGGGCTGCCGGCGTGGCAGCCCGGTAACGGTCGGCAGTATTAACGTAGACTTAAGACAATGAGAGCAGCACTGCAAACGATCACGCCCCTCCTGGCAATCTTCGCCCTACAACGACCCCTTCCGGCCGCTCCGCAGGCCAAGTTGGAACCGCAACGGCTGGTCGTAACCGCGCGGGACTGCCGGCGCCAAGGCCAGCGAGGCAGACGGCCGCAAACCGCCAGACACTTGATCATGGCCGCAACGGCGTACAATGGACAAGGTTCGCCTTACTTGATCTGAGTCTGATACCGCATCCAAATGGCGTCCATCGCTCCGGCAGCCCGCATTGAGAGCTTGATATCGACAAGCCGGGAGACACATGTCACGGTGGGGTTGATCTCGACGGTTGCCCAGCCGCGACGCCTGGCTGCTTCAACGGGCCCGGCAATGTAGGGAAAGACGCTCGTCGTGCCGATGCTGAAAACGACATCGAAACCAGCATCCAGTTGGTCGTGCAAGGACTCGACGGTCTCGCGAGGCAGCATTTCCCCGAACAGGACGACCCTAGGCCGGAGGATTGCCCGACACTGTGGGCATCGCGGTGGGAGGCTCAGCGCGCCGTAATCGGCCACCGTTTGCTGCCACTCGCATCCCGTGCAGAGCAGATCGTGCAGGTTGCCGTGGATCTCCAGGACGTTCTTCGCGCCCGCCTGGCGGTGCAGCCCGTCGATATTCTGGGTGAGTGTCCAGACCCGCTCGAAGCGAGATTCCATCTCGGCGATGACCTGGTGGGCACGGTTGAACTGTGCTCCCCGGGCGGCCTGTTCGATTTGACCTAGATACTTCCATGTCAGCTCGGGTCGGCGGCGGATCATTTCGCCCGATAGGATCTCTTCAATCGGGATACCCTCATCCGGATGCTCAGCGTTGTATAGCCCGCCAATCCCGCGATATGTCGGCAGGCCGGAATCGGCGGAGATTCCCGCCCCCGTGATGAACAAGAGGCTATGGCTTCGGGCGAGGACTTCGACAACCCGTCCGATGTCATCCTCTCTCGACAGTGGAATCATGATTTTCTACGAGTTGCGGTTCGGGGGGGACGTTTCCTGACGCGGGATTTCGGACGGGAAGAATGGAAGCGAGTTTTGGGCATAAGAGAATGTCCAGTTTTATGCCTTTGCCGGCCTGACGATGATCCTTCCGTCGCCACCGTCGATCGCGAGGTTCGCGCCTTCCATCCCGCACTTCTTTAGGATCGCCGTCGCAAGGCGAATGCGGCAATCCTTCGCCACGGCGTAATCGGCCAGCGGGTTCTCGGGCTTGACCTTCAGCAGCACCAGACAAAGCTTTGGAACGGCACCGGCGGGGTCTTCGTCTAGCACAAACACGTTGTCGCTCGGAGCAAAGCCTGCATCGCGGACGATCGACGACGGAATGTTCAAGCGGTCGGCGGCACGCTGCTTGCCTTTCGATGTGCCCTCGGCGACGGGAAGTTCGTTGGCGGGCACGGGTTGGTGACTTGGATCGGTCATGCTGTTGGATGGGGAATATGGGGTTAGTAAACCGGCAACAAGATAGCCATTTTACCCTGGACGGCGGTGTCTGTCAGGCAAGGGGTGCCGGCCGCCAGATCAACCCCTCGCCACGGTTCCATGCCGCCAACATCCACGGCAGCCCGTTACGGGGCCCCAGGAAAAGGGCTGGAGGCCTCCGCGCCCATCCTGGTGGCTGCTCCCACCCGCCGAGGCCGCCAGCGACGATGCAAGGAACGCAGGAAGGCTGCAAGGCCGGTACGTTGGCTTCTGGCTGTGGACAACGTCCTTTTTCGGTCGAATCCGTGCCGTAAAGCCTGCTGGGTACGTCTCGACGCGGGAAATGGTAAAATGACGGCCATCGGGAGGGCTGCTTCGGACTCCCAACCGGGCAGCCGAGCGGCTTGGGCCGGTGTCACGAGCCTACTATTCGCGCTGACCGGATTGGGCCGCCCCGTTTGATGAGGTCAAAATCATGGAAAGCATACCCAAGACGACCGCAACCAAGCCTTCGACTGACCGGCAACCCATGTCCGACAAGGACCTCCTCCGCTTGCTCGCGGATCAGCGAGGCCGCACCGTGACAGAAATGGCAACTCATTTCCGAGTTACCCAAACAGCGATCCGCGCACGGTTGCACCGATTGATAGCAGCGCAGGCGGTTATCCGGAAACGTAGCGACGATGCAATAGGCAAGCGTGGCCGACCGCAGTATCTCTACTACATCAAGAGCCAGGGCGAGATAGCGTTGGCGGCAGATGGCCGAAGCTAGCCGCTCCTGGGTCTGGAACGGCTCGGCTTCTCTGGCACGCCGGTCTGCGGCACATTTTCTATGGGTCCGGATTTCCTCCTTGGCATGTCCCAGATAAACCCCAGCAAGTCGAGCCGCCGGATTCGTTCCGCACTCAGCTTGCCCTGCCTTTTTCTCACCCGCATTGTACGAACCCAGTTGGCAAGTGCGGCGTGAGGCTTCGACAACGTGGAAACTCGGCAGTGACCATATTCTTCCCGAAATATGACCAAGGCCGCGTACTTCGACTCCCATTGATACTCAAAGTAATCCCAAGCAAAACCGAGCTTGCCGAGCTGTTCGATGCGACTCTGTTCCAGACCATTCGCCTTCCGAGTAAATCGCTGCCCCCGAACCCACGTCCCAAGGTACGGGTTTCCCGACCAATCGTAAGGCACATTGTAGTCACCGTGGACTCGCTTGTATTCGATCAAGGCTGCGTACATTTCCGACCACAAGGGCTTTAGTGCTGGTTCCCAAGCGAAACTGAGCCTGTTCAACTGCGCGATTTGTCGCTGATCGAGCTTGCCTTCTCGCTTCTTGCGTCGGAGACTGACGACCCACCAACGGAGTCGTGGGTTTTCAGTCCACGTGCTGGGTGCGTTGCAATGCCCATGACGCTCCGCGAAGGCTGCCAGGGCTGCCAACATGACGTCCCAGTCCAGGCGATAGACGCTACGATTCTCCAAAACCCAGCAGAAACCGAGTTCTTCCAGGCAACGAATCCGTCCCAAGGCAAGTTTGCCGGCCTTCTTCTGGAGTCGGACATAAGTCACCCATCTTCCCAGCGGCCGGTTCGGAGGATAATGGCCCGGAACATTGCAGTGGCCGTGTTCCTTTCTGAACCGCTTCAGTTCTTCCAGACGCTGAGTCCAGGTAGACGGTGGGACCGAACGAATGGGTTTGGACAGATCCTCGTCCGCACTCTGCTTGATTGGCTCTCGCGTGCCCTTCATGTCTGGGATTCCGCTCCAAGTGACTCAGCCAGTCGCCGCGGTCTTCCATTTCGCGCCATGATGCGCCCGGCGCAAAATGGAAGCGTGATCTGCGGCAAATAACCCCCTACACCAAACCATTTCGCACTGTCTAAATGGCAGCCTGGGTTCGATTCGTCACACCGATCTTGTGGAGAATGTTCTTTACGTACTCCACGACGGTTATGGGGCTGATTTTCATCTCCACGGCAATCTGTTTGTTGCTCAGCCCGAGGGCCACCTGCCGCAGTACCTCACCCTCACGTTCGGTCAAGGAAGTTTCCATCGCGCCGGCAAGTCGTGGCGTTCTCAGCGAACGGCTTGCACTTTGGCGTCTTTTCCTGTTCCAGATATTCTCGCCGGCGGCTACAACCCGGATCGCGTTAAGAAACTCGTCCCGGCTGCAACCCTTCAATAGGGAACCGCTCGCACCCAAGTCTATCGCTTGGGCAATGCTGGCAAGATTGTCGAAGGCAGAGAACAACAGCACCGGCAGCTTCGGCTTTTCGAGCTTGATGTGGTTCAGGGCGGATAACCCATCTCCATCGGGCATACGGATGTCCAATAACGCGAGATCGACATCCATCTCCAGTGCCAGCTTGACGGCAGTTTGGCTGCACTGGGCTTCCGCCACGACCACGATTTCCGTGCCTACGAGCAGGGCTTTCACGCCGGAACGAACCATTTCCTGGTCGTCGGCGACGAGAATCTGGATTTTGCGTTCAGCGGGCATAGAAAGGACCTGCGTAAAGGAAAGAAAATAGGACAACGAACAGACTGCTATTATGGGCAGCGAACCTTGGCATTGGCAACCAGGCACAACGGCCGCTCGATGACCGGCGTCACAAAGCCGTCACATAGCATGGCCGCCCGGCGTCGGCAGCTCACTTTTCGCCCACTCGTTCGTACCAATCCTGAATGCGTTGCCTTTGCGCGGCATCATCGTATTGCAACCAGGATTTCATGTGGTTGGAATAGGTCTGCCGTAGTGTCTCAGCCAGTTGAATCGCCCGATGCAGGGCAGCGGCAACTTGATGGGCTCCACGGTCAATTACATCGCAGACGATGGTTTCCGGCCTCTTCGAGTTCTTAAATTCCTGCCGCGTGCCAACCCAGATACCCCTTCCGTCCTGCCATACGACCCAAGCGTGTTCCGGTTTCGCCACTTCCTCAGCTATCTGCCCGCTGGTTGTGGCGGCCGTCTCGATCGTCGTGTTCGTCGTGGGGCTCTTCGCCGGCTTCGCCAACTGCTTGCTGGCTGTGGTTAGAACCTCAACCGTCGTGTCTTTCGTTGGGCTCTTGGCGGGCTTTGCGAGTGGCCGCCTAGCTGGCCTTATGGCTGCGGCCTTGATCGCTGGGCTCTTTGCCGGCTTTGGGAGTGCCGTTTTTGCGGGCTTCTTGCCTGTCCCCTTCGTTGACTTTGCAGCCGGTTTACTTGCCGTTGTGTTGGGCGTTTTCTTCTTCGCCATCGTCCCATCTCCGTGATTCTGAATAGGCCAACTGGCCCTGAGATTTGCTCGCAGGGCTTTAGCAAGCGTTCAGGACAGCCGGCAAATCAGAACACGACGACCTCCGGTTCCTTCACCGTCATCGCTTCTGCCAAGTCCCTGAACTTCTTCACGCCGCCCATTTCCTTGATGACATCCAGGACTTCGATCACCGGCTGGAAACCGCCCAACGTCTTGATCGTGAAGGCGACCTTCTTGATCTGCTCCAGCGTGATCGTGCCGCCGTTCGTCGCGGGCTTCGCGACCACTGCCGGTGCTGGTGCTACTTCGGGTACGGGCTTGGCTGCCCTCTTGCCGTTGCCGGCCTTCTTGAGCTTGCCTTTGATGTTGCTGACGTGGCTCGCCGTGATCTTGACGCCTTGCTTGGTCAATGCCACCGCGATTTCTGCGGGCATGGCTTCCGGATGGGCGTTCATGTATTCCTGCACGGCGGCGGTCTTTTCGCCCCTAACTGTCGTCTTTGCCATTTCTCTATCTCCGATTCTGGGTTACCGACTAGATGCACAGGTATGACACCCGGAATCGGCGGAACAACCCACAAGGCGACGCCAAAGGCCCCATTCGATGACGAGCGTGCTGGATATGCCGGAAAAGCGGGCCGGTGGGGTCTGTTCTGCTATCTTCAGGGATGTGCCATCGGGTTACGGCCCATGGTACCCCTTACCACGGAGCATCGGGGCAATGTCCGTCCCAGTGGAAGTCTGCCGTCGCAACGCGGTCTCTGTGACGATCAATTCCTGAGCATCCACGCCATAGGCTCCCTTGGCCAGGACGACCCCATCAGCTCCCATCATCAGGGAACACCCGATGCACTTTCGACCGGACCAGGGCCCGCCGGTGATCCAGCCCACGTTGCTGACTCCCACCACCGGCATCTCGTACAGGTTTGCCAGGCTGCGGTAAGAGCCTTCCCAGAGGGCACCGTAGGGCTCGGCAACTGGATCGTGCTCGGCCGGCACTGCCCAGGCGGAGGGTGAGAGGAGAATTTGGGCTCCCATTCGGGCCAGGGAGTGGCCTAGCACGAGCGAGTCGGGGAAGTTGTCGGCACAGATGTCCACGCCGATCACGCCGTAGGACGTCTCGGCCACCGCGAGCCGGTCGCCCCTACTGTAGATACCCTGCTCGATGTCCAACAGATTGATCTTGCGATGTTTCAGGAGCACCCGCCCGCTCGGGTCGATGAGCACCGCCGCATTGTAGATCCTGCCACAGGCCCGCTCAGTCAAACCCGCCACGACATACAGACCGGCCTCAGCCGCTGCCCGGCACAACACCTCACTTGTCGGCCCCGGAACTTCCACCGCCAATTCCCGTGCTGCTGGGTGGGCCCAACCGAGATCCAAGCACTCCGGCAGCACCACGATCTGACAGCTCTGCCGGCCAGCCTGAGCGATCATCTTCACGGACCGAGCCAGGTTCTCCTGCGGCTGGCCACCGTCGACCAGCATCTGCCCCATGGCCAGCTTGATTCGATGTTCTTCCGCCACTATCGGCCCCATCTTACTTTTCAACGCCCGTTTTGGCGTCTTCCTCTCGCTGGTAAAGCCACGCGGTTAATACCTCATGGACTTCACGGGCTTTCTTCGCCAACAGCAAGTGATCATTGGGAATTCCGCGATGATTGCTTCCAAAAACCAGCTTGGCGACTAGGTGCCGGCGAGGCCACACCGCCACACTCCCTCGCCACCCTCTCTTCCACGACCCGCCCCGGCTTGAACGTAACCACCATCCTCTCGCCGACCATGACCTTCTCGCCCGTCCGTGGATTGCGGGCCCGCCTGGCCTTCCGCTTCTTCACCGCAAAGATGCCGAAGTTGCGGAGTTCGACGCGGCCTTCCTCAGCCAAGAGGTTGATGATCGCATCGAGCGACTTCTGCACGATCAGCTTCGTTTCCAGTTCGGTACGGTCCAGTTCGTCGGCGATGCGGCGGGCGATGTTCTTTTTGGTCATGGTGCGGTTCTTGCGGTGATGCCAGGAACACGGCTGTTTTTGTGAGGGCCCGCCCAAACCTGGTTCGTGGCCGACGTCGGGCGATAATTGGATAATGCCGCCGTTCAGATCATTCGGGCTAAGTTCGCATGCACCTGCGGGGAAGGTGACGCCATTGTCATCTTCCACCAGCGGAGTTGGCCACGTCTACCTCCACCTCAGCGTCGAACATCAGTTTGGGGTCGCCGCGGTCGGCCAAGGTTTGCACCAGGGTCCGGATCGTCCGGATGGGCTTGCCCGAGAACAATGTTCTGCCGTCCTTTTCCACGGCCACCGGCAGGTCCAGGTCCATCATGCGGTCGTCGAGACGCACGAGCAGCCTGCTGACCTTCTCCACCTTGTTGACCGTGACTTTCTGGCCCTTGCGTTCGGCGACCACCAGGGCACCGTCCACCGCCTTGCCTTTAGAAACGGCCAGCCAGTAAGAGCGGTCGTGCAGAGCCCCAGTCTGTTTCCAGACCACCTTCGCGGGGACGGGGTTGCGCGTGAACTTCGCCATCCAAGGCAGGGCCTCCTTGTCCTGTAGGTTCATCCAGTGCCCCGCTCCCTTGCGGATGCGGACGAAGTGCTGGTAGCCCGCGGGATCATCTTGCTGGAGCTTATCGAGTTGCTCGCCGTATTCTCTAGCCACTTTGTTGCGGTTGAAAGCGCCGTCGTTGGCACCGACTTGCAAGGCGAAGGCCACGTTGCGCACCGAAAGAATCGAGACGCCGTTGGGGTGACCGCCCATCATGGCGGCACCGGCCCAGAAGTCGGCCATACGGGGCGCCAACTGGTAAACGCCGTCGCCCCCGGCGGAATAGCCCATCACATAAACCCGGTCGGGGTCCACGTCCTCCAGCACCACGAGGTCCTCGATCAAGCGGGCGAAGAACTGGTCGATGTGCCCTTCGTGCCACAGGTTCCAGGTGTTGGTGGGGGCGCGGGGGGCCAGGTAGATCCCTTCGGCAAGCTGATAGAGGCGTTTCTGGTTCTCGTACTGGCTGTCGTTCACGTAGGCGGGTGCATTGCCGCCGCCATGCATCGAGATCCACAGGCTGCGTCCGCCCTTGGGTTTCGCGCCGAAGGTCTTGTAGAAGAAGGGCATTGCCAGCTTGCCCTCCTTCAGTACGCGGCCCTTCACCTCGCCGGCGCGGGTGGCGCGGATGTAGGCCGCGTGCGCGTCGGCGATTAAGGAGCGTGCGCGGGCCGCATCCGTTTTCGTGAGGGGCGCCCTGGCAAAGTCCTTGTCGGCCAGTCCGGCGACGGGCCCGCCCCGCACAGCCTGGATCTCCGCTTCCAATGCCTTCACGGACGCGGCGGAACGTCCGGCATCGAGGGTTTCAGCATTGGCCAGAATGATGCCGGACGAGAACATAACGGCCACTATCAAACAACGGCATACACACATGACTGCGTTCCTATGAGCGGAAACCCCTTTCAGCAGAAACCAATTCATTAAGAAATTGGCCCAATGCATATTGCTGGCAAAGTTGCGCGGGTGACCGCTACTTTGCCATATCCTTGAGCACCTTCAAAGCCCGCACTTTGACCTTGTTGCAGGCGGGCTTGGCCGGGCGGTCCATCAGTTCGCCGGGCTTGAAGGGGTTTGGAACATCTTCTCGGCCTTACGGGCCGGGACCTTATTCTTCTCGATCTTCACGAGGCCGGGGATGGTGATCATGCCGGCGCCCTTGTTGCCGAGGCTCTTCTGGATTTCGGCGGCCAGGGCTTCCAGAACGGCAGCGACATGCGCCTTGGGCAATTCCGTGGCGGTGGCGATGTTGGCGAGCAGTTCGGTCTTGGTCAGGGGTTTCGTGGGGGCGGCTTTCGCCATGGTTCTTCTCCTCCGTGAGGGTGATAGGTAAAAAAAGTTGTCTATCCGCAAGGGATTGTGATGATTAAAGCCTGTTTGAGCGGGAAATACAAGCCCTCGCCCCAAGGGTCATCGGTAGGCCGGCAGGGTTTCATGGTCGACAACGCCCCCGCTACCAGCTATAACAACCCTTCGCCGAGAAGTACGGGACTTCCGTGTCTCGAAAACACTGCGTTCTCATTCTCTCGGCCGATTTTGGTTTACTCCATCCGTCCACCGTGCCGAACCTGCCCATGCAGGACTGGCTCAGCGCGGGGTTGTGCTGCATCATCTCCGTCTCGGTCAGGGACGGCACTACGGTTTGATCGGCTGCCGCTTCTCCTCGGCGACGAAATACCCGTACTCCAGAAACGTCAAGGTGCGCTCTCGCACGTTGGCGGAGTGGAGCAGCAACGTGTGCAATTCGCCGACCAGCACGAAATCCCGTGCGCCGGCCAGGCGGGTACTGGCCACCGTCACGATGCCGTCGTTGTCGCCGTTTAGTAGCGGATTGTAGCCACGGCCGTCTCCTCGGCCGCCAGCGATGATCCCGAACTCGCAGGCGGGCGTGGCCAGCGTCGGCTTGAGTTCCTCCCAGCGCTTCCCCAACTGTTGCCCCGAGGCGCCGAAGACGGCGATGAAGGCGGGGTTGTCGCCCAGCTTCTCGGCCAGTTCGGCGCCCTGGTTCGGCGGGCCGATCATCACGATTCGTTTGATCCGCCTGTCCGGCTTTCTGCCTGCGGCCAGGTTGGTCTGATCTCCCAGGTAGCGGCGAATCACGAGGTTGCCCAGGCTATAGCCTACGAAGTTGATCTCGTCGACGCCGTCGAGGTGCCGCACCACGCTGTCCAGCGACTGGGCATGGCGTCCAACCTCTTCGCAAAGGCTGGGGTAGGCCACACACTCAACCAAATACTCGCTGCGGTCGCGCAGGAACTTGACCATGCCGTCAGCCCTCATTCGGGCATCGCTCAGCCCCGCCAGCACCAGCACGGCCTTGCCCTTCAATGGCGGCAAGTGCTTCTGCCGCTGGATCTCCTCCAGCTTGGCGTTGCACTGCTCGAAAGTGCCGTAAGTGTGGCGGCGTTTCTCTTCGTCCAGCAGGCGGCAATGGCCGGTGAACGTGTTGCGCTGGATGCGCCAGCCGAAATAGACGAGTTCATCAGCCCAGAAGTACTGCCCGCCCAGCGTCTTGGACTGAATGTTGGGTAGCTCGACCTTCGGCGGCTCCGCAGCGGGCAGTGGAATGGCCATCGCCAGTAGCAGGCAGGCGGTCAGCCCCACGACAAGACGAGAGAAGTCCATGTTTGGTTGCCACGATAGAGGGTTCATGCTGCCATTTTATCCTGTCATGCAGCCTTCGTCGACCAGCACGCACTCGCGAACTTGAGCCAAGAGGGCTACCCAGTTGCCTGGCTATCGACCATCTCCGCGTTAGGTACGACTGAACGGTTCTGCCCAGCCAACCAGCGGCGGTTCTGATTGCCAAAGTGCGCAGACTCTGCGCACCACCAAAGGCAGGGATTTCCCGCACTCTGGCACGTCCCTGCTAAATCCTGGCGCCGATCTGGGCATTATCTCTGAAGGCCGGCACTCTGTCTTTTGCCGCCACCCCAAACCCCAACAAGGAGACCATCATCCCCTACGAGTACATCGCTACGCCAGACGGCTTGCTTACCACGCCGCCTGGCAGTCCCAAGATCATGATCCACACCCGCCAAGGTAAGGTTGTCGGCATCTACTGCGACAAGCCAGCCAAAATCCTTGTCGTCGAGTCCCAGGACGATCCCCGGCGCGCAGTCCACCAGGCCATGCCTTTGATGATCAGCCCGCAGACGAGCACCAAACTGGTCGGCGGCCACGGCACCCGCATAGACCGCGTCCTGGCAATGGCCTTGAACGACTCTACGATGGACGACGACCTCCGCCGAGCCCTGAAGGCCCATGAGATCGTGCTGGACGAGGAGTGGCCGAACATCTGGTGAAGCGGGCGGGTGCCCTTGGCCGACCTATGGCAGGCAATGTTGCGGGGAATGCCACTGAAGAAGCAGCGTCAGGCATTCGGCCACGACAAGGCCGATGCCATGCGGAAAACGATCAAGGCCAAGCTGCGGGACTATGCCACGAAGACAGGAAATCACCAACTCCTACGCCTGCTGGACAAGTTCGCTGACTACAATCCCACTCGTGCCGATCCGAACATCTGAGCCATTTGTGCCCATTATACCCTGGGCAAGACTGCCTGCAACGCTGTGATTCGATTCCCGCACGAAGAACCATTTAGGCTTCTTTGCCTCTTCCCTGGCACCGTTTACAATAGGCCCAAGGAGAATTCCGATGGCAAAAAAGAAGAAATCGCCGAAAACCCGAATGCTGCCTACGCCGTCGCAGAGAACCGCCAAGGCCCCTCTGCCCGAACGGATCAAAGCCGACGTGGACGCCAAGGCGACAAAGTTGGTCGAGAGACTGAAGCCCAAGTACGTCCAGCCGCCGCCGAAGAACCCCCGCTTCAATTACATCATCGACGTGTGGACGAAATGGATCGGCGGCACCCTTTATTTCGGCACGACCTACGCCTGCCCTGGCCTAAACGTGATCTCGCCCTCGTTCGAGTTGAAGTTTGCTCGGATGGAACATGTTGGCGGCGGTCGCTTCGCCCTGTCGTACATGCGGCATACGGAGAAATGGTTCAGGCTATTTCCGAGCCTGACGGCGGACGAGTGCTTGGACGCCGTTGAGAATGACTGCCACTTTCAGTTGGATTGAGGCCGCCTTTCGATGGACGACAGTTCCAAAGCCAAGCGATTTCAGTTCCAAGTCCTTGATCTCCTCGCCGTTATGGTGATTGTCTCCGTCCTGGGAGCCGCCATCAGGTTTTCGGCACGTTACTTACCATCTATCAAGGATAATCCGCCGTTGCTTGGGGAAACTCATCAGTGGCAGAATTGGGTCGGGCAGGGAGACGGGGCCTATATCTTGAATTCGTTCCTGCTGCTTGTCGTGGTGTACTTTGCCAAATGGATTATTCTCGACCGCTGCACAAGACGATTGGCCGCAGTAGAACTCTTTGCCGTGCTTGTCGCCCTCTCGCTGCCCTACATCTGGTTCCTTTGTGAACCCGACTGGACCAATCCCTTCGTTTATCGAGTATCGTGCTGGTTCGGAGGTCCGATCACCATTTGGTTCATCCCTGCGGTGTCGTTTATTGTCGATCTTGGCTCTTTCGGGAAAACCAAATCGTTGAAGCGGTATTCGATACGCTCAGCTATTGAAGCCGTGATCGCCTTCCCTGTGTGGGCGATAGGTTGGGCGTACTTCTCGTTCTTCATCTTGGGTTGGGGCTGGATTTAATGGGAACTGAAATCCTCTACACCGTCGATCAAGGCACGCCCGATTTCGACGCCAACAGAACTGCCGTCGATATCGTCTGCGCGGGCGACAGCCTGACGGGCTGGAACAATTTCGGCCCCGCCCGAACTTGGCCCTATCGCACCTACCCAGACTTCCTCCAAGAACTCTGCATGCCGCTTGGACTGAAGATCGCCAATGGCGGCATCGCGGGTGAAGTCAGCGACAACGGGCCGCAGCAGGTGCAGGATTATCTCGCCCTTTTCCGCAATGCTCGCTATTTCGTCTTTGGAATGGGCACCAACGACCTGGGAACGTGGCCCGACACAGCGGCGACCAGCAAGAAGATCATTGCGAACCTTGGCAAGATGGTCCAGGCCGTTCACGACCAGGGCAAGAAGGCCGTCCTCTTCAACGTGCCCAATGCGAACGAGGCCATGTTCCTGCCCGCTGTCGCCAAGGAGCTTCGCGCCCAACGGGATTATCACAACGCAAAGCTGAAGGAGTTCTGCGGCGAGCAAGGCATCCCGTTGGCCGACATTTTCTCGCGACTCCATGACGAGCATTTTGGCGACGAGTTGCATCCGAATGCCGAGGGAGCGAGAATAGTTGCCAAGACGGTCTACATGAAACTGACCTCCGTTTACGAGCCAGATCGTGGGCCAGCGTTGAAGGCACCAGCCCCCAAAGCCATCGAGGAAGCCAAGCGGCACGCGAATGGCTGGGTCTATGAAATCGAGGGGAATTATGGTCCTGACGATGGAGTTTCACCGCAGGCGATTCGAGGGGCGTGGAAAGTCAACGAAGCTGGCGTGATCGTTGGCGAATTTATCCCCAATCCGAATTTCCAGTCAGAGCCAAAGAAGCCCGCAAAGGATTAGTATGATGTTTCAAAGAACCGTTCAATTCATTGCAATTTGTGGACTTTTGGCATGGGGAGCAAATCTCTGTGCTGAAGAGCAGATTGTCGTCAAGCCCGAAGAGACGGACGAAATCCTAGCCAATCCTGGCATGGGGTGGGAGACATTTCACCAGACAAGTAAGCAGGACAAGAACCTGCCCAAGTGGATTCCCTCTACGATCCATTATGCCCGCTGGGGCTGGGAGGAATTGGAGCCGCAGCCTGGGAAGCTGAACACGGAGTTCTTGGACAAGGTGCTGAAGGAAACGCACGACTCGGGGCAGAAATTGGCCTTCAGGGTCATGTGCTGCTCAACCTCCAAGGGCCGCCCCTACCATCCCAAATGGTGCGGCAAGGAACTCCAAGCCGACTACGAGGGTCGAGGCCCGTTCCCGATCCCCGACATGGATGATCCCGTCGTCTTGAATGCCCATTTGGATTTCATCAAGCGGTTGGGTGAGAAATACGACGGCCACCCCGACATCGACCATATTGACCTCGGCTCCATTGGCTGGTGGGGCGAATGGCATCTAAGCGGCTCGACAAAGTGCAAGCTGCCTACGTTGGAGAACCGCAAAAAGGTACGTATCTCAGCGATCGGCGGCTCCTGCCGAGGCGGTTGAGGGGACGGTTTCTCGTTGCCGGGCGAGACGCGGGGCTGGGGCGCCGGATCGAGATGTGGGAGACTTCCATGGAGCGAAGCGGGTTGGAGATCTGGATGGAGGCTATTCAGACCCTGGGCACGGACTATGTGCGATGGAACGAGAACAGCGCATCCAAACAATAAGGCAAGCGAGATAGGTTTCATGGCTCGGCACCCCATGGACGTTGAAAACTCCTGAAGGCAGTCAACTTTTACCACAACAAGCCCTTTGGGGACAATCCCGACTTTCGCCCAGGTCCGGCATATTCAGTACACCCCCCCTTGGTTCCACCAGTTTCCACCCGAACCTGTTACCGCCGCCTGGATGCTTGCGAACGCATGTCTGCATTACGGTGCTGAAATGGGCTTGCGGTGGATATCCGCCCTGAAACGTGGTACTCTGATCTTGCCTGTCGTCATCTCATAACCCGAAAGGCCTTGGATCGTGAGAACTCTAAGTAGTGTCGTAATTTCTTCGCTGGCCATGCTGGCTTCGACTGTGTCAACCGCCTGCCCTGCCGAAACGGCAGTCAAACCCAATATCGTTTTCATCCTGGCGGACGACCTCGGTTATGGCGAGCTTGGCTGCTACGGGCAGAAGAAGATCAAGACGCCGAATATCGACCGCATGGCCGTTGAGGGAATGCGGTTCACGAACTTCTACTGCGGCTGCTCGGTCTGTGCGCCCAGCCGTTGCACATTGATGACCGGCAAACATTTGGGCCACGCCACGGTGCGCGACAACATGCAGCGCGGCCCTGGCCTGGAAGGCCAGCACCCCATGGAGCCCGGAACGGTCACAGTCGCACAGCTCCTGAAGAAAGCCGGTTATGCGACGGCGATCATCGGCAAGTGGGGTCTGGGAATGCCGCAGGACCACAGCAGCCCGTTGGATTTCGGGTTTGACCACCACTATGGCTATCTCTGCCAAGGGATGGCGCACACGTATTACCCGCCTTATCTGTGGCGCGACGACAAGCAGGAGCCACTCCTGGGCAACCCAGCCTATTCCTACGGTCAGCGAGGCGTAATCGAGCCATCGGGGAAAACCTACTCGCACGATCTCATGGCCGAGGATGCGCTCCGCTGGGTACGTGAGCACAAGGGCGGCCCGTTCTTCCTCTATCTCGCCTTCACCATCCCGCATGTTTCGCTCCAGGTACCCGAGGATTCGTTGGCCGAATACCGTGGCAAGTGGCCGGAGACGCCGATGACCACCTCGAAGCATTATGCGAACCACGACACGCCGCGTGCTGCCTACGCCGCAATGATCACGCGCATGGACCGCGACGTGGGCCGCCTCCTGGCACAACTCAAAGAACTCGGTCTCGACGACCGCACGCTGGTCTTCTTCGCCAGCGACAACGGTGCCGTCTTTCCGCTGGCGGGTACCGACCCTGAGTTTTTCCACAGCAACGGTGAGCTGCGCGGCTATAAGCAGGACCTTTACGAAGGCGGCATCCGTACACCTTTTGTAGCCCGCTGGCCGGGACGGGTCAAGGCCGACGTGACCAGCAATCTCATCGCTGCGTTTTGGGACGTGATGCCGACCCTCTGCGAAATTGCCGGTACACCAGCGCCGGATGGCATCGACGGTTTCAGCATCGCCCCCACGCTTCTGGGCCATGCCGGACAAAGAGTACACGAGTACCTGTACTGGGAATACCACAGCGAACGCCGGGCTCAAGCCGTGCGCTTCGGCGATTGGAAAGCGGTTCGCAAAAACGTGAAGAACGCGCCCGACACAACGCCTGAGCTTTATAACCTCGGCAGTGATCCAAGTGAGAAGACGAACCTCGCCGGTCAGCGACCCGACCTCGCCGCGAAAGCCGCTGCGTACATGAAAGCCGCGCATGCCCCAAGTTGGGAACGGAAATGGAACTTCTGAGCCTGGCGACCTACTGGGAACTGAAACGATGCTGAACAAGCTCCCTTCCATCGGCTACAAGTGACTCGAAAGGGACAAGGTACATGGCCAAACTGGAGATTGAGTCCAAGCAGACAAAGGTCGCTGGCGACCAGGTGTATTATCTCGTAGCTGGTCCGAAGGACGGCAAACCCGTCGTCCTGCTCCACGGCGCCAGTTTCTCGTCGGCGATCTGGCAGCAGATTGGCACGCTTGATATGCTGGCATCAGCCGGATATCGCGTGTTTGCCATCGACTTGCCGGGGTTCGGGCAGTCTGCGGCCAGCCAGCAGTTGCCGGAAAGTTGGCTGGCCGGGCTTCTCGACCAGCTCAAGGTCGAGCGGCCCGTGCTGCTGGCCGCGTCCATGAGCGGTGCCTTTGCCTTCCCCCTGATTACCGAGCAACCTCAGCGGATTGCCGGTTTCGTGGCCGTAGCTCCCGTCCGCATCAAGACCTATCAGGATCGTCTAACGCGGATCACGGTTCCGGTGCTGGCCATTTGGGGCGAGAACGACCAGACGATTCCACTGAAGGATGGCGAGTTGCTGGTGCGGTCGGTGCAGAAAGGCCGGATGGTGGTCATCCCCGGCGGCAGCCATGCACCGTACATGAGCAACCCCGCGAAATTTCATGAGGAGTTGCTGAAGTTCCTGGCGGAGTGTGTCGGACACCATGGTCCTCAACGAGCGGTGGACTTGGAACCATGACCGCGTTTCTCCTCCGAGTCAACCGTATCCAGCCAGCCTTCGGCTTTGAGTTCGGCCTGGACAGCCCGCGTGCCAACGAAGGCCGGGCCACAAATCCGTACGGGCAGGCTAACGTCTCCTATTCACTCGTCCAACGCCAGGACGGCCATGTCGTGCGCCATACGCTCATCGACTGCGGCATGGGCGTTATACCGTCGCTCTTGGAGTTTGAGCAGAGCCACGGCGTGCATGTGGTCCACGAGGTCCTGCTCACCTATCCGCACCTCGACCATTTCGCTCAGCTCGACTGGCTTTCGATGTGCCTGCTGCGGAGCGGTCGGCCGGACCAGCCCCTGCCGCTGCCGATCTATGCCAGCCCTGAGTGCTGGACAAATGGTCCGAACGGTGTTCACCGTTATCTGGCCGGGCGGAGCGACTTCCGTCCCCTCGCGCCGGGCATCGCCGTCGTGCTGGGGGGTCTCACCGTCACGCCCTTCGCAGTGGATCACGGCCCGAAGGCACCTGGGGCTGTGGGGTTTGTCGTCGAACATGGCAGCCGAAAGATCGTCATCACGGGCGACTTCCTGCGGCTTCCCGAGGAAGACAACCCTCTGCTGTTCGATGCCGACGTGATGTTCCTGGACGCGAATACCTGGCATCCGGCAAACCGGACTGCGCATCAGTCGGTGCTTGGCAATCTCCACCTGATTGACAAGTGGCGACCGAAGCGGGCCTATATGATCCATTACTCCGGCGACGAAGATCGAGCACCTGGAGACGGCGATTGCGGCGGTCGATCTGGAGCTGAGCGACGAGGATATCAAGCAACTGGAAGCCCCCTATCAGCCGCATGCCGTGCGGGGATTTGAGTGAAAGGCGGTCGTTCATGGTCCACCAGGAGCAGATCACATTCGACACGGCCGGCCACCGGCAAATGGACGATCTGACTGACAAGGTTACGGCGATTGTGGAGCGTTCCGGCATCACGACCGGCATCGCGCAGGTGTCCTGTGTCGGCAGCACGGCGGCAGTGAGTACCATCGAGTTCGAGCCGGGCCTTGAGCAAGACCTGCCGGAAATGCTGGACCGCCTGATCCGACCCAGCCGCGACTACGGCCACGAACGGGCCTGGCACGATGGCAACGGACATTCGCACTTGCAGGCCACGCTCATGGGGTCGTCGCTCTCAGTGCCCGTGGCCAAGGGCGAGCCGGTGCTGGGCACATGGCAGCAGGTATTCCATCTTGAATGCGATGTCCGCCCGCGACGGCGCACGGTGGTGGTCACGGTTCTGGGGGAGTAGCGAAATGGCTATCACATGCCCAAGATGCAGAGCGGAGTTCGACGTTACCTTCGTTCAGTTCGGCTATCGTGTCCGATGCGACTGCCGGGTCCTCGTAATGTTGTGCCTCACGACCGGGTTGATCGGTTGTCGCATCGTCGCTGCGTGGGCCTTGGGTGGCGAGATAGCACACGCTTCGCCGCCGTCGTCGAACGAGTGGGCCACCGTGGAAGACTGCTTGGCGATCATCCGCCAGTGCCAGATGGATGATGGCATGATCCGCATCAAGGCTGACGGTGATCCAGTCTGGACGGTGCCCTACCTGAGCAATTTCGCGGCGATGTCCCTGTGGCGGCCAACGAAGTGCGTTTCGCTCCCGAAGACGTGCGGCGGGTGGAACGGTGGCTATTGTGGTACGCCGATAACCAGGAAGCGGACGGCACGATCAGCGACCGGGTCGGGACGGTCGCCTCCTACGGCTCCAACGGTCATCGCGACTCCACCGACTCCTACGCGGCTACCTTCCTGATGGCCGCCCGGCGTTACCAGAAAGCGATTCAGGGCCAGCCCGCAGCGAAGATCCTCCGGGCAGCCCGCCTGGCCTTCGGGGCGATTGCCGACGTGATGCAACCGGACGGGCTGACCATCGCCAAACCCGGCTACGGCATGAAGTATCTCATGGACAACGTCGAGGTGTACGGCGGTTTGACCGAGGGGCAGCCCTGTTTGAGGCAGTCGGCGATGCGAAGGCGGCCCAGAGAGCCCGTCAGATGGCGGCGCGCGTAGTCGCAGGGTTGCGCGGATTCTGGTCACCCAAGGACAGCTGCTTCGCCGTCGCCTTGGATATGAAGGACCGGTACACGGTCGGGCTGGAGAAACCGTACCCTCAAGGCCTGGCCCAGTTGTTCGCCCTGGCCCATGTCGAGCCTCGTCACACGGGGCTATGGCACGAAGTGCGCAAGCGATTCAAACCGGGAGACAAAGGCATGCCGGTAGAGCGCTGGTTGATGGCAGCCAGCCGCTGTACTTCTCCGCAAGAACAGCACGAACTTCGGCAAGCCATGCTTGCGGCGATGCGTCAATTCACCGCCAAGACGGTCTATGTGGACCGTCCCGCCCTGGCCATCCTGGCGGTCTTCGACAAGGCCCGATTCCCCGATATGCCGGTCTCGGTCTCCATTCGGTGAGATGATCCACAGCAGTTGCCGAGAGGCCACGACCGCCTCTTTGATTAGCACTACACAGTGTCCGCCAACTGTGCTAGGAGCGGGAACACAAGACTTGGCCGAAGCTACGGTGGCAGGGCTGGTGGAAAAGCCCGAGTATTGGACGAGGCGATCATGGACGGCGAGAAGGCAGCACAGGAAATCGAAGGCATGGAGCGTGGAGGAGATGTCCCGAAGAAGGTCGTCAAGCAGGGCCTCTCCGAATACTTCCTCTTCACCATCGAAGGCCGCGAGGACATCAAGGACAAGGAGCCCAAGCGGCTCGTGGCCCTGAAGGTGGCCGACGTGCCGCTGGAATGCTTCTACAAGCTCAGCGACC
>CAZTPX010000169.1:0-21258 GCA_964615095.1 uncultured Planctomycetaceae bacterium | reverse complement strand
AGTTTTCTCCGTGTGAGCAATACCTTTAGCGGAAGCCGAATACACCCGTGGACGTACGGAATCGCCGCAAAAACTCCACGAGGCCCCTTTTTTCGATGTGGCCAGGTCACTGCCTAACCCGAAACGACGGGTCAGTCGCGGCGGCCAATGTGGGGAAAATGCCGCTAGAAACACTTTTTTCTGACTCATGCCCTCTTCGCCGCCAGCGAACAGATCGGCCGTCGCCGACCATGCAACAAGCATGGCGCCCGACGATGCCCGGACCAAGTCTCCGCACCAGCGAAGGGAACAAGAAGGGGATAAACCGCACGGCCTCCGCCAGACCGATTTTGCACAGGCCAGGCGGGGCCTATCCGCCTCTACGAGACCGGACGGATTCCCCTGACCACCGCGGTTCTGCAGGTCAACTTCATTATCTTGCGGCGTCTGCTCTCACCGTCCTGGGATCTCGGCCCGGATAGTTGAGAAACCCGGATCGATGCATCTTGTTGATGAGATCGGTTCCGGTCCGCTCCACCGGTATCGCCGGTTTTTGCCCGCGAGCGTAGGTAAGGGCTCCATTTTCCTCGTTCTCCACATCCGTGAGCTGGACCAGAACCATGCCGCTGATGGTAAGCTCTTTCCATTGCTCGATCTGATTGCCGGCACGATCGCGCAGATGCGCCCATCCGTATTCGCCGAAGACGGCAGCACGATGCTTCTCCGCCTTGGGGGTCTCGGGGGCATAGGCGTGATAGTCGAGCACGTCGCCCAACTTGAAGTCGAAAATATCATTGCCCACGCCGCTGCCGTCGGGGTTCTTGCCGCCTCCTCCTGTACCGCTCTCGGGATCGATCAGACGTGTGGGATCTTCCTCGCGGACCGCATCCACCATGCGTTTCTCCAGCGCCTCCATTTCAGGAGCAGGACGTCGCGATTGCTTGGGCACCTCGGGCGCTAACGACAGGCCCCAGCCCTCATTGAAATTGATCCACATGACGATGGACGGATGATTCAAGCGGCCACGCACCATGCGGCGCAATTCCGATTCGAAATTGCCCCAGGGATCGGAAAGGAACTGTCCCGTCCGCACATAGCGGCTGAAATAATCGTCCCAGGAAATCTCGCCCGCAGAGGGCATGTCCTGCCAGACGAGTACGCCAAGTTTGTCGGTCCAGTAATACCAGCGATCCGGTTCCACCTTGACGTGCTTGCGGAGCATGTTGTAGCCCAGCTTCCGCGTCATCTCGATGTCAAAGCGCAGGGCCTCGTCGGTCGGCGCCGTGTAGATGCCGTCCGGCCAATAGCCCTGGTCCAGAAGGCCGTTTTGGAAGATGAACTCATTGTTGAGCAAAATGCGCGTGACGCCCTTTTTGTCCGGGCCGATCGATACCTTGCGCATGCCAAAATAACTGCCCACCGCGTCAATCGTTTTCCCATCCTGCTTGAGCGCGATCTTCAGGTCGTAGAGAAAGGGAGTTTCCGGCCACCACAGTTTGGCCTTGGGAATGGCAATCGCTAGCGGCAGGCCCGGAAAGCCGCAGGCCCGGGTGACTACCTTCTCGCCGTCCATCACGATCGCTTCCACCGTTTGGCCCGCGGTAGCGATGGACCCGGTTGCCACGACCAGATTCAGAGTTCCTCGATCGATATCCGAAATCATTTTCAGATGATCGATATGAGCGATGGGCACCGGTTCCAACCAGACCGTCTGCCAAATGCCCGCCGCAGCCGTATACGTGATATATCCGGTATGCACCTCTTGTTTGCCGTGGGGCTCGCCGCCCACGATGGGATGATGGACCGACACCACCAGTCCCTGCGCGCCGGACGGTTTGAGGGCGTTGGTAATGTCGAGGCTGAAGCCGTCATAGCCCCCGCAGTGATGACCGACCCATTTCCCGTTGACGGTGATGGTCGCCTCCCAATTGACGGCGCCAAAGTTGAGCAGGATGCGTTGTCCCGTCCATCGCTTGGGCAGCTCGAACTTCCGCGCATACCAAAGCCTATCGTTCTTGTCGACCGTCTTGGCGACCTGGGAAAGGACCGATTCGATGGGAAACGGCACGAGAATGCGACCGTCGTATCTTGCCGGCGCTTCCAAAGCGGCCTTGGGCGTGATCGCGTAGTCCCACATGCCATTCAGGTTGAGCCATTCCTGGCGTACCATCTGGGGCCGCGGATACTCCGGCAGGATAGCCTTGTCGGGAGAGATCTTTTTGCCCCAGGCAGTCATGGGTACGCCGCTGGGCGGAGGCCACGCCTTATCCGCTGCACACACGTCTGATAGGAAATAAGCGAAAGATACCAGCGTCGCAGATCCGGCGATGGCCGAACGAACATACGCACGCATACATGATCTAATGGAGGGCACGGAAATCCTCGGAGTTAAATTGGCAAACGTCTGATGCCGGAGAACTCCCCAGCGGCAGGTTGAGATCTGCGATCGTGATCGATAGAAGGTGGCTTGTCAAGCTCCTGACAGCTTGCCGAAAAAAGAAGTTCTTGACAACGCAACCTCGTGTTAGTACAATCCCATGATCCTTCCAACGTGGATTGCAATCCACGCCAGTCGCAAACCCCCCGCGAGCCTGCCCACTGTGCTTTCTGCCAAATTCTATCCTTGTTGCGCGTCGATTTGTGCGCTGCTGTTCATGTGCGGGTCTTCAGGCCTCGCGTGGGGCGATAGTGCCTGGGAGATCACCCCGCAAAGCCGCCAGGCCCTCGATCGTGGTCTGCAATGGTTGCAACGAAATCAGGGGCGGGAGGGCAACTGGACGAGCCGCGACCTCGGCCTGGTGAGCATGGGGCTGCTGGCCTTTCTCTCCGATGGTCATACGCCGGGCCGCGGCCGCTATGGCCTCGTGCAGAAGAATGCCTTGGACTACGTCCTGCGCAATGCCAGGCCATCCGGCCTCTTGAACATTACCGGCGACAAGCGAGACATGTATAACCACGGCCTGTCGACCTTCGTGCTCGCACAGGCATATGGCATGACCAGCGACCCGCGGGTCGGTCCGGCCCTGGATCGCGCCCTGAAGGTGATCGACCGCTGCCAGTGCCAGGACGGCGGCTGGCAATACGAGGCCCGTCCGAGCGATGCCGGCCACGACTTGAGCCTGGCGGTCATGCAGGCCAAGGCCTTGCGGAGCGCGGTCGATAGCGGTTTCGAAGTCCGGCCCCACGTCATCGAGCGCGCCATCGGCGACGTGCGCGAGCATTACTTTCCGCAAGGTTGCCCGCAGGGCGCTTCCGAAGAAGAACAGCAAAAACACCCGGGCCGATTCACGTATTACAAGAATGGCGGTCAGCCCTCGCTGGCCATGGCGGCAGCCGGCGTGGTTTGCCTGCAGGAGTTCGCCCAGTACGACGATTGGCGGATTCCGAAGAACATCGAGATCGTTGAACAGGCGGTGCGCGATTTGTCCAAAGGGAATCCTAACGATCCTCCCTTCGGCAATGCCTTCTCCGCTTACACGACCTATTATGTCGCCCAGGCCTTGTATCAGGTGGGTGGAGAACCTTGGAAGCGGAGCTATCCGTTGCTTCGCGACCGTCTGATTTCCAGCCAGATGCACGACGGCAATCCTGAGAACGACGGCGGATGGCGAGATTCCGGCGACCAGATCGGCGGCAAGGAGGGAACGCTTTACGAGACGGCTGTCGCATGTTTCGTGCTGGCGATACCCAATCGTTATCTACCGATCCTGCAAGAGGGAAAGATCGATAGCCTGCGGAAGCAGTTCGAGAAGAAGTAAGAAGGGCTGGGCAATCGAAGTATCTGAACGTCCCAGTGGGCTTCCGATGGCTGCACCGGAGCAAGCCTCGTCTCTGGCGAGTTGCGTGCCGCCCGCGGTCCTGCTGCTCAGGTCTCCAATGCCAACCCGCTCTCCATCGACCGCTGCCAGGCCGTCGTTCAACTCGTCGGCTGGACCTGGGGCCACTGCGGGACCTGACGACGAGCGGGACACGGGCTAGGTATCAAGGGCTCGGGAAGATCACCGAGCCAGCGGCTTGGGCCGGGGTGGTCACAGGCCGCTCCCCCGTCTTATTCAGCCAGAACGCCGAAGCGAAGGTCGCTTTATCAAAGTTGAAGGCCGGCTTGCCCACCAGCGGCTCGAACGAATTGCCGCCGAAGGCGTTGAAACTGGTGTGTGGCGGCGCATCATGGCGGCGAGCATCGTCCGGGGCCAGCCACGAAGAATCGGCGACCACGCCGCCATGGCTCTGCACCTCGCCGTGAATGAACTGGTTGCCGCGGACCAGGTTCCCAAACGTTAGCGGGAACGGCTGGCGCAAGACAGCCAACTCGCGGTCTCCAGAGAACACCACCGCGTTGGGGGTGTCTGTGAAGATGCAGTTTCGCACCTCGTTCAGGGCGCTGGGTGAGTAGTATAGACGTTCGCCCTTGGGGCCGTTGAACGCGGGGAACCATACGCCAAATCCGCTGCGGAGGCCGATGAAACGATCGATCACGTTGTCCAGCGCGCCGGACATTTGAATCCCTTGCAGGGTGTCGCGGCAGAGGTTGTTCAGCAGTACGTTCTGGTAAGCGAACTGCCGCACGACGATCCACGAGTCGCTGTCGGGCGTGATCCGCCATGGCTCCGTGACGGTGACGCGGCTTTCGCCGTTGTCTGCGACGGTGCGGACCTGGCCGAACCCCCGGCCCCCGACGACCATCGCCGTTCGTCCCTTGAGTACGTGGGGCGGCCATTTCTGGTCTTTCTGCTCGATGGAATCCGCTTCGATCTTTGCCGGGTGCCCCAACCAGTTCTCGCCCCCGACCTCGCCACACTCGAAGAGAATACTTTCGCCGCCACCCTCGACGTGGCCGGCGTCGAGGAAGCGATTGCGGACGATGACATTGTGCTGTACCGGCCCGCCCCAGGGACCGCAAGTGTAGCCTCGGTTCGCCTCGCGGCAGACGTTGCCCTCGATCAGACATTCCTCGCCGATCTGGCAGCCGATCTGATTTGTGCCGTACGGCCCGCGCGGCGGGCTGAACGTGTTGTAGAGCGTGCGGCAGCGGCGCGTGCCGCCGCCGATCCCGTTCAGCGCCCGCAGGTCGCACCAACTGATTTCGATCCGCTCGCCGCTGCCATACGTGTTGATCGCCGCCGCCGGCAGCCACTCCCTGGTCACCAGCGGCGTGCGGGGATTAAAGAGATCGCAGCGGGTGACCGTGACATCGTGTACCGCTCCGGCGGCCGACTCCATGAGGATGTTAAAGCCCGTGTCGTCGTTGCCGCGGAGCGAGAGATCGGAGATCGTGGTGTCGGAGACCGCATAGACCATCGGCCTCTCGCCCACGTGGCGGAAGGCGGCGGTAGCGGCCCTCGCCTTCTCAGGGATCTTGACCGATGGGAAGCCGCCTTGAAACTTGTCGGGCTGGGCGACCAGGAAGGTGGTGGCCCGGTTCGCGCCCTTGAGGTCTACGCCGGGCAACATGCGCAAGGGCCAGGATATGAGGTACGTGCCGGCAGGGAGGAAGACCGTTCCGCCTTTTTCCGCCGCGGCCAGGAGGGCCTCTTCTATGGCCGCGGTATCGTCGGCGAGCCCATCGCCCTTGGCCCCGTGCTTGGTTACGTCAAAGACAACCTTCGTGTGCGACGGTACTGACCGGATCGTGAGTTTGAGCGGACCTGCAAACCCGAATGGCCCGTAGGCCCCATGATGTACGCAAACGTCATAGACGCCCTCCGGCAAATCGGCCGGTAGCCGATAACACACCTCATAGGCCAACTGATAATCGAGATGCCCCTGGTAGTCGTGCTTTGCACCATGCACGGCCTCGAAAACCTTGCCGCTGGCGCGGGCGGCGAGGAACATACGGGGCCGGGGCCTGCCGGAAACTGCCCGGCAAAGGTTGCGACCGAACACGCGGATCTCCGTGCCGGGTGCTGCTGTCTCATGTTCCAGGAAGTAGGGCTGCGCCCGATTGACCACGTAAGGTTTTGACGTGCCCAGCGCGCTACGAACCCAAAGGACCGCAGCCTCCCCTTGCATGACCGCTCCCAATACCTGGGGCGACAACTTCCGTACGCGCCCGTAGAGACCGACCACGCTTCCCGCGGGTGGCTCTTCCGGCGGCTGCGGCAGCCCACGGCTGAGAATCTGCGGCAGAAGATCCCTGGCGTCTTGGTGCTCCTTCGGAGCCCAGGCAATGATGGTGCACTCCGGTTCATCGAACCCTTCGCCGAACACCAAGAATGGCTCCCAGTGGTTGACGGGGCCGGCGACGTTGGCGATTTCCGGTGCCGCCAAGGCGATACTCGTGGTAAGCAGAACCGCGATGAAGATACGTATCTTTGACCACATAATTCTCTCCTTTCCGACATGGGGCAGATCGCCAAGGAGCCGAAAACGCGGCAGGTTGGCAAGTTGCTTGAGGATGAGATATTGTATTCCCCTCCACTGCGCGATGCAAAATGCCGGGCCGCGTCCGATGTGACGATCTCGGCCACGACGCAGACTTGGGCGCTGGGCATCGCTGGCGTGCCGGGCTAGCATAGAGGCGTTCAGGGAGGACTGTTCCCTTGCGGCCAAGTCGTCTGTCTTCTGGGCTACGTCGCTTGTGTTACAAAGGTCGGCGGGCCTCCCCATGAACTTGGGTTTCCCGTCGGAATTACCCGTTTTTCACCCTGGACTTGGAGATGACTGCCATGCATACTGCCCAGCACATGTTCACGCACACGCGGAGGAGCTTCTTGGCCGGTGCCGCGTCGGCTGCCTTGGGAGCATCGGTCGCGTCCACACAACTTACGCGGGCCGCATAGGGCGAGTCGCCCGTCGGCCGGTCGCCCGGTAGCCAGCGGCTCTCGCTGACTCAATTGCGGAAATGGGAGTCGCTCCAGTACGGCATGAGCACCTTCCTCCAGAAGGAGATCCCCGACGGAACTGCCCCCCTATCGACATACGCCCCCGACCGCTTGGACGTTGATCAATGAGGCAAGACCTAATTCGGCAACTTCCGCCAGGCGGTCATTGTCGGCGCGAGGATTGAACGAGCGTCGCCAGGGATGCCGTAGCCCTGAAAACCGATGGGACCGGCGAAACCAAGTTCCTTCAACTTCCGCAATAAGGCTGCCATGTCGAACGTGCCTTTATCGAGCGTCTGAATGAGCCGCTTCCACTGCCCGCCGCTGACGCCGGAGTCGGCCCCGTTGATCTGCACGATGATCAAACGCTTCTTGGCCGCGCCGAGCAATTTCGGGATGTTCCGCTCATCGCCAGTGGCCAGGCAGTGGCATAAATTGAAGGAAACGCCAAAGTTAGGGCGATCGACGAGGTCGGCCAATTTTGTCGCGTCGCCGAAGCGAGCCGTCCACTCGCCGAGGTGCGGATAGATGGCGACCTTCACATCGGACAGTCTGGCCTGGTCGGCCAGAGCGCGGAGTTTCTGCACCACAGGTTTCTCGGCAAGTTGATCGGAAATCGCCGGGCCGGGGCCACCGATGTGCAGCCAGAGGATCGTTTCATGGCCCTTCAAGGCTTCGATGAGTCTTGGCAAGGTAGGTGACCAGGTGATGTCACCGGCCGCGGTCACCTGGGCGGCGCAGTAGATCGCCAACATCTTCAGCCCGCGTTTCTCGCATCGCTGGGCGATGGTACTGGCTTCCTCCGGCGACTCCTCATGCCAAGCGATACCCGCAAACCCGAGTTCGTGGACGAGGTCGAGCTGCTGATCGCTCGACAACCCCGGGCGTTGGAAGGCCGTATCCATGGCGTAGAACGGATTGGAAATCCTGGTCGGCGGCGGCTCGGCAGCCGGTGTGGTCCCTGAGAGCAGTGCGGTCACCATCAACGACAGGACCGAGTTCATGTAGCGCATAGTGTCAACTCCAGCGATCTTAGGTGAGCGAGGCATGGCGGCATTCCTGCCAAACGAATGGATTATAGTTCCTATGGCGCTGATCGTCCAACGGAGTTCTTTATCGCCTGGCGGTATGCCTGCCTCGACAGATGGAATGTGCTCTGCATTGGATGATCCTTTCAGGTTGATGAGTACGTGAACTCCGGATCCATGGTGCCGGTGCTTCATGTTATGGCTAGGGTACCGAGGTCCGCGCCTATTCTGTTCCGATTCCTATTCCTTGGGGCGGGGAAGATTGTGGCTGGCCCCGAGATCGAACTTCATTCCCGGCTGCAAGGGCGTGCCGTGGAAGTCACACTGGCCCGGCGCGATTCGGAAGAGCCGCTTCAAATCGAAGCCCTTCCCGATCAGCGCTGAGGACGGCAGCAGGTCGTAGGCGCGCAGCGTGCCCAGCCGGGCGGCATCGTCGATGCTGCCCCCGCCGCCCGGGGCGCGAAACTGGGGATCGACCTGAAAGCCCACGTCGCCCCCGTCGATCCGCTCCTGGCCCGACGCCTTCCGCCAGGCCGCCAGATCGGTATGACCCGCCAGGCGCAGGTTGCCGTTCGTCCGCCAGTAACAGTTGTTCTGGAACGTGCCCCTGCCGGCGACGACGATGTCGCCGTCGTGGTCGGCGACGAAAATGTTGTTGCGGACGCTGAAGCCATCGCCTCCGCGAAAGGCGGCGGCGTTGCTCTTCATTCCCTTACCGACGAAGACGGTATTGTTGTAGATCTGGCCACGAGGTTGGGAACCCCAGGTCATGATCCCGCCCGTATTGTCGGTGTTCTTCTTCGCGTCGTTCTGGCTGATGTTGTAGCGGATCGTGTTGTCGCCCAGGGGGCTGCATCCCTCGAACGGTCCTGACTGGAACCCCGAACCCTCGTTGTCGTGCGAGTAGTTGTACTGGAGGACGCAGTTGGTACATCCGCCGTCGATGTCGAAGGCGCAGCCGTCGTAGCCGATGGTGGTCACCATGTGGTGGCACTCGTTGAACTGGGCCACGCAGTTGTGGCATTCCAGGAACACCAGCCCGCCGATTCCGCCCTGCGAGCCCTTGGGGTTGGCCGCTTGGCCGCAACGACGAATCGTGCATCGCTCTATGGTGCAACCATTGGCATTGAGGAGCTGAATAGGCGTGCCGAGCCAGGGATCGCCTACCGGGTCACAATAGATGTCGTGGACCAGGCAGCCGGCGATGCGGCAGTTGGTGAACGTGCCGTTATCCACCGGCAGGAACCAGGGCTTTCCGCTGCTCTTGGCCGAGCCCCAGCCATAGATTCCGCTGAACAGGCACTCGCCGACCTCGCAGTTGGTGATCTGCACGTCGCTATAGCCGACCACGCCCTGATCGGCGGCAGGCTTGAAGAACTCGATGCCGTTGCCGCGGTAGTGGTCGTACGAACGAGGCAGGTCGCCCCGGACGCCCAGTGGCGTGTGGAAAACGATGCCTTCGCGGAAACCTTTGACGGTGACTCTGTCCACGTGGATGCTCTGCCACGGTTTGCCCGCGGTGGCCGTGCTGTAGATGTCCAGCCCGATGGCCTTGTTGGTGGACTCGCCGCGGGGCGTCACCCCGGAACCGGCGAGGTGCAGGTTCCGAACCTCGACGTACTGGCAGTTGAGCAGGCGGATGCCGTAGGAATCGCCGCCACAGACGGTGGCCGTGCCGCGCCCATAAGACGCGATGGTGATCGGCGCTCTCGCTGTACCCGAGGCGCGAATCAGCAGGTTGCCAGGAAAGCTGCCACCACCTTCCATCAGCACACTATCGCCTGGCTGGAGCGGAGCCTTGTTCGCTCGGCTGATGGTTTGCCACGCTTTCTGAGGCGAGGTCCCTTCCTGGCGGTCGGAACCGCTAGGAGAGACGCAATAGGTCTCGGCGTGGCAGCGGACGTGACCGCCGGCGGCCAGTACTATCAAAGCGATAAGAACTTCGCGGTTCACCGGCGATAGCAATCTCATCTTGGGACTCCTGGCTATCGGGTCGATCCGCCGCAAGTGTGCGGAGTCGCAGATTGGCGTGCGATCGACAGGTTTCTTCTTGGGAGGCATAGATTTTCCACACGCTCGAAGACAGATGGCGGCATGCGCGGAATCCAGTGTTTGTCAGAATTGCCGGGTTTCTGTCATTGCCCGAGGGTACCCGAGAACCGTCTGGGCGGCTTATAGGCCCAGACGCCCGAATCCACCACCAGCAGGACGACGTTGTCCAGCGGATCGTAGTGTAACCGGTTCCACACCGCGCCACGAGCAGCCAGCCCTTTGACGTGGACCTTCTGCCATTGTGTCTTGGCGCAGTCGAAGACCTCCGTCCGGTACTCCGAGCCGGTTTCACCGCCCGGCAACGAAACGTAGAGCACGGAGTCCTGGTCAGGCAGATAGCCGAGGCCAGCCTTGCCGCTGGCGTTTTTCAGGGGATGGCGATGCGAAACCAGCGTGTCCGGGTCGATGGTGCAAGTGTCATTGCCAACGAGGAGGATCCTGTCGTCCTTGGGCAAGTACAGCATGTGAAAGTTGTACAAGCCCAGGTAGTCGATGACGGGGCGGACCGTGTGGACCGACCAGGTCTTCGTCTTGAGGTCGAACCGCGATAATCGGCTCTCGTGCCCGTAGGCCCAGATGACGTTGCGTTTCGCGTCGTAGCAGCAGGCCATGGCATAACCGCCGGGTGTGCCCGGCCCGGCGTAAAGCAGGTTCCACTTGTTGTCGACCAGAGAATAGCTCCAGCAGTCCGGCGGTGCGGGGCAGGTGGGCCGGATGTTGCCCCAGCCGGGACCCGCCCCGCCGAAAATGAACATCGTGGCGGAACTGGCGACGAAGCAGAGCTGGTTGTATGTGTGGCGGGTATAGGGCTTGTCGCTGTCCTTGAGCTTGCCCTTGGTATTGTCGATGTTGCCGTTGGTGTAGCGGGCCTGGGCGTCGGGTTCGTACATCCTTTTCCAGGTGAGCGTGGCCGGAGAGAAAGCACAAACCTCGTTGCCCCAGTAGTCGGCGTGCCCGCCGCCGAAGATGAGGAATTGGTGGTGGACCGAGTCATAGACGCCGCCCGAGTAGGCCAGGATGCCGGTAGAGGCGGGGGCAAAACCAGCCACCCTTTCCCACGTGTTCTCGGGGATGGCCGTCAGCTTTAGGTTCGGCTGTGACTTCGTGGTCTCGGATACTCCCATGGCAGTCCCGCATTCAATGGCTGCTGTGAAGTGCATAATGGCTATCACCACCGCATAGCGTAGGCCTTGGTACATACGATCCTCGATTTCTTCTGTGTCATTGTTACCAGTGGTTCCGCCGCACCCGCTCCGGACGATACCGATCCTCGGCGGGGATCTGCTCGGCCGCGTAGCCCAGCACGACCAGGCTGTGGGCGATAACGTTCTTCGGCAGGCCGGCGAGCTGCCGCAGTCCTTCCATCCGCTTGTCTCGTGGGTAAACGCCACACCACACGGCGCCCAACCCCAGGGCGTGCGCCGCCAGGAGCATGTTCTCTACGGCCGCTGCACAATCCACCATCCAGTAGCCAGGCGACTTCTCCAAGCTCAGGTCTCCGCAGACCAGGATCGCCAGCGGGGCCTCGGCGGCCATGGCGGCGTTGGGCATGAACGTGGGGATCTTCGCCAGGATCGCCTGGTCGTCGACCACGACGAACTGCCAGGGTTGCTGGTTGCGGGCGCTGGGGGCCTGCATGGCGGCGGCCAAGAGCTTTTCGACCAGTTCCTTGGGTACAGGCCGGTCGAGGTACTTGCGGATGCTACGGCGGCTGTGAATCGCGTCTAAAATGTCCATATCCATGTCCTTCAGTGCTCGTGACTGCTAACGATCTTATATCCTGTCTCACCCCTTTGCAACGCGCCCGCTGGCAAGACGGTTCCCTGCCCTCAGGACCGGCCGAAGAATAACCTGGCGAAAACCCGTAGGACGGATTGCTAATCCGTCCGCGATTTCAAGACGGATTAGCAATCCGTCCTACGGCCAAACACGGAAGTTATTTATCGTCCGGACCTCAGTGCCGTAGCGTAGCGATCTCGACCATCTGCCCTTCAGATGCGGCCGACTGAAGGCAGGCATCCAGCACCTGTTGAGTCTTCAGGACTATGTCGCCCCAAGACTCGTCCGGCCTGCCCGAGAGGGCCAGCGCCGCGAACTTGCGGAACATGTTCGCTTCCTGGGAGTCCGGGGTACCGTTGCTGTACTCGCGCACCGCTACTCGCCGCCGGTGGTCCTCCATATTGAAATGGCAGCCCGCCACGTGAAAGACGGGGTTGGAGACCTCGAAGCCAGCCTCGGCGCCATAATGCGGTAGTACGAAGTCGGGCACGTAGACGAATCCCTTGGTGCCACCGACATTGGCCCACTGCTGAATCTCCGCGAGGAAAGAACAGTAGAGGCTGGCCGACACTCCCTCGGGATAGAACAACTCGGCCGAGAACTCGGTCGGGACTGGGGCAGGACTGTCCGGCCGTCCGTGGCTGGCCAGCAGGTGACCGCAGACCCGCGTCGGCAACTTCCCGTCAAACATACACAGGATAAAGCGGATACAGTACCATCCCAAGTCGCCCAGGCAACCCAGCGGCTCCAACTCGCTGTGGGCGCGGATGTTGCCCTGAAAGAACGCCGGCGCTGCGCCAAAGGAAAACTGGGAGACGATCCGCCGGATCTGCCCAATGCTCTCAGCATCGTTGACGACTGCCCGGATATGGTCAAACCGCCGACTGTGCATGAACATCACCCCGTCCATGAACTGGACACCATTGCCCCGGCAGGCAGCGAGGATCTCCTGCACGTCGCCGGCGGTCGCCGCGACGGGCTTTTCGGACAGCACGTGCTTTCCGGCCTCGGCGGCACGGATCAGCCAAGCCTTGCGGATGCCGGTCGGCAAGGGAACATACACGGCATCCACCTTGTCGTCGGCCAGCAGTTCCTCGTAGCTACCGAAGGCCTGCGGCGGAGGGGCAAAGGGAGCATGTAGCTGACAGTCGGCGATGAATCGTCGGCAGCGCTCCAGGTCCCTGCTGGCCACGGCCACCAAGGTGCAGTTCTCCGCGTTGCGGATCGCCAGCCAGTTCTTCCGCGCAATGTCCGCCGCACCCAAGATTCCCCATCGGCAGATCGTCTGACTCATGTTTCATGGACCTCTTTTCTTGGAAATTGGGCAATTCAGCGCCTCTCCTTGACGATCTTACCCACATCCAGGATCGGCTGCAACGCGCTCGCCGGCAAGACGATGCTGCCAAGCTGGGCTGCCCTTCCCCGTGGGTTCACACGGGGATTTATCCACCTTGCCATACTTGCATCTGGCACTCCCAGCGCGCAAAATGGACTTTCAACCCTACGACAAGGAGATTACATCCATGAAGACTTTGAACACATCCATCGCCGCCGTGGCTGCCTTCGCGGTCGCCGCCGGTCTCTGCCACGCCGCTGAAGTACGCGCTCCCGCCGAACCGATGAGCGTTTGGTTCGACAAGCCCGCCAGGTCTTTCCATGAATCATGCGTGCTCGGCAACGGACGGCTCGGCGCCATGGATTTCGGCGGGGTGGCCAAGGAGCGGATTGTGCTCAACGAGTCGTCCATCTGGTCCGGCGGTCCTTACGACGGCAACAAATACGACGCCTATAAGTGCCTGCCGGAAGTGCGTGAGAAACTCTTCGCCGGTGATATTTCCGGCGCGAGTGGCGTCCTCGGCAATAGCTTCCGTTACGCGGACGGCGTTAGCGGATGGGGAGATATCAACCAATTCGGCAGCTATCAGACGCTGGGCGACCTGATCGTCGATTTCGACAATAGCCCGGAAGCGAAGCTCTCTTCCCCCAGCGGACACTCTGCCGGCGACGGCAACGGTATCGAGAACACCGTGGACGGCAATGCCGGCTCCAAGTGGTGCGTGAACAACGGTAACACGCCTGTGAGTTGGCAAATGTGCTTGCCCGCGGCGCAAACCGTCACTTCCTACGCTTTCACGAGTGGCAACGACGTACCGGGCCGCGACCCGCGCTCCTGGGTACTCGAAGGCTCGGCGGACGGTAAGGCCTGGGTCGAGTTGGATCGCCGCATGCTGGACAAGCCGTTTGAGAAGCGCTTTCAGACCAAGACATTCGCGATCGTCCGGCCCCGCCCGCTGCGTTACTATCGTTTCACGTTCGCGCCCACCTCGATCGGGACTTTCCAAGTGGCGGAAATCAGCCTCGCCGGCGCGGTCAAGCCGCCGCCCACCGTGGTCGGTGACGGTTACCGCCGCGATCTCAATCTGATGCAGGGCGTAGCGCACACGCAGTATCGGCGGAAGGGCGTGACCTTCACTCGCGACCTGGTGGTTTCCAAGCCGGATGAAGTGATCGCCCTGAGCCTCAAGGCCGACAAACTCGGCGCGCTCTCGTTCAGCGCCGCGCTGGTGCGCAAGCAGGATGCGACCACGCGTGTCAACGGCGGCGTGTATGTTCTCGAAGGCCGACTGCCTTTCAACAAACCCGGCGGTGGCGGCAAAGGCATCCGCTATTCGGCCCTGTTGGGCGCAACCTCCAAGGGTGGCAAGGTTTCCGTCACTGATCAAGGCTTGGCCATCCAGGGCGCCGACGAAGTAACGCTTATCGTGTCGGCCGGCACGGATTGGAAGGACGAGGGATTTGTAAAGCTGGCGCGGCGGCGTCTCGACGCGGCCCTGGCCAAACCATTTGACGCCCTTCGGGAAAGTGCGGTTGCCGACCACCGCAGTTACATGGAACGCTGCCAGTTGACCCTGCCGGAGGGAAAGAACTCCAAGCTGCCCACACCCGACCGCGTGAGATTGCAGGAGAGCACCCCTGACCCTTCGCTGGCGGCGCTCTATTTCCAATTCGGCCGCCATCTGGTCGTCTCCGGCTCGCGGCCCGACTCGCAGTTGCCGACCAATTTACAGGGCATTTGGGCGGAGGAATACGATACGCCTTGGCGGGGCGATTTCCACAGCAACATCAACCTGCAAATGAACTACTGGCCCGTGGAAGCCGCTAACCTGTCGGACTGCCATCTGCCGCTCCTGCGGTTCATTCGGAACGTGGCCAAGGAAGGGCAAAAGACGGCCAAGGCTTATTTCAACGCCCCAGGCTGGATGGCTAATCATACGCAGAACCCCTGGTACGATACCGCACCGAGCTTTTTGCCCGCCTGTATCGGGCCGACGTGCGGCGCGTGGCTCGCGCAGCATATCTGGCTGCACTATGCCTTCACGCAGGACCAGGCGTTCCTGCGCGAATACTACCCCGTCCTCCGCGGTGCCGCCCAGTTCATGCAGGCCGTGCTGGTCGAGGATCCGAAGACCCATGAGCTGGTAGTCGTGCCTTCCAACTCCCCGGAGAACAGTTACGCCTACACTGATAAGAGCGGCCGGCGGCAGACGACCGCGCTGTGCCTGGGCTCGACGTTCGACCAGCAGATCACCCGCGACCTGCTGAAAAACACAGCCGCCGCCGCACGGATCTTGGGGATCGACGCAGAGTTTGCCAAGAATCTTGACGCCACCCGTGCCCGGCTCGCGCCGACCCGCACGAACGCAGCGGGACGGATCATGGAATGGAATGAAGATTTTGAGGAGACGGAAGTCACTCACCGCCATTGCTCGCATCTTTGGGGCCTGTGTCCCGGCAGTGAAATCAACCCTGGTACGCCCGAGCTATACCGAGGCGCCCGGCTCTCGCTGGAAAGGCGCGGCGATGCCTCCACCGGCTGGAGCATGGCCTGGAAGGCGAATTTCTGGGCACGCCTACACGAAGGCGACCGCGCCAGCAAGCTGCTTTCCATGCTCATTGGCCGCGGCGCGCCAAATCTGTTCTGTCTCCATGCGCCGTTCCAAATCGACGGCAATTTTGGCGGCTGTGCGGCCGTGACCGAGATGTTACTCCAAAGCCAGGAAGCCACGGCCGATGGCCAGCCCGTGCTTGAACTTCTGCCCGCCCTGCCGACCGCATGGGCTACCGGCAAGGTGAGCGGACTGCGAGCCCGTGGCGGATTTACGGTCGACATCCAATGGAAGGACGGCAAGGTCGTAACCTACCTCATTGCCTCCCCCGAACCGCGCAAAGTCAAGGTCCGCATCCATGGCGAGACCAAGACCACAAAATCGGAGAAGTTGTAAACGGGACGAACCCATCAGAGATAAAAGCCCCCCTGGCCATATCGGGACGGCTTGGGGACCAGGTTGTCGGACGGAGAATCCAAGGGCCAACTGGATTTCCACGCGACCCTTGACTAACATGGCGCATGAGGTGTTGCTTGAAGCGTATACGAGCGGCGTCCAAATGGCAGGTATAGGACGAGGTTGGTCTTCAATGGTACCGAAATTGAATCTAGTCTGGGCGGCAGCGCTGTTTGTGAACTGCGTTGGGATTGGGCAGGGGGCGAAAGCCGCCGGGCCGGTGACAATTTGGGCCGCGCCCGCGGAGGAGAATCTATGCCAGGACTACACGCTCCGCGTGAACGGCAGGAACGTGCCGCTGTATCGATGCCGCGTGTCGGCAGTGCCGTTCAACCAGGTGTGGCCTGGATACCAGCGCCCCATCGACCAGACCGAGTCGGCGGCATTCGCCCATTGGGGCTTGTCTGATCCCGTAACGGTGGAGATTACATCGAAGCGGGCGTTCAAGAACGTGGTAGTCCGGCCGAACTCGTGCGGTATTCGCCCGACTGTGCATGGCCAGAATATCACGTTCGGCCTCGCAAAGTCCGGACAAGTGACCGTCGAAATGGATGGCCCACATCACGCGCTGCACTTGTTCGCCGATCCGCCTGAAGCCAACGTGCCAAAGGCTGGCGCCGCCGGTGTCCACTTTTTTGGCCCGGGTGTCCACCGGCCGGGCAAGATCCAGCTCAAGAGCGGGGAAACTCTTTATATTGCCGGCGGGGCGGTGGTCTATACGGCCATCGAGGCCCGCGGTGCGACCGGCGTGCGCATTCTTGGGCGCGGCATCATCGATACGAGCGAGTATGAGCGAGACAAGGGTGGAGGTTGCATCCGGTTAATGGATTGCACGGACGTGAAGATCGATGGCGTCATCCTACGCGACCCGGACGTCTGGTGCCTGAGCGCCTTTGGATGCCGTAACCTTGAGATCTCCGGCGTCAAGCTCGTTGGGCTGTGGCGTTACAACGCCGACGGCATCGACATCTGCAATAGCCAGGACGTTGTCGTCCGCAACTCGTTCGTGCGCTCGTTCGATGACACCATCGTGCTCAAGGGGCTCAACTGGGGTAAAGGGGGCTTTCACGAGCGTTCGGTCCAAAACGTGCGGGTTCACGACATGGTGCTTTGGTGCGACTGGGGGCGCGCGCTTGAGATCGGTGCCGAGACGTCTGCGCCGGAGATCGCGGATGTCTCGTTCCGGGATTGCGACATCATCCGCACGACGCATATCGCCATGGACATTCAGTGCGGCGACCGGGCGCTCGTGCATGACGTCCGGTACGAAAACATTCGCGCGGAAATGGATGATGTCTGCCCTTTGCCACGTATGCAGGGCAATCGCAACGAGCGTTATGTCGAAAACCCACACGATACGTACGTACCGAACCTGCTGGTGATCGTTATCGCGAAGAATCCCTACTCGCAGGACGCCAATCGTGGCAACGTGCGCGACATCACGTACGCCAACGTCGCCGTGACCGGCCGGCTCGCACCACGGTCGTTCTTCGACGGCCTGGATGCCCAGCACATGATCCAGGGTGTCACCATCGACAACCTGCGTTTGAATGGCAAGACGGCGAACAACCCTACCATGGCCAACCTATCGATCGGCCCACATGTCCGTAATGTGAACTTCAGCAAGGCTGGTAAGGGAGTCCAACAATGAAGAGCCGCCCGGGGGAAGTTCGCTTCTACAAGGGCGCAGCCCGCACCGGCGCCTGCTGAACGGATCGAGTGGTTGGGACAGATGGGCGACCGAGTTACTGCCTTCCGTTGGCCAGCCTTGTTGCATTACAATCCTGACGGATTAGAATAGGCTCCAGACAATGCCGTTTACGTGGATTGTCCGATGAAGGGCATTTATCGAACGGCCGCAGGGGGGTGAAAGCCAACACAGTCCATCATGCATACCTTGCAACAGCGTCGAGATTTCCTGAAGACAACGGGCGTTGCGGCCGTCGGGTCGTTGGGGTGGGGTGTCAGCGCCGAGGCGAGCCCAGCCAAGCAGCCCGTTGCCTCCACGGCCAGGCTCCTGCCGGGTTGTTGCGCGTATTCCTACGGCCGGTACCTTCAGAAAGGGCAGATGACGATGGAAGAGTTTATCGTCAAAGCCGTGGAACTGAGCGTCTTGGGCGCAGATATTACGACGTACTGGCTGAAATCAACGGACCCCGCCTATCTGGCCAGCTTGCGTTCTTTCGCTTACAGGCAGGGAATGCCCTTTTCGGGGCTGGCGATTCGCGACGATTTGTGCCAGCCCGACGCTGCGAAGCGGAAGGAAACGCTCCAGAGCGTGAAGAAGTGGGTAGATGCCGCGGAGTTGCTCGGTGCGGGACACCTTCGCGTGTTCGGCGACCGCCTCCCACCCGGGGCCTCCGAGGACCAAGGGGTTCAATGGGTTGTCGAGACCATGAAGCCGGCCTGCGAGTACGCCGCGAAGAAGGGCGTAATCCTCGGCATCGAGACCCATTACGGTCTGTCGATCCAACCCGGAAAGGTCGTGGAGATACTCCGCCGCGTGGATTCGCCGTATGCCGGGTGCAACCTGGACATCAGCAATTTCCGCGACAACCCTTACGAACACATCGAGGCCTGCATCCCCTTTGCCACCCACGTGCATGTCCGCGACTTCTACGGCGAGCGCAAGGCGCCCTTGGACCTCGACCGCGTCTGGCAGATATTCGCCAGAAGTGGGTACAAAGGATACATGTCTGCCGAGTATGAAGGCCAGGAAGACCCCATGACCGGCGTGCCGAAGCTCGTTGGAAAAATCAAGGCCCTGTGTAGGAAGTATTCCATCGCATAGCTCTTATCCCCCGGAGGACGTCATGTCCAATCGCCGCACATTTTTGCGTCAAGTAGTTCGTGGCGCCGCCTGTATGGCAGCGTCTGGAATCGTTGCGCCCGCGTCCGCGCGGGGCATCAATGACCGGATCCGTTTCGGCCTGATTGGCGCCGGCGGCCGTGGAAAGGAAATCTTCCAGGTCGCCCTTCATTGCCCGAACGCCGAAGCGGTTGCCGTGGCCGACATTTACCCGCGGCGCTTGGATGAGGCCCGGGCGGTCGCCCCGGCCGTCAAGACCTACGACGATTACCGCCGCCTCTTGGACGATAAGTCGATCGATGCGGTCCTCATCGCCACCCCGCAACACCAGCACGCCCTGTGCTTCGTGGCCGCGATCCAGGCGGGCAAGGATGTCTATCAAGAGAAGACCATGGCCTTCAACCCCGGCCACGCCAAGCGCATGCGGGCGGCGTTTGCCGGCTCGGGCCGCGTGGTGCAGGTGGGCATGCAGATGAACAGCGCGCCGAGTATCGGCAAGATCCGGGAGTTGGTCGCCGCCGACCGTCTGGGCACGATCACCGCCATCCAGGCCCACCATTACCGCAACGCGCCCTACGGCGGCTGGCTCAGGAAGATTCCCCCCGACTGCGACGCCCGGCACGTCAACTGGCCCGCCTTCGAGGGCGAAGCCCGGCACTATGCCTTCGATCCCCAGCGTTACGTGAACTGGCGATTCTTCTGGGATTACTCGGGCGGCAACGTCTTCGAGAACATGATCCACCAGGTGGCCTTCTGGTATAAAGTCTTGGACTTGAACATTCCGCAGTCGGCGACCATGGCCGGCGGCAATTACCGCTCTCCCAAGATGGAGGTGCCCGACACCATGTCGGTCTCCTTGAATCAATCGGAGAAGCTCCTCTTTACCTGGAATTCCATGTTTGGCAACGCCTATTTCGGCGAGACCTGGGACTACCTCTTCGGCACGCAGGGCGCAGTCTTGCACAACGCCACGGACCGAGTTGCGTACCTACCCAAAGGGGAGAAGAAGAGCGAAGCCGAGTCGGCCGAGACCGGCGGTTATCTGGATCGCACGGAGCATCACATTCAAAACTTCTTCGACTGCGTCCGCAGCCGCAAAGAAACCAACTGCCCCTTCGAGACGGGATACCGGACCGCGATTGCCTGCCAGATGGCCCTTGCTTCCTATCGCTTGCAGCGCACGGTGCGGTGGGATCCCCAGGCCGAAGACATCGTATGAGTCAAGCGGTCATCGGTTCCACCGTAGCGTACTCCAACGTGTATTACGTCGATCCGCGCCATCCGGCGGCGACGGACGAACCGGCGTGGGGCTATCCGGGCGTGCCGCTGGCGACGCTGGCCAAGGCGATGGAAATTGCGCAAACCGGCGAGACCGTGGTCGTGCGCGGTGGCGATTATCGCGAGACGCTGCAACCCGGTAGCGACGGCGTGAGCGTGCGGGCTATGAAGGGAGAGAAGGTGACGATCAGCGGCGCCGACGCGATCGAGGGCTGGCAGCGGGCCGCCGACGGCAGTTGGTCCGCGCCGCTGGGCGATGAGCCGAAGAAGGTCCTGCGCGACGGCCAGCCGTGGACCGAGTTCACGTACGACAAGGCCGCCGGGCGGATCATGGTGAAGACGGGCGGCGACCCGCGCCTGCACGTTTTCGAGACGGTCGTGCGCGAACAGGGGATCGATCTGGCCGGCGATAGAGGCCACCACACACTGCCGCTGGGGGTCGCTCCAATTGGAGATCGTGGAGAGAAGCGATTGCGAATGGCGCGGGGAGTTCAAATGGAGATCGTGGTGGCGCCGGTCGATGACGATGGCTTGTTGTTCCCACCGGCACAATCCTCGACGATTGCCGGGCCAGAAGGTGTCGAGCAGGACGGCAATCTCGGAGTGGTTTAGTCTCGAAAGTCAGGCGGAAGTGTCAAATCGCGGTCGGTCAAGAAAACACGCTGGTTTCCTGACTTTTTGAAGCTGGCCGTGCCGTTCCGACGCGGAGGGGGTGACTGCCGCAGGCAGGCTGGGCTGACGGCGTTCCGAGAAATGGGTGGTATTATGGCAAGTCATACGGATAAGTTGGCGGGATGCCAGCTCGACGCTGGAGCGGTTCGTCGTCGGCTTTGATCGGGTCGCCTGCTCGCGTCCCACTCGGATGAATGTTGCTTTCTCGCGTGTACGGATTATTGACATCGTCATCCCGCGCTCGAAGAATCACAGTGCGTGTGCTACGTGCGAGGACAAAAGGTGCGGCCCGCACAAATCGGAACAAAAACAACAGTGAGGTTTCCCATGGGTAGCAAACTCGATCGGCGAATTGTCGGCCTGCTGGCAATCGGCACCGCCGTGCTGGCGTGCGGTGCGTCCGCCGTATCATTTCCCGCCGATCTATCTTTTCAACCCTCCATGCACGCCGGCACCAGCGACGCCGACGGAAAGCCCATCGTGGGGACGGAGATCAT
>CAZTPX010000168.1:0-21282 GCA_964615095.1 uncultured Planctomycetaceae bacterium | reverse complement strand
CACGGCAAGATCGACATCTTCCTCAACGACGAGGGGGACGTCGAGAACGTCTACCTGCAGATCCCTGAACTCCGCGGCTTCGAGCAGTTCTGCGTGGGGCGCCAGGCCGAGGACATGCCCAACCTCACCGCGCGGATCTGCGGCGTATGCCCCGAGGCGCACCACATGGCGGCCACCAAGGCCCTGGACGACCTGTTCCACGTCGATCCGCCGCCGGCGGCCAAGAAGCTCCGCGCGCTGTTTTACAGCATCTTCTACGCCACCGACCATACGACGCATTTCTATGCCTTGGGCGGGCCGGACTTCGTCGTCGGCCCAACCGCCCCGGCCGCACAGCGGAACATTTTGGGGGTCATTGCCAAAGTCGGCATGGACGTGGCCGGCAAGGTCCTCAAGATGCGGCGCGACGGGCACGAGCTGATCAAGATGATGGGCGGCCGGCGGGTCCATCCCAATTGGGGCCTGCCCGGCGGCGTCAGTTGCGGGATCGACGAGGAGCAACGCAAGGAGATTGAGGCCCGCGGACGCGAGGCCGTCGAGTTCGCCAAGTTCTCACTGCAGGTGTTCCGCGACCTGGTGTTGAAGAACAGCGATTACGTGAAGCTCATCACCGGCGACATCTACGTCCACCGCACCTACAACATGGGCACGGTCGATGAAAACAACTACGTGAACTTCTACGATGGCAAGATCCGCGTTGTCGGCCCCGACGGCCGAGAGCACGCCAAGTACGACGCCAGGGAGTACCAGGAGTACGTTGCCGAGCGCGTCGAGCCTTGGACCTACCTGAAGTTTCCCTACTTGAAGAAAGTCGGCTGGAAAGGGCTTGTCGACGGCATCGATTCCGGCGTATACAAGGCCACGCCGCTGTCGCGACTGAACGTTGCCGACGGCATGGCTACACCGCTGGCCCAGGCCGAGTACGAGAAGTTCTACGAGGCCTTGGGCGGCAAGCCGGTTCACCACACGCTGGCCACCCACTGGGCCCGGCTGATCGAGTTGCTGTATGCCGCCGAGCACTGGGTGGAACTGGCCGGTGATCCGGAGATCACCAGCGATGAATACAGGATTCTGCCTACTCAAACGCCGACCGAGGGCATTGGCTGTGTCGAGGCGCCGCGCGGCACTCTCACGCACCACTACACAACTGATGAGCGCGGCATCCTGACGAAGATTAACCTGGTCGTCGGCACGACGAACAACAATGCCCCCATCTCCATGTCCGTGAAGAAGGCTGCGCAGGCGTTGATCTGCAAAGGCAAGGTCGTGACGGAAGGGCTGCTGAACATGGTGGAGATGGCCTTCCGGGCCTACGATCCGTGCTTCGGTTGCGCCACCCACAGTTTACCTGGCCAGATGCCGTTGGAGGTCGTTCTGCGAGACTGGCAAGGACAGGTCGTCCAGCGGTTTTCGCAGTTCCTATAAGGAGAAAAAGAACATGGTATCACCCGAAATGTTGCGACGTTTCAATTGTTTCTCTCCCGTCGGCGAGGAAAGCCTCAAAGCCTTGGCCACGATTGCCAGGGAAGAGTGTGTGCCGGCCGGGCGGCAGCTCTTCGGCGAGGGCGACCCCGCCGACACCCTGAGCCTGATCGTCGAGGGCGAGGTCGACATCCGCTATCCGCTGGGCAGTGGCGAGTCGTACGTGGTCGACACACTCATCGCCGGCGACATCCTGGGCTGGTCGGCCCTGGTCGCACCGCACAAGATGACAGGCATCGCCACCACGCTCAAGCCCACCCGGCTGATACGTATCCAGGCCCAGCCGCTCCGTGAGTTGTGCGAGCGCGATCCGTTGCTCGGCTATCGGCTTTCGACCCAGGTGATCCGGCTGCTGGCCGATCGCTTGGAGGGCGCCCGGGCACAGCTCGCGACGGCCAATTGAGCCATCATACGTCATCTGATAACTCGATTGACCTTGCTGACAACTCGTCTTGGCGGAAGGAGGGCTTTCATGAGCAGGCGAATAGAATCCCGATGGCTGGGAACGAGGTACCATACTCAGTTCTGTCTAGATTCTAAAGGCCGGCGCATCGGCTATCAGACTTATCCGCAATTCTTGCACGAGCTCTGCGTGCCGCTGGGGCTGGCGATCGCCAATGGCGGCATCGCGGGCGAGATCAGCGACAACGGGCCACAGCAGGTTCGGGACTACATGCACCTTTCCCCCATGTCCGCTACCTCGTCATTGGCATGGGTACGAAACGAATGGCTGTGGCAGCCGCAATGGGTTGCTTTTCTTGTCGGCTGCGGTACACTTGCCAAGGTGAAAAATGTCCGCAGAAACCTTTACCCGAGTCGTCACCGTCACCAATCCGCATGGCCTCCATGCTCGGCCCGCCAACGTCATTATCAAGACGGTGCGTAAATACGACGCTCAAGTGACGATCCACAATGGCAGTCAGGTAGCCGATGCCACCAGCATCTTCGATGTGATGTTGCTCGCGGCCACTCAGGGCACCGAACTTCTCTTGTCTGCAAAAGGCCGTCAGGCCAAAGAAGCCATCGAGGCCTTGGCCCAGCAATTTGACGCCGAATTCGAGATTGACTACAAGGACTAGCGGCTAATTGATTTCAGTAAAGAAGCTCCGCAGTATCGCGGGTGCAATTCCGCGATGGTCCATGCTTCTGCTGCTCGATGGCCTCATCTTCAATTGCCCCCTCAGCGTACCGAGCGACGATTTCAGTTTGCCCAATGGTGAATCGTTCTCCTGGTGGAACGTGCCATTCATTCACGCGATGGCCATACATGAAAATGCCATTCTTGGAATCAAGATCACGCACGACTAGGACATCGCCAATTCGGTCGATCTCGCAATGCCTGCGGCTGATCCAGGGGTCGATTAGCGGCACGTCGGCACACTCGTCTCGCCCGATAATGGCGGGCAATCTGCCGAGGACGACCCGCGTTTCCCGCCCGTAATGATCGTGGATCGTCAGTTCCACGGGAAGCAGTTCACCACGCAAAATGCACGGGGCCGTCTGGAGCAAAGAGGCGTTCATCGTGCTGGCCTTCCGTTGGGCTTTGGACTATTGCCAACTCAAGACCTCCGTGCCACCGACTTCCCGATTTATCTGGGATAAAGAATGTTACTCACGGCTCCGCCAAATTCAAGAGGACCGACAGGATTTCTGGTGCGGATTTGGCAATGAAGAGCAAGTTGCGTAGGAATGTGCGGTTGCCGCCGACCGAAAAATAGTGCCAACAGTGGCATCTTGCGCAGTTTATTTCGGCAGCAAAGGGGACCGCTCGATCTATTTCGTGCCGTCTGCGGGCCGCATAGACGATTTCAGGCCACGGCCAATCCCAACTCTTTGACCGAGGCGACGAGTTCTCCCCGCCGAACGACGACATCCTTGGGGGCCTCGATCCCAAGGCGGATTTAGTGGCCCCTGATCTCCACGATGGTCACTTTGATCTGGCCGTCGATCACGATAGCTTCATTCTCGTGGCGGCTGAGTACGAGCATGATGCTCTTCCTTTACGAAAAATGGGGGTTAAGCGGCGACGGCGGGCGACTGGACAACGGCAATACGGACCTCGGGGAAACGGACCTGATATTGGGCAAAGAGTTCGGCCAGGATCGCGGCAATGGGCTGCGGCTCCCGCCGACGATCTTCACGTTCCCTACCCTAGTTCTCGTATTGGTTGATGCGGTTTTCCATGATTTTTCTCCCTTGTTTCCACAGAATTCTATACGGCTGTAAACAGCCATCGGTTCGCAATAAGTTAGGCAAGATAGCAAAGATAATCCGCCCATTCCATTTCTTGGGCAGATCGTGACCGCCGTGGGGAACTTCATTTCAATCTCGTTTCCGTTCGACCTAATGCGTACAGAACTCCGCTGGCACACAACCGGGCCGCTGGCACCACGTCCGGTTCACCGTCACGCTGGCGATCTTGGCCGATACCCAAGGCGACAATGCCGACAAAGTGACGAAAGGGTGGTATTCCATAATCGGGAAGACCACGTTTCTTGACTTTATCAAAAAGGCGACCTACGTTTAATATGCGGTTCAAACAGCATTTACGAACTGCAAGACCACGTCCAGCCGAATCGGTCTCGGCCCTTATCAAGATGTATTTGTCCCAAGCCTTTGGGTGTACAGCCCGCAAGATGCTGCGGCCTTAGATTGCTCTTGGCATTCAAACCCTTCAGAGGATCTTAAAATGGTTGCGATTCTGTCGTGTTTTGCGATGGCCCTCTTGTCGACCCTCCTGCTCATTATGCTGCCGGCAGAATTCCGGAAGTCCTTCTTCAACCCGGCGACGCTGGGCGAGCGGCTGCTCGTGCGGTCATTGGGACTTGTTGCAATCGTGGCCCTGATTGCGGAGTTTACTGTCGGTCAAAGGCTCGATAACGGGCTGAATGGAATTTCGCCTTGCGTCTGCTTCGGGATGTACTGTAGCTTGGTCCTTTACGCACGGGCCGTATATTTTCTGCGAAATCGGCAACCGCAAAAAACCGAAGCAACCGTCTAACGCGGTGCAAACGTCGTGAACGAACTGCTTGCCCCCTGTGCGGCTTGACGATGCGGTTGGGGTTGCAGTCACGTGCATACATTACTTCCCAGGCCGCAGTTGGACCTACAACCTCTGGGGCTTCGCCTGCGTGAAGCTGACGCTGGGCCGGAAGATCATCCGCGTAGGAATAGATGACGCGGACGAGTTGGCGAAGGTCATTCGTGAAAAAATGAGCCTCAAGCAGAATTCCGAATGACCGAGAGCAACCACCGGATCTCACACCAGACCATTCCGGACTGCCCACACCGCCGCCTGCGTACGATCACCGACGCCGAGCTTCCGGAAAACGTGCTGCACATGTTCCTTGACGGTCTCGCTGGTGATTTCCAACTTAGCGGCGATCTGATCGTTGGAGAGCCCAAGGACGATCTTATGCAGCACTTCACTCTCACGTTCGGTCAAGGAGGCTTCAAGCGTGCCGACACGCCCTGACGTTCGCAGAGAACGGCTTGCAGTTTGGCGTCTTTTCCTGTTCCAGATATTCTCGCCGGCGACCACAATCCGAATTGCGTTTAGAAACTCGTCCCTGCTGCAACCCTTCAGCAGGAAACCGCTGGCACCCAAGTCTATCGCCTGGGCAATGCTGGCAAGATTGTCAAAGGCGGAGAACAGCAGCACCGGCAGCTTTGGCTTTTCGAGCTTGATGCGGCTCAGGGCAGTCAGCCCATCGCCGTCGGGCATGCGGATGTCCTACCACAGGAGCCCGAGAGATGATTATCGAGGTTGAGGATCGGTTTTGCAAGGCGGCGAAGGCGTTTTCGGCGGTGCTGAACAAGCTGCAGCGTTCGGCTGAACACGGCGAAGCCGTGCATGTCGTCGAGGAGATGTCTTGGAGCGGCCTGATCGAAGTGAGGCGGGAGATGATCGTCGGATACATCAAGAAACAAGAGGAGGGCATTCCTCGACCAGAGTTGATTGAGCACGAGGGGAAGACGCTTCAGCGGTTATCCGAACGACGTGTGCGGGATTATGTTTCGGCCTTCGGCCCGACGCCGTTTGCACGCGACGTCTACGCCACGCGGGAAACGCAACGCCAGGAGGTGGTGCCGCTGGACGTGAAACTGGGTATGCCGGAGAGCGATACGTCGTATCTTTTGCAGAAGTGGAGCGGCACCCAGTTCGTGAAGGAATCGTACAAGGAGTCGAAGATTACGCTTGAGGGTATCCACGGCTTTGCTCCGTCGGTCAACTGCCTGGAGGATATGGCTGCGCAAGCACCCGAGCATGCCGATCTCCACTTCGACCAACAAGTCTCGGTTGATCCCGCAACAGAAGCTGAGATTCTCGTCGCCACAAGCGATTGCAAGGGCGTACCGATGCGCAAGGTTGATGCGCCGCAAAGGAAGCAAAAGGACGAACTGCCCCGAGGAAAACGGCTCAAGCCGGGAGAGAAGAACGGCCAGAAACGGATGGCGTGTGTGGGCGGGGCCTACTCGGTGGCCCCGTTTCAGCGCACGGTCGAGGATGTGCTCGACGAGATCCTTCGCAAAGAAAACCTGCGGCGGTCACCCCCACGAATGGCACTAGCTTACGGAAGGCTATCACAAGCAGCTGAGGCCAGCTTCGGCTGATAACGCAAGCGGTTGTAGTCTGGCAGAGAACTCAACGCTTCAGCTAGTGCCATTCGTCACCCCCACCTCCGCAGCAAAGGTAATTTCAACCACGCGTCGGCGTGCCCCACCTCTGTGGGCAAGCGGCGCAAGACAGGGCTACTGCCTGTATTCCGGGAACGGTCGCTTGCCGGCCTGGAGCGCTTCGTCGCGACGGGCACATCCGCACTAGGTTCTTTGATCATATCTTGGCAGCAAACTTGCGATCAACGCAATGCAGGTTTACTAGCTGCTGAGGTGGTGTTGTGGTAGGATAGTTCGATATATCACTAGCTGGGCCCGATCATGCAATATTCATCTGCCGACGAGAATTCTTCCTCGGACTCCCTTCCCACTCGCCGTGACGTAATAAAAGTGCTTTCCGCAGTTGCCGCAAGCGCGCTAACTGGCGGCGGGCTCGCAGCCGGTGCCCAGAACGACGACATTCCGGCAGACGCAACACATTTCTTTACGCCGGAGGAGGTGCGGTTGGTCGAAGCCGTTTTCGAACAGATTATCCCCGCTGATAAGGATCCGGGCGCCAAGGATGCGAGGGTTGCCACATTCATCGACCGGCAATTGGTCGGACCGTATGCGCAACACCAGGCAGCGTATCGCGCGGGTCTTCGCGCCTTGCAGGAGACATGCCGCCGGCAGTTCGGCAAGCCTTTCGAAGCTCTGGGTTGGGACGACCAAACGAAAGTCCTGGCCTCGCTCGAAGCGGGACGGGCTCCGCAGGAACTTTGGAAGTCGCCCACCTGCACGGAGTTCTTCAATCTAGTGTTGGAGCACACCAAACAGGGCTTCTACGGAAGCCCGCAGGACGGCGGAAACTACAATTACGTCAGCTATCAAATGCTCGGTCTGGATCACGATTATTACCCGCTGCCGATTCGAAATTCGGGCGGCAAGCCGTAGCTTGGAAAGGAACCGCAGGGTGCCGAATCGACATGTCAACGCAGTTGTGGTGGGGACCGGGGCCGGGGGAGGCGTGGTTGCCAAAGAGTTGGCCGTGGCCGGGCTGTCTGTCGTCCTGTTCGAGCGCGGACGATGGATTTCCCATAAGGAACATGGCGACAATGAACTGATCTCGCAACGGACCACTGTCTTGGGGAACGGCTATGGCCCGGACGATCGGAACTATCGCCGCGTCGTGGTCGAGTCGAACGGCTCGACGCGGATTGTCCGGCCCAGCGAAGGGGCGTACAACAACGTGGCCGCGTGCGTCGGCAGTGGAACCGTATGCTACGGGGCGATGGCCTGGCGCTTTATGCCGCAGGATTTCAAGATGCGATCGACATATGGTTTGCTCGCAGGCTCGACGGTCGAGGACTGGCCAATCAGCTACGACGACCTGGAACCTTGCTATGAAAAGGCGGAATGGGAGGTTGGCGTGTCGGGCGATGACAGCCAAAATCCGTTTGCGCCACCGCGCAAAAAGCCGCACCCGATGCCCGCGATGCCGTACAATACTGAGGCGGACATGCTGGAGGCGGCTGCCAAGCGGCTGGGCTGGCATCCGTTTCCAATACCGATGCTCCGCAATTCGGTTCCCTACAGTGGGCGCAGGGCCTGCGTACACAGGATGAACTGTGTCGGCTTCGCCTGCCCGATCGATGCCAAGAATGGCACGCAGAACACGGTGATACCGGTCGCACTGGCCACCGGCCACTGCGAGTTGCGAACCGAATCGATCGTCAGCGAGGTCATGGTCGACAACCACGGCCGAGCCCAGGGTGTGAAATACTTCGACGCAGCCGGCCGATTGAACGTTCAGACGGCGGACGTGGTCGTCGTTTCCGCCTCGGCCACGGAGACGGCCCGATTGCTGCTGAACTCCCGCTCAAAACTGTTTCCTCACGGGGCCGGCAACAACAACGATTGGGTGGGGCGAAATCTCCAAGGGCACGCCTACACAGGCGCGAACGGATTCGTCGACACGAATCTCTACGACGGGCTGGGACCTGGGGCCTGCATCGCCTTTTGCGACTTCAACCACGGCAATCCGGGTCTTCGCGGCGGCGGCATGCTGGCCAACGAGTTCATCGCCCTGCCGTACCTGTTCAGCCACCTTCGGCCGCCGGGGGCGCCGCGCTGGGGTCGCCCCGAGAAGGATTTCCAGCGCCGCTGGTACAAGCACACGATGCGCGTCATGGGGCCGGTCCAGGAAATGCCCGTCTTCGACGCCCGCGTTCAGGTCGATCCGGCCGTCAAGGATCACTGGGGCATCCCTGTCGCACGGCTTTCGGGCCACCGGCACGCCAGCGACATCGAGACGGCACGATTTCTTTCCAAGAGGGCCGAAATCCTACTCAAGGAAGCGGGCGCCAGACAGACGTGGTGCAACTTGCCCGGCCCGGGACTCAGCGGTGGCCAGCACCAGGCGGGAACTTGCCGCATGGGCAACGACCCGAAAACCTCGGTGACGAACCGATACGGCCAGATCCATGAAATCGACAACCTCTTCGTGGCCGATGGAAGTCTGCACGTTACCAACGGCGGCTTCAATCCGTCCTTGACCATCATGGCCCTCGGTTATTGGGTCGGTGGGTACATCGCGCGCGAGTGGAAAGGCACCCGTTTCCGCTCGACGTGATTTGCAGGCTAGAACAGATCCTATGCCGGCGATCATCGAAATCCTTGAGTGAGTCGGTATGATTCTACCAACGATACGAAGCTAGCCACGCGAGTTGACTGCCCAGTCTTCTGTGCGTCGGTCACCTCCTCCTCCGCGTGGAAACGGCACCACCGATGGCAAAAGCCCGGAAACTGTCGGTTTTTCTTGACCCACAAGCGATTTGAATCGCAGGATTTTGCTGGCCCGCTTGTGGCAATTGCGCGCGGAGAAGTACCCCACCTCCGCAGGCAAGCACTGTCAGCCTCCCCGTATTTTGTGGCCCCGAGCTGGGATGGCGCGTTGAAGACCGCCGTGCATCACGGCGGGGTGGCTCTTCCTGGCCCACGACAGGCGTCTGTACGTTCGTTGTTGGAAACCTCACTTTCTACGGCGATGCGGTGCTTGATTACCGAGATGACGGTCTCGGACGGCTGTGGCTGGAGAAGTTTGGGGCGGACGCGAATCAGCAGCCCAGCATCAGAAATGGAAGGATTCTCGATACAGGCTCCCTGCCCGCTACGCAGGACCGCAAGAGGATCGGCAACTGGGAGAAGCCGCGCCCGCCGAGCCCCGAAAGCTGCTGCTTTCCCACGGGCAGAGGTATGACGCGGTTTCGCGGCGAACGAAAATGTCTGGCGGACACAAAAGAATCCTCGCGGGCGCAAGATACGGGGGCGTTATGGTAAGATGGATAGCCAAACGAGCATGGATTCGTTCCACGTTCAGTGCAAATGGGAATTCTCGGTTTACTTGCTGCCAGACGGCGAGATCCCAAGACTCCCTCGTTGCGCCAGGGGTATTGCATGGCGAGGTACAACTCATGATGACAATTTTGGTGCAGAGGTGGTGGGTTATTGTGGGCATGCTTCTCACAGCCCTTACGGTCCGCGCGGAGGTACCGGGCGGCGGGGCGGACTGGTGGCAGTGGCGCGGCCCCAATCGCGACAACACATCCCCGGAAACAGGCCTGGCCTTGGACTGGACGAAAACACCGCCCACGGAGTTGTGGCGCGTGAATGTGGGCCGATCGATTGCTTCCCTGGTGGTCGCGGGTGGCCATGTCTACGCGTCGGGGGTCGATCTGAAGAAAGGCGAGGACTCCATCTGGGCCTTGGACGCCGAGACCGGCAGGGTGATCTGGCGCTATGCTTTCCCCTGCGATGTCCCGGCTGAATACGGCTCAGAGAGCCCGGTGTGGTACCCTGAGTGGTCCGGAACGCACGCGACGCCGGCGGTATGTGAAGGAAGGCTGTATGCGGTGTCGCAAGACGGCCGCGCGCTGTGTCTGGATGCGGCAACCGGGAAGCTGCTCTGGAGCCGCACGGGACTGGGCAGGGGGTCTTGGGGTTATAACACTTCCCCACTCGTGATCGGGAACATGGTGATCCTGGAGTCGGGCCTGACGCTGGACAAGACCACGGGCGAAACTCTCTGGACGGGACTCGGCGGCGGCGCGGGCGGCAGGGTCGCCAGTTCGCCGGTCCGCTTTGCCAGGAACGGGCAGGATTGCGTGATCGTCGAGACCGTCGGTAGGGAGTTCCAAGCCTTCACGTTGGCGGACCGCAAGCCATTTTGGAAGGTTCACTCCGGCGAAGCGTGGGAGCCGGATAGTGATCCGCTGGTCATGGCCGACCAAGTCCTGTTCGCCAACGGAGACAGGCCGGCCACGCTCGCCGCGATCGGCGAGGAGAAAGCGCACGCGAAATGGAGCGCGATCCATAACGGCTACGACACCCCCATTCTCTACCAGGGCTATCTCTATTCCACCAGTGGCTATGGCGCTCGCGATTTCCAGTGTTACGATGCCAAAGACGGGTCGCTGAAATGGAAGACGTCCTACCAAGATCGCCACAACTACAATCCGACATTCATGATCCTGGCCGACGGCAAACTGATCCTGCAGCACTTGCAAGGCCTTGTGGAAGTGGTCAAGCCTTCGCCCGAGTCCTGCCAGTCATTGGGCACGTACGATCTCAACGGGAAGAAACCCGAGCACTTTGCTGATTCCGCCTGGCAGACGCCTGCTCTTTCCCGTGGCCGCCTCTACTGCCGCATGAACTTTGGCGATGTGGTCGCCCTGGATATTCGTGTCGATCGCCCCGCGCCGCCGGCACCGCCCCCCATACCCGATGGCTACGTGCAAAAACTGCCGCGTGCCGACCAGAACATGGCTGGCCTCGTGGCCAGCGAGGACAGGCAGGGGGGCTTGGGCGAAGAGATCAGGGTGGCACGGGTGCAGAGCGACGAAAAGAACGCTCTCGTTCCGCCATTCCAAAAGCCCGGACCCTCCGATTATTTCCGGGGGCGGGGCGCCAGCCGCGATGGTATCGTCCTGGGCAGCAAGCTGCCGCTGGATTGGAGGCAAGGCCAACCCCGGGAGTTGTGGCGGGTGGACATCGGCATGGGCTACAGCTCGCCGATCATCGCGGGCGACCGTCTTTACATCATGGGTTGGTACGATGATGCGACCTGGGCCGGGGCCGCACGGGGTAGTTTCAACCGCTGTTGCCATAACTTCATTGGCTGCCTGGATGTGCGTACGGGCCGCACCATCTGGAAGTGTACCTACTTGCCCGCGGCGTTCGGCTGGATCATGGATGTGGATCGTGAGGGACATTACGCGCTCACCAGCATGGGACCGCGGGGCACGCCGGCCTTGGCGGGCGATCGGCTGTACGCCCTGGATCAGGCCGGAGAGGCGTTCTGCCTGGACGCCGCGAGCGGAAAGGTGGTGTGGCGGAAGGACCTGATGCGGGAGCCGGGGCTGGATGCCCGGCCGGCGTGGTTCTTCAGCGGCTCGCCGCTGGTTCTGGACAACGTCGTGGTGTTCGCGGCGGGCACGGCCGGTATCGCCTTGGACAAGGAATCGGGGAAGGTCGTCTGGTCCACGGGGCCGGAAGCGTGCGGAAGTGCCTCGCCGCTGCTCTTTGAGCACGCGGGGGCCAAGCGGCTGGCGATTTTCGGACAGCGCGACCTGTTCAGTTTGGATCCCCAGACCGGCAAGGTCCTATGGCAATACCCATGGAATGACGGCGTGGGCGAGAATCGATGCGACCCGCTGGCCGTGGGGGATGGCCGACTCCTCGTGTGCGGCGGGCATGGCAGAGGTTGCGCCTTGCTCGCGGTGGGCTCGGATCGGCCGCTTTGGCAGAGCGCCGAGATGGACCCGCAGATGGGCACGCCCATCCTCTATCAGGATCATCTCTACGGCCCGAGCCAGACGCGCGGCGAGTTGATGTGCCTCGATGCCAAGAGCGGCCAGGTCAAGTGGCGACAGAAGATGGATGCCACGCAAGTTACGCTGGTGGGCCAGACGCTCGTAATTCAATGCCGCGCAGGCGACGTCCAACTTGCGGAGGCAACGCCGGCTGGCTACAAGCCTTTGGGCGGCGCGCACGTGTTGAGCGGCAACGAGTGCTGGACGCCGGCGGTTGTCACGGGTGGGCGGCTCTTCTGCCGCAATTGGCACGGAGAATTGGCGGCGCTGGACCTCGGTACGCTGGTCCCGCCGGCCCCAGTGGAAGTCGTGAAGGCAAGTGCTGAGTTGATTGCGAAGCTCGGCGCGAGGTTGCTGGCTGAACGTGAGTCGGCGGTGGCGAAGCTGAGCGTCGTGCAAGGCGAGGATGCGGCGAAGCTCGTCCCGCTGCTCGCGGAGAAGGTGCGCCAAGGCACCTATTTTGAGCAGACGTCGGCTGCAAGGGTGCTGTTGAAATTGGGACCGGCAGCCAAGCCGGCGGTGGCGGAACTGCTGGCCGGCGCCAAGGCGGCGGTGGAGGGGCGGGACTGGGCTTTGGCGGAGCCCCTCATCCAGGCCCTGCTGTCGATAGACCCCGGATCCGTACGACCGGTCTGGCCTGCTGTGGCGGCGGCGCTCAAGGACGACAAGCCCGCGGTGCGCCGGCAGGCTTTGGCAAGCGTGGCTCGCATCACCCCGCCTGCGGATCGTAGTCTGGTCGAGTCGCTTTCGAGGATGCTGGCGGACAAAGACGGCTCCCAGGCGTCTTCCGCCGCCCTCGCGCTAGCCAACATGGGCCAAACCCCTGGCGAGACGCTGTTGGTCCTTACGCGGACCATGAACTTCTCCAACAGCCGTCCCTATGCCGAGCTGCACGCCTTGGCCGCCCTGGGACCGGCGGCCAGACCCGCCATGCCGGACCTAGTCCGCTTCTCCGCCAAGGCCGACCCGCAGGTTCAGATGGCAGTCCAGGCGGCGCTGCGGAAGATTCGGACCACGGATGTTCCACCGCTGGCGCAGGATGCGAATTGCACCTGCAAGGGAAGAGGATTCTGCCAGATCAAGCTGGCCGTGACGGATGAGGACGACGTGCCGCAGGCGGTGCAATGCATCGTCGTGACTATGCCGAGTCACGGAACCGCGGTGTTGAGAGGCACTACGATTGAGTACACGGCCAACCAGGGCTATGTCGGCAAAGATGTGTTGACATGGAAAGCGCGGGATGAGAACGGCCAGAGCGCGGTGGCCACGGTCCTTATCAACGTGCAGGCGGGCACCACCTCGCCCACCGTGAAGACGGTGGCGACCACGGCGGGCGCCGCCGAAGACTGGCCCTGTTGGCGCGGCGCCGGGGGCGACAACAACTCCGCCTGGATCCCGAAGCGCCTGCCGCCCCGGACCACGCCGCGATGGAAGTCGCCCCTGACGGGCGCCGCGCACAGCGGCGTTGTGGTATCCGGCCGATGCGTTGTGGTCATGGACACGCTGAAAGACCAGCAAGACACGGTGCGCTGCCTGAGCACCGACACGGGGAAGGAATTGTGGAAGCACGTTTACCCGAACCGAGGCAAGAGCATCCCCTGGGGCGGTTGCCCACGGGCCACGCCCGCAATCTCGGGTGGCATCGTCTACACACTATCAGCCCGCGGTCAACTGTTCGCCCTTGACCTCCAGGACGGGCATGTGCTTTGGCAGAAGGACCTGGCCAAGGACTTCCGGGCTGATTTGCCCACCTGGGCCTACTGCTCTTCGCCCCTGATAGTCGGCAACCGGCTGATTGTCAACCCTGGCTCACCCCGTTATTCACTGGTCGCCCTCGACCTCAAAACGGGCACGACCGTCTGGAACGCGAGCGGCGCCGAGGCCAACTACGGCAGCTACCTGGTGGCCGAAGTCCAGGGCCTCCAGCAAATCGTTGGCTACGATCAGGAGGAAGTTTCCGGCCGTTCGCCCGTGGACGGCCGCGTGATCTGGTCGAAGCCGCTGGGTAAGACGCCCGGCTACCTGGTCCCTAGCCCGGTCGTGATGAGAGATCAACTACTTTTGTGTGGGAGCAACGGCGCACAGCTTCAGGACCTGAAAGGAGCCCAGGGCAAGATACCCGCGGCATGGGAGGTGTGGAACAAACACTTCAAGATCGGCAATGCCACGCCGACACCGGCCGAGGGCATGGCCTTGGCCGTTGTGGAGGGCAAGGGTCTGGCCGCCATGGGAATCGGCAAGGACCCTCAACTTCAAGGTCTAACCGCCACGGGAGTCAGCAAGGAGTTGAAAATCCTCTGGCAGACGGGCGACGAGGGAATAGATTGCCACTTCGCCAGCGTGATGGCCGGCAGCGGCCGAGCGCTGGTGCTGGACTTCGCCGGCACGCTCCACCTGTTCGATGTGAACCCCATGGAAGCCAAGAGTCTCGGTAGAGTTAAGGTGTGCGCGGAAACTTATGCCGCCCCGGCCCTGACCCGCGGGCGACTCTACGTGCGCGACGAAGAATCGGTGTATTGTTATGACACGGACGTGAAGAGCGGCCATGATTGAGTAGGACACCCGATGTGGCGACGCAGACTCACGGTCCCGACCTCAATGGTGGCATGCGTATGGCCAAGATACTATTAGAGATGATTTGGGGCGCTGCCAAGCCCGAACCATAAGGCGGCCCAGGCCGCGAGGTCGTCTACGGGTCTCGTGGAGCGTCTGGCACGACTTCTCTGCCAGCGATCAGCGGGGCGATGTGTATTATCCCCGATCAGAGGAGAGAAATCATAAGTCCCTGCGGCCAGGTAATGGCGGGGAACGGGCCGCAGCAAGTATTCCGACTTGGGAACCGGCTGGGCGGTTCGAGGCGCGGAAAACGAGATCACGACGCCAAATTGCTCGCGATGCCGACGCCCCATGGCCATCGCAAACGCGCCACCGTTGGAGTAGCCAAAGACTCCACTGCACTCGCGAGTGGTGGACAGGCCAAAGTCGTTTCTCAGCCACTGCGGAACCTCAATCGTAAAAAACTGCTCATGGGCCTCGAACAGTTCCGGCCTCACCCCAAGAAGATACTCCTCTGCCCGATGCATCTGGCTGTTGTGTACTCCAACCAATACGACGGGCGAAATGCGATTGGACTTGATCGCCGCGGCCACAAAAGGAGCCAACCGTTCCACCGACGCGCCGTCGGCACAGTAGACGACGTTCGTGTGATCGAGCGACGGCAGGCCGTCCGGCCGGAAGACAGTCACCCCTCGTGATTCCGACAGCCGGCCCGACCGGAGATAGAAGGTTTTGACGCGCATTTCCGCTCATCCTGCATTTGGAGGTTGATCTTGCAAGGCTGGTTCTCAGCGGAAGCAGAACAACGAACGCCGCCTCTTGATTTACAGACACGGGTTGAGGCAGGCCGGGCGCAGATAGTTCCTTGAGATCATCGAATATTTAGATACAATCAGGGTGCGCGTGTCGCTCTCCGCCGCCTCGTGCAAGGCGGCCTTGATCATCTGCGGGACCTCATCGCCGACGTTCATTTATGCGGCCAGGAACGGGTACGGGAACTGCCGCGAACGGCGGGTCTCGTCCGCGTCGCCACGCAGTCCTTCATCTCCCGGTTGTCCGGGCTGATAACGCCATGGCGCGCCAGCGTTTTGCGGTTCATGCGAAGTGCCTGCGCAGCCATCTTGCGGGTAATTGCCTGCGTCGGTTACCCCCCCTCCCCAGCGAAGTTCATTCCCAGCACGCGTCGGCGTGCCGTTCCGAGGCGGAGCACTCCTTTAGGTACGACGAATTGCAGTCGAACGGGTCTTATTTGCGCTCCGTTCTTGCGCGCATCAGATCATCCTCCCGGCCGACGGCTATTTCGACAGCTCCTTGATCAGCTTCGTAGCGCGCTCACGGAGCGAGATGAAGTCGCCCGGTGTTGCCAGGTCCTTGCAGGACATCCGCCAGGTATCCTGGTCGAGCGAGCAGGCCTTGTCCATCTCCGCCAGGAGGTGCTCCGCCTCCGCCATAGCGGGGACGCTCGAGCCCTTCTTCCTCGCCGCGTTGAGCCTCGACCGGACCGTCTTCAGGTAGCGGTAGTCGTTGATCCCGAGGCAGATCTGCTCGAGCCACACGGTCCCGTTGACGCCGTCCTTGCTCGGGTAAGCGACGCCCCAACTTCCCTCCAGGTCCGACATGTCGTAATAGGGCACCGTGTTGACGAAATAGAACCCGCCGGTGATGCCGTCCAGCCCGCGCCCGTGCGCCATGAACAGCCACCGCCCGTAGAGATGCCGGAGGTTCTGGAAGTTGCTGTAGCCGGGGTTGGCGTAGAGCCATGCCTGGTTCCCAGCACCATGGATGGTCTTCAGGATCGGCTCCGTCACGGTGGACAGGATGGAGAGCTGCAGCAAGGTGTAGAAGCAATCCCGCGGGTTGCCCGGTCCCGCCGGCGCGTAATACCCACTGAACTTCGTGCCCGGCGCGTTCTTGACGTACTGCTCGACCAGTTTCCGGGTGGTCTCGACCGCCGGGCCGTTGGGCTCGTCGATTCGGTAGTAGGCCCGCGGCGGCCAGTCCTTTTCCTTCGCGTGCCGATCGACGGCCGAGTAGGCTGCCTTCAGCAGCTCCGCGAAGCTCAGGCCATAGGCGCCCGCCGAGCCGTCCCCTGGCACTCCCATGTTGACGTCGAACCCGATGTAGCTGTCGCCGAGCTTCGTCAGCCCGTGCTTCTTCGCCAGGTCCATCCACCGGTCGGCGTCGGCGAAATCGATGTCGACCTTGCCGTCCGTGACGGCGCGGAGCTTCATGCCGGGACCGCCGGTGAGGCCATTGAACCCATGCTCGGCTTGGATCGACGCGATCGACTCGGCTGCCTCCCACCACGGCTCCGCCGCGTCGGCGTAAGCCTGCTTCCAGAAGCCGGCGCTGGAGCCCATGCCGCTGATGGCGATGTCGTCCGCAGGGTCCAGGGCGAAGGGACTGACCGTCAAGTTCACCGGAACGTCGAGGCTTCCGTTGCCGAATGCGATTCTCAGCCGGCCGTCGTATCTCCCGGCGGGTGCCTTCTCGGGCACCTCCACCGAGATCCAGAGCGGCCGGGTGAAGCCGATCGCGAGATCCAGCGCCTGGAACTTCTGGAGCACCAGCGGCCTCAACTGCATGGACGAGCCGTTGCCGAATCGCTTGAAATAGTGGCGCACCTTCTTGACATCGATTGCGGCGGCCGGGATGGTCGCCGCTCCCGGCCCCTGGAGATCGCCGGGGGTCACGGTCACGCTCTTGACGTCGGCCAGTGGGTAGAGGCCGAGTTGTATGGACGCCCGCTCGCCCTGCGCGGCTTGGACCGCCAGCGCCGAGCCGCGCTCCGTGGGTGCGGGCACGGACCGGCAGTCCAGGTTGCTCTCCGCGCCACGGGCAAAGGCGATGAAACCGCGGGCCTTCTCCTGGGCGGTTGGCTCCGGCGCCGGGCCGTCCGCCACGGGCAGGCCCAGGTTCATCCGTGCATCGAACACCTCCTTGCGAATGGCGTCCATGGCCTTCATGTACGCGGCTCCCTCCGCGGCCTTCTCCTTGGGGTAGACCACGAGGAAAGACATGCCCGTGGCTGCGTTCTGGCCGCTGTACTCGACTGTCAGCTTTCCGTCCTCGCCGACGGTGGCCTCGAACTGCCGCACGGGGCAGATGCGGTGGACGCGGTCGTTCCAAAGGTCCGTCGAGGGCGTGTCCTCGTTGTCCTCGAACATGCAGAACCGCTCCTTCAGAAACTTCCGGCAGTTCATCGTCTCATGCAGGACCTCCTTGCCGCACAGCTTCAAGCTCCGCGAGGAGAACTGGCACGACCATCCCCAGATGTCGATGGGGTCGATGCAGGTCTGGACGATGTATGGCCCGGGCTTGAGGTCCACCGCAAAGACGCCGTTGAGCGCCGAGTTGCCAAGGAGGTCCGGGTTCCAGTTGGACGACAGGATGGGCCACGGCCCCTTCACCCAGCCGAGCCCGGTCTTTGCCGAGTAGGGCGGCATCTGTTCCGTGACGGCAACGCATCCGAAGAAGGAGCCCGTCTCGCGCCCGCGGCCGAAGTTGAAGGCCTTCAGCCCGTCCACCTTGGGAAGTTCGACGCCGGAATGTTCCGCCCGCACGTTGTCGATGTAGAACACCAAAGGCGGGTCCCACGTTCCGCTATCGCGCCCCAAGAAGCAGGTGATGCTCTTCAGCGCGGTCGGGTCCACGACGTAATGTCCCACGTTGGGCCACTGCAGCGGCAGGAACTGCAGGCTCAGCTTGACGGTGCTGGGGCCGGGCGGCAGGAAATTGTAATCGCACATGTAGCGGGCTCCGTGCATGTCCTCCACCCGCACGTAATACAGGATGGGAAAGGGCATGGCGTTATAAACGTCGAACGCCAGCGAGCGGTAATCAGCCAGCTTCTTCAACATCTCCGGGTTATTGAGCATGACGTGCAGGTAGTTGCCCGGGGTGGTGTACTTCACCGAGTGCTGGCCGCTCGTGGCGTGCTCTTTGCTGATCACCCTGTAGGGCGGCTGCGTCCAGGCATTCTGCTCCGTCTCCGTTTCAAAGTCGAGGAGCGTGACCTTGCGGGGCTGCGCGGACAGCGGGCCCGAAAGACACAAGACGCACACGACGGCCATCAGGATTCGACGCAACATCGTTTCACATCCTTTCCGGCGAACGGGCGCTTGGCGGGAACGAACGGCCGGCAAGACCAAGGCGTTCCTCTTCTTCGACCTGCAACCCTTGAGCCGATCTTTCCCATTGTCAATGAGGCTGAAACCGTTCCAGGCTCATTGGGTTCGTCATTCTACCGTAGCGCCCGCCCCCATGTCTATTCTCGGAACAGAGTTCCGTCGATCCCAATCGTAACCTGCGGCGGTCACCCCAACGAATGGCACTGGCTTGAGCGCGAAGCCTTCGGCCAGCCCACAACCTATTGTGGTGGCACGCCAACGCAACTACGATCCATTGTTGTCGCATTCCCTTAGCTAGAACCATTCGTGTGCAACTCCGCAGGTGGGGACTCGCGAAACGCTTCGGATTCGATACGGCCAGCCGAAGCCGGGACGGTAGTCGAATCGGCTGGCGTCCAAAGCGTCTGTGTACTCGCGAATCACCGCGAACAGCCGCCGGAAGTGCTGTTTTGTGCAGGCCGGGTACACTCCAACACACCGAGTCGTTCCGCCGTCACGGTCGCGTTGCGCAGGTCGCCGTAGATGACCTCGTAACGGCCATCATCGAGCTTCCAGCGGAGGAGCACCTTGTCTTTGTCCTTCGTCCCGACGGTCTTGCCGTAATAGGCGGCATCGGGCTTGTAGGAACAGATGTAGTCGATCGCGCCGAGCCCCTCGGCGCCGCGCTGAAACGTCGCTAGCTTCGCTTGTACTTTGGCATCGTGCAACTGCTCCGTTGTCACCGGCCCATCGATGCCGAACAGCTTGGCAAGATCTGCGATCGCGGCAAAACCGCTGACGGCCGGGTAGCGCCCCCCACTCGCCTCCGCGTAGATTCTTAGCCCCGCAGCGATCTGACACGACCGTTCGTCCACAGGCGTTTCTTTGACCGTTTCGTCGGCGTAGCCTTGGGGCGGCGTCGGATCGAAGAGTTTCGGGTCCAAGTCGATATTCCAGTGAAAATCGTCGAGCTTCATCGTCATCGACATCCCGCCTGGCAGTTTCATCTCGGAGTGGACGGCTAGGAGTAAGTCGGATTCCGCGTCAATCCAGATCTCGGCCGTGCCAGGGGGGTTGTTAGGATCGGACTTTGCACAATCGATCACGAAGCCCCTGGCCTTTTTGCCGTTAATCAGCTTCGTGCCGAGTTGTTTGTCAGCCTGCCCCGACAAAGTGCGCAGCTTATCCATCACCACTTGGGAATCTGATCCCAGCTTGCGCGGCAAGCGGAAAAACTCCTTCGTTCCGTTGTTGAGGTGAATACCCTGCTTGTTGGCAAGGACGATGTCGGTGACGTCGTCCCCCATTCCCTGCTTCCAGTCCTCCTCGTTGTTAGCCGGAGCCGGTTTCGACTCGGTTCGCATCGAGTTGGGGGCAAGCCAGTAAACCTTGATGGACGTCGCCTGCGTGAGCATTTGCGCCGGAGATCCGGGTTGTGGAGCCCGCATGCAAATGATGCCCGTCGCCGTGTAGGATTTCGCTTTGCGGATATTCTCCGCCATCCGTTCCATGGCCGAAACCGTCTTGGGTTCGATGCTCGCCCAGAGGAGCAGACATCCGACAATCGCAGCCATGCCGGCGCAGCTCAGAACAATACTAATACGCTGTTTCACGGTAAGGTCTCCTACCCATTGGTTGACATAGTTACGTTTTTCTGCCGGTGCCGGCCGGCCGTTTGCTGCTGCCAGCAGCGTCAGAAGTTGCTTGTGCAACCGGTTCGTGAACTGCTCGCTAGGCGCCGTAGCGCGATAGTTTTCTTCCAGCAGCTTCTGCACGTCGTCGAAAGGCTCTTCCGCGTCGGGCCGCATGAATTTGACCTCCAGCTTTCATTTAGGTTGTGTTTGCTGCCACACGTACGCCGTGCGGAAGGAAACCCGCGCGCGGTAAAGGACCGCTTCGACGGCTTTTTCCGTCCGCCCGAACCGCTGGGCGATCTCTCGCACTGTGAGCGATTCCAGGTATTTCCACTCCAACACGAGCCGCTCCTCGTCGGACAGCGCATCCAGCGCGCAAATCACGGCATTTTGGGTTTCCGCGCGAATTAGGTCGGCCGCGGGGTTGCCCTCGTCGGCGCATTCGGTCCACGCCCCACCGTCGTCTCGGATTGTTTTCCGTAAGTGGTCGCGGAGCTTGTTTCGCGCAATGCCCAGCAACCAGCCGCAGGGATTGCCCTTGTGGGAATCGTAGCTCTGAATGGATCGGATTGCTGCCAAAAACGTCTCGCTCACCAGGTCTTCCGTCGACGCAAGGTCCCGCGACAAATGCGAATGGATGTATCGCCAGACACTGCCGATATGGCGTTGGTAGAGCGTCGTTAGTGCGGCGGGATCGCCTACGCGAACCGCTCGGATCAAGTCGTCGTCATTCATGCGCGGACATCCTGGTTTCGATCCGATCGGTCGTCTTTATACTGAGTATTCGCGGCGGCAGCGAAAATCACTCAGAAAAAACCGACCATTGGCTAGAAATCCCCACTTCGCCGCTATCGCGATCCGGAATCTACCGGCTCCCTTGACGGATTGTCGCATTTAACTCAACCGTACTCCAGAACTTGCCAGAATACGACCCTTTCTGAGAGCGACGGCGGGCCGCCGAACCTGCCGCGGTCACCCCCTCGAATGGCACTAGCTTAAGCTTCGGGCGGTCCGTTTGGCCGTTGGCGGCGCACG
>CAZTPX010000167.1:0-21307 GCA_964615095.1 uncultured Planctomycetaceae bacterium | reverse complement strand
AACCCCGGGGGTGCCCCGCCGCCGCCCTGGATCGTGCCGCTGAAGGTCGTCGAACCGCCGCTGGGGCTGATCGTCAAGACCGACGCGGCCGTACCGCTGTTGATGACGCTGCCGCCACTGCCGGGCGTCTTGTCCGAGAGCGAAGCGACCTGCTGGCTTCCGCCGCCGAGGTCGAACGCCGCGCCGGCCGCGATGCTCAGCGCGGTCGCCGGAGGCAAGAGGTTGAAGCCCGGGGTCGTGTTGACGATCTCCGCGCTGCAAAGCCCTCCAATTTGCTGGCCGCCGCCGGCGACGGTTAGCGTCTGGCTGCCGCCCGTCAGCCCGTCGACTTCGACGTAATTGCCCGGCTGGTAATTCGCCGGGCTGGTGCTGGTGATCGGCGTGTAGGTGCTGGACGCGCCGAGCGTCGCGTAGTAGTAGGTGACGCCGTTGATCGTTGTTTTCTCTTGATCCCCGACGCTGGAGTCGCCGACGTAGACGTAGACGCTATACCTGGCGTAAGGAATGTTGCTGACAGTCAAAGTAATGGGGTTGTAGTTTGAGACAGAGATGTAACCGTTGAGCAATTGGTTGGCACTTCCAGTCGCCCAAGTATTGTTGGCTCCGACGACGGAGAACGTCGCGCCACTGTTGGCGCCGGTGTTGGCTGCAAGCGTGCCTCCGCTGAAAGTGGTACCCGACTCGTTGTTCCAGTTGCTCATCGGCACCACGCCTCCCGTACCGGTGAACGCGCTGCCGCCATCCTGGACGTTCCCGATGAAATGGATGCCGATAGCGCCGGCGCCGGCGGATTGCGGCGCGCCGGTGGCAGCAGATTGCAGTTGCAGCACGCCGCCGGCGATTGTCGTAGGACCGTTGTAGGTGCTGGGGGCGGTGAACGTGAGCGTGCCGCTGCCCTGCTTGGTCAGGCCGCCCGCACCGCTCAGGCTGCCGCCGTAGGTCGTGTTCTGGCCGTTGTTGCCCACATTCAGCGTGACAGACTGCGCGGCGGTGGTGGCCAGCACGACGTTGCCGGCGCCCGCCAGACCGCCCAGGGTCGGGCTGGTGTAGCCCGCGGCGAAGCTCAGCCCGCCGCTGGGACTGACGCTGACCGTGCTGTTCTGCACCGCCAGGAGATTCGCCAGGTCCAGGGTGCCGCTGCTGATCGTCGTACTGCCGGAAAAGGTGCTGGAGTTGGAGAGGGTCAGCAGCCCGCCGCCGACGATCGCCAGGCCGCCGCTGCCGCCCACAGCGCCGGCAATGGTCATGCTGCCGCCGTTGGTGTCCAGGGTGGCCGTGACACTGGGGTTGATGACCAGATTTCGTGTGGCGGCAACGGTGACGCTGGACGCGCCGGCCTGCAGGCTCGCGTTGCCAGCAAAGGTCACGTTCGTAACGGGATTGCCCGGTACGGCCCCCAACGAGGCGTCGCCGGCGATATTGAGCGTCCCGGCATCGAGCGTCGTGCCGCCGCTGTAACTGTTGCTGCCGGCCAGCGTGACGTTGCCGTTGACCACCAGGCCCCGAGCGGCGGACGTGGAATCGACCAGCGCCCCCTTGTTGGCCAACACCAGCGTGCCGCCTCCGCCACCAAGGTAGTACGTGTTGCCCGCGGGCGTGAGCGTACCGCTGTAGGTGTTGACGCCGTTCGACCCCAGGCTGATCTGTGCGTAGGCGCCCCCGCCCGCTGTGGCCAGGTTGATGTTCTCGTTGCTGCTGGAGGTCAGGGCCAGCGCGCCCGCCGAGAAGGGATCGATGGCGCCGCTGTTGAGCCAAGCTGTAACCGTCGAATAAGCGCCCCCGACATTCAGGGCGCCGCCGCTTTGGACCAGGATCTTGCCGGTGGCGGGGATGCTTGCCGCGGAACCCAGCGCGAGATTGCCGGCATTGACGACCGTGCCGCCCGTGTACGTGTTGGTGCCGCTGAGCGAGACCGTGCCCGATCCGACCAGGACCAGCGAGCCGGCGCCGCTGATCGTGTACGGATAGCTGCTGTTCGTGCCGTCGCCGATGCTGAGCGTGCCGCCGCCCAGCGTGACGGTGCTCGAGCCGCCGCCGCTACTGGTGCTCACGTTGTTCAGCGAGCCGATCCACTGGTTGTTGCCGTTGAGGTCCAGCGCGCCTGTGCGGATCGTGACTTCGGTGCCGGCGGGCAGGCGATTCGGGCCGCCGGCCAATTGCAACGTGCCACCGTCGATATAGGTGCCGCCGGTGTAGGAGTTCGTTCCCGTGACGATCAGCGTGCCAAGCCCGGCCTGGGTCAGGCTGCCGTTGCCGCTGATATTATTGGCCACCGTGGCGGCCCCGCTGAGACTGAAGATAAGCGAGGCGTTGTCGAGCACCGGGCCAGGCCCCAGCGATCCGCTCGTGCCGAAGTTGCCTACCTGCAGGATGCCCGCGTTGATATAGGTCGTGCCGTTATAGGTGCTCGAGCCGGCCAGGACGAGTGTGCCGACCCCCGTTTTCAGCAAGTCACCGCTGCCGGTGATGGCACCGGAAAAAGTCGTGTCGGTGGAGTCCGTTCCGACTGTCAGCGCGGCCGAATTGAGCACCATGCCGCTGCCGGAAAGCGAGCCGATCGTCTGCGGGTTGCCGTTGAGGTCGAGTACCCCCGTCGGGGCCATCACCACGGCCGAGATGGTCGGCAGGCGGTCGAAGCCGCCGGCAATTTGCAGCGTGCCGCCGCTGATCGTGGTCGGCCCTTGATACGTGTTCACGCCGCTGACGACCAGCAGTCCGCTGCCGGTCAGGGTCAGCCCGCCGGTGCCGCTAAGGGCCGTGGCCAGCGACGACGTCGACCCGCTGCTCACGTTATAGGTCGTGGCCGTCATCGCGGGCAAGCTGGCCACTGTGGCGATATTGGCCCCCATCGTCGAGCTCATTCCGGGCCAGCCAGGGCCGGTCGTGCCGGCGCCGATCGCGGGACTGCCGGGCTGGAGCGTGTAGTTGCCGGCTGCCGGGTTCGTGAACTTCGGGTCGGTCCAAAGGGAGTTCAGGTCTTGGGAGGTTCCCGACTGCCAACTCGAGGAAGTCGTGTAGGTCCAGCTATCGAAAAGGTCGTTGAGTTGAAAGAGATTGTAATTCGAGGTGCTAAACTTATAAGGCGCGGCGGGAGATAGATTCCCCGTCGTGGAGGTACTTCCCGTACTGGACGTAGTCATGGTGGCGGCATTGACGTCACCCACGTTATATTCAAAGAAGTTCCCCGCGCCGCTGGCCGGATCCTGGTAGGCCGAGTTCTTGCTGCCGATATTATTGACGAGATTGTTGCCGTAGCTGAAAACATTGTAATTGTTTGCGCTTTCGTTCCCACGAACCGGCCCGTTCGAAACGATCCCCACGTTGTCGTTACTCACGACGGTGTTGTTGTAGACGTTGCAATAGGCGGAACTGTCGAGATAGATTCCCTGGCTGCTGGGCGAGTAGGCGTTGAGCGTCGTCGGATTGAAACCGATTTGGTCGCGGCTGAATTTGCTGTTGGAGACCACGTTATTGTGAATCTGTGCGCCGTACGAGATCTCGTAATTGATGCCGTCGCCATTGCCGTTTACGAGACAATTCGTAATGGTGGTGTTCTGGCCGGCCATGTCGAACCAGATGCCGGCGCCGATGTTGCCGACGGAGGTCAGGCCGTTGATTACGGTGTTGGTCATGCCGCCCGCCTTGATGCCGCCGGCCTCCCAGCCCGTGGCAAACTGCTTGCCCGGCAGGGTATTGTTGTAGGAAGTCGTGCTGTTCTGCACCAGCAGATTGGTCGCGCCCGATGCGGCGATGCCCTCCTCGCCGTTGTAATTGAAGGTGCTGTTGAGGACCTGGTTGTTGGTCCCGCTGACGCCCAGGCCGGCGCCGGCTGCGTACTGCACGCTGACATTGTTGACGACGTTGTTGCTGCCGCCGCTGACCTGCACAGCCGCGTTGGCCATCTGGGGGTTATTGGCACAAGCGGCGAAATTCAGCCCCTGGATCACCTCATTACTGTAGCCGTTGGTGCTCAGCAGCGGACTCGACGTGGCCGTACACTGCACGGTCCCGGCGTTGGGATTCGCGTTGCCGCCTAATTGCAGATAGATCGTCTGGCTGGTCGGGTTGATATAGAAGGTCCCCGGCGTGACCGCCGCCTGGCTGGTGACTTCCTGCAAATAGGCCCCATTCACGAAAAGCTGATCGCGGGGGAGGTTAGGGGCGGTGCCGGAGCCGTAGCCTGGGCCGAAATAGTTGGACCAGCCCGTGCTTTCGTAGACTCCGCTAGAACCGATTTGCGTCCATCCGCTGACAAGATCGGCGCCGGAAATCGTCACGGAGGCCCCGGGCGCCGCTTGCAGCGTCACATTGTTGTTGGTGAACACCGTGTTGAACTGGTTGCGGTAGACGCCGGAAAGCACATCGACCGTGCCGCCGGAGGGAACCACGTTCAGGGCCTGCTGAATCGTAGCGAACGGCTGGGCCAGGGTGCCCGGGTTGCTGTTGCTGCCACCGATGCCGACATAATAGGTCTGCGCAACTGCCGGACAGGCCGTGCCTGCCATGCATAGTAGAACCAAAAGGGGCCTTCTTCCCCAGAGGTTCGTTCGGCCCACACGGCTCGTCTTCTTACGCATTTTCAATTCCTCGAAAGGTCTGGCCCGACCGGGCGAATCCGCGGGCTTCAAAGAAAAGAACGAACCAATGCTTTTTTTGCATCCACACGCGCGGGCGCCTTCTCTAATCTCACACACGGAGGTCCCGGCAAAATCTGACAAATTTTCTTCCGAGTATCGCCGGGTATTCCCTTCGCGCAGGCCGCCATGGCCCCCATACTAATTGCCTTAATGGCAAACACAATAGTGCTAACGGGGGGTGTGCGCCTTTTCTGCTGGCTTTTTGGGTCTCCATCGCATGCAACCGCCAGCGATCCATCCCATGCCTTCCTAGCTCACGAACCAATGTGTTTTACATAATCCGTCATAGTTTTGGTTTAGGGATGGGTTTTGGATTCACGAAAACCCGGGGGAAACATCCACTCCAAGTGATTCGATTTTCCGTGCTTTCCACAGCCCAGCTTTTCGTTTCGCTATTATTATTTCTGCTCGCACTTCCCCGCGGCAGAACCTGTCTACTCATGCAAGCTCGCCTAGTGGCCCGCCAACTGGGAAAGATATCGGCCCTTTCCCGCTGCATTTGGGCCGGTCACTAATCGACCACGCCCGCAGGGCGTGGGTTTGGCCTGCCCGGCAAAGCAGGGCGTTTACGTGAGGAAGGTCTCGCTGGGGCCGGGGTTCACAACGGCGCCGCGGCCTTGCCGAAGAGGTTCAGCGCGCGACTCGTAGTCTCGGCAGAGTCGCCTGTAGGCTGCGGAGGCCGGCGTCGCCAACCGCAGTGCCGGCGACGTCCAACTCCTTGAGGCGCCGCAGCGGCAGGAGATGCACCATACCGGCATCGGTCACTTTCGTGCCGCGAAGGTTCAGCCGTTGCAACTGCGTGAGACATTCCAGGCGGCCCAGTCCGGCGTCGGTGACCGCCGTTTGGCCAAGGTCGAGGTACTGGAGTCGATCGAGGCGGGCAAGGTCCGCCAGGCCGGCGTCGCCGACGCGGGTACGCCCGAGATTCAAGTGATGCAGGTTCTGCAGCTTCGTGAGATGTCTCAGGCCGGTATCCGTAACAGACGTTTGCGCCAACGACAAGCCCAGGAGCTTGCGGAGTTGCTTCAGGCAGGCGAGGCCGGCATCGCCGACCCCCGTGCCGGAGAGGTCCAGCGTCCAGAGTCGCGACAAAGCAACAATACTCTGAAACCCCGCGTCCGTGATCGGGGTGTTCGCCAGGTTCAGCACGATGAGGTTGTTCAAGGGTTTGAGACGGCTGAGCCCGGGACCGGTGAGCGCCGTGCCCTCCAGCACCAGTTCGCGAATTTCGGTCAGGGGGCGAAGATGTTCGAGTCCTTCGTCCGTGATCTTGGTGAAGGCCAGGCCCAAGTGTTGCAGGAGGGTGAGTCCGCGGAGCCGCGCCAGGGACTCGTTTGCGATCGTGGCCCCGGTAAGGTCCAGGTGGCGAAGTTGAGTCAACCCCTGGAGATGAGCCACCTGGACGTCGGAGACCTTGGAACCCGCCACGCTCAACCAGCGCAGGCGGTTCAAATCGCGCACCAGATCCAGGCACACGTCGCCGTCCTCGGCCAAGTCACTCAAGTCGACGAAGATGACCGGCTTGCCAGGTGACTGCTCGTCGCATTCCACGTGGCCGCTCCGGGCGCGGATTGCGGCAACCGCTGCTTCCTGGGGCGTTTCCATCGATCCCTCTACTCGCTGAGAGAATCGCAAAGCGGCGAAGGCTCCGCCATGCCCCGCTGGATCTGAAACAGGCATTCCAGCTTGCAGACCAGAAAGACCTCCAGGATCTGCGGCTGTAGATTGCGAAGCTTCATCGTTCCCCCCCGGCTTTGGACCTTAGCATTCAGCTTGATCAGCTTGCCCAAGGCTGCGCTGGAAAGGTACTCGACGGTCGCAAAGTCGAGCATCAGGTTCTTGCGGTCCTCCTTTTCGACCAGAGCGTACAATTCCTCGCCCAGCTTCTCGATCACCAGGAGACCGCTGATCCACGGTTGCCGAAAGCGGACCACGCTCTCATAGTCCGATTCATCGACCATCAGTTGTTCGTAATTAGCCATGGGAACCGCCTTGCTTAGGCTGCCACTGTTTGACTCTCACCCAAACCTAATTATTATTCCCGTTCGCGATCAGATGTCAACCTACGGCACGGCGCCATAACGCTAAAGAGTTACCATGACCTCGCCTCTTCGGCATGCATCTGCAACGCGCGGTCGTAGACCGCCATGAGACTAATGTAGTTTCGCTCGGCCGTGTACTTAACCTCGAACTCGCGTCGCGCAGCCTGTCGCATCCTGGCGGCGGCCTGCGGATCGGCCAGGAACTGCCGCACTTTAGCTTCCAGATCGTCGGCATCGCCAGGGTGGAAAAGCAGGCCGGTTTGGCCATCCGTTATCGCCTCGGCCATGGCGCCCATCCTTGAGCCAATGACCGGGGTACCCTTGGCAAAGGCCTCGACGATGGTCCGTGGGAAGCCCTCGTACCAGATCGAGGGGATGACGAGACAAGCTGCTTCGCCCACGATTTCCAGGACTTCGCGGACGGGGCGATGACCGAGCCACTGGATCTCGGGATGCTCGGCGGCAGTGGTTACGACCAGGTCACGGACGGGGCCGTCACCGATGATCTTCAAGGGCAGTCGTCCGCCCAGGTGGGGCCAGGCCTTCAAGACCAAGTCGATTCCCTTCTCCGGCGAGAGCCGCCCAACAAATACGCAGTACCCGCCCGCGCCGCTGCCCATCCCCGGATCGACACTCACGAAATTCGCTTTCACGGCGATCCGGTTGGCGGGTAGACCGCCTTCGATGCACTTCTGCCGGGTGAATTCGCTGGGGGTGTAGTACAAGGTCACGGCCCGCCGCCACGTGCCCAAAAGGCGATGACCGCTCACCATGGCTCCTACGACGAAACTCGCGGCCCGGCTGTTGCGATAACACGCGTGCATGACGGCCGGCCAGGGTACGAGCTTTCCCAGGCAGTCCTCGCAGACGCGATGGTTGCGGAGGAAGTAGGCCCCCGGGCATAGCAGTCGGTAGTTGTGAATCGCCTGCACGACGGCGACCCCCTCACGGCGGGCTGCGTAGTAGGCCGCTGGCGAGATGAGGGGAAATGTGTTCGTGCAGTGCATCACGTCGGGGCGTTGCTCGCGGATCAGCCGCCGCAATTCGGCGTAGGCCGAACCGTTCCACATAGTCCGCCGCGCCAATCCGAGCCGACCCATGTTCGCAATCGAATTGTTGTGCAGCGTGAAGCGGAGCACGGTCTGGCCGTGCGATTCGAGCAAATGGGCTTCTTCGTTGAAGACCAGGTCTTCGCCGCCGGGTTGCTGGTAGAAGTTATGGCACAACAGGATTTTCATAGTCTTCACTCCCCCCGGAGGTTGTGTCGCGGGTGTCGCTCACCAAGGCCGCGCGGCCTTCCCCGGCCCCCGGCCTCGCTGGTGTTTGCGGAAAAGCCTGCGCGACGCACAGTCCCAATACAAGGTAGAAGGGAATGCTGCCGAAGGGCGATTCCAGGTAATTGTCGAAATGGGCCCAAATAATAATCATCAACCAGTAACAGACGCCCAGTGGCTGCCGCGTCAGGCGGTAGGTCCTCCACAAGAGCAGGCCCAGCGCGGCCTGCATCGAGTAGAAAACGACTACGCCACTCCAGCCGGTGTAGGAAAGAGCGTACATGAAAACATTGTGGGGCGTGTGAATCAGTTCGAGCGGTGAGAGGTAGGGATTGTATTTCCAGATGGGATAACCGTAGCCCATTCCAAACGCCGTGCTCCAAGAACTGTTGTGGACGAGTTTCCATAGGGCCCGCCACCAGTCCTGCCGCCAGGAGATGGTGCCGGCGAAGGTTCCCGCATAGTCGGGAGCGATCCTGGCGGCCAGGGCCGGGTCGGCGGCGGCGACGGCCCGGGCGACAATACTCCGCGCGGAAAGCTCGCCGCCGCGGCCCGGAGAAGGCAGGCGCAAGTCGATGGCGAAGGCCAGCAGCAGCACGCCCGCCAGCACGCCAACTGTCACCATCAACTGCCGCAGGCGGCCGGAGAGCACGCCCCACATAGGCAGGCTGACCATGAAGCTGAACCAAGCGGCGCGGACCTGCAAGCCGAGGAGGAGAAGACCATTGACCAACAACGGCACCGCGCCCCATCCGCGGTTCAATTCCAGGGAGAGCAGGCAAAGGATCAGCGGCGCCGGTCCGTAGGGTTGCCCGAAATGCGATGTGCCGATCCCGGTCACGGGGTCCACGGTTGCGAACTTGTAGAAGAAGAGCATGTAAGCCATGCCATACAAGGCCTGCCACCATGCCGCGGCGCGGACGGTCGTCGCCAGGAAGGCGGGGTGCCGCCGGCCGATCCACAGCGCGACGAAGAAGAACAGCGGGTACACGTGGAAGGCGACATTTTGGGCGATCAACATCGGCAGCGGCGCGGCGGTCACCCCATGCAGGCCCTCCAGGATCCCGAATACCAGCGAGAGGTAGAGCCACCAACTGAAACTGCTCAACGGCTGCGGCCGGACTAGGGCTTGGAACCACGGGGCGAAGATGGCCCGCCCATGGCGGAGCACCAGCAGGAGGAATGCCGTTTCGCCGATATAGAACGGCTTGACGCCAAAGTGGGCAAACGAGCGGCTCATCGACGTGTAGCCCATCACCAAAACCATCACTAGCCAGTCATGCCAGGCCAGCCGCCGCAGCTCGGAACCGCGCGCCGCGGGCAGGGCCGCCTCGCCGGCCAAGGAACGGTCCTCGTCGCCGGGCTGCCGGCGATCATCGTGGTACGACGGTGCTTTCATGGTCTCGGCTCGGCGGGAGTATCCGGCTGGCGGCCGCGCTCGACAGCCGCCAGTACTCGGCGGGTATAAAAGAAGATGCTGAACAGCCCCACGGTTTCGCCCACGAGGAGCCCCAGCGCGGCGCCCATCACGGCGTTGTCCCGGTAGACGCGGATAAGGAACACGCTGGCCGCGATTCCCACGGCGAAACGGACTAGTTTCGTCACCAGCGGCACGTCGGACCGCTCGGCGGCCAGGCAACTGTAGGAGAGCGGAATGCCCAGGCTGCTGATGAAGCCGGACCAAGCCAGCACGGCCACGATCTGCCCGTAGCCGTCGTACTTCGCGCCGTACAGGAGACGCAGCAACTGGCTGCCGTAGAGCGTGAGAATGCCGCAGAAGACGCCCATGATGGGAACGATCGCCGCCGTCGCCCAGCGGACCACGCGGCGGACCTCCGCAATGCCGCCGTCGGCCCTGGCCCGGGCAGTGCGCGGCATGAGTACGTTGCCCAACCCCAGCAGGAACGGATTGCTGAACAAGACCAGGCTGATGCAAGCGGCATACGCGCCGGTGGTCGCCACGCCCAGCATGCCCGCCAGGAGCCAGTGGCTGAAGTAACTGTTGCCCACGGCAAAGAGCTGGTCCATGAAGAACCATCCGCCCAGGGCCGCGTTGCGGCGCCAGACGGGCGCCACCTGTCCCCAACAGAACAGCGGCCTCGGCTGAGTCGCCGCCAGGCAGGCCACGCCGCCCGCGCAGCACGCGGCCCCGAAGACCAGGTACGCCGACATGGCCGACAAACATCGGCAGGCGATCAGGGCCGCCAAGCCGCCCACCTGCAGCACCGCCACAACCGTGTCGAGTCCCAGGGCGATGCCCATCTGCATGTGCGCGAAGGCGAAGCGACGGCAGAATTCGCGCAGCAGGAACAACGGTGCAACCACCGCCAGCGCGACCAACAGGACGCCGTAGTCGTCCCAGTTGCCCGCGCAGCCGGCCGCGCCCGCCGCCAGGGTCATGGCCGCGGCCACCACGGCGGACAAGATCAGGCCCTGCGCCAAGGCCGCCCCGGCAAGTTTAGTGCGGGCGCGGCCCTCCACGCTCGGACTGTGGATCGTGTAGGCGGTCATGACCAGCGTCTGCAACGCCGCCAGGACAATCAGCAAGAGCGAGAATCCCAGGGAATACAGGCCCAGTTCCTTCTGGCCGCAGAACCTGCCGATAAGGATCGTGGCGGCGAAACTCGCGCCGCTGACCACCGTCTGGTCGAGGAGCGAAAGCCCCGTCGAGCGGGCCGTCCTCCCGACCATGCGGCGGAAGAACAGGCGCCGACCCTGCACCGGCGAGTCCTCCTGCGGCGCCGGCCCCGGCGGCGAGCGGCCATCGTCGCTCCGGATCTCCGGGATGGGTGTGGGGATACTGCTCATGGCGATGCCAAATCCAAGTGAAAACGATTCATCCCCGGCTCCCGCCGCGATCGTCCATCGCGCTGCGGTAGAACTCGGCCATGGCCTCACCCTGCCGGCTCCAGAGAAAGCACTTGGCGCGCCGCAAGGCCCCGGCGCTCAGCCGCTCCCACAGGTCCGCGTCCTGGGCGAGCCGTGCGATCGCCGCGGCCAGCTTCTCGAACACCTCGCCGGGGCTGGTCACCGGGACGGGGATGCCGCATTCGTCGTTAACGATGTCATGGACCCCTTGATGGTCCAGGCAAATTACGGGAAGCCCGGCGCTCAATGCCTCCAGGTTGACATTGCCCGTCGTGTCCCGCAGGCTACTGAAGACCAGGGTGTCCGCCCAGGCGTATTGCTCATGCATTTGGCCGTGCGGGACCGCCTCGATCCACTCGATGCGTTGCGCAACCCCCAGTTGTCTGGCTAGGCGTTGCCAAGCGTGCCGCCGCGGCCCGCGGCCGACAACGCGGACATCATAGCCCTCGCGCGGCAACCTGGCCAAAGCCCGCAGCAGCAAGGACAAAGCCTTCCGCGCAATGAGGTATCCAACCCACAGGATCCTGAACGGCCGCTCGCCGCTGTCGCGGCGCCGCGGAGTCTCGGCAACGCTGTCGATGCCAGTTTCCAGCAGCAACCGCGGGGTAACGCCGAGAGCCCGGGCAAGGTCGTGCTGATTGGTGGAAGTGGCCGCCAGGAAAACCTTGGCGCGGCGGGCGGCGCGGTGAACCTGCCAACTCCAATGGAGTTGGAGGCGATTCAAGACGTTGCGGACAGTTTCCGAGACGGCCTCCAGCGGGCCCGCCTCGCCCAAGAAGAGCCATGGGTAGTTCTGCGTGCCGCCCACCGGCCCCCAGACCAGCGGCACGTCGAGCTTCCACAAGTAACCTGGCTCGCGAAAGGTACAGAAATTCACCTGGTGGGCCAAATCGAAGTGGATCCGCGCGTGGAGTTCCCGGGCAACACCAAGCGCACGGCGGAGCCACAGCCTGTAAGCCCAGTAGGACGGCCCGCGAACGCGCATCAGCAACCGAATCAGCGGTCCCTCGGGAACAAAAACAAACTGCAGCCCCGGGACTTCTCCCCGCGCGGCGAGGAACTGGCGGGTCTCCTCGGCGTGTCGATCGTCGCGGGTGATCACCCATGTGTCGAAGTACCTGGCAGACTCCAAGGCCCGGTGCCAGCCGACCCCCGGCTCGGAGCCTTGCGTCGGACTGCAGCATGCCGACATTTGTAAGACCTTCGGCCGACCCGTGCTGCTTACGTTCCGCTGCTCCATGACGGCCTTCACCCCTTCCGGCGGCCCATCACGGCGACGGGGACGGTCTTGAAGATCAAGGCAAGGTCGTGGAACAACGATCGAGCGTAGACGTAGCGAATGTCCAGCCGCATCCAATCGTCGAACGAATCGCGGAACCCCAGGATCTGCCAGGTGCATGTCAAGCCGGGCGTGACGTCCTGCCGCTGACGTTGCCATTGGCTGCAGGCGGCGGCTTCGTTGCAGGGCAGCGGCCGCGGTCCCACCAGCGACATCTCTCCGCGCAAAACGTTGTACAACTGCGGCAGCTCGTCGATGTTGGTGGCGCGAATGAATCGCCCCACGAAGGTCACACGGGGATCGTTGGCGATCTTGAAGGCCGGCCCATCCTGTTCGTTGAACGCCATTAGGAAGCGTTTGTTCTCGTCGGCGTCGACGGTCATGGAGCGGAACTTGTGCACGTAGAAGGGCCGGCCGGCCAGCCCGGTGCGCTTCTGGTGATAGAACACCGGCCCGCGCGAAGTGAGCTTGACCGCCGCCAGGGTTATCAGCATCAGCGGGGCCAGAAGGGTCAATCCCAGGAGGGCCCCGATGATATCGATGCCGCGCTTCCAGGCGGGGAGGGACTGAGCAAACAGGCGTTCCATGCCCGACACGCTGCGGCGGCCCTCGCCGCTCGCCTGGGCCGCGTCGCCGCCCTCGGCCTTTGCCTGCGGATCGGTAGGATAGCAGTAGACCTCGCAGCGAGGAGTGGGGATTGCGTCGCAGAAGGCCCGGCAGACCTCGTCGGCCAACATGCAGGCCTCGGCTGCGGGGGTCCGGTGCATCGCCACGCCCACCTGTGTGCAGGCCTCGTCCATCCAGCCGATCTCGTCGCTGAAGCGAAGCCGCTTTTTGAAACACAGTGCCAGGTGCGCAAACACGGCGGCCCGGTCTTCGGCCTTCTGGGACGCGAAGGCTAACAGCGAGAACTCGCCTCCAAAGCGGTCGACCAGGAATCGCTCGCGCAGCAAGACATGACGAAAGCGCTGGGGCGGGTGCCACGCGGCCAATGCGGCGTCAGCGCTCTCGGAATGCCTGCGGTGAAAAAAGCCCCAGCCAGGCATAAATGTTCCTCCCAAAACTTGCTTTCATCCCTGCGGCCGCAACCAATGCGGCACATAGTTTCGTTGCTTATTCACCAGCACTCCCAGCAGTTCTGTACCGCTGTGGGTCAGCAGAGAGCGGAGGCCCCGGGCTTGCGCGGCCTGCACGCACTCCGACGCTACAAGCAAGAGAACCCCCTCCACAAGACCCGCCGCCCGCAGCAGCCGGCTGGGCTGGCCGGCGTCGGGCATGTCCACCAAGATCAGGTCGAACTCGCCTTGCAAGTCCCGCATCGCCTCGTCAAGCTTCGGCGACGCGTAGAACTCGCTCGGATTTGCCGGTCCGCCACCGACCGTTAGAACGGCAGGCAATCCCGGCCCCAGGCGGCGAATCGCAGCCGAATGCGGGCAATCTCCGCGCAGAACCTCCCGCCATCCCGGGGCCACCGGCAGTCCGAAGAGGCGATGCACGGAAGGGTCGGCAAAATTGGCCTCGACCAGCAGTACTCGCCGCGTCGGGCAAGCGGCAGCCGCCACGGCCAAGTGCGCCAGCACCGTGCTGACCCCTTCGCCACGGGAGCAACTGGTCAGCCCGACGGCCCGCGGGGGATGCGGCGACTGGCCACGAATTTGCGTGAGGTGATGGACGACGACGCGCAACGCCTCCTCGGTCTCCAAGGGCAGCTTGATCTTGGAGTGGGCGCCGAGTCGCGCGCCGTTGCCGGTTTTCCCAGTCCCGGCGGGCGCCGCCCCGTGGACTTTGCGGAACCCCAACATTGCGCACAGCAGCGAGCAGAGGAAAAGCGTGTTGGTGGTCAAGTACCGCCCCGCCAGCCGTCTCGGCTCGCTGAGCAGGCGGTAAAGCCACTCCAGCCCGCAGCGCTGCATCCAAGGCGGCGCCATGCGTTTCACGCCGGCATGGAAATCGAAGGCGGCCCCCACGCACATCTGCACGGCGCGGATCCGCTCGCGATGCTCATGGGCGAAAACATCCTGCTTGGGGGTACCGAGGCCTATGAACACCACTCGGGCGCCACTGGAGTTGATGCGCTCGATGACCGCTTCGTCTTCTTCCCGCGTAAGGGCCGTGAAAGGGGGAGTCTCCGCGCCGGCGATCTTCAAGCCGGGAAACATCGCGCACAACCGCGACACGAGCATCTCGGTGACGCCCGGCCGCCCGCCGTATAGGTAGATGGGGATGCCGGCCGCAGCTGCCCCGCGGCAGACGCGCAACATGAGTTCCGGCCCGTACACCCGCTTCCGCAGCTTGGCGTGGTGCAGGAGGTTCAAGGCCCAGCGAACGGGCTGGCCGTCGGGCGTGATCATCTCGAAGGTGTTGACGCGCGCCGCCATGCCGGCATCGCGGCTGCTGGTGATCAGGGCATGCACCGAGTGGCAGGAGACGACGGCCGATTGGCCTTGCCGCGCGGCCTCCAGGATGACGCCCGCCGCCTCGCCGTAGTGCGTGGGGGTCACGCCGATTCCGAAGACGTCGACCTTGGGCGGCCAAACGACGGGGGCCGCGCCCGTGCCGTTGCCGTCCTGCAAATTGTCGGATTGTGCAGCCATCGCAGACCCTCCAAAACCGCTCCGGCGGCGCGCCGGGCGCGGCTTCGTGCGAAACCGTTCATGCCATGTTCAAATCCCTCTGCCGCAGCCGCGGGATCACGGCCAGGACCGGCGCCCGCAGCGTCTCTTCGATCTCTTCGCGCGACCGCAGCGAGCGGTCCCGGTATTCCGCCAGCAGCGGCACGGTGACGCCGCCGAAGAGCGCCAGGCAAAAACCGATGCCCAGCACGAAGATCGGCCGCGGTTGGACCGGCTCCGAATCGTACGTGGCCGGCTCGGCGACCGTCACGCTCGTAATCCGCGCCGTCTCCAGGGCCTGGTCGATGCGGTCCTGTTCGGCCAGCGCCATGTACTTGCGGTAAATTGCATCCTCGATCTCCACGCCGCGCTGCAAGCGGGCAATCTTCATGCTCCGCTCGTTGAATTCGCGCAACTGCGCCCGCGTCTCGGCAATCTGCCGCCGCAGGATGTCGGCCTTCGCGCGCAACGAGGCCAGCAGCGGTTCTTGCTTCTGCAGCGTGAGCTGCAGATCCTCGTAACAGCGGTTGGGGCCGCGGGTGACCTGCGGGTGCTGAGGCGGTTGCGCTTGCAGGATGGATCTCGTCTTTTCAAGCTCCTGGGCGACCTGCGGTATTTCGAAATAATCTTTCTTCGTCGTCGCCAGCAGGTGTTGCACCTTCATCTCCAGGGCAAACACTTGCTCGCGCATGCCCGCGGCCGTCTTGTCCTCGCCCCCGGTGGTCTCGGCGAGCACCTGCGTCTCGGACAACGTGGCCAGCCGGCCGCGAAGGGCTAGGACTTGCGTATCTGCCGCCGCGACCTCCGCACTGGCGGCGAGCAAATCGTTTTCCAGGCCGGCAAGCCGCCGGGTCAAGGCCTGCTGCTGCGCTTCTATCGACGTCAGTCCGGTTTCGTTCTTCAGTTCGAGGAGGGCCTTTTCCGCCTGCGTCAGCCGGGCAAAGTTGTCGCCGGTCTGCCGGGTGAGAAACTCGTGGGCCCCCGGTATCTGATTCAGCCGAACATGCTGTTCCAGGTAGGCCTCGATCAAGGCGGCGACGGCTCGTTGCGCGGCCTCCGGCGAGGTGGCATCGAAGGAGATCTGGATCACGTCCGACTTGGGCAGGGCCTCGACGCTGAACCGCTTCATGACCTTGTGAATGATCCCGGCGCGGGAAGCAGTAAGCGCGGACTCGACGCCGATCGCGGCTCTGAGGACGTCGGGCAAGGCGGCACGGCCCTCAGTCTCTTGGTTGGGGGCCGCGCCAAACAGAACATCGGGCCCGAGCGTATCGACAACTTTAGCAACCATCGCCTGGCTGGCGAGGATCACCGCGATGGAATTGATCTGGAACTCGCGGTTATCGGCAGGATTGGCGGCGGCGGCCGTCTCGCCCAAGGCTCCCACGGCATCCAGCGTGGCATTCTGCCGGCCCAAATGCACCAAGAGAAGTGCCTGAGACCTGTATTTTTTGGGAAGCACGGCGGCAACTATCGCCGCAGCGACCATCAAGAGCAAGAAGACCGCGACGGCCTTACCCTTGTGACGAAGTAATGCATACCCCACACCAGGTGGCGCGGCCTGAGACGCGGATGTTGCCATGGAGGCGGCTCCCCAAGAAATGCATACCCACTACGCACGAGCGTGGCTGAATTATAGTTGCGCGACCGGGCAAGTCAATCCCCGCGAAAATGGTCAAACGCTGCGGCCCGACAATGGTCAATAGAAAGTGAAGGTCGCAGGGAGCACGCTGTAGATGCCGCGCGTGAACAAGAGGTTGATGAAATCGTCAGTCCTGAGCAGATCGCTCTTGGGCACGATGACCACGTCGGAATCGGCGAGCCAGATGTCGCAGCGCGGACACACCGTGCGCCCGTAGAGGATGTCGTTGACGCTGATCTTGCATCCCATAAGTTGCCAGCCTTCGCCGCGCCGCAGCACGATGATGTTCCGCAGGTTGGCGCCGTTGTTCCAACTGCCCGCCAGCGTGATCGCCTGGCTCACCGTGGTCGGCGCCACGAGCGGGAACCTGCCGGCCTGGTGGACCTCGCCCAACACGTACACGTACAACGCCGCGCGCTGCATGAGTGTTGGCGTGACGCCTATGCCCTCCAGGACCATGCGGTAACGCTCGTTCAGTTCCAAGTCGAGTTGTGCGACGGTCAGGCCCTGTACGTGAACGACGCCGATTTCCGGCAGGGCGATTCCCCCGTCCGGCATGACCGTGGCCGCCCGCACCTGGCCGCCCCCCGTTCCCCAACGCTGCACCGAGTCGAGGAAATCCTGCACGCGCGTGTTGACCTTCACGGGGGTGACGATGATCATGGGCGATTCGAAGTACTTTTTGTACGCCTCGTCCAGGCGTTGGCGGAGCTCATCCACGGTGCTGCCGGCGGCGGCCACCTGTCCCAGCAGGCCCAACGAGACCGTACCGTCGGGCTGAATGACAAGGCGATCGTTGGTCAACTCGGCCGGCTTGCTCAGCGACTGCACGCGGACCTCGTCGCCCACGGTGAGACGGTATGGCTTGGGCGTGACGGTGCGGACCTGCCGGAAGACAAATTCCAACTGGTCGTCGACGCGCAGGCGATAATTGGGTACGTGGGCGAGGCGGGCCTGACCCACGTAGTCCCCCTGCGCATAAGGCGACCAGACGTTTTCGGCTGCCAGACGCTGCTCGTCGGCCATTTTCGCCATCGTCAACGGATCAACCCACTTGATCAGCTCGCGGGCGGGTTCCGAGCCGGCCGGCGGTTGCGACTTGTTCGCTTCCTGCTGCACCAGGGCTGCCTGTTCGACATAGCCTAGCTGCTGGTAGACCACGGCCAGGTTGTGCAGGTTATTCGGGTGCCGCCGGTTGGCAAGGCCGTACTCGAGGATTGATCGCGCTTGCTGCAACTCGCCGGATTGAGCCATAAACACGCCGAAATCGTTGGCGATCTGGGAATTGCCCGGATCGGCCGACAAGGCCGTAGCGTAGAAAGCCATGGCCTTCAGGTCGGCCAGCGGGATCAAACCGGGCAGCTCTTTCTCCACGATCTCGTAGATCTTGGCCAAGGCACGCAGTCCTCCCGCAATTGCGGATTGGCCGGAAAACACCATGCCGAGTTGCTTTTCGGCATAGCCGCAATAGGCCTGATAAATTTCGCGCTTGCCATGGACACTTTGGCTGGTCTCGCCCTTCAAGACCGGCGTGCGGTGATGGGCAATGATCGTGGCGTAATCCACTTCGACCGGTCCGGTTGTCCGCTGCGCCAAATCGTCGAGTTCGTCCAGTGCAGTGAGCCCCTCGTTCAGCGCGCGGGTGTGCCGACTCGATTGTTCGCGGATGTCCCGCGCTTCGGCCCATTCATACAACGCCGTTTTGAGTTCCGTACGCGCCGCGAAATAGGCTCCTCGCTGGGCGAGTACGAGGGCGCTGCCCACGCGATTCAATGCGACCCGAAAGCCACGATCTTCTACCCCTAGCCCCGCAGCAACCGGCATCGCAGGGAGGAGTTGCGGTTGGCGTGAAATGGAGTTGCAGGAGGCCTGAACGACCTGTTGCGACGGGGCAGGCGCAGGCTTAGCCGACGCGAATCCCCACCATGATTGCGGCAGCGGGGAGGTCTGGGCCGTAGCCAACGCCTGCGTGAAGCCGAACCAAACCGCCCAGGCGACCAGGATTGTAAGGCACCTGTTCTGCATACTTCCCCCTCTGAATATGCAATCGGACGGTATTACGTGCAGAATTGGAAAAATCAGAAAGAACGGATTATTTTGCGCACATTACCTGGGCGGCGCATCAGGCCAATCTCCCTAATTATCCCTCTTGCTTCACGACAGACCGTCATAGGTGGCGTTGCGGCCCTAGCAGTTCGGTCAATCATGTCTCGGGGCGGTCTGGGATCTCTCGTGCTTGGGATCAGACCCTTCCATGACACGAAGCGCATTAAGGGCTGCGGCGCGGACGGGGACACAAGGATCCTTCGCAGCCTTGTTCAATTCGGCAATCGCCTCTCGCGCCGCAGGGCCAATCTTTCCCAGTACGGTGGCTGCCGCCCATCGCAAGAACATGTCGGAATCGCCGAGCGCCTGCCGCAGTTCGGCTGCGGCCAATCCTGCCGCGGGGCCGATCTTGCCCAGCGCCGCCGCAGCTTGCAGACGTGAGTTCTTGTCCTTGCTAGCCAAGGCTTTCTTCAGTTCGGGTATGGCTTCGGCGCCAATCTTGGCCAAGGCCTCTGCGGCCAGCCAAGATACGCAAGGATTCTGATCGTCGAGGGCCTTACGTACCTCGGGCATTGCCTGTCTCGCCACAGGAGCAATCCCCCCCAACGCCTTCCGTAATTCGGGAATCGCTTCAGCGCCGATCCTCGCCAGCGCCTCGGCGGCAATCCAGCAAACCCGAGCGTTTTCATCTTCCAGCATTTTCCGCAACTCGGGGATCGCCTCTCGAGCCAGCGGGCCAACCTTCCCCAAGGCCGCTGCCGCGCTCCAGCGAACATTCGGATCGACATCTCGCAAGATGACACGCAACTCCGGCACGGCCACCGCGCCCATGCCGGCAAGGGCCTCCACTGCTCCCCAACGGACTTCCTTACGGAGGTCGCCCAAGGCGATCCGGAGCTCAGGAATCGCAGCGGTTCCGATTCGCGACAACTGCTGAACGGCCACCCAGCAGACATAAGGACGCTCGTCGCCCAGAGATTTTCTCAACGCCGGAATGGCCGGTATGCCGATCTTCGCCAGCGTTTCACCAGCGGCCCAGCAAACATCGGGGCGTTCGTCGCCTAATGCCTCCACAAGTACCGGAATCGCCTCGGTACCGAGCCTGGTCAGCGATTCCCCCGCGAGCCAGGAAACGAACGGACGTTCATCGGTTAGCGCCCTGCGCAACTGGGGGATGGCCATTCCACCTATTTTGGTCATCGCTTCACTAGCGACCTGAGCTACATATGGATGTATGTCGCCCAAGGCGTTGCACAGATCGGACACGGCATCCGCGGCCGCCGGCCCAATCTCACCCAACGCCCAAGCCGCCCCCCAGCGGACCTCCGGATTCGGGTCTTTACGGAGGACTTCGATCAACTCGGGGACCGCGGCCGGCCCAATCTTGACCAGTGCCCCCGCCACCCCGGAAAGCAGCAACGGCCCCTCGTCCGTCGCGTAGAAATGCCATCCCGGTTCCGGACTCGCTTCTCCATGGCGAATGGAGTTGTCCGACGTATCCGCCGAAACTACGTCGTCGTCTTTCACCAACCCAAGCAGCATCCCCACAAATCGAAAGGGCGACTGGAGAAACAAGGCGAGAATCATATTACCTATGTCCTCCGGCACTAAGATCGGAATACTGCGATGCTAGACTATTCTACGGCAAGAGGACGGATTTGTACATGGTTTGGGTGCAGTTTTTTGGGTCTGAAATCAGCCAAAATCGGCCAGCTACGTTGCAGACGTGCTCTCTCTCGGGATCGTCGAACCAGACGCTTAGCGAATTACCTTTGCGGTCGAAGTAGACTCCACGGAATACGGATTGCTCAAGCTTGTCAAGTTTCTCTCACCTGCTAATCACCACGATCGCCATGTCGGCATTCAAATTCGGATCGTCGTAGACCTTGCAACCGGCCTCCGTATCCAGCGCAATCCGCTGGTGGATCTTGATCTGGTTGTCGCGGCAGAAATCGTCGAAGTCGGCGATGGAGAGGAAGCGGACGTTGGGCGAGTCGTACCAGGAGTAGCCCAGCAACGCGCCCGCCCGGGGGGCACGGCCCTCTTCGTGAAGATGCTTGCGCAGCTTCCAATAGCCGAAGTTGGGAAAACTGATGATTCCCTGCCGGCCAACGCGGAGGATCTCCTTGAGCACGCCCTGCACGTCCCGCACCGCCTGCAACGTCTGCGAGAGCACAACGAAGTCGAACTGCCCGTCGGCATAGGCCGATAACCCGTGGTCCAAGTCGGCCTGCACGACGTCCAGCCCCCGGCGGACGCAAGCCAGGATCGCCTTCTCGTCCAACTCGATGCCCATGATGTTCCGGCAGCCATGGCGGCGCAGCCGGGCCAGCAACCCGCCGTTGCCGCAACCGAGGTCCAACACGCTGGCGCCGGGCGGGATCAGCTCAACGATCGAGTCATAATCCAAGCGGCGGCTGTGGAAGATGCTCGTCGGATCCTGGCAACTCAACTCGTCCAGGGCCACGTCCGTCAGCGTATCGTCGGCCGGCGCGCTGCAGTCGAGATTGGCTAAAAAGGCCCGCATGGCCTCGCCATAGATCGGCAATTCGTCGGCCAGCAGGAAGGCGTCGTGACCGCAGTTGCTCTTCACGTTGCAATAACTCACCGGCTTGCCTTCAGCGATCAGGGCGTCAACCATCTTCTCCGACTGGAACGGCGGGAACAACCAGTCGGTGGAAAAGCCCATCAGCAGCCATCGACACTGCGCGCTGGAGAAGGCCCGGCGAAGTTCCTCGCGCGAATCGCCCAGGTCGAACAGGTCGATGGCCGTGGTCAGCGCCAAAAAGCTGTTGGCATCGAACCGCTCCACGAACTTGTCGCCCTGGTAGGCCAGGTACGAACCGACGGAGAAGCGGGTCTCGAACTGCGTCTGCACCTGCCGGGGCTGCAAGCGATGAGCGTCGA
>CAZTPX010000166.1:0-21391 GCA_964615095.1 uncultured Planctomycetaceae bacterium | reverse complement strand
CCACCCAGTCTATCGGCTGTGCCGACCATTCCCACCACGCCTGGATGTACTCGCGTTGGTCCTGCTCGATGAGCTTCGTCACCGTCTCCTGGTCGATGCCGAGTGCAGCCACCAGTTTCGGGAAGATCTGGGAACGGATGTATCCTTTCTGCTCGAACACGACGACCTTGTTCGCTCCGCCGACGACGGAAGTGTATCCCATGCGGCGGGCGACATCGCCAGGCTTCAGCCCAAGCTCGGCACGGCGGTTTCGGAAGAAACGAGAGAGATTCGTAGACATATCAGCGACTCCTTGATGCGCCTGCCGTCTTGAGCAACGGCAGGCGAACTGATCGCTGCGTTACCCATCGTCCGGTCGCAAGGACCGCCCCACGGTGACCACCGTGCCGAGGCAGGCATTCTCGGTCGGTTGGCGACCGGCTCCCCGTGGAGGTGTGCCGGTCATCGGAATGAGCTATATGGGCAGAACGCCCCTTACCTTATAGACGCTTCGGCGACGAAAATGGTTCGCCGGCGGCGGCGGATACATCCTAACTGCTCACGGTGCCGGCGAGACCACCCGGAACCGGTCTGGCGGCACGCACAGCATGAGGCTCCGCCCGTTGTCCCACCGAACACCGATTTGGGTGAATCTGGGGTGCTCCTGCACCCAGTCCACCGTCCCTTGCGTGCCGGGCGGGATTGGGTCCGGGTCCTCGGGCATCTCTACGAGCTCAATGCGGTCGCCTATTCTCACCATGTTCATTGTCCTTTTCCTGCGATGAACTCTGGCAACGGCAGGCTCTCGCCCGGCACGAAGATGACCGCCTCCTGCGTGGCGTAGTCGAACTCGTACCAGGACTCCTCCCCCGCCTTGGCGCACTCCCGGCGGATGCGGCGGGATGCTGCATCGCTGCACTTGAGGAGCAAGCCCTGCGAACCTGCACGCACGGCGACACGGAACCGCTTGACCTCCCTGGGCACGTCCACCACGACCTCAGCCGGGTCGGTGATGACCAGGGAAGGGCTTTCCTCCATGCGCCAGTCCTGCTTCTTCGTCGGCTGCCCCTCGGCATCGTGGAGGGGCGTGGTCCACGACTGCCCGGCGGTGGCGAATTCCACGGACTTCCAGATGGCGATGCCGCCCCGCTCCTGGAACCATCGCCACACCTGGTCGGCATTTGCGGCGAGGATACGATGCCTGGTGACTGTCGTTTGCATAGTCCTGTCCCCGATACAACCTAACCGGTCAGACCGCCTGTGATTTCAGATGCTCGACGAGCGTCCTCACGACATCAGTGCCGAGGTGGCGGACGAGCGACCTGCCCTCCACGACGACATACGGAATACCGCAGCACTCGCCGTTGCTGGCGTGAAGCCAATCGTAGGTGACGGACCACGCCTTGCCCTGGTGCAAACCGCTCAGGCAGCGCCTGGCGTAGGACGAGCTGATGCCGTGCTTCGCCAGGTCACGCTGGATGCCCTTGAGCAGCCGGCGCTCGATCTTGTGCTTCTGTTCCGTGCTGATGCCCGCAGCCATGTTCGTGTCCTCCTTCTACGCCTCCCATATACAACCGAACTGGTTTCGCTTGTCCGGGAACGGCACACGGGCGACCGCCACGCCGCACTCCGCCGTCTTCCAGCCCCCAAGCTCAAGCACAGCCTCGGCTTCAATTCCGAGCTGCCGAAGGGCGGCATCGACTTCCTCCCGCGACAAGTGCGCGGGGATCATGGCCACATAGAACCCGTCGCTGGATCGGTCGTGAACGACCGTCATCCTTATCGGACGCTCCGCGCTGGCAACCATATCAACCTCTGTGATGTTCGGGGATCATCGCCTCGGCTAACGCCGCCGTCGCCCAGCTCGATGCCTTGTTCGATAAACTTACTCATTGCCGGTCTCCTGATGCATGTGGGATGTATCCGGTCGTCCTTGCCCGATACAGCCGAACTGGTCAGCCGCCCTCCTGCACCAGCCGCTCCATCTGGTCTCGGACATTCTGGTAGTCCGCCTGGCGGTTGCCGGTGTCGGGGGTACTGACCTTCGTACGGATGCTCGCCAGGAGCGTCTTGTCCTTCAGCTCGGGGTAGAACTCGACCAGCCCGTTGACCGCCTCCTGGAACAAGTTATCCTCGCCCAGGTCGTCCGACTGATACGGCTCGATCTCCGTGTCGCACTTCGGGCAACGGTCGTTGCAACAGCAATCCCACTCGTCCGTCCACTCATGCCCGCAGACGCAACGGTAGTGGTTCCGATACCACACGGCGGACTCGCCGTTTTCCTCGTCTTCAGGGTCAGGCGGTGCATGAAGAACCACGTCGTCGGGTTCCAGTCGGCGAATTGCCGCCTTCATCCGCTGCCAGCTCTCGTCGGTCTGGTTGTTGATGTAGGCGGACACGATGGCGTAACGCTGCAAGAGCTTGTCCATGTTCGTTCACCTTTCTTCCTGCTTAACCCGCCGGAACGCCGACACCACGACCTGACACTCGCCCTCCTCCGTGATGGCGAAGCCGTGACCAGGATGACGGAGAAGGTATCCAGCAATTCGCTGCCGGAACTGCCGCCAAGTCAGTGCAGGCTCCCAGTCGTAGCCGTGACCGGTCTTATCGACGAACCATGTATGCCCGGTCTTTCGCCAGCCACGGGGCTTCAACGTGCCGATGTTCGGACAGAAAAACGGCGTGGTGGCTTCGTCGGCAGAGAAGGGGACGTAGGGGACAAGCCCCTCCCGTGCCGCTTGCCGGGCGATTTCGTTGTTCACGGCGATGAGAACGTCAATGGACATCATGGGTCGGTTCCTTTTGTCAGGGGCAATACGGTTCAAATCCGAAGTAGAAACGTGGTGAGGTTTGGAAGAGGAGACTCCCCTTCTGCCCGTCCGCCTTACGGCGGACGACAACGTATGGCGCAAGAAAGCCCGTCACGTCAAAATCGCGGCGGAGTTCGTCGGTATCCCAGACTTGCCCGTGTTCCGCTTCCAGTGCCTCGCGGCTGCCCGGCTGGGCGTTAATCTCCGCCAGTTGCAGGCGGCGGATGGATTCGGTGTCGTCGTTCATACGAGTGTCTCTGTTAGATGCAGGTCGTGCAGGTGCGGCTCGCCGCCGAGGGTCAGGTCCGTGGGATGTATCCGGCACAGGTGGGCGACGAGTGCCTCGGTATCCTGCCCGCGCTCAAAACAATCAACTTCCAGGAGGATACTGACCTGCCCACGGTTCCAGTCCTCGTTCGCCCCGCGCAAGGCATAGAAGCCGCTCCAAACCATGACGTGCGGCACGCCAGCACGGGGCTTGCGTGTCCGCAAGTACGGCTGGTACTGGTCGCCGATCATGTGACCGTCCTTCTGAGCCCGTTTCTTGATGAGGTCAAAGCCACGGGCATTTAGCCACCGGGCGAGGAAGTGGAAGAGGGCGTGTTCACCTTTGGCGAACCGCAACCCGTGGAACTTGGGGTCACTCGGCTCCCGGTAGAACGTGATGCAACCGCATCCCTCGGAAATCGCCGCTTTCATGGTCGTGTCCTCCATCTACCAGGTTCCATATACAGCCGAACCGGTATTGACCCTGGCGGTGCGAAGACTGGACTGGAGATGATTTCGAGGGCGGCCGTGGAGCGGACCGGGACGACCTGGCGGAGCCGGCGGCTGGAGTCGCTCGGGATTCCGGCGGGGGTCACCTCGGAGCCGATGCCGGAGCCAGTTCCGTTGTATCCCGCCTGCCTGGTCAGAGAAGACACGCAGCTTCGTGTCTCCCGGTGCAGCTAGATCTCGATACCGGAGGCGCAAAAGAAAGCCCGGCGGGATCGTCGGGCTGGCGTGGGGAACGGGGTGAGCTTACTGGAAACCGTGGCAGGTCTTCATCCGCACTCCTCGTGAGGCTCCACGTCAAGCACGCCGCCGCACTTGGCGCAGGTCATGGTCGGATTGGAGTCAGAGAGGATCGGGTCGGTGAACTCGTCCTCGGCGACGATGCCACCCTTGACGTAGAACTCGCCCTCTACCCCCTGGACCTTCACCCGCCCCGGCTTCCCCAGGTCGCAGTCGCAGTGGGGACACTCGTCCTCGACGAGATAGCTGTAGCTGTGCAGCATGGTTCGGTCTCCTGTATGGTTGGATCACTCCTTGTGCTGCTCGGCGAAGTGAAGGTCGTACCACTCCTTGCCCGCCCAGTCGCAGTCCGAGTTCGTGCAGGTCACGTCGTAGACGTAACACTCGTCCTGGACCTCGCCGCCCTGGTAGTCGAGGTCAGCGCCGCAGTCGGGGCACTTGCCCGGAACCTGGAACCGGAAGCCTTTGACGAGCCACCCGTACTCCTGGCTGAGAAGCTCGGCACCCTCCTCCTTCAAGTCCGTGCCGTTCTCGACGGACATGACGCAAACGGTCGGCAGGTTGAGGCTGGCGAGGTCGAGGGTCTCGCCCTTCTCTTCGTCGTAGGTGTCCCACTCGATGTCGTAGAAGCGGACGGGCATCATCGCAAGTCTCCTGTGTGCGTTCCGGGTACATCCGGGCAGGATACTTCCTATCGCACGTAGTCCACGCCCTCCTTGAAGCCGTGGAAGTAGCCCTCGTCGCAGACGACGTAGAACTTGCCCTCCCACTCGACGACCAGCATCCCTCCGTGCTCGTCAGTCATCTCGATGAAGTCCTTTTGGCTGCAAGCCTCTGCGTAGGTCGGCAGGGGCTCGGGGTATGCCCGGCTATGGGGCTCGGGCAGGTGCAGCGCCTTGTGCGGCGGGTATGCCGCTTCCCATTCTGCCTGTGTCATGTCTGGCTCTTGAAACTGAAGTTCCTGGGGACGTAACCCCAATGGCGCTTGCACTCTTCGGCAGTGATGAACGAGCCATCGGCAAGTTCGACGCACTGCCGCAGGCTACCGGACAAGCCGTACTCACGGTACTTCTTCTCCGGCAAGCCGTTCTTGACCGCAATGTCGTGCGCCTTGCGGCTAGCGACCATCACGGGGTCATACCCGTTGGTTTCCGATTCCGGGAAGGACACGGCGATGTTGACAAGCCGCCCGCTCTTGGGCTTTTTGTAGGACACGACGTAGTAGTGTCTCATGGTCTTGTTCCTCCAGGCTGCCCATATACAGCCGGACCGGTTCTGGTCAGGTCTCATCTGGGACTTCCAGCTCGGCGGGTGGCTGGTCGATGGGGTACAACAGGTCGTAAGCCTCCCTGACGTGGATGCAGACGGGCTCGTCGCCCTGCTCGTCGATATGGCGAGCGAGAGCATTCAGCGCCTTGCTCACCCTTTGTCGCAGTTCAGTCGTGTTCATGGGTTGTTCCTCCAGGCTGTCCATATACAGCCTGACTGGTAATCAGGGCTTGACCTGCTTGGGGAACTCCGGGCGATTATCTGTGTAGTGCGTGCCGTGGACACGGCGAACTTTCACCGGTCCCGCCAGGATGATGCGGTTCCACACATCGGGCGGGATGCAGACCTCCATGCTGCCGGGGTAGGCGACGAAATCCGCCTTGTCCAGCCGCAGATGGACGGTGCCGCAAGCGTCCCGGTCGTCCTCCATGTCCGTGAATAGGTGGAAGGACAGGCTCGTCTTGGGCTTCCGCCTGCGCTTGCCCTCGTTGTTCCAGTTGAGTGTTCTCTCGTCGAACTCGTGGTCGATGGTGCGCTTGGTGCTCATGGTTTCCTCCGGGCTGCCCATATACAGCCGAACTGGGAACCGTGCCGCCGACTACAGCCCCACGTCCTTCATCGCCTGCTGGTAGCGGTCTGCGAGTTGTCCGTCCACGGCGACGTGTTGATAAATCGCCAGCGTTTCCCGGCGGCAGTGTCCCGTGATGAGCTGGAGTTCGGCATCCGCCAGCCCCGAGGTCTTGGTCAGAAACGTGATGCACTGGTGCCTGAAGACGTGGGGGGTAGCATGGATGCCCGCCTGCTCCGCATACTGCTTCACGATCTGCTCAACCCGCCGGGTCGAGAACTTGCCACACCTTCTGGTTTGGAAGAGCCATCGGTTTTGGGGATGGGCGGCGATGTGCGCCTTCAACGCCATAGCGAACCCCTTGCCGAACAGGACATATCTGTCCTTGCTACCCTTGCCCTGGCTGATGAAGACCTTGCAGTTTTCCAGGTCCACGTCGGCGACCTCGATGCGGCACAGTTCGCTGACCCTGACCGCCGTGTAGAACAGGAGCCGCAGCATCAAGGCGTGCTGCACGTCGTCCGCCTCGTCCACTGCCTTGTAGAACGCCCGAAACTGGTCAGGGTTCAACACACGGGGGAGCCGCTTGGGTTTGGCAGCAGGATGCAGGTCGCACTTGCGGCGGACTTGGCGGGCGACATACCGCCAGTCATCGTAGCCCAACCCCGCCTGCCTCACCAACCGGGCGATCCGGGCGACGAGCCGGGCTTTCTGCGATTTCGCACTTGCTTTCTGTGATCCGCAATCGAGCGGGTTTTCGTGTGCTTCGTTGACCATAACTGCCTCCGATCTGCCTTCCAATTTCGTGATCCACCGATTATGCGAAATTGCGTTTGATGTAGATCCCGCTGCCGTCCTGGGTTACGTTCCACGACCACTCCCTTCCCCACTCGGTCGGCGGCTGGACCAGGACCTTCCGGTCACTGGTCTTGTCGCAGAGCCATACGCCGCCCGCGGATGTATCCTGGGTGGCGAACCAGTCGGTGAACGGCGATGCGTGGATGATGCGGTCTTCGTCCATTGGCTCTCTCCCCTCTTCTACTCGTACCGTACCATCGTCTCGTCCCACGAGACCGTGAAAGACGTTATACCGTGCTTCTTCAACACGCGGCGGACGGCTTGCGCCATCTTCCGCTTGGCTCCGGGCGTGCTGTCCCGGATCCCAGACCAGTCCCAGCCTTGAGGCGGGGTAAGTCCCGGCACGCCGTAACCGTCCTGGTGTTCCCACGCCGCCCGCAGGACTTCTTCCTCGATCTCGGGCTTGAGGTCGCTCTGGAGCCCCGTCCAGTTGGTGACGAGGACGAGTTCCCAGTCGGGACAGTCGGCAACGTCAACGATCTTGGTCTTCATGTCGGTCTCCCTTCAATCCATTCCCTATACAGCCGAACTGGATTCCAGCATTCCGGCGAAGAAGTAGGAAGTATCCTGCGGTCACTTTCGGCCCTGCTGCCAGAAGTACATGGTGTAGGCGATGAAGCAGAACAGGGCGAACGCCAACGGCGGCAGGGAGAACACCACCGGCAGCAGTACCAGGAACACCAGCACTCGCAATAGGCAGGTCTTCATCCTCGTCGAGCATCCTCCATCAGCCGTTTCATCTCCTGCAAGATTTCCGCCAGGGTTTGCGGCTTTTTGGTGCCGGGCGGCGGAAGCATCGCAGACGGTGCTGAAGGTGTGATGGTGGGTGGCGTGAGTACAGGCGGGGGCAGCGATGGCGGCTGCGGAGCGGGCAAGCCGAAGGACCTGCCAGGATAGTTCCTGGCGGGCTTGGCGGGCAGTTCGTCCCCCTCTTCCGTTCCGAAGTCATCGGAATCGTAGAAGCCGAAGTCGAGCCGTTGCCCGCCTTCGGCGACGACCGCCTCGCCCCCGTGCGGTATTCCCCGCCTGTCCAGCTCTTCCAGACCACGGTGCGTTATGGCGTAGCCCTTGTTCGTCACGACGACCATCGCCGGGTCGTCGGGCGTGCTGACCAGCAGGGCAGGCATGACGAACTTCTCCAGCTCCGCCAGTCCGCAGCTTGCGTAGTCGGCGAGCCGTCCTTTGCTGATGGCACCGAGTTGCCCAAGAGCCACGAGGACGACAAGCCGTCGTCTCGTCAGACCGTAGCGGTCGATCTTCAGGCTGCGGGCGACAAGGGCGGCGACAGCCTCCCAGTCCCAGCCGCCGTTCATCTCATGCTCCTGCACCATCGCTTTGGCGAAGTCCAGCGACTCCCGCGGCACCCGACCGGCGTATCGGGCGACCAGGCGGCACAGGGGCATGTTCCAGCCAGGATTGTCGAGCTGGACGATGGCGGCGATCTCCTCAGCCTCGTACATCTCCAGTTCCACCTTCGTGAAGCGGGAGTCGAACGGTCCGAAGAGCTTTCCGCGCTCGGTCGTCGCCACGATCCAGCAGACGTTCTTGCAGTCGGCGAACCATCCGCCTTCAATGCACAGCATCCTATCCTTCGACTCGATCGCCTTGAGGAGCCCGTCCCGGATGTCCCTCGGCAACCCGTGAACCTCGTCGATGAAGACGATACTGGGCGGGACGTGCATGGTCGGGTCGTCGGACTCGCCCGGAGCAGGCGGGACCATCTTTAGCGAGAAGGGGTCGTTGGGGTCGTCGATGTTGATAGTGCGCTCCAGGGTGACGGCGATCTGGTCATAAAGCTCCCTGGAACTGCGGACGCTGTTGGGCGGGATTTCGATGACCGGCAGCCTGACCATCTCGCCGAACAGCCGGGCAAGGGTGGTCTTGCCGGAGCTTGCCGGGCCGACCATTGCGAAGGACAGGTCGGCGCAGCAGTGGTTAGGGCGACCCCATGCCTGGTACGCGGCACGTTGCATGACCCTTCTCGCCTGCTCGTTGCCGACGAACCGGGAGAGGGGACAGCGGGGGCTGGCGGGGTCGGTCAGCAGCCTGCGGATGTCGGGCGGCGGAACCCGCCAGACCTGCTCGTACTGGTCCTTCTGCATGTCGGGGCTCCAGCCGCCCTTCTTGTTCCAGAGGACGTTCGTGCGCCCGTAGCCGGGGAGGAACACGAACTCCCGCTCGGTTATGACGTTCCCGTCAGGCAGCGTGATCTTCTTCGGGGCACCGACCTACCGGAAGTTCATGGTGATGGGACACCTCACTCCCTGACCGTGGCGACCTGGAGCCCCGTGCGGTTGAGCCACAGGATGAAGCCCGGCTTCGCCCCGAAATCGACGTGGAAGCTGTCGGTGTGCTTGGTGTAGTCGATGGCGGCGACCATCCTGGCGACCGCCTCGGCGACGACTTCCCGGCGAGCCGTGACCACGAACCGGTAGTCGCCCTCGACCCGCTGCTCGATCTCGTGCCGCTGGCCGCCAGCCACCTGGTCCAGCACGACGATGACCGCCTCCAGCTCCTCCCGCAACTGGGTGTGGACGAGGAGCTTGGAGTGGTCGAAGGCATCCTGCCCGATGGCGAAATGACCTTGTTTACCGAAAATCCACATAGAACCCTCTCCTATGATTCTTGTCTACAGTTACCATCTGTATCCGGTGTCTTCGTACCAGTCGGGGGCAGCCATGCCCTTGTTGTGCAGTTGCTTCACAAGGTTGCGGTAGCTGGTCGCCGTGAGCCAGTAGGTCTCTCTTGCCCCGTGGTAGCCGAACACCCATTTCGTTTTCATGGACGCATCCCTATATCCTGGCGAGTGCTACCCCTTTTTCGCTGACGCACCCTTCGCCCGCTGCTCGTCAGCCAACTTCTTCATGGCTTGGAGAAACGGGGCAAGGTGTTTCTGGTTCTGCTGCCCCTTGAACTCCAGATGCTCGAAATCGGGGAAGGCGCTGATGGGCGACTCCAGGGTGAGTTCCGACCCGCTCGCCTTGAGCAGGTCATTCATCGCACCGAACTGGACTGCCAACATCTCGTTCCACTCGCCCACTTCCTGCACCAGGGCTTTCACGTCGTATTGCCCGTCGTGCCAGGTGTAGACCCGTTCCTTGGCGTCCGGGTCGTCCGTGTAGTAGGAACGCCCGTACTTGCCTTCGTCGTTGGTTTCGACCTTGACGGTCGGCAGCTCGCCGATCCTGTCGAGCAGGTGGATGACGCACAGGTGGCAGCGAATGAAGTTGGGGACCCCGAATCGAGATGCGTACTGGGTCTTACAGAAGCCACCGTACCGCCAGCCGGAGCTGAGTCCCGTCTTGATCTTCCGCTTCTCTTGGAACTTTTCGTCCTCGGGGAACTCCCAGCGTTTGTGACCGTTGCGTTCCAGCCACCGCTCCCACCGCTTCCAGTCGAACCGCCACGACGTACAGCCACCGTCCTTGACCGTCTCGATGAAGTGACCGTCGGACCTGGGGCAGTACGTTACTTCAATCTCTGCGGGGTAGCGGGCAAGCCCGAAGCTCGCCCATTCCGAACCTGGTCCAGGCATCGTCTGGAAGTGGAACATCTCCAACGGCTGGACGGTCACGCTCGCCGACTGTTTGCGGTGCCAGGGAATGTCAACGTGCTTGCAGCCGTCCAGTACGATGCCGAACAGGTCTCGTTTCGGGCGCAGTTCCTCAAGCGGTGTCTGGCAGATTTCCGGTCCGTAGTACCGGACCTCGCTGTCCACCTTCTCGAAGGGCAGGTCGAGGGCGAGCTGCCGCATCCGCTCGACCAGCGCCTTAGCTCTTGCCGGGGAATGTGTCTTGCTGGTCATGCCGTAGTGGATAGTCAAGCCCACGATTTGTCCTCTTGTGTGCGTGTTGAGGGAAGTATCCTGGCTGCCCTTATACAGCCGAACCGGTTTCGTCCTGCGGGGGCTCGTCCTCGCTGGACGCGTACCAGTCGGTCAGAAACTCGTTCGCCTCCTGGCGGTCAAAGCCGGCAGGCAGAGCGTAGTCGAGATAGACCGTGATCTGGTGGTCGCTCTCCGGCGGGAAACCACCGCTCCACTCCATGAAGTCCTTCGCCAGCGCCTGCTTGTCCATGTCCGCTCTCCTGTGTGCGTGTGTTGCGGGAAGTATCCGCGCAGGGGATGTACGCCCTGCCCAAGTCTGGTCATCAGTGCTCGCTGGGCAACAATATGCAAAAGGTGTTCTCGTCCAGCGGTTCCACCCACAAGTCGATCTTGGGGAGATCGAAGTCGGTGTACTCGATCTCTTGGGTGATGACGGGTTTCTCGCCGCTGTCGACCCGACAGGTCAGGACCGCGCTCTTCCTGCCGTTCTTTTCCGTGACTTCAAGCGTCCAGAACTGGATGTCCCGCAGCATCTCGTTCTTCAACGCCTTGGGTTGGTGCGACGCGATCGCATCCATAAGCCAAAATGCTCCGTTCCTGCCACCGTTTTCGGCAACGAACTTCGCACCGTCCGTCAGCACCATGCGCCGGAACAGCGGAGACCAGCGAGTGTATCCCTCGGTGCCGGTAAACTGGTCCAACTGGGATTGTTTGTCCTTCAGACTCATGTTTCGTGTCTCCTTGACGGAACTACATACAGCTCAGGGGAAATGGGCTATTTCTTGCCGAAGAGCTTCGCCATCGCCTCCGCCTGCCCGACGTAGCGGGCAATGTCTTTGATGGGGAAACTGCCGCCCCAACCGAAGTGATGGTCCGTCCAGCGATCCATGCTGAACCCGCGCCACTCCACCTGGCATTTGCTTCGCATGACTTTGGTGACGACGTAATCAGCTTGCCCGTCGCCGACGCCGATGCTGAACATCTTGCCCACCTGCACGCCCGGCGGCAGAGAATCGGACAGGGCACGTGCTTTCTTCGCCTCCGCCCGGACATACTGCTGGTACTCGTCACCACCCTCGAAATCGCCGGACTGCGGGTTCCAATGCCCAATTTCCATCTTGATGTCGACGACATTTCCGTCGTCCGGCACCACGAATCGCTGCGGCCGAACGGCGTCCGAGATAAGCAACTTGCCCTGCTTGGCGTATTTCTTGGCTTCGTCGCTGTATGCATCGACAATGCCGAACCGAGTTTCATCTTTCCAGACAAACATGACCTGATACCGATTGCTCATTGTGCCAGTCCTCGTTTGTTTCAGTTCAGTCCACTTCCACTAACCGATCTGGTCGAACAACTACGCCACCCGCCGGAAGTTGAAGGAATCGGCGTCCTTGCAGAGCCGCCCCCGAAAGGTCTTACCCTTGCGGACGAAGGTGATTGACTGCCCCTTGACGCGAACGTCGGTCGAGACGACCGTGCCGACGAAGGTCGTGACCTTGCGGTCGGGAGCCTTCCGCGTGAAGTAGAAGAAGCTACCCTGCCCCACCTCGCAGTTCTCGTCCAGCCCCTTCAGCCGCGCTTCGTCCAGTAGCTTGTTGTGCGTGTCCGCCTCCTCCTTGGACACGGGAACCAGCCCGTGATCGGGGTCATAAGTGCCGTGTCCATCGAAGTGCATCAGGTCGCCCAGGCAAGTGTTCGTGCCCTTGATGGTGATGAGCGAGCCGATATTCTCCAAATCCTCTCGGGTCAGCACTCCCTGTTTTCGTGCCATGATATGTCCTGCGAGATTTGGTTGGTCGAACGGTCGCTTACTTTGGAACGGAAACGCTGACGTGCAGGAGCTTGCCCTCCACGACCAGCGCCGCCGCCAGGCATTTGTCGGTCGCCCGGTACATCGTTCCGGATCCCACCGTGGAAGACTCCTGCCAGGTTGCCTCCCTAAGAGCTTCCATATACAACCTAACCGGTTTCTGCTCGTCATCCGCCAGGCGGTCTGTGTCGCAGACGTCGAGGTAATCCAGGGTGAAGCCCAGGACGACCAGGCGGTCCCACACCTTACGGAGCGTCTCCGGCTTGTCGAAGAGGTCGATGCCGACCGTCCTGCCGTCGATGGCGACTGCGATGCCCGATGCGCCCTCCGGGTACTGGAGGTCCCGCCGGAGTTCCTGGACGACCGTGGGATGCTCCAGGAACACGTCGCTCATGTTCCCTTTCGGTGAGAACGTCTTCGTTGCCAAGTGCTTGGACATGATGAAACGCCACACCTCGATCTGCCTGCCCTCGCGTCGGGGGAGGCTGCTGCCGCCCTTGAACAGGCACCGCATGGTCGGCGGGGCGTGCGATCCCGTCTTAAACTTTTCCGACGACGGGTCCCATCGTCCGCGCTCCACGCAGAACACCGGCAGGGCGACTTGGCTTCCGGCACCGACCAGGATGGAGGACAGGACCACTCGGTTCTGTTTCGCTCCCACCAGCTCCTCGCCTTCCAGGAAAAGCACGGAACGGTCGCCCGTGTTCTCGACAAGCACTTCTCCGACCTTCGGCTCCACCAGCTCTCGCACGACACAGATCCCCGCCTCCTGTGCCTCGTGGGAGAGGATGTAATCGAAGGTACGGTCGGGGAGGAGGGTACGCTCGGCGTACAACGGGAACGCCTCAAGCACGCCGCACCTGGTCGGCGAGCCAATGCGTAGTTCAGGGAAGTTCGGTTCACACATGGTTCAGCTCCTGGGTTCTTATGGTTATTGGGATACAACTTAACTGTGGATGTCTACGACAACGGTCTGGTTCTTCAGCTCCACCGTGCCTGCACCGAGGCTGACCTGCCCGTGCAGCCGATGGCTGAAGCCAGCTTCCTCCGCCTGGCGGACAGCATTCTTCACCGCCTCGACGGCGGCTTTCGCCAAGTCCCGTGCCTTCATCTCCTCGTGTTTCGGCTGTGCCTGGACGTGGACGATGACCTCTACGAACACCAAGTCCGTAGGACGCACGGGATGTATCCCAAGCAGCCGGGCGGCAGCCTGCCGAGCCTCGGTCTCGTCGGCGTAGATGCCCACGATCTCGTCCTCCGTGAGACCGCCTCGCACCTGGAGTATCAACCGCTCGAAAGTGCAGGCGAAGCAGATGTCCTCCGGAGTTGAAACCGGCGAGGGCTTCAGTACGACCCAGAACTGGTTGGGTAGTCCGTGCGTCTTCATGGTTGCTGTCCTCTTGGGTTCGTCGTGTGCGTGGGATGTATCCCACGGCTCATGGTTCGACCATCTTCAACGTGTCGGGGAGCAGCTCCAACAGCACGCCTTCTTTCCCGGGCGGACCGCTGATATAGAGCTTGCGGTGTTGCTCCAAATGGCTAACTAGCTGCGTCAATGACCAACGACGGGCGTAAACCGTCAGCACGGCAACGATCTCGAATCGGAGCACGTCCGCCTCGTCGCCCAGGCAGTAGCGGTTGCGTTCCTCCATCGCCTCCATCTCTGTGTCGAACAACATCGCCTCGGAAGCCTTGCCTCGCCAGCGACGTTCCTTGCCCGCCCACCACTGCCCGACACCGTCGCGGATGACGTATTTCTCGTTGTCGGTTCTCTCGATGAATCCGTCTGGCATGAAGTCCACGGTGTCCCTCCTTAACTTGCCGTCGTGGTTGGGGGCACTTTTCTTCTTGGGTACAGAGGAAGATATATGCCGATACAGCCTAACTGACTCCCATCGCTGCCTGCGTAGTGGTGCCGAGGTCGCCCAACGCCTTCTTCAGGCGGAAGAACGTTGCCCTCGACCTGCGAGTCAACGTCCTGAACGCCGCCTCCTGGTCGGCGACGCTGTCGGGATAGTCGGCGACGACCTGCCGCAGGCAGTCCATGTCGTAGGCGCGGGAGTCGCTGACCTTCGGGACGGCGGTCTTGCCGATCTCGTGGAGTTGGCTGGCGACGAGCTGCCTCCAGTCCGTGTCTGCTTGCCGTGAGTAGATTACCTTGTGAAAGGACGGCTCCAGCAGGCGCAGGCTCAGCTCCCTGGTGGCCGAGAACTCGGCGATGAAGTCCACGACCTCCATGCACTCGTCCGGTTCCAGCCCTTCGTACCCCTGTGCAGCAAGCTGCCGCATCAGTTCCAGCACCTCCTCGTTGGAAGCTTCCAGCTCGAACTGGTCGACCCGGCTCAGCACGGCGGCGAAGGCATTGTTCCTGGTCGGCAGGGTGTTCACGGCGAAGATGACCCTGCCGTCGAAGTGGAACGACGACGGGACCTTGAGCTGGCTGCTGTTGTAGTTCACGAGCCGCTTGCCCTTCTCGCCTTCCCACAAGGCGCTCCGAAGGATGCCCAGTGCCGGCAGGTTGCGGAACATGGCATCGCAGTCGTCGAGGAAGACGACGGACTCGGGATGCTCGTAGAGCGCCATATACATGGCGAGCGGCGTGCAGTGCCCAGTGAGGGTCACCGGAACTACGCCTTCTTCTTTCAACGTGGCCAGCACTACCCGCGTCTTGCCCAGTCCGCCGCGGGAGCCGTAGACGCACAGCCCATTCGCCATGCCGCGGGCCACGAGCCGGACGTGGTGGGCAAGCAGCCGTTGCCGCTCTTCGAGGCTGGTCGGCGGGCGATGGGAAACAGCGGGATCTGGCGGTGGTGCTACAGGCGCAGGCTCAGCCTGACTGCTCTTCTTCCAGCTTCCCGTGAAAAGACTCAATAAATTCATCGTTCCTTGATCCTCCTCAACGTGTCGGCGAAGTATCCTGCGCCTGCGGGATGTATCCTACGCCGTCTCTCCCGAGGCAAGCTTTGTGTACCGGTCGGGCGGCACGCAGAACATCAGGCTGCGCCCGTTGTCCCATCGCACGCCGATTTGTGTGAAGGTGGGCAACTCGTTCACCCAGTCCACTGTGCCTCGCGTGCCGGACGGGATGGGGTCGGGGTCTTCGGTCATCTCGACAAGTTCGATGCGGTCGCCAACTGTTAGCATGATGATTCTCCCTTTTCTCTGACGTATCGGGGCAATGAAGGTGCCGTTCACGAGGAACTACCTCTCCTCCAGAGTAGCGGCATCCCACTCGACGCCTGCGGCGGCGAAAACCGCGCCAGCGGGCTGCCCATAGCTCTCCGTGTCCACTTGCAGGACAAGGGCGTCCTGGAGCCAAGTGAGCAGGCTTCCCTTTGTCGGAACGGGTTCGTCCTGACGGTCGTCCAGTTCCTCGGGGTCGGTAGTGAAGCTGATCTCCACGGGAAGGCGGACGGTCTTGTAGTACGGGGACGTGCCGCGGGCGTCGTCGCCCGGCCCTGCCACGAACTCGCCGAAGCGCAGCTCGCCATGCTCGTCCAGGACGCCTGGTGTGGAGAGGGCGGTCTCCAATAGGCGGTCGGCAGCCGAAGCGATGGCCTCGGGCTCCGTCGCCTTCTCGTCGTACTCCACCTCGATGGTCAGGACTGTTTTTGCCATTTAATCGTTCCTCTGTCAGGTTGAAGGATTCTGCGTTTCCGAATCGGTCATACAGCCGGACCAGTCAGGGCTCGACCAGTTCGACCCGCTGCCCCTCCAGCCCGCGGGCATAGAGTAATCGCCCCCCGCCCGGCGTGCCAGACGTGTTGCGGGCATGGGCGGCCAACAGGATGCAGCTGGCGAGCAGCGTGCCGTCGCACCCGCCCAGCAGTTCCGTCACGTAGTCGGTCGCTTCGTCGAAGTCCAAGATGTCGCCCGCTTTTCTCTTGGTTGTCGTTGGTTTCGCTTTCTTCATGTCATTTCTCGTGTGTCTGATGCTCGTCTGGTAGGGTTCCCATATACGGCTTGGCTGGTCAGCCGTTCGGTCAGGGTGAATCGCTCCTGTTTATGTGGTCTCCCCGGCGCACACGGTCCCGGTCATCTCGCGCCTGCGAAAGCCGTCGCGACCAGCCTTATGGTGGGTGTCCCTCTGCCAGCCGTCCTCGTATTCCAGCCACCACGAGCCGCCGGAGCAGAACAACTTGGCGGTCATCGGGCGGACCGGCGCCTGGGCCGTGTATCTTGCGTAGTCGCCTGTGGGGATCAACATGTCCATTTCCGGAGTTTCTGGAACTCCGCCATCACTTCACGATCTCCAGTGGCGGCAACGGCTCGACCTCCGGCGGTAGCAGGCTGTTGAGGTGCCGGATGATCTTCACGGCCGCAGCCTTCAGCTTCTCCCTGGTCAACCCGGCAGTGACCACCTTAGTCAACTCCTTGACGACGGGACGCACGGCCTCGGCGCTGAACAGGTCTTCCCCGGCATTGTTGGACGGCACGCTCTCGGGCGCTTTCATGCCGGGGCGGAAGTAGACGTTCTCGGCATCGAACTCGTATTTCGCGTCGGAGTGCCGGTCGAAGGGGATGCCGTGCTCGACACAGAACGCTTCCAACTCCTCGAATCTGCCGTAGCTCGCCTCCGGGTCCGCTAGGACCAGGAGCCCATCGTTGTCCAGCGCCAGACGCAACTCGTCCGCGTCCTTGGCCTCGAACGGGTCGCCATCGTAACCGCCCGTCCTCCCGCCGGCGGACTTGAGTTCGCCGAGAAACCGATCGAGCAGCGCGGCGGACACCTTGCCGCCGATCGTGATCTCACCAGGGTAGTATTCGCCCATCGTGATTCTCCTCGTATCAAAAAGTTCTTGTGGGGTTCGTCGCTGTCCTTATACAACCGAACTGGTTTCGACTACTCGCCGTCCTTGTCCTCTTCCAGCAGGCAGTCAATGCCGTGCTCGTCGTGCGCCTGGTCGGCGATGTCGTCGGTCAGGTTGATCAACCCCTCCAGCAGATCTTCGTCGCCGGAAGCAGCCTCGTAGGGCTGCTTCTTCTGGGCAAGGTCTGCAATCTTCATCACCAGCAACCGTTGGTTGCGGAAGAGGGGTCCGTTGATGTTTCCGATAATGTCCTTCATTCGTTTTTCTCCTCAAGCCGGTGTTATGGGTGGAAGGTCGCCTACTCCTCTTGTGCCTGGCGCTCCTCGATCAGCTCGTTGAGTTGCTTCTCCGTATGCTGAGCACCCATCTCCTTGACGAGATACCTGACCTGCCCCTCCACGCCCTCGTTGTTGACGTCGGAAGCGATGCTGGATGCCAGGTCGTGGACCATCTCGTCGAGGTCTTCGGGCTGCAAGCCCGCTGTTTCCACCTTGTCCGCCAGCCGCTCCACCGCGGCGGCAAGTTCGTCGTCGGTCGTTGGCAGTGCCCATGCGCCATTCACGCTCGTCGTCCGGCAAGCGTCCCACTCCCTCTCGGCGGTCGCCTCGTCCAGCCCGAACTCAGTCTCGTACTCCTCGCACGCTTGGTCCTCGGGGGCGTCGGGGTTGTCGGTCGTGGCAAGCACCTGGGCCAAGGCGACCTTCCTCGCCAACGCCTCGTGCCGTTCCTGCGGCACGGCCACCGGGACTTCCACTTCCACCGTGCCCGTAAAAGTCACGGACACGACGATCTTTTGCATCGGTTCCTTCATTTCTTTCCTCGCTTGTAGGTGTTTCTTATACAGCCTGACTGGTCTTGCCTTTTCCTCGTTGTACTGAAAACCGGGCCAGCGATTCCACCGGGCAATCCGGCAAACGCTCAGGGCACTCGACCCTCTGGATGCCGCACCAGTCCGGTTGGCCGTTCAGGAGCGGCACGTTCACGACCTGTCCCACCTCCCACGGGTAGAGGTAGATCCGCTGCACCTTCCATGCGCCGCCGTCGTCGGCAAGCAACACGTACTGCCGGTGCCCGAAATTGCCAATGTTCTCGCTCTTCGCCACAACGGTGAACGGCTGGCAGGTTTTGCCGATAAGCTCGGCGCGGCGGTCGGACTCGGCTTTCGCCGCCTCGGCAGCCTTCCGCTCGTTCTCGGCGAGCACCGCCCCGATGGCTCTTGCCTCCGCCATTACCCAAGTTTTCAGTTCCCGCTCGACATCGGACCAGCAGTGGTACGGGTCGCCGAAGGCGACGTACTCGTGGACGTGCTGGACGAACTGCTGTTGCCGGGCGGGCGTGGAGAACCAGGTCTCCCAGAAGCCGCCGGCGTTAAAATGGGCAATGTGACCGAGTATGAGGGAGAGACGCTGGTAGAACTTCTGCGTGAACCGCTTGCGGTCGAACCCGCCGAGGACAAACCGCGTGAAGTCGTTGCAGAACCGGGCCTTCTCCTCGGCGGTCGAGTGCGGGGTGGCGCTGAAGCGGTCGGTGGCGAAGAGCTTCCTGGTCATGTCGTGGTTCCTTTCTGCCCGTCCCATATACAGCCGAACTGGTTTTCGCATCGGAGCCTCACTCGTTGTTTCTGCGGCTGTGGTCGATGCCGCACGATCGGCAGCGATACCACAGCAGCTTTCCGAGCCTACCCAGCAGGACGTAGAACGGGCTTTCGCAGCCGGGGCATCTCATGGCTCACCTGTCCTTCCACTCGTTCCTGTCCTGGCCGCTCCGTCCGGGCTGGACCATGTCGAAGGCCAGGTACGCCTCCTTGCCGCCGGATTCCAGCAGCTTCCTGTCCACGGGGTCGCCCTTCTCGTCCTCGTAGTCGCACTCGTCGCCCGCCACGAAGTGCTGCGAGACGAAACGCCCCTTCTCCGTGTCGAAGACCTGGACGACGAAGCCTACGGTGGTCTTGTTTATGAGCATGTCTTCTTCCCTTCTCTCCTTTCCCTGTCGTGCGAATCAAACGGTCGGAACCAACTTCCGCTCGTCGGCGAAGGGGCGGAGCCCGTCACTCCTCCATGTAGATGACGACGCCCTCCTGGCCTTCCGTTACGCTTTCGGCAACCGCCTCGACCGACACCAAAGCCTTGATGCCACGGTCAAAGACGAAGACCTCGTCGTCAGGGTCGAACCGGGACAGCTTCTCGATGATCTCGCTAGCTTTCATTGCTCGTCTCCTTCCTTCTTCATTCATGCCAACTGCTCAGGGATCGTTCGTAGTCGTGGCCCCGTAAGTCTGCCTTTTCGGGAGCCGGAGGGCAGGTCCGCAGACCGGCTTTCCAGCCCCCGCGCCCGCTACGAGCAAGCACGGGGGCCAAACGGTAATGGTTCATTTGTCTTTCGAGGGCTCGTTACGGACGTAGCCTTCAAGGGCCGCCAGGGGGAGGTCCCTCGTGGTGACGTACACGTCCGAGTGCTTCGGGATCGTAGTCCAGGCGATCTCGAACTCCGGGTTCTGGGACGAGGGGCTGCACCGGACGAGCGCCTGGTCGCACTCCGTCCGCTGGGGCTCACAGCCAGAAAGGTCGGCGGCGGGAGGCACGAGGGCATGTCCGTTCTGCTCCAGCCCGGTCAGCCATTCCTGGGCGGCTTGCTCGTTCGCTATGGCGTCCTGGCAGGAATCTGGCAGCGAGCTGTCGTAGTAGTCCGCCGTGCCACCCCAGAAGTAGAGTTCATAGAGGTCGTTGTCCTTCTCGCCAGCCTGCCGCGCCAACTCGACGCGGCGGCGGACCTGGTCAACCAACTCCGGCGTCAGCCGCACCACGGCGTAGTCGCACTCGCCGTTGTACTCGGGGTTCGTACTGCTCGTCGCCAGGACGATCGCCACGGGATTGGTTTCGTTGCTCATCTGTGTCTCCTGATAATGCTGTCTCTTCTCTTCATCGGGGTTCAGAACTCGATTTCCGCGGGGTCGATGCGGACAGAGCCTGACCGTCCGCAGTGCTTGCAATTCACGTCCACGATCCAGTCCGTGCCTCGGTTCCTGCCTGCGCCATCGGCGGGCTTGATGCTGGCAGGGTCGGGATGGTGCTTGAAGTCGGGCGACTTCGGGCAGAACGCCTCCGTGGCGCAGTCGGCATCGCGGAACTGCTCCGCCCACTCCTTGTAGCCTTCGTCGCCGGGCTCCCGGACTTCCTCGACGTTGCCATGCACGTCACGGCGGCGGATTGTGCCGCCGTCGTCGGGGCGCTCGATAACGCCACCGTCGCCCAGTTCATAGCCTTGTTCGGATAGATTGGTCATTTTCGGTCTCCTCATGCGTGTGGGATGTATTTGCTCGGTTCCATATACAACCGAACTGGTCATGTGCGGAGGTGGACTTCGCCCTTACGGAGGACGACCTCGCCGTCAACCTCGACGTTCTCGTCGGCGACCTTCAATCCGCTGACCCCAAGGCACGCCGGCTCGTCGTATGGCTCAAGGCAACGGGCTGGTTGTCTTCGTTGCTCGGTGGTCAGGCTGGCGATGTCTTTCGCCAGGTCATCGTAGGTGTAGTGGTTCATCTTCCCCTCCTCGTGTATGTCGAAAGCGTTCGTTACTTCCAGAAGAACATCCGGGCCTGTTCCTCGGGGACGTACGTCGCCCAATCCTCCTCATTGCAAGCCTTGTATTCCTTGCCATTGAGGAGGACGTACTCGCGGTCGAGAACCTCGACATTTACGTCCTGGGAAGCCTCGATATGGATTTCGCGGGTGTGCGTGTCGCAGACACATTTCGTCCGCACCTCGACACCGCCGTCCCACACGCTGACATACTCGCCATCGACGACGAGGGTCGCTTCACCGTCCTTCGGGTCGCAGACGATGAACTGCTCCGCACAACGCGGACAGACGGGTCCGGACTGCTCCTCCTCACCGATGAAGTAGGAGGGAACCCAGCCTGCGTCGATGGTTTCGTCGCTGACGCCCGGGAAGGGCGTGGGACACAACGCGCAGGTGCCATCGCCCAAGTCCGGACAACGCTTCTCCTCGGAAGCGAAGTCGGGAGATGGTTCTTCGTCCTCCTCTTTGTTGCCGTCGTCCTTTTCTTCGCCATCAACGGGAACAACCCCGTTGGCCTCGAAGTCGTAGTCAGTGATGCAGCCCCCGAAGTCTTCATCACCAGCCCGCTCCAGCGCCTTGGCCTGCGTTTCCTCGGCGCTGGCAGCCTCGACCCGGATGTCCCTCGTGGCGGTCTGGATACGGGAAACGCTTACGTCGTAAAGCATGGTCGTTCTCTCCTTTCCACCCTTCCCTAATACAGTCTGACTGGTTTCGACTTTTCCGTCGCTATCATCGGACCTGTTCAGCGCCGCCCTGACGGTTTCCATGTCCTCGATGGCACGCAGCAGGCGGCGGTCGGCCTCCTCGACAGAGAGGTCTTCGTTGCACAGTTCGGCAAGGACGAAGTGGAACAGGCGGTCGGAAG
>CAZTPX010000165.1:0-21454 GCA_964615095.1 uncultured Planctomycetaceae bacterium | reverse complement strand
TGAGGGAATGGGACGGCTATGACGCAACCGGGAAGATGGAAAAGGTGGGATTGATGGAGGGAAAGCCGCACCTGCTCAAGTATCGCAAGGGAAAGGAGGCTTTCAATGCCAAGCAGTTGGACGACGACCTCAAGGTGCTTGACGACTGGGCCGACCAGGGTTTCCCGCAAAGTCTTGCCGTTTCGGAGCCTGTGCTGACCGACCTGCGTCCCGTCGATGTTCCTGGCAGGCAAAATGACGCCGTCGATCGTCCACGACAGGATACATCAGCGTCAGGTTGCGAAATCGACCTTTCCGAGGTCTGCGACGGGCAGTGGGTGCAGAACTGCGAAAAGTGGGCAAGGCACGGTCTTCCGTGCCACGACTCCGTCTTCCAGGTCGTCTCCCATTTGGCCCGCTGGTTCTGGTTCATCGAGTGGTGGGACGTGTCGGAGGACTTGCGCCATGAAAAGATCATCGAGATCATGACCGATTTTGTCGTCACCAAGCACAACGGCTTCGTCTCACGCCTTCATGCCGGTCAGGAGAAGGATGTCGTCAAGCAGGTCAGTCGCATCGTCGAGTGCGCCGTGACCAAGGTCGATGACACGGGAAAATGGTGGTTCACGAGGGTCAGGCAAAAGCGTCAGTCCGGACAGTACCAGCGAGTGATCTACTTGGAGCCGGTCGTCAGGATGTCTCAGGGTGGAAAGGCTGCTCAGGACCAGGACCGCCAGGGGCAAGACCACAATCCCTCCTCTCCTCCCGTTGGGTTTATTATATGTTGTAGTGATCTGGGCGATGGGGAGGGACAAAACGAGAGTCGCATCGAGTCTCAGGAAGACCACAATTCCTCCTCTCCTCTCCCCGAAGTTAATAAGTCTTTGACTGATTTGGGAGACACTGCCAGGGCACCCGACCGGCGAATGGTGGCTGAGCAGTGGGAGTTCCAGCCCGACGACACCCCTTTGCCTGACGAACTGAAAACGACGATAGAAGGCGCCTACCGGGAAAGCGGCAAGCGACTTTACAAGCCGACGATGAAGAAGATCGCGAGACTCGTCAACTACCTCCACAAAAAGGGAGGCGAAGCAAGACTGGGCGTGAAGGCGTTGGCGAAGATGGGCTTTCCGGACTATAACGCCAGGAAGCACTTGGAGATGTTGGCGAAGGCGGGCGTCATACGGAAGATCAAGGGCTATTCGCCGGCCTTGGCGCAGGGCCTGCGATACCGGCTGACCAAGCGGACGATGACCATGTTCGGGACGGTGGAAAGGAAGTCGCGTTCGGCATGAGATGACTTATCCTCGGCATGCCCCGATAAAGCCTCCCAGACGCATTTTGGCGAGCGATCGTGGATTGGGTGGAGATCAAACGCCGTGATGGGCTTCAGCGACGAGCGTGGCTTCTTGCATCGGCGTCAATCGCCGCAACAACCTCAGGTAGGGGATATTGGACAGCGGGCGGTCGATTTGACTTGAATCGCAAGTGCCGTTTGTGGTAGAGGTGACGGAAGAGGAACTCAAGGCGCTCGGCATCGCACTCGCCCCCGGAAAGCTCGGGGGCAAGCCGATGTAGAGGGATAGATAGAAAGGGAGGCAGATCATGGGCAGAAAGAAGAAGACCGACAAGGAGCCGACTATGCCGTTCGGCAAGTACAAGGGCGTGGCGCTCACCTCGGTGCTGCGCGAAGAGCCGTCCTACCTCTGTTGGTTCATGGAGACGGTGGAAGGGTGCATGGACGTGAAAAAGGCGGTCGCAGGGTTGCCCGGCTTTCGCGAGGAGTGGGAGAAGTACTACGTGCGGAAGCACCGCAAGGAGTTGACGACAAGGAAACTGGTCGAGGAAACCGTGCGGAGGATGTTCGGGGTCGAGGGGCCAGCCGGTTCGGAGCAGCCGCCGGATGCGGAGCAGATCGACGATCTGTGCGACCGCCTGTTCAACCAGCCCGTGCCGGCGGACGCGGCAAGGCTGGAGATCGTCCAGGGACGGCACTACGGGAAGTACGTGCAGAGTGGCGAGAACCTGGACTGCGCGAAGGCCGGAGACGAGCAGTACCGATTCCAGGTGTGTGACCAAGGGCCTCCCTGCCGGACTTACGAGCCGTGGGTCGTGACGCCCGAGACCGACCTCTCCGGCGTGCCTTCGGAGGTCCTGCAAGAGATGGACTACCAGATGTCCTACTGCGGTGAATGCGATGACGACGAATCACGGGAAACGAAGTTCTCCCGGACCCGCAAGCACATCCAGAGGGCGATCTCGCAACGGATGCCCTCCTGAAGCCTCTCGGGCGCACCAGCAGGCGATCGGATCGCCGGAACGGCTGGGCGTCAGGTCGCCTGCCGGGGCGTTGCAGAGGGCGTAGGAAGGCGTTGTGGACCGAGGCTTCCTTAATACGCAGAGCTTCGTCGGGACATGGCGACGGTAATGGTGTCGAAAAGAAGCAACGCATTGGTTTTGGGAAACCCGGGGGCCAAGGCACCGCGATGCTGATCTTGCCCGACATGGTTCTCAGCCACACGCAAACACGGGACAGGCGATGCCATCCCCTAAGATGGCGTCTCGACTGACGCCAAGCTAGAATGGCAGGTATGTCCTCTCGGCGAATGCTTGGCTTCGTACGAGATCGTTTCGCCCGTGAGATCCAGTCAGTTCTCCAAGGTCAGTTCACAATATGCGCCGCGGCGACAGATCCCCCTGCCTTTGGGATATTTCGGACGAACCTGCTTCTGAAGATCAGGAAGCGGCAAACGCTCTAGGTTCATCCAGTGCAGTCTCGACCGACTTCCTCGCGTCGCGCATGAAGTGTCTCTACTTGTCCTATCCGTTGCAAAGGGCTGCCAGCAATGCGGAGAGCGATCACCACAAGGAGTGGCAAGGGATCAACTTCACCTACCTGGGCCTCAAGCTCATTGACTGTGTCATCGCCAAGATGGCCCCCGGGAGCACCCGCGGGGCAACCCGAGCCGATGTTGTGCAGCAGCTCTCGGAATCCGTGCTTGCCTTTCGACCGAACGCCGACGACGAGACGATCGGAAAGATCACCGATTTTCTCATCGAGAACCTGATCGGCAAGGACGAGTTCCATCAGTTCCAGGTCGTTGCCGCCTCCGAGGCGGGGCCGACCAGCGAGCCGTTCCGGGTGCGTTTGATCCGCCGGACCTGGAGCGAGGAACTGAACGCTCCCGTTTATACGGCCGAGCCGCAGGCCATCCAACTGGTCCTCTCCATGCTCGACACCCCGACCATGGATGCCCAGAAAGCCAACATGGTCATCCTCCAGGAGCACGTCAAACGGGGCCGGCTCGGCGCGGCGCTCGAAAGCGCCCAGCGGGACGCCTTGCTGACGCAACGGTTCGAGGCTGAAATCAGCGGCATCATCCGCGCCGTGCAACGGGACATCGGCGTCGTCGACTACAATGCCGGCGTGAAACCCATGCTGGACGAGGCCCACGACCACGCGAAGCGAGTCAGCCTGGAACGCGACCGTATCATTCGTGACCTGGCCGACCAGCAGCAGCGGAATCTCGACCGGGAGGAATCGGTCCCTTCGGAGGCGATCCGGCTGAGGCAGCAACTGGAGGAACTCCAGTCGCACCACCTTCGCCTGACGACGACTATCCTGCGAGCCGGCGAGAGCTTTCTTGCCGAGCAGAACGTGCAACGGTTCCGGGTCCTGGCAGGCGTAGTTGTCGTCAACCTGGCGGAAAAGGCGCTCTATCCCGCGCTTGGCCTGCCATTGGACATCCTCGACACGGCATGGTACGGGTTCGCGGAACCTTGCCTCGGACCACAGATCCAACGCCTGCTCGACCACGGCCTCATCATCGACAAGCTCGTCGTCGACCGGGGGCTGGAGGCGGTTGTCAAAGACGATGACGAGGAGCTGACCGACGTCGAGGCAGTGATGCGGGAACTCAGCCCGGAACTTGAGAATCGGTTCCGACGAATCCTCCTTGACTCTGTTGACGGGCGGGAAGGCACCCGGCTGTCGTCCCTGCTGAATATCGGCAGGGAACGTCAACTCGGCACGAAGCAACTTTACCTTTTTGCGTTGACGATGCTGCGCGGCCTGCGAGATTACCATGTGGAACGTGATGGCGTCGAACTGGACGACCTGGACTTGTTCGGCGACGACCTTGTCGTGTACCGGAAAGAGCAGGGGCAAGATACACATGCTTCCTCCAGGGCCACGCCGTCAGACAACGGGGAACCCAAGCATGCAAGAACCGATTGACATGGAAATCCTCGGCCGGGAGGCTGCACTCCTCCTTGGATTTGCGCTCAAACGGGCAAGCCCGAGCGACTGGGACTACAAGGACCTGATCGTGCGTTACGAACGCGAGGTAGGCTTTCGGGACCTTGTCGACGGGATGGCGGACGGCCTGGGGTTGGCGATCATCGATCCGGGAGTCAATGCGCCCACCACGGGGCTCGCCGTCTGCTGCAGCGACCGGAACAGTCCGTTCGCTCCCACGATCGACACCTACCAGCTCAAGGTTCGCCACGATTACCGGCCCGCGATCCCGTTGGTGCATCTCGGGGTGATGTCCTACTACTTCCCGAACCTCCAGGATGACGAAGAATACAGCGCCAAGCCGGGCACCCCCGAACAGGTCATGCAACACCTGCGGTCGATCGCGGTCGAAATGCAAGCTGCGGACCGGCAGCTCGACATGATCCCGTCCACCCTCCGCAAAGCCTACCAGCTCGTCCTGGACATCCCGGAGGTCGGCGAGCACGATGCCGACGGACGCAAGGGCCGGACCACGCTTCTGGGCATGGTTCGCGCGGTCATGGACCAACTCGTCGAGACGAACTATCTTCGCGTGTCGATGGAGAGCACGGAGCCGGTCTACCAGCCACGCCAGATCTACCATCTGTACGTCCGGCGCTACGCAGGCGGGACAATGGCAAAGCTCCTGGAACAGGTACGGGCCGCTGCCGATCGCAGGGAGGTTGTCCCATGAGCCGCGACGTTCCTCGCTACGGAATCCCCAAGCTGCTGCGCGCCCATTTCGCAAGCGTGGGGCATGCCGACGCGCGGCTCGATCCCTTGACGCTTCCTTTCTATCGGGATGGCGGCATGGGGCCCGAACCGGTCCACTCGACGATCTGGGCCGAGAACGGCGTCGGCAAGACTAGCATCCGCAGCCTACTGTTCAGCATCCTGCAGCCTGATGTCCAGCGCGTCATGAAGAGTGCCAACGCCGGCGGCAGCAAGCGGAACTACTGCGGGTTCTTTTACAAGGGGCACGATCACGCCGTCATCCTTATGGAGTGGATATTCGACGACATCCACCACCGGCTCCCAGGTATGGAAAACGCCGGCGCTCCCCGGCGCATCATCGGAATGGCAGCCCACTGGCCCTCGCGCGTCGCAGACCAGGCGCCCGAAGACCGTCCCTTGGGCGAGCTTAACCGCACCTACTTCTCGTTCACGCCCAACCAGGGCGTGTACTGGGAAATGCTGCCGGTCAAAGGGCTGAACGGCGACGGCGAGCACTGCAAGACAGCAAAGGAGTTCCTGGACTGGCTGCGGGCGTACCGCCAGAGCATCGACCTGAAGACCTTCGACATCCACGGTGAATGGCGCGCGCACCTGGAGGGACTGGGGCTGGACCCGAAGCTCTTCGACAACCAGCTCAACATGCACGGCAGCGGCGGGGCAGTCCAGTTGTTCAGGGACCGCATTCGCACCTCGCGCGACTTCGTCCGGTTCTACCTGGAATGCGCCTTGCCCGAGGAAGTCGGCCACGATCTGGTGGAACTCATCCTCCAGGACCGCAAGATCATCCTGGAGAAGGACAAGCACCACGCGGGCTTGGAATACCTGCGGTCCGTCCAGCCCCTGCTGGATGCCTTTGCCGCGACCGTCGACGAGTACCGGGCCGCCCGCGTAGCCCTGGACCGAAGCAGAGGGGAGACTGGGCGGATCCTGGGATTATTGGACGCCGTGGTCTCCCGTCTTGCTGAGGAGACCCGGAGGGTCGAAGAGAAGCGGAAGGCCACTTCGGCGCAGCAGCAGAAGCACGAGCAAGAACATGAGCGGCTCACGACCTGCCTCCAGGCGTTGGAACACCAGACGGCCCGGAAAGAACTTGAAGAACGGCAGGAATCTCTCGCGGCTGCCAAGCAGCGCGTGGATCTGGCAGAACACGCCGCGGCCTTGACCGAGGCGCACGGCAAGTGGCTCGGCGTCAAGGAGGCCGAAGACGAGCTTGCCCCTATCGAGGAACAGTGCCAGAAGATCGAGGCCGAAAAACAGGACCTGTTGAGGGACGTGCGAAACGCCGGTACGACCTACGTGGCACGTCTGCAAGAGATCAACGACGATCTCGCCAGGCAGGAGTCACGGGCGCGGGACGACCTGGCCCGCGTCCAGGAACGGCTGAACACGCTGGACAAGGAGCAGAAGGAACTGCTTGAGAAGACGGGCCGGCTGGAGGCGGAAATCGAGAGCCTGCAAGGGAAGAATGCCGCCGCTGACGCAGCGCGCGAGGGGCTTGTGCAGTCGGGGATCCTGGGACGAGGCGAAGATCCGCGGCAAGGGCACAAGCGGCAGGTGGCCGCACGCACGGAAGCGGATCGCCGGGCCGAGGACCAATCTGCCGTCGTCGAGGAGCTGAAAGAGAAGCTCCTCAAGCTTGAGGCCCAGGTGCAGTCCCTTGACGCTGAGCGTACTCGCGCCGCGCAGTCTCTCGGGACAACAGAGGCGGAGCACGCGAGCACCCAGGCGGAGAAGGAGCGTCTCTCTGCAATTCCTTCGCTCTGCTGGGCACTGGACGCCAACGATCTCGCGCTGGCCGACGACGGCATTCTGGAAGCGGTTGCAGCCGCCATCCGGAACCGTTCCGCCCAGCGGGACGAACTCTCGCTGAAGCTGGCGGACCTGAAGCGGCGGTTGATGCCCCTCGCCGACGTCGAGAACGGCCTGTTGGCCCCGCCTGGAGACGTCGAGAAGGCCCGCGTCGCCCTGCGCGCGCTGGGAATGAACGTCTTTACCGCCGGTTCCTGGCTTGACAACTTCGACCTGGAGACGGCCCGGCGGGCGATAGCAGCCGATCCGGGGCGGTACACCGGGCTCATGGTGTTCAGTCAGGGGGAACTGGACGAGATCAGGGCGGCTGCCGCTTCCGTCAGCGGTCTTGACCATCCGGTCATGGTGAGCGTCGCCGGCATGGAGGACGGTCTGTCGGCAAGCCCGGACCGTCTGGTCCTGCTTCCCGAGCATCCAGCGACGTTCAACCGCGAGGAAGCCCAGAGGCTGGCCGAGCGGCTGCGCGGCGAGGTCGCCAGCCAGGAAGAGGTCCTTGGCTTGATGGACCGGAACCTGGAGCGCGCGGGTCGGGATTTCGGCGCCCTGGAACGGTTCCTGGGACGGTTCCCAAGGGGCGATCTTGGCGTTCTGGCCGACGAGGTTGCCGATGCCAAGGCGGCCGTGAGGAGTTGCGAGCAGCGAGTCATGGCGAACCAAGAGGCGATCGCCGCCGTCACCCGAGACATGGCGGACGGCAGGAGGGAGCTGGAACGACGCAACGGCGAGGCCGCCGTGTGTCGGAGCCAGGAAGCGCATGTCCATGCCTGGTTGCTCAGGTTCGAGGACATCCTCGACGACGACCGGCTCCCGCAAGCCCAGGAGGAGCTGACCGACGCCAAGAGGACGATGCAGATAGGCCAGGAGAAGGCAGAGCCATTGAAACGGGATGCGGAGGACCACCGCAACCGAGCGGCAGCACTCGCGGCGCACAGCCGTACGAACGAAGACGCCAAGCACGAGGTTCCAGAGGATCATCGCGGCGGCACCGTCATGGACTGGTCTCTTGTCCGGGCGAAAGCCGCCTATTCCGATGCCGTCCGCCGCCTGGAGCAGTCCCATACCGATCAATCCCAGGGCCTGTTTGCCCGCCGGGACGAGCGACGAAAGGCGGTCGCCAAGTCACGGCAGGAGCTGCGACATTTCTGCGACGCGAACAAGGTGGCCCTCACGGATGCTGCGGAACTGAAGCTGCCGGCCTCCTTTACGGAGGCGTCCGTCCAGGCCGGTCGTGCCTTGGTGGAAGCCAAGAAGCAGCATGACATTGCCGACTATGAGGTTGGCCGCGCCGGCGAGGCGGTCAACGGGCACCCAATGCCCGCCGGCTACCGAAAGCATAGCGACGACGAAGAGCCCCGCGACAGCGAACATGGTCAGCAACTGATGCGTCGGATGCAGGGAAGGATCTCAGGCGAGGGGGAGGCAATTCGCGTGGCGCAAGAGACTCTGCACAGCCTCGATTGTGAACAAATGAACCTGCATGGCCAGCAGAAGGAGGTGTCGGGGCTGAAGCGGGACTGGCAGAACGAGACCGACATGGCGTCCATTCCCTGGACCGCGGAGGAATTGCCGGGCGCTGACGAGGCGGCAGGGACGGCCCGAGATGCCTTGGAGACCTATCGGAACGCCAACCGCCGGTTCCAATCTGCCCGCGACACCCGCGACGACGCGTATCGGGCGGTGGAAGGAGAGAGCCATGGCCGCCAGTGGGACGCCGTGGATGCCGACAAGCGGCGCGCCGTTCAGCGGGGTGCGGACATTCTCGCCGAGTTTGTCGAGGCGGTACGGCGCGAGTACCGGACGTGGCGCGACGTCATCGTCGATAACCTCAAGCGCGCAGAGGATGCGGTGACGCAAATCACTGAACGGCTTACGACGTTGGTCAAGACCGACGGACTGGCCTTGATCAACCATGCGCAGACCGGCAGCCGGCTGCCCGACGACATCGGCGACTGGAGCCGCCGGCCGTTCCTGAAGATCGAGCTTTCGGGAGCCGACACCCGCAACCTGTCGGCAGCGGACGTCGCTCCCTACTGCAGCCACGTGGTACGGCAGCTTCTTGGCGAGGACAAGCCCTTTGACGGTCGCGAACTGATCATCCGCGTGCTCGACCACCTAGCGGGCACCGACGGCTACAAAGTCACGATCCTGAAGCCGAGCCATACGCTGGCTGCTGACCGGCACGACATCGCCCACTTGGCCAGTTGGTCGGACGGCGAGATCATCACGGTGGCCATACTCCTGTACTGCTGCGTGGTCCAGGCCCGCACGTGGCATCGCACCGGCGCCGGACGGAGCGCTCGCCCGCAGAGCAACGGCATCCTCCTCCTCGACAATCCGTTCGGGGAGGCGAACAGCCCGAATTTCGTCCAGCTCCAGGTCGACATGGCGCAGAAGCTGGGCGTCCAGTTGATCTATACCGCCAGCGGAGACCCTCGCGAACTGCTGGCCATGTTCCGGCGCAACAATCGACTCTACCAGAGGCGCGGCAAGGGAGTGAAACACGTCGGCGTCGAGGACGCTAACGTCAATTGGGTCGCCGTTGGGCGCGCCACCATAGGATTGAGAGATGTCTGATTGGAACGTCGCGGCCCGATTTCTGGAGCAACTGAGACGCCGAGCCCACGGGCGACGCAAGCTGCCCTGCATTCCCGAAGACCTGCTCGCCTGGTACGATGCCGCTTTCCCGACGGAGGTGGGCTGCCAGGACGCGAGGTCTCGCGTCCGGCGTCTCCTCGAAACGCTGTCGGAGACGGGGGCCATCGCTCTGCCGAAAGGGGAGGCCGGCTGGCTGCCCTTCCCGCCCCCCAAGCTGCCGAACTGGATCATGTTTCCAGCGCCGATAAGGATCGCCAAAGACCAGCGGCACAAGACGTATCCATGGGGGCCGGAGCTTTGCTTCATCGCCAGCCTTCCCTCGGTGCCGCACCTGGACGTCCTGATCGCGATCAACGACTGGCTCCGGGACGGCGGGCGCGAGACGGACGTCATCGTGCCGCTGCGCGAACGATCCATCCAGATCGCTCATGACGAGAAGGCCCTGGATGCTGTCATCCGTTGCCAGACCCTCCAACCAGAACCCGGGAAGGGAGTGACGCTTGCGCTGCTGAAGTCCTACCTCGCACCGCCGCCCTTGGCTTACGAATGCGGCGGCGAGGGAACGGAGGGCAGACCGGTCCTTGTCATCGAGAACGCCCATACCTGGTACAGTTTTGCGAACTGGAACCGCACAGCCGGTCGGTATGCCGCCGTCATTTACGGGAACGGCAGTTCTTTCGTCGCCTCGGTGCCGCATCTTCGCAGCATCATCACCACATCAAGGGCTGCACAGGACGTGAGGTACTTCGGTGACCTGGATGAAGCCGGCGTGTCCATTCCCGTCAAGGCTGCCGAGGCGGCGTGGGAGGAAGCCCTTCCGCCGCCACGACCTGAAGAATGGCTCTACACCGAACTGCTGAAGTATCCGTCGCAGAAGAACACGGCGAAGCCGTGTGATGATGAAACGTCAGTGACATCGCTTGTGGCGTGGCTGCCCGAGCATTTGCGAGATCCAGTTCGAACAATCCTTGGTCGAGGAGAGAGAATCGCCCAGGAGTATGTGGGAACGTCGTTCCTTCGCGAGCTACAAGATGGAACTGTTCGGGGGCCTGCGCGGGTAATTGACACCGCGCAATTGCCAGGTGGCAAAGCCAAAACGTGAAGGCGGTGACGAGACTTTTGCGTGGCCACGGTCACTCAAGCAGTTTCTTGGCAATCGCCTCCCCAACATAACGCCACATCAACTGACTGTCTGGTTGGACCTTCAGGTCCTTCGGATCTTGGCAACTGGCGAAACAGGCTTGGTACTTTCCGATCGGGTTCGTGTCCTTCTTGTAACCCTGGTACACTTCGTTGTGGGGCAAAGGAACCAGCGATCGTATCACGGAGACGATCCAGCTCACTTCCGCATCACTGGTCTCCGATTTCTGCGAGCAGTCCCGCAATTCTCGCACGCATGCCTCCAGCACTCGCCGGACGTCCGCTTCTTTTCCTTGAGTGCAAATCCGGAAATACAGTCCGAGTCGCGGGATATCTCGCTTCGGCAGCTTCTTTGGCAGTCCCAACTGCACCGCAAGATCGGGGAGAGTTTGCCGAATTGCCTCCGTCAAGAAGGAATGCCCGAAGGTTTTGAGGTCTTTCTTCGTCCACCGCCGCTCCCGCTCGATCAAATAGGAGAACAAAGCCGACACGGCCCAGTAGCTGAACACCAGGCAAAGTTCCTTAGCCGGGTCGAACAGGCTACCTGAAGCGTCGGCGGCAGCCTTTTCCCGCTTTGAATCCCAGTCGAACAGCTTCTCTACTTGCTCGTCGATGTCCGACTTTGCCTTGTCCACGTTTCGGGTGAGGACATTGTATCGGCGATGTCTCTTGTTCTCATCGCCCTCCAAGATATGCGTCCGTACGTAGTCCAAGAACGCCGGCTGATGACTCGCCTCTAGGTGGCAAGCGGCGGACAGGATCGGCGTCATGACGAGATTGGGTGTAACGCCGTGCCGAAGATCCAGCGCTTCCAGCTTTTCGCTCAAGCCCCCGTGCGGCCACGCTTCCTTGTCCGCGGGCGCATAACCGAGCAGATGGAGTCTTTTCATGGTTCTCTTCCTTCGACTGAATGACCAAGACTGTGATGCCCATAATTCTAACCGGGAAAGTGAGGGATGAACAGCGATCGAGAGCACGGACATGGGCGGATGTCCGCCACTTGCTTGCGGAACGTGGTCTGACTGGCAACCTTGCTGAACTTGTGGGCGTACTTTCTCACTAGGGTGCCGAAAGTTCAATACCCTCGCTCTTCCTCGATCTCGGCCTGTTTGATATTCGTTGTCAATGACTGAATGACTTGATCAAGCCATCGGCGCACATTCGGATGCGCCTCATCCTTCAGCCAAGCGAGTGCCCGTTCTCGAAGCTGCTGGTAATGGTTGGCATCCAAGGCCGACACGCCCGCATGAACTAAATGCCATGCCATCGCTCCCCGGACATCAGCGCGATCGCCGAAAAGGATGAGAAGCTGCCTTGCGAGTGTCGTAAGACCAGGATCGTCCAAGGACCCTGGAACCAATTCCGCAACTCGCACAGCTCGTGTGCGGGGCGATTCCGCCGCCCAAGCCAGGACCGAGTCTTCCGGAAACAAAGACAGCAAACCGGCATCGGGCTCAGTACCGTAATACGCCGCATCCAACCAGTGCCAAATGGCACCGCCCCTTCCGTTGCCCGCATCAGCGAGTCGTCGACTGACGATTTCCCAGCAACCCTGGGGAGCGCTCCGGATTAGCTTCCGAGAAGCCGTCTGAACGCACCAGTCGGAGCCAAAGAGTCTCGATTCCGATTTGTATATCTGCTCCATTATGGCTTGGAAGATGTCAGGGGTTCGAGCGGGAAACTGCAAAACAAAGCGCTCCACGACCTCTTCCCAACAGCCGGAATCGAATTCACGACTGGCGTAGATCGCGTCGTTGCGCAGCAGGTCGAGAACGACGCCCTCCGGCATCGACCGGGGCGTTCCGCTTCGGCAGTAGTACCAGCGTACGAGCCGGACCGGAAAGTCCGGCGACTTCTGCCCCTCCAGCCGGTTCCATCGGTCGAGAAGCCCCAGGACGCGTGATTCGTCTACGTCCGTAGGCGCGCAAACGACGGTCAGCGGCTCGAAGTGCGAGAAGCTGATCCGCCCCGCGTCGTAGTCCGCGAGCATGTCGTCAAGTTCGGAAGCGGCATAGCCCGACCGGAAGACCAGGTCGTCGGCGACTGCTTCCGTCAACGCCTCCGCGCGCAGCCCTTCCATGACGCGCCGCCATTCGGCGAAGTCCGAGTCATGGATCCACCGGAGGTAGCCGCCCAGCAACTGTGCCGTCCCGCTCGGCGCGGCGCGCTGGGCGTCGACGATCCGGGCCAGGAGCCTTCGCGAAGGGTCGTGCTTCGCGAGCTCGCATCCGAAAGCGTAAATGCCGCCCGGCCCGCCTTTCACCAGTTCGTCCAGCAGGGGCTCAAGGAGTCCCGGGCTTTCCCCGGCTTCGCGCGCCAGGTCGCCGATCTTTCCGGCCAACTCCTCGTCGCCTCCGTAGAAGCGGTCGTGCATGCCCGTAAACAGCACGAACCGGCGTACTCGGCCCCAAAAGGTCGTGCCGGTGATGCGCTCGTCCAGCTCGCCAAGCCGCCTGATCGCCTCGGCAGACAGGTATTTCTGCCAGGCAGGAGTCTTGCGGCATCTAACAGTCATCTGGACAACTCCCGCGAGATCGGTGGCCTCGTCGTCCGCCAAGCGTTCCAAGGTAGACAGTACGAGGTCGTCAATCTGTTGTCGGAACAGCAGGCCGGTCGCCTGTTCGACAAGGACCTGGTTCGCGTTTCGTCGTTCCTCCTCCGCCCACCCCCGGCTCTGGTCGAAGAGCAGCTTCCAGACATTGACGAGGGCGTCGAACCGTTCCCTCCGAGAGCCCGGTCTCCAGACCCTCGCGGTCGGTTGCAGTCCTTGATACGCAAGGCAGACCGACCCGCCGTGCGAGGTCATCGACAAGACGTTCCGGCACGTCTTGACGCCGAGTTCGCGCTTCCTGCGGTCGTCCGACGCAATCGCCGCTTTGAGTACTGGCAACCGCTCGCGCGGTTCCGCCTCCGTCACGGCAGCCATGCTGAACAGCTCAACGAAGGCGTCAGACTGGACACCGTCGGACGCCGACGTGAGGTCGAGAATCGCGGTCGCGCTGCGGACGAAAAGAGCCCGCCACACCGCCAGCCATTGCAGGGCAAATATGAGGCGATGTCCGTGAAATCCCAAACGGTTGAAACCGTTCGTGCCGATCCTCTCAACGATCCGCTCGATGCAGGATAACGTTAGTTCCGGGACCGCCTGAGCCAGCTCGGGCAGACAATCGCATTCCTCTCCTAGCTTCCGCCCCTCCGACCGGCAAAACGCCCCATCAGGTTCTAGGAATTCCTCTACCGCGTTCTTCGCCACCTGCGACAAGTGGGCATAACGCAGCATCTTAATGAACCATGGCCGCAACGTCGGTCGCAGTCTGCCAACCAGACCCGCTACGTCGAGCCCGCGACCGTAGTTGTCCCAGAAGTCGCGCAACAGGCGTTTTTGCAGCAGCGGCGGCACGATGAAGAGAGTGCGTTTTCCCTGGAGGATGCGGCGTCTGCGCAGGAGCCCGACGACTTCCTGGAACTGCCCGAACGTGAGGCCGGGGTCGACTTCCCGTGCGATTTCCGCAATGCACCGGGCCTCGTCCTGCACGGGCGGCTCGAACCCGAACTTGGCAAACAGCGACAGGTGTCGCAGGACGATAAGCCTCTGTTGGACTTCGGGACTTCCCAACGCGCTCGCGCCGGCTACGAACCGGTCCCATATCGGCACCGTCGCGGGGGACCGCAGGACGTCCTCGGGATGCGCTCTCAGGTTCTCGCCGACGGCGTGCGCCACGCGCGGAGAGCCGCCGCATTCCTCTACCCAGCGGCTACACTCCGCCTGGTCAGGAACGTAGCTTCGGAGGATCTCCCCGATCTGCTCGTCGTCGAGCGCGGGACAAGGGAACTCGCACATCGCCTCGTCGTAACTGTTGCTGGGCTCATGGTTGATGGCAACGATGCCGTGCGACCGTTTCTTCAGGAGGTTCCAGATCGCCGCGCCGTCGCGAATGGAGCACTCGTCCAGGACCAGGATCACGTAGTACGCGGCGTCGGGAGCGAGCAGGGCCTGCATCAAGGCGCTGTTCAGGAACTCCTCGGCATGGGGAACGTAAAGGACGCACGGCGCGAGGTCGTCCGCGCGGGTTGCCTCCAGGACGAGCCGTGTCTTGCCCACGCCCGGCTCCCCCACGAGCCGGACGAAACGGACCGCCTTTCCTCGAAGATGGTCCTGGATGTCCTTGACGAGCCGGTTCTGTGCGTCGCCGAGGACGACGGGCAGGGTCATGTCGTCGTTGTCGGCCCAACTGGCGTGCGACTGGTAGCCGCAGACATCGTGTCGTCCCGTGATGGCGAGGCACAAGGAAGGGTAGACCGAGAAGAGCCCGACCAGGGTCTCCTGTCCCCACACCGCAACTCGCGCCTCCGGAAAACCGCACTGGGCGAAAAACCCCTTGAACGACTGCTCCGACGTACGCTGCTGGTCGGGATTAAGGGAAGCGCCGAAGCAGACAAGAACATAGCGACCGCCCTTGTCAAGACAATCCCGGACGGCGCTTCCGAGGTTCGCCTCACCGACCAGCCCCCTCTCGCCGAAAAGCTCGCCCCTGACCCAGCCGGGCTGCCAAGGCTTCGCGCTTGTCCCCGTCTTGATCTGGTAGAAAGTGTTTCCCTGCACGAGAGCGTCATCGACACCCTGGAACGCATCCGGCTCAACCGCCGCGTCGATCCCGCCGTCCGCCACGTCTTGCCGCAGGCTGAAGCGGACCTTTGTCGTGGGCACGCCCTTGCGCCGCGCCTGCGCCCACAACAACTGGCCGAACAGCCCGACTGCCTCAGTAGAGCCAAGCCTGCCGAGATCTTCGGGAACTATCGAAAAAAACGTAGTCACTGGCAAAACAAGGTTATACTCTGGCTCGCGTCGTGTCACTATACGGCAGGTATCATCCGGCCTGCGCGTTCGACCGGGCGCACCAATGAAGGATAGTCTAGTCTTTGCGGCCCAGCCCTGCAACCGATGCCAAGAGTGCCGGGCATTCGTCTCTGCACGCCGTCCGAAACCCGGATTTGACAGGACTTCGTCTGACGCGATGGAAAAAACGACGCGGGCTGCGCATGCGTACGTACGCCACCGGTACGCCACCCGCTAATAATCCACCAATAACGTCCCGATTCGCTTTACTTTTTCGTAGCCGATCCACTACATTACGAACAGGGGTGCGGGACGGACCATGATACCGAAACAAACACAAGCCGCAGGCACCGGTTCGTTCGCACCCTGAACAACTTGCCTGCGGCTTTGTTTTTTTCATGATCAAGAACTCCCAACGCCAGAAGCAGAAACGCCAGGAAGCCAAGTGGCTCCAGAGCCTCATCGGCGAGGACTGGGGCATCAGGGTCCTGCCCAAGGACGCCGACAAGCCCCGCCCCGTCCACGCCAACCGCAACGAGCGGTTCGAGGCGGTGATCTCCAAGGGAAGTTGGAAGAAGACCGCCATGGTCGCCGGAATCGAGGCGATGTTCGAGGACGACGAGCCAGAAAGGCGACCGTCCGGCGGGATCTGGCTCGACCGGCTCAGCCAGAAACTTATCCTCCGCCACTTCGACGGCGTGCCCAGGGAGTTCCACATCAAGGGCGAACTCGTCGTCAAGCCGGAGACGGTCTACTTCACTGGCAGAAGGTGCCGCAAGGGCGAGACCTGCCTGACGCTCGTCATGGTCGACATCGACGCCCACGAGACCGGCACCCTGGAGGACTCCATGCGGTTCGCCGAGATCTTGCGGGACCGCTTCTTCCCCGGCTGCTACATCGAGGTCAGCACCAACGGCAACGGCGCTCACATTTTCCTCGTCGTCGACAAGACGGACTGGCGGGATCCCGACTACAACGCCGTCCTCAAGGGACTGGACGAGTGGCTAAAGCGAGTCCTTGCCGAGACGGGGATCGTCCTGGACAACGTGGAAATCAAGGGGACAGTCGCCCTGGTCACCTGGCAGGACGGCGTGCCGGACCACACGGCGGGACTGCTCGCCAAGCTGCCGAGAGAGTGGGAACGGTTCGGCGAACTGCGGGCAAGCCCCAGGTACACCGCCCACCAGCTCCTTGCCATGCCCAAGGCGCATCCGGTCGAGGCGAAGGAAGTCGTGCCGAAAGTCCAGAAGATGCGCCAGGCGGGAAGCTTGCCGGCTACAGGCATCGAACCCGAGCGTCTTGACCGCTGGTTGGAAGTCGGCAAGCGACTGCTCCCTTCGCCGGTCCATATCGGCAAGAGCGATAATAATCGTCTTGTGGTGACTGGCGAGGACGTAGGCGTTTTTTGCGCCTTGCTGGAGTTCGTCGGCAAGCACATGAACGCCGACGGCACCCTGCCCTGGGCAAGGACGAAAGGTCTGTGGGACTGTCTTTTCCAACGAGGGGTCGTGACCAGATCGTTCAACGCCAAGCGGTTCGCCTGGATCAGGAGGTTCCTGAACGGTGCGGGGCTGGTGGACGTGCAGGACCCGACCTACGTCGTCGGCGAGCGGGCGGCGAAGTGGTCGCCATCGGAGAGGTTCTGGTCGTTGGCTTCTTCTCTTTGTCTTGATACAGGGGGAGAGGGAGAGCAAGACTTAACGGAAACGCCCGTTGTCGATGACCCTCTGGACTGCTGGGAAAAAGGCGTTCCCGCTCGTCCTGGCGGGCTTCCTGGACGAGAAAACGGCAGAAAGGAGGCGCATGGACGAGCTGGTGGCGCAGATCGTCTGCCAAAAGGCGTGGAAGCTGGCGGCTTGACGCTAATAACCACGGGGGATGCTGCGCACTTGCTCGCTAATAACGGATGCACGGCGACGACAGTGCGTCCTCTCGGCTGAAGACAGTGCATAGATCCATGCCCCATGAAGACCAGCAGTTACGACCGGCGCATGGGGGTGGCGCTAGGGCCTTTCGACAAATGGGCATCGCCCGCTTTCTTCATCGCCCGACAGCAGCCTCAAGGCGCTGATCGTAGTCAATCTCGCCCCGGGATCTCTTCCTCCCTGAACTCCGGCAGGGCTGGAGATCTTTCCTTTTTCGGCGAAAAGGTTACGCCCGGGCGATTGCGGGCGAAGACAATGTTCCGGACGATCCGAAACCTTTTCCTCGCCTCCGTCACTCTGCTAAGGGTGATGACCACACCCCGCCGCTACCTCGCCTTCGACATAGAAACAACGAAAATCGTCCAAGACCCAGCCGACTGGAGATCGCAAAGACCCTTAGGCATTTCCTGCGCTGCCACGTTACGCCCGGACGAAGAACCGCTCCTCTGGCACGGCGGTTCACGACAGAACCCCGCCGACCGCATGACCAGGGAAGAGACAGGCGAGCTGGTCCGCTACCTGGAGGAAAAGACCGCCCAGGGCTACACCCTGCTCACCTGGAACGGGCTCGGTTTCGACCTCGATGTGCTCGCCGAGGAGTCCGGGATGCTGGAGCAGTGCCGTATGCTGGCGACCAACCACATCGACATGATGTTCCATGTCCTCTGCCGGCTCGGCTACGGCATCAGCCTCGATGCAGCCGCCAAGGGAATGGGACTTGCCGGGAAGACCAAGGGCATGAGCGGCGCACAGGCTCCCGTGCTGTGGGCGGAAGGGAAGCGGGAGGAAGTGCTGCGCTACGTGGCACAAGACGTCCGGACGACCCTGGAAGCGGCTCAGGCATGTGAGTCCCTCGGCGCCCTCCGCTGGGTCGCTCGGAGTGGCAAGGTGCGTTCCATGGCATTGAGAGAGGGGTGGCTGACGGTGTCGGAAGCTCTTGAACTGCCCCTTCCGGATACTTCCTGGATGGACGAGCCGTGGAGCCGGGAGGATTTTGTGGGCTGGATGGAACAAGACGGACAGCCATGTCCCGGTGTCCCGCAACGGGCCGTGCTTGGCTACGAGTCCGACGCCGTCGTTTGACAGTTTGCCACTTTGCCAGTTTTGAGACGTGTCGGCAGGGGCGTTGGCCGGGGCACGATCAAGACTTCCTTCGGTAACCAATTCGTGGTTCATGGCTGGACGAGAACTCGGCCGAGCGGTAGAAAGGATGCACCAGATCTACGAGTTCCCGGTCGCGGTGCGGCAGGAGGATTTCAATGGCCCAGAGAATTTTCCATGTTTCACAGTCATCTGTTCGGCAGGCAAAGCATTGACGATTACATGAACAACATCCGCATTGCGGTCGAGAACGAGATCGAGGGGATGTCCCATGCCGATCTCGACCGGGACATCGGCGAACTTTGTAACTACTTCGCCGAGAAGCACCCTGTTGACGTCCCTGTTCTGAGCGAGGAATACATGGCCGACGAGCCGCCCGACAGCCCCTATGCCCGCATCGTCATGCTGAAGTGCTACATCCCTTTCAAAGGCGACGCGAGCCTTTTCCATGTGTCGGGTGGATCCCACCCGGTAATCTCCACCTCCTGCCAAGTCGAAGGACAACACCTCACCGTTCGGGTGGAGGTACAGATGGACAATCCCGACGATCTCAAGCGCAAGATGGCGGACTTCATCCGGACCGTGAACGACGGACTGAATTCGCTCCGTGACAGTGTATCCCGTTGGAAAGGACAAATTCCCGGATGGGCAGCTCAAAAGATCAACACGAGAAAGGACGCGCTGGCCCGCCAAAGCCAATTCAAGCAGAAGCTTTCCAACATCGTGCCGTTGCGGAAACGCGACGACGGCACCGAAAAGGTCGTCGTACCGGTGCAACGCAAGCCTGCGCCGTTGCCGCCGGCACAGAAGTCCGCCATGGAACCGGAGCTCCCGATGACGGCATACGACGACATCCTCAAGACCATCCAGGCGATGGTGCATGTCTTCGAGCGCAGCCCCACGGTATTCAAAGGAATGGGCGAAGAAGACCTGCGTACGATCCTGCTCGTCGCCCTCAACGGCCTGTACGAAGGCGGCGCCACCGGGGAGACGTTCAACGGTGCGGGCAAGACCGACATCCTTGTCCGCTACGAGGACCGGAACGTCTTCATCGCGGAGTGCCTCATCTGGGAAGGCGCGGCTGCCCTGCGGTCGAAGATGGACGATCAGCTCTTCACCTACGCGACTTGGCGCGATTCAAAGCTGGCCTTGCTCGTCTTCAACCGGAACAAGAACTTCACGGAGGTCGTCAACAAGATGCGGGCAACGGTCGGCGCTCATCCGCTGTGCGTGTCCCAGCTTCGATTGGACCACCTGAGCGGGGCGCGATACAAGTTCAGACGCAAGGACGATCCGCAGCGGGAATTCACCTTGACTTGTCTCGCTTTCGACGTCCCGCGCTGAACCCTTGCCACAGGATCAGGCTGGTGCGATCCGGACCAGGAGGACAGCCCGCCGAGCAGCTTAGCAAATTATTTGGCTAAGCACCCTCCAACATCCCGAATCGGGGCTTGCCACTTTGCCAGTCTTGACACGTGCAGGCGGAGAGCCGGTCGGCTGAGGACAGGACGGGTTCCAGGCTGGCAGGGAAAGTCCTGCCGATTACAATAAACGCATGACTCCCAAAAAGAAACCAGTCGATCGCACGCCGATCTGCGACCCCGCCTATCTGCGGCGGATCGACCCGGTGTGGATGCCCGGTCCCGTGCCGCCTCGCTTCTGGGAAGACCGCGCGAATCGCCGCGATTTCCGTATGGTTCCGCAACTGAGTCGCCTCAAGTCAGCTCCAAAAGGCAGATTAGCGAGCGACTAATGAATGTTTTGTATCGCAGCCGGATCCGCCAAGAAAATCGTTCGGCGCCTAAGGTTGTGTTAGGCATCCTAAATCTGCAATCTTGCAAATACTTGGGCGACGCTTGACAAGCCAAATTCCCACGCTCAAGATGATGAGCACTGCCCCCCTGCCGCGTGTTCCGGCTGGCGTGCTAAAGACCGCATAAACAATCATCGAGGAATTCTATGCCGTTCGACTTAAATCAAATCAATAAAGCGATTACGTTGGGGCAGCTGATCCAAGCCGCGTATGCCTCGGGTACCACTATCCCGCCAGCTTACGTCATGCCTGCCGGCCTGGGCTATGCACTTAGGGACGTGATCTATGGCAACGACCTTGCCACGGACATCGGCGGGCTGAAGTCCATTGTTCCGTTCGGATTTACCGCGACGACTCCCACGAACGATCTCGTGGTCGTCATCCGGGGAACACAAGGAATATGGGAGTGGGTTCAAGATGCTCGGTTCTTGAAAGTGACGTGCCCGCTGGCCCCGCAGTCCGGTCAAACCGAAGACGGCTTCACGGCCGTTTATCAGAGCCTAACTGTGAACGGGGCCAGCGTGCTCAACTACCTGAAGACGCTCCCTGTAGCGCCGGCGACCATCACCATTACGGGCCACAGCTTGGGCGCCGCTCTTGCAACTTTGCTTGCCTACGACTTAGCGGTCAACAGCGCATTCACCAATCCTTCGGTGGTCACGTTCGCGAGCCCTCAAGTTGGCGACTTGATGTTCGTCGACACCTATATCAACGAGGTCCCCGATACGTGGCGGATTGCCAATATCATCGACCCTGTGCCGGGCCTTCCCGGCGCAATTTGGGGATACGATCACGTTGATCAGTTAGTACGAGTGAACTCCCTCTTGAAGGCCAATCCATTGCCCAACTGCACGCACGCGCTGAGCACCTACCTGTTCCTTCTTGACCAACTACGCGGTGGAACAACGTTCCAGCTAGACACCGGTTGCGCCGGGCGGTCGCTGTTTTGATCCCGCCCACTCCCATCGTACGAACAGCAGATAAGACTACTCACCGGAAAAGGGAGTGAAGCCCGTGGATGGCTTGCCGGTTTGCCACTTTGCCACTTTCAAGTATGGCGGCGTGGGCGATGACGATCCGTCCACGAGCCATCTTGCCCATCCTGCCGTTCAGTCTCGCACTCCCGACCGAACGGCAATCTGGGCAAGACCGCCTCACCCCGCCGCCCTATACCTCAGCTCCCCGCTGGCCCGTAGCATCACCACCTGCCCCGTCGCCACCAGCCCCTTCAAGATGTCCTGCAA
>CAZTPX010000164.1:0-21577 GCA_964615095.1 uncultured Planctomycetaceae bacterium | reverse complement strand
CAGCAACAAGTCGGCACTGTCGATTATCCAACACTTCTCTTGGCGGAGGCAGCAAGTAAGGAAGCAGAACTCTGCGCAAGCAGAGTAAAAGGGAGGATCGCAGCCAGAGAATCCCGACGATCGAAGTAGTGCGTAAAGCTAACCCGATGCCGCCAACAAAGGACGAGCGGCAAAGTCCGGCTGCGCCGGATCAACTGCGTTGACCGCTGTCCTTGCCGTTATCGCTGGCCCGGTGGTTTGTATCCGTTGCTCAGAGCGATGACCACCTTTTCAGGGTCAGCTTTCCATACTCCCCGGACCTTGCAGCCGGGCACCTTATTTTCACGGAGCATCCGCCGCACGGTATCCGTCGAGCAGTTCAGCAGTTTGGCGATTTCTCGGATATTTCGCATGGTCATGGAGTCCTCTCGAAATCAGGGTGCCGCCCAATTGTGTGGAGTTTGCCCGCATAGACCAGAGCTTGCGAAGCATTGGGCATGTCGGCGCTCACATTCACGGGATTAAGCTGCGTCCCTCCCGACGTATAACGGTTGTGCGCCCCCTTTCACTGCCCCTATTCTATCACGCGCAAGAGGGGCTTCAATTCTTGAGCAACCCCGCCTTGACGGAGCGGAGTTGAAACTGGGAGTTGAAACGCGAAGCGCAAGCAGGCCCCAGCGGAGTTGCCGGCCGCAGTCGCGGCCGACCAGCCCATTCGGACTCGCGACGCCGACCACTACTGCGCAGCGGTGCCCGCTCCCCTGCGGTCCGCGCCGCCGAACGGGAAACTCAGCACTTGAAAGGCCACGGCCTCGACAGGCTTTTTCACACCCGTTATAGTCGTATTTTACCGCCAAGCTATCTGCCGGCGGCACGACTTGCCCCTTCTTTCTACCCATGACCACTTCCACGCACAATCGTGCAGGCCGGCAAGTTCGCGGTCGTGCTGTTCCGGACGCTCTCTTGAGGATTGCGGGTGCCTGGCCCGGACGATAGAATAGATGTATGGGAGGTCAAGATGGAAGAACATCCGATTTACCGGTTACGGAATGACGCCAGCGCAGTGGAGACCGTGCAATGCCGATGATCTTTCCGGGAATGGACCCTTGGATGGAGGATCCTCCCCTTTGGCCGGACGTCCACGAGTCGCTGATCGTCTACTTGCGGGCACAACTGCAACCCTTGCTGCGTGGGTGATACGTCGCGGCCATTGAGCAGAGATTGTACGTCGAGGGACCCGATCGGCGTGTGGCGCCGGATATATGGATTCGAGCCAGTTCCATCCCACAAGGGCGAAAGCCCACGCCGGCAAGCGGCGCGGTCGCCACGCTTGCGGACGTCGACGAGCCGTTGGTTGCCGACTTGGAGGCCATCGAGATCGACGAGTCGTATATCGAAATTCGTGCCCTCCACAGCGGCAAGGACGTAGTCACGGTGATCGAGGTCGTCAGTCCTTCCAACAAACACGCGGGACCCGGCCGGGACTCATACCTTGCCAAGCAACAAGAGGTTCTTGCCAGCACGGCACATCTGGTCGAGATTGACCTGCTGCGCGCGGGGCAGCACGTTCTGGCCATGCCGGAGTGGCTAGCCCGCAGCCGAGCTTCGTACGACTACCTGGTTTCCATGAACCGGAGCGTGGGGCACCGCGATCGGTTCCAATTCTATCCGCGACGGCTTCGCGAGCGGCTACCGCGGATCCGCGTGCCGCTGGCCGGCGACGACCCCGATGTGCCGCTCGATCTCCAAGCCGGGTTGGCCCGCGTCTACGAGGACGGCGCCTACGACGAGCAGATTGATTACGGGAAACCGTGTCATCCGCGGCTTTCCAGCGAGGACCAGGCGTGGGCCGCCGAGTTGCTTCGGGGCATCGCCTGAGTTGGGCTCACGCCGGCGTTATCTTTGGCCTGAGCACCCTCCTGGTGTACTTCGTGCTGGCGGCCAGGTACGAGAGCTGGCGGCTGCCGCTGGGGGTCATCCTGGTCGTACCCATGTGTTTTGACGGAAAAGGCGGCACGTGAAAGGCCACAGCCTCGATAGGCTTTTTCGCACCCGGTATGCTCGTATTTTACCGTCAAGCTATCTGCTGGCACAGTGATCATCTCGCTCCGCAACGCCTCCGGCCTGGAGGTCTTTCATACAGGGTTCTCATCTGCGCGATGTCCGCCGGGAGGGGTCGTGGCGGGCCAGTCTCCTGCCCAACGGTTGGCCCCCCTTTCACTGCTCCTATTCTATCACGCGCAAGAGGGGCTTCAAGAGCGCCACGACCCTGAGCGGCCCCGCCTCCACGGATCGAAGATAGGCGAGACGGGCCGAATGCGCAGACGCCGGCCCGGACCAGACAGAGCCGTAGGACGTCACGGTTCCCGCTGAAGATGATCGCCGCGGCAGCCGGCATAGTCGGGTGGCCGAACAATCGCAAGAGGCCCGCCAGGCCGCTGCGGTATTGCAAACTTCCGTGGGCAAGGGTTGCGGCGCAAATCCAAGCCGCGCGCAAATGGTGGCGCGATTCCTTGCGTATTATTAGGTATAAAGCGCGCTGTGAAGAATTCAGCCGCGCCTGAATACTCTACGCGTGATCTCCGCAGCGTGACCAGCACGCACTGGGGACCAGAAGACACCAAGGACGAGGAGCGCAAACTATGTAACGACAGCAATGCCAACCGGAGATTCGTTTTGCATTTGCTCTCAGACAATTGAACCGGCCCCCAGCGTTGCAAACCGGGGCCATTGACGCGCGGCGCCGACTTGCGCAAGTCGGCGTCCACGCTGGCGGCTGCGCGGAACTCGCCCGAGGCTTGTGTCCGGGCAACGCTAACGAACGGCTTCACTCGTCGCGTGGAAAACTAATTATTTTTATGACTCTGCACTTAAATATCTACAAGAAAGCACCCTGTGTCCTACTCCCCTATACTGTACACATGACCATGTATCCAAAAAGTGGCTAGGAAATGGCTAGGTTGACCACAAAAGTGGCTAGGAAATGGGACAAAGTGGCTAGGTATTGTCTAGGTATTTCGGCTATGGCAAGACTATCGTTAGAGTGTCAAGCGTTTTTTTCCCGCAGTTTTGTCCGTGTGAGCAATACCTTTAGTGGAAGCCGAATATAGCCGTGGAAGTACAAAATCGCCGCAAAAACGCTGAAAGGCACCTTTTTTCGATGTGGTCACATCACTGCCCGACCCGAAACGGTGGTTTACCCGCGGCGGCCAAGCCTGGAGAAATGCCGTTGGAAGCACTTTTTTCTGACCCATGCCGTCTTGGGGGCTGGCCAGCGGAGCGAGACCACGGTCCCGCATCCCGTTCACGACAGCTTGCAATCGGCACCCCCGTCGCGCAAAATGAGCTTTCCCCACCACGCGGAACGGACAATGGCGATTGCCGTTCTGACGGCATGCCTCTTGATCGCCGGCGAGAATACGGCCTGCGCGCCCGGCGTGATGCACGAAACCAGCCAACCAAAGCAAGCCAAAGTTTTCACAGAGCACATTCTTCCGCCAACCAGGAAAGCAGTCGAAAAGGCTGCCATACATCATGATGTTCGCCATCAATGCCCCCTCGCGCATGTTGATTCCGCTGATTGCCGCCGGCATGCTCCTGCTCGCCGCCGGCCAGGCCGCGGCCGTGGAAGCGGCAAAAACGCCCGCGAACCCCAGCGGGCGGAACGTGCTCATCATCGGCCATAGCCTGACCCACTGCCTGCGGGCACTCGAACCGCTGGCGGCCATGACCGGGCACCCCGCACACAAGCAGTCGCTGTATACGATCCTGGGCGCGGGGATCGCCAACGACGCCGAAGACACCAGCCATTTCGGCACGATCGTATTGACCGGCGAACCGGCCATTGCGCCTCGGCCAGAAGCGAGGCCGTAGAGTGGAACAAGGTCACGCGAGCGATCGTGGGCCTGCGCAAGATGGAAGCTGTCACTCGTCGCGTAGCGACGCTATGATGGTAGCCGTGGTCAACCCACGGACGAAATTCCCCCCCACGTTTTCCCGTCGCGTAGCGACGATTGAAAATCAACCGTCGCTACGCGACGAAAGAAACATGTGCGCATCGCAGACCGTGGGTTGAAACCCACGGCTACCATCGGCGGTCGCTACGCGACCAAGTCCACCCGACAGCGAATGGAACGAAAATGGGATAGACCGCATGGCCTCAGCCAGGTCGATTTTGCGCAGGCCAGTCCTGCCCTACGGAGTTGGACCTAGGAAACTCGAACACGAAAATGGAAATCAAATGAACCAATCCACAAGGAGACTAACAATGACCGACTTGAACCGCAAAATCTATTGTGCAATCTGCCCGTCGTTGCGCCGCTGGCTGAGGTGGTCGTTCACGATCGCCGCCGCCGCCCTGCTCGGCGGCCTTTTCCTCACGCCCGTCGCCGCCGACGAGCCAAGCAACGACTGGCGTGCCCTGGTCTCGCCCGATAATTCGTTGAGCTTCATGTTTCTGCGGGGGAATGAGCGGGTGTTTTCCATCTCGCTGGGCGGATGGGGTCCGCAATGGGGCTGGGTAGGTTTGGGTTCGACCGAAAAGGCCAGCGGCGACGAATTGGTGGTGACCGCCCCGTTTGAAGCCAACAAGTCGCGAGGACAGGTCATTATGATCAAACAGCACGTGTGGCAGAGCGGCGAGAAGGAAATTTCCATCAATTACGAGCTTTCCGCCGACAAGGATGTGCCCCTGACCATGCTGATCGCCGGCATCCGTTTCGACGAGAAGTTCCAGGACGGCGACATCCTGCTGAAGCATGTCGATGGTACCGAGGGTACGATCCCCTTGTCCATCGGCGGTCCGGGCGCTCAGCCCGAGAGCGGAACGCTGGTCTTCCGTTCCAAGGCGATTGGCCCGTTCACGGCCACATTCGACCCGCCCTTAGCGATGCCCTATCACGGCGACCTCCGCGTCCAACTGGCTGCAGACATGTTCAAGGCCGGGAAGAAATCCATCACCATCGCCTTTCACCTGCCCGCCGCGGTGAAGCTGCTGGCCCGGCAAGCGGACATCGACCAATTGTCCAAAGTGCTGCCGGACAAGGACTGGTTCCCGGTGACCGCCACTAGCGACGTCAAGCCCAGCGTGATCGGTTTCGAAGACTGGTTGGACAAGCCGGCGGGCAAGCACGGCGGCGTGCGGATCGCGGGCGACCACTTCGAGTTCGCCGACAAGACCAAGGTGAAATTCTGGGGCACGAACCTTTCCTACGGCCTCTCCGCACCGGAAAAGAAGCAGGGCGAATACACGGCCGCGCGATTTGCGAAGTATGGCGTCAACGCCGTGCGCATGCACAAGTTCACCGGCGCAGGGGAGGCGATCGGCGATGAGAACGACGCGACCCTCATGAAGCCGGAGGGCCTGGACCGCTTGGACTATTTCTGCCATCAACTGGCCAAGAACGGCGTTTATTACGGCTGGTCGCACACCTATCACTTCCGCCCCAAGCCGGGCAACCGCGCCCGCATGCTGGCTTACGACGAAATCAAGAACCAGGAGGGCGGCGACACCTACGCGCTGATCAACTATGCCGAAGACTGCCAGGATTTGCTGATCGAGACGGTGGTCAACCTTCTGAAGCACAAGAACCCCTACACGGGAACGACCTACGCGCAGGACCCGGCCCTGGCCTACATCGAACTTCAGAATGAAGACGACATCTTTTTCTACACCACGGGCGGCGTGTATGAGCGGTATCCGACCTACAAGAAGAACCTCATGGAACGCTACGCCAAATGGCTTGAGGAGAAATACCAGGATCAGGCCGGCCTGCAGGCGGCCTGGGGCGACGCGTTGAAGGCCGGCGAAACGCTGGCCGCGAAAAACATCGCCATCCAACCGAATCCCTGGTTCATGAGCGCCGATAATCTGCCCAACCAACAGGGCGGCAACAAGCGCCGCCTGGTGGATAACGCGGCCTTTTTCCACGCCGTGCAGAACGCCTTCTACGGCAAATTCGTCAAGGCCATCCGTGCGGCCGGCTATCAAGGCCCGCTGGTCGGTTCGCCCTGGCAAGCGCCCTCGGGCCTGCCGAACTACTACAACCTCAAATCGGATTACATGGTGGGTTATATCGACCGGCACAACTACTTCGGCGGCGCACTGAACGACACGATGCTCGGCAAGCCGGGCAGCGGCGACTTCTCGTCCGGCCTGCAACAGGTAGCGGACCGGCCCTTTGGCGCCTCCGAGTGGATCCACGTCTATCCCTCGCTGTACAGTGCGGAGGGTCCGGCGATCTTCGCCGTTTATGGCATGGGCCTGCAAGGCTGGGACGCCTCCTACGAGTTCCAGTCCAACCAGATCGCCGGCGCTTACGGCGAGATTGTCGGCAATCTGCCATGGGGCGTGTGGAATGCCGACGTGCCGACGCAGATCGGGCAGTACCCGGCCCTGGCGCGGATGATCATGCGCGGCGACGTTAAGGAAGGCGAGGTCATCGGCGTGCGCAACGTCAGCCCACAGAACCTGGCCGAGGGGAAATTCAATTTTTCCGATCGGGTGGTGCAGCAGGGCGACGTGAAGAGTTTCAGCGGCAGCACGCCCGAGGCCGCCCTGGCCGCCGGCCGGCTGGTGGTGAAATTTACGGACCAGGATGAGCCGTCGGTTTTCCCCGACATGGCGAAGTACGACCATAACAAGCGGATCGTCTCCACGACGAGGCAGTTGATGTGGGATTACGCGGGCAAGGGCTATTTTGCCGTGAATACCGAGGCCACCAAGGCCGTCGTGGGTTTCGTTCAGGACAAGCGACTGCGGTTGGGCGACTATGCCTTTACCGTGCGCAGCCCCTACGTTTCCCTCTTCCTCACCAGCCTGGAGAAGACCAAGGATCTCGCGCAGACCAAGACCGCGCTCTTGACTGCCGTGGCGCGGAACAGCAACAGCGGTTTCAAGATCCTGACCGTCGACAACCGCACGCTCGATAACGGCAAAGGGCCCATCATGCTGGAGCCTGTGAAGGCCGAGATCACCTGCGGGCGACCTATCGCCGCCGTGAACATCCTCAACCAGGACGGTCAGCGCAGCGGAAAGACCCTGCCGGTCGAGAAGAACAGCTTCACGATCGACAGCGCTCGGGAAAAGACCATCTACTACGAGGTGGTCTTCGAATAATCGGCGGCGATCTGGGGAACTGGCAGATTGTGGCGGTGGGCCGGACAGATGCCGCCTTGCTATGGGACAGAGGAATTAGATCCACTGCTAGGTCAAACGAATCGTCCGCCCATCGCGGATCACCCTTACTGACCGGTATCTGTCACGTTAACGATTCAACTTGTAAACATGCACAACCGAGAAGGCCACGCGGTATTCGAGAGTTCCGTTCGATTCGATGAGAACCGCATTCGTGCCGCCGCCGTCTATTGCAGCGACGGGCGATACGGGGAACATTTCGACGACTTCCTGCACAACTCCCTGAAACTCCCGCGCTACGACCGGCTCGCGGTGCCGGGAGGTGCTGGCTGCCTTGCCGGTCACTTCCTTGCCTTCCGCGAAGAAGATGGCGTGATCGAGCAGTTGCGTTTTCTGGTCACGGTACATTGTATTGAGCGTGTCGTTCTCGTTGCCCATCAGGACTGTGCGTTCTATACCGAAAGGTTGCACGTATCGCCATTGAAAGTGGAAACACAGCAGCGAGAAGACATGCAGGCAGCCATTCAGCGAATCCGCCTGCTGGCCTCTGGTTTGTTGGTGGACGCATTCTTTGCGAGGAAACACGCGAATGGCGCGATTTGTTTCGAGCCACTGGGGCAGAGATGAGGAATCTAGCAACGACGGCCAAGCGTCTAATTCCGAATTGGGATAGAAGTTGCGCTTGCGTTTCTGAAAATTCCAATTATCTTCTAGGGTGGATCGGGCAATGAACAAATCCTAGGAGACAATGCCATGCGGACGCTATTTCGTGTGTTCTCGATGATCGTTCTGACGCTGCTCGCCGGGGCGGCAACCTTGCCCGGCCGCGGCGTGGCGGCGGAGCCCGCCGAGTTGCGGGTTGTCGAAGGCACGGACGTGGCGGCAATCCGTGCCGGCGACCGTACCCTGCTGCAGTATTGCACCAAGGCCGCGCCCATGAAGCCCTACGTGCGGCAACTGTTCACGCCCGACGGCGTGCAGTTCCTCCGCGATTCGCCCTTCGACCACAAGCATCATCATGCCTTGATGTTCGCGATCGGAGTGGATGGCGTGAATTTTTGGGAAGAGGTAGCGAACTCCGGAAGCGAGAAACCGCGCGGTCCGATTGGCACGGCGACGGCCAGGGTCCTCGACACTTCCTGCGCGGAAATTCTGCAGACCCTCGATTGGACCGACACGCACGGCAAGCAACTGCTGGTGGAAAAGCGGATGGTCGGCGCCGTGGACACGAAGATCGCCGGCCCGGTTACTCTGGTCCTTTGGACTACCGAGTTGTCCACGGCCCCGGGTATCGAGGCGGTGAAGCTCGACGGGCACCACTACTTCGGCCTGGGCATGCGGTTTCTGACGTCGATGGACAGCGGCGGCCGCTTCTTCAACGCGACGAAGCAACCAGGCGACCTAGTCGAGGGCAGCGCCCGGCTGGTGGCGGCCAAGTGGTGCGCCTACACGGCCCGGGCCGACGGCAAGCCGGTGACTGTGGCGATCTTCGACCATCCCTCGAACCCCCGTCATCCGAACAAGATGTTTACCCTGAGTCCGCCCTTCGCCTATCTTTCGGCCACACTCAATCTCTGGAAGGAGCCGATGGAGTTGAAGGCCGGCGCGAAACTGAAATTGAGCTACGCGGTTGCCGCGTGGGACGGCGAAACGTCGGCCGAACAGATCGAGACGTTGTATGAAAAGTGGAGCAAGGCCAAGTAGAGACGCATGCCTGTAGGGCACGCGGGGCACCCGCTTGCGGGTCATGGCGTTCCGAAAGAACGCCACGGAGGGCGTTCCGTACAGAGTGACGAATCCCATCCCAATGCGAGGAGAGAATAAATGAGCAGAACGAACAGATCGCGACGTGAATTCCTGCGCACCGGTGCAGCAGCCGCCCAAGTGCAACATCGCCATGGCCGTCCGCGTGCAGGCGCCGCTCTCGATGGGCATCCTCTCGCACCGTGAGAACAAGGTCGCCCGGTTCGACAAGGCGAAACAACAGATCATCCTTTGATTTTGTTTTTTAGGAGCTGTCATGCGAATCTTGACGTTGGTTGTTGGTTCATTGCTTTTGGCGGCGAATGTCTATGCGGCTGCGCCCGACCCGGTCATCAGCCGCTGCGACCAGCCGCTGATGTTCGGCTTCGGCTCGTGGGAGGGCCCGAAGGAGGCGTTCCCCGTCAAGCCCGACGGTATCCACATCTCAGCCAAAAGCGCCCAGGGCGGCGCGGGCGTGGCCGGCCTGAACGTGAGCCTGGCCGGCTACGGCGACTGGTCGCCGGCCCTGACGCTGGCCGTGACCCCACGGAACACAGCTGGCATGCTGACCCTCGTTTTCAACGATTCCGGCGGGGCCGCCTACAAGTACACGTTCGACCTGCGCAAGCTCAAGCCCGGCGTGCCCCGACAACTTGTGGCAGAGCACGGCGCGTCGATTTCCGAACCGGAGGTCGTCGAGAAACAGGGCAAGACCCCCGGCTTGAAGAACGTTGCGGTCTGGCTCGTGGTCGGCGACTGGGGCGACAAGCCGGTGGATGTCGTGCTCTCCCGCGTCGTGCTCGTGCCGCCCACCGAGGAACTGCGTGCCCAGCGGGCCAAGCTCAGGGAACAGCACGCCAAGGAAGCCGAGCAAGCCCGTCTGGCGACCGAGGCCAAGGAGAAGGCCCGCCGCGACCTGCTGGCAAAGGGCACCCCGCATCCGCAAGATGGGCCGCAGGTCAAATTGGTCTGTGCCACGGGCAGCGACGTGCTCTCGATCGTCCTGCAGGCGGGAAAACACGCCAATAACGAACTCAAGCCCTACGAAGCCCAACCGGGCGATGAGATTGTCGAGGAGGCCAAGAACGCGCCCAGGCACACGGTGAAAGACGGCAAAGTGGTGGACTATTTCCAGCAGGCCGTCTATCGCAAGGTGAGCGGCAACCGCAGCAAGCTGGGCCTGCTCTCGCCCGACGGCAAGTCGGTCTTCATCGAACACGCCACAACGGGCCAGGTGCTGGAGGAAACCGTGGTGGACGTGCCCGCCGCGTACTTGGTCCAGTCCGCCGACGATCCGGCCTACGCCGCACCTAAGGTGCCCACGGCCGTCTTCCGCAAAGGCAAGCCCAACGGCTTCAGCCAGCCGTTGCCGTTCCTGTACACGATCTCGCTGAGGCTGCCTTCGCCGCTTGTTGAAGATGCGGCGTACTCGATCCGTTTCGTGGGCGTGAACACCTCGGAGGAGACCGTCGCCTATGTCCATAAGCCCCGGCAGGCGCGGAGCATCGCCGTGCATGCCATTCAGACCGGCTACCGCCCGGACGATCCCTTCAAGCGGGCCTATCTTTCCTTCTGGATGGGCGTCGATCAGAACGGCAAGAGCGGCAGTTGCTCGTACAAGCCGGATGGCTTTGAACTGCTGGATGCCGCCGGCCGGAGCGTCTTCAGCGGCAAGGCGGAACTGGCCAAGGCCGCGGGCGCTGAGGAGCAAATCTGCATTCACGAGAAGCTCGACTACACCAAGGCGGCCGTCTATCGGTTAGATTTCAGCGACTTCCGCGCGCCCGGCGTCTATCGCGTTTTCGTGCCCGGCATCGGCCTGAGCTGGTCGTTCCGCCTTGGGCCCGCCGCGTGGGAGGCGCCCTTCACGGCGGCCATGCAGGGCATCCTCTCGCAACGGCAGGGGATCGACCTAGGGCCGCCCGCCTGTGCCTTCACGCGCAAGCGGACTTTTCATCCGGCCGACGGCGTGCAGTTCTACCAGATGGACATTCCCGTGCAGGCCGGCCAAGAAGGGACCCGCGGCGAGAACCTGATCGCCTTGGCCAAGTCCGGACGCCTGAATCGCGTCGAGGGCGTTTGGGGCGGCTACCAGGATGCGGGCGACTGGGATTCCCTGGGCGGCCATCTCAGCGCCACTTACGACCTGTTGGGCCTCTACGATCTCAATCCCGCGGCGTTCTCCCGGATAAAACTGCCGCTGCCGGCGGAGGAGATGAGCAACAACCTGCCCGGCATTCTCAACGAGGCCCTTTGGCAGATGTCGCTGTGGAAGCGGTTGCAACTTCCCGATGGCGGCGTGCGGGGCGGCTACGGAGTCGGCTGGGACTGCTACAACGGCGAGACCAGTTCCATGCAGAAGTACGCCGGTGTCTATGCCGTGGACCAGGAAACGACGATGCACTATGCGGCTGCCGCGGCGCGGGCCGCGCGCGTGCTCGCCGCCTTCGACAAGCGGCTGGCGGCCGACTACCTCGAATCGGCCAAACGGGCTTGGGACTGGGCGGAGGCACACGCCAAAGCCGATGACCCGATCTACCGGAAGGTCCTCTCCTTCGACAAGGAATTCCCCAAGAACCTGCGCGACAAGCGGGCCATGGCCGCCGTGGAACTGCTGGCCGCCACGCGCGATCCGGCCTACGCGGCGGCGTTCGCCCAGTCCACGGAGCTTGCCGGAAAGGCGGCGCTATATCTCGAACAACTCGCCGCCGATTTTGCCTACGCCCGACTGCCGGACGGATTGGGCGATCCGCAGTTGAAGCGGCACGCGGTGGAGCGGATTACGGCCTATGCCGATCACGCCATCGAGTTCAGCCGCAAGAACGCCTTTGATATCATCGCCGGCGCTCGCACCGATTACCCGCTGATTTTTGCCTGCCGCTACTTCAGCACGCCGGCCCAGGGCGGTTTCTCTTTGATCTATGCCTACGAATTGACGAAGAATCCCGCCTACCTGGCGGCGGCCGTGCAGGGGGCGAACTACAGTCTGGGCGCCAATCCGGACAATCTCTCCTACTGCGCCGGCGTCGGCCACAATGCCGAGCATTTCCCCTTCCTGGTGGACGTGCAGGTCAGCGGCCAGTATCCAGACGTGCCCGTCGGCCACATTCCCTACGGCCAGGGGAACGAGGGGAACGCGATGAGCCGGGGAGCGAGCGGCTGGGTACAGACGTGGCTCTTGAACTTTGGGCCGGCCAAGAAGATGACGCCGAACTGGTTTGACTGGCCGGTGACGGAGCAGTACATCGACTTCGGCCGCTATCCGTTGCACAACGAGACCTGTTTCAACGTCACGACCGTGCCCGCCGCCTGCTACTGGTTCTACCTGGCAACACGGCCAGGGCTGTAGGATCGAAGCTTCCGGCTGTGACAATCCAGGCCAGTTTCCGTCCTAGAAGTATAGTTCTCTTCCAAGACCGTGGCACGGTCCAGTGCCCGGCAAAATCGCGGAATTCTGCTGCATTGATGGAATCCTGGAGTCCAAGATATGTTGTTATCCACCTCTGCCGATGTTCGAGTTGGAAATTCCGCCCAACAGCCGCAATTTCCGATTGATTGAAGATTACTGGTACTGGCTTTGGAATTGGCGGTGATTTAACGCAGCGGCTCGCGACCTTCCAGTCGGCACGGTGGACGCCAGCGTGGCACGGGCATCCTGCCCGTGTCGTATGCCACGGGCTGGAAGCCCGTGCCACGGGGTTGCCATGAGGTCTTTCCGCACACTTCGCCGAGCGTCTTCTTGACAGCGACCGATATTGAGATCAGGATTATAGGCGTTCCGACCTAGCGTCCTTTGGTCTTATTGGTTCAAGGAGATTCTTCGATGAGCAAATTATCACGTCGACAGTTTATGAAGTTCGCCGCCGCAGGAACGGCCGGCACGATTGCGGCCCCGTATTTTATTCCCCGCGGCGTCTTGGCGGCCGACGGCAAACCGGGCGCCAACGGGCGCGTTACGGTGGGCGCGATCGGGGTCGGCGGACGTGCGACCCTCTTGCTCCAGCAACTGCCCGAGGATGGAAAACTCGTTGCCCTCTGTGATTGCAATCTGCCGCGGGCGGAGAAGTTCAAGGCGGATCATAAGGGCGCCTGGCCGATCTATCAGAACTACCACCAGATCCTCGAGCGTAAAGACATCGATGCAGTGATCATCGCCACCCAGGAATGGCAACGCGTGACACCCAGCATCCACGCCTGCCAGGCGGGAAAAGATGTCTACGCCGAAAAACCGTTGACACTCTGCATTCACGAAGGCCGCGTGCTGGTCAATGTAGTACGCAAGTACAATCGCGTCTTTCAGGTCGGGTCCCAACAGCGGTCGATGGCCTTGAACCGCATCGCTTGCGAGGCCGTCCGCACGGGCGCCTTGGGCAAGCTCCTGCAAGTGCAGGCCCCCTGCTATCCAGGCTCAGGCCCTTCGACCACCGACGTGGGACGAGAGGAGCCGACGCCGGGCGGATTGGATTGGAACATGTGGTTGAATCAGGCGGCGTGGCGGCCGTTCAACGGGAGGTGGGGCGGCGGCGGGCGCGACTTCGGCGGCGGCGAAATGACCAACTGGGGCGCCCACGGTGTGGACCAGATTCAATGGGCAACCGGCATGGATGGAACCGGCCCCGTGGAAATGTGGCCCACTTCGCCCGGCATCAACGGCAAAGTCGAGATGCGCTACGCCAATGGTACGCCGATCAGCTTTTCCCTCGACCACGGTCCGTGGGGCGGCGCCATTTTCATCTGCGAGAAAGGCAAGCTCGAGGTCAATCGCAACAAGTTCACCTCAAACCCCAAAGAGATCGCCACGGAGTTGCTCAAGAAGGTCGACGAAGTGAATGAAGAGAAGAAGTGGAGCGACCAGACGGCCCTCTGGCAAGCCAAGTGGCACATGCAGAACTGGATCGACTGCATTCGCACGCGGGAAAAACCCGTGGCCGACGTCGAGATTGGCCATCGCTCGATCGCCATCTGCCACTTGGCGAACATCACGCGTTGGATCGGGGAACGCCTGAAGTGGGACCCGGTCAAAGAAGAGTTCATCGGCAACGATGCGGCCAACAAGTTCATCAACCGTCCCCGCCGCAAGGGCTTCGAGTTGCCGGAAACGGTCTGAAATGGAGTCAATCCGATGCTTGCCTACCTGACTGATTTTGCGCGCTGCGTCCGCCGTTGTTTGGTCTTCCTGATAGTCGTCGTGCTCTTGGCTTGCCTCGTGCCGGCCACATTTGCAGCCGAGGAGGAGTTTGTGGGGCCGTTTGCGAGCTGGCTCGACGTGCGGCGCGACTTCGGGGCGAGCGGCGACGGCAAGAGCGACGACACGCCGGCCTTGCAGCGGGCACTGGACGAGATCCGCGAGCACAAGCGGGCCAGTGTGCTCTACCTGCCCGCCGGGACGTACCGGATCACGCAGACCCTGAAAACCGCGCGCAAGGCCCACCAGGACAACATGGTCACGGTGGTCGGCGAGGATCCGGCAAGCGTCGTGCTCCGTTGGGACGGCCCGGAAGGCGGAACGATGTTCCAGTGGGATGCCTGGTACGCCAAGCTTTCGCGACTGACCTTCGACGGCGGCGGCCGCGCGGAGACCTGCCTGCGCTATGGACCGCAGTTCTCCACCTACAACGAAACCAGCGACCTGGTCTTGCGCGACGCCAAGTGCGGCATCGTTTTCGGCGGCCCCGATACGGCCGGACAGGCGGAGAACGAGGTCCTGCGCTGCCGCTTCCTGCGCTGCGGCGTGGGCATCCAGACCGTTAACTGGAACTCCATGGACATCTGGGTCTGGTACTGCCGCTTCGAGGACTGCGGCCGCGGCATCTACAACGTGATGGGCAACTGGCACGCCTGGGAGAACCTCTTCCTCCGCTCGAAGATCTCCGACGTCAGCCTGATGAACCTGATGGCCTTCTCGGTGGTCAACAACACCAGTGTCGGCTCGAAGCGGTTCCTCGACTTCTCCAGCGGCCACACCTGGGGCTCGCCCACCAGTATTACCGGCAATCGCGTGCTCGACCCCACGGGCGATTGGGCGATGATCCTTGACAACGCCGGGCCGTACTTGGTCGTCGACAACGTGATGCGTCTGGGCAAGGCGGCCCGCGGTGTGCGCATGACCTGGGCCGACCAGACACTGGTAGGCAACGTCTATTCCAAGGATAACGCCGTGGAGGAGCGCGGCCGTTTCCGGCGTATCGCCGAAAAAGTGGTTGCGGCCAGCGACATTCCCGACGCACTGCCCACGCTGCCACCCGCACCGCCCCGCCGCCAGCGCCGAGTGTTCGACCTTCCCACGACCGCCAATGCGGCGGCCATCCAGCAGGTGATCGATATGGCGGCCCGACTGGCGGGCCAGCGACCCGTGGTCCATCTGCCGATGGGGGCCTACAAGATCGACCGCACGCTCGTCATCCCCCGGAACAGCGACCTGCAGCTTGTGGGCGACGGGGCCAGCGAGATCGCCACGCGGCTCGTCTGGACCGGCCCGGCCGATGGCGTACTCCTGCGCGTCGACGGCCCCAGCCGGGCAACGATTCGCGACCTTCAGATCCAGGCCGGCGCGTCGTCGGCCCTGCTGGTAGAAACGCCCGACCAGCCCGAGGCGAGGATCTTCGCCGACCAGCTCAACACCAACGGCCCGACCGGGCAGACTATCGGCCGGACAGCCGCCCTGCGAGTTACTGGCTTCGATCGCGCGCGGCTGGAGTTCCGCGCCTTGCAAGGCAGCGGCAACCGCGGCACGTGGGTCGAGGTCGTCGGCTGCGGCGGCGAGGCCGCGGGGCAGGCGGTCGGCGTGTTCACCGGGGCGACCGGCACCGCCGCCGGCCAGTACGATGTCCGCCAGGGCGGCCGGCTGGTGGTCCGCGGCGTGTACCACGAGCGGAGTTCGGACTCGCTCAACGGCCTGCACTTGACCGATAGCGGCGTGCTCTCGATCGACGCCACGCGGTTCTCCTACGCCACGAGTGAAAAATCGCCGACTGTGGCGGCCGACAACTTTCGCGGCCTGTTCACGCTGGCCACCTGCATGCTGATGCCCGTCGAGACCCAGGAAACCTGCCGTTTCGAACTCCGCGGCGACGGCAGCCGGACCAGCGTGCTGGCGTTGAACGATCAGTTCTGGGTGCAGAAGCCGGGCACGTCGGCCGACACGGTTTGGCTCAACCGCGCGCAGCCGCCGGCCAAGGGCGGACTGATCGGCTCGAACATCAACACGAGCAACAAGGACGCCTCGCCGCGGGGCTTCGAGTTCCTTGAGAATGTTCCCAAGAAATCGGCCGAAACCGCGGACAATGTGGGCGGTTCCGTCACTCCTGCCGAACGTCCCAAGAACCTCGGCGCGAATTCGGATCCCGCCCGATCCAAATTCGGTTCCGGGCCGCTGGCCGATCGGGGCGGCGTGGACGACGCGACCATTGTTCGCCATCTCGCCCCGCTGCGTGCGGCCCGCCCCTGGATTCCGGCCGCCGTGCCTATGGGAATGACCGATTTGTCGATTTACCGCGTGGTCGCCAACGGCGGGCGCGGGGCTACTGTGGAGGTGCGGGCAGCGAAGTGAGGCGCAGAGGTTTTGCCGTAAACTGATGACTGTTCTCGCCAAAGGCAACACAAACTGCAACCATTGTCTGCGGTGCGGCAGCCACTTGCATGACCAAGGAGGAAAAGGTGACGGACGAAGAACTTCGCCAAGTTGGTGGTGGCGGATTCGAGGACCTCAAGAGGGTCAACGACTACGATGCCGAATACTGGAGTGCCAGGGATCTGCAACCCCTTTTGGGGTATAGCCAATGGCGGAGTTTTGAAAAAGCTGTGCAGAAGGCTATATCCTCCTGCGAGCAATCGGGTAACGAGCCGGACTATCACTTTGCGCGCGCGCGCAAACCGATCCTGGGCGGCAAAGGAGCGGTTCAAGAAGTGCATGATTACCACCTTTCCCGTTTTGCCTGCTACCTGATCGCCCAGAACGGCGATCCCCGCAAACCGCAGATAGCCAACGCCCAGAAATACTTCGCCATCCAGACCCGGCGTCAGGAGTTGTCTGACCAGGCCGCCGCCGACCTGGAACGGTTGGAGTTGAGGAAACAAACGTCCGAGGAGTTCAAGGCGCTTTCCGGTGCTGCCCGGGAGGCAGGCGTCCAAAGCCGCATGTTCGGCATATTTCACGACGCCGGATACAAGGGCCTCTACGGCGGACTGGGCGCGGAGGCCATCAAGGCCCGTAAAGGCGTTCCCGACAAGGAACAACTCATGGACCGCATGGACACCACGGAGCTTGCCGCCAATCAATTCCGCATGACGCAGACGCGCGACAAACTAGCCCGCCAACGGATCCATGATCAGCAGCAGGCTATCCAGACGCATAAGCAGGTCGGCCAGGAAGTGCGCGAAGCGATCAAGCGGATCGGCGGCACCCTCCCCGAAGATCTGCCGCCCGCCGAGCACATCAAGCAAGTCGAAAAGCGAGTCAAGCAAGGGACTCCAAAACTGGAACTAGACGGTCGCGATGCCCAAGGGCTGATCGGCGAAGAGCATGAGCCATCGCACGGCGACGAAGCCCAGTGACGGCCTTAGATTTGGAACGCTGCGGAGGGCGTTCCCTACAATAAGTGTCCCGAGAGTGGGAAAGGTCATCTATGGCATCGGCGGCCCCTCCTGATTAACGATGCTGCCGACCAGCTTGTGGAAGTACGCCGGCACCTCTGCTGTAAAGGTCATCCGCTGGCCGCTGAAGGGGTGCGTGAAGGAAATCGACCGGGCGTGAAGCGCGAGACTTGGGTAGCTTTCCTTCGCACGGCCATACTTCCGATCGCCCACGATGGGGTGGCCGATCCCGGCAAGATGGACGCGGATCTGGTTCTTCCTGCCCGTCAGCAAGTGTACCTCCAGCAGGGCAAAGTCCTTCGTCTGTTTGAGCACGCGGTAGGCTGTGCGTGACAACTTTCCCTTGGCAGGGTCAGGCGTAGAGTACACGACGTGCGCTTGGTTCTCCGCCAGGTAGGTCGTTATCGTCTCCTCGTTCTTCTGGCAGCGGCCGTGAACGACGGCCAGATATCGTTTCTCCGTTTCGTCCCACTGATCCTGCAACCGCCGCTTCCCCTCCTCGCTCTTGGCAAATATGAGGACCCCGGAAGTTTCCCGATCCAGCCGATGCACGATGAACACGCGGTTGCGAGAGCGGGCGCAGCCCTTGCGGACGTAATTCGTGAGGACGAAGTAGGCGGTGCGCGACTTGTCGCTCTCGGTGCCGATGGTCAGGAGTCCGGCCGGCTTGTGTACGACAACAAGATCGGGATCGTCGTGGAGGATCACGATGCCATACGGCAGGATACCTGGAGGGCGGCGTTTTTTCATGGCTATCCCCGTTTCAGCGTGTCGGCGGCCCTTCGCAGCGTGGTCCGACCATGCTGCAAAACATTTTACGGTGAGATATTGCAGTCTGGCAGAGTCTGTTGAAGTTTCATCACTCCTTTCTTCGTCACCTTGCTCCCTTTCAGGCCCAGCGATTGGAGTTTTGTCAAGTCAACGGCACGTGACAATCCCAAGACCAACAGCATCGCTATGCCGGCAAAAAGGACACAAACTGGCATTCGTATAACGTACTCCGCCTTCGTCCAAATAGTTCTAAACTTGGCTCTCGCAAAGGATGTCCGCATTGTCGCAACGAACCGGACCCCTAACATCCTAATCTGACCACTGGCCGCCCGCAATCTCCCAGCCATAGGCACGACACCCAGCCATAGGCCGTATGCGGCCAAGAGAAAATTAGGGTGACAGGAAACTGGGAGAAAAGAATATGAGGGAAGGTAAAATTAGGCAGAAGGGACATGGAAGTTTGAAGTGCGATTGAGCTTCTGGCTGGCAAGGTTCTCTTGCAATGTTCTCCATTTTTCTTTCCTCCATCTTCTTTTCTCCTCTCTTCTTTTCTCCTCTCTTCTTTTCTCCTCTCTTCTTTTCTCCTCTCTTCTTTTCTCCTCTCTTGCGTCTTTGCGTGAGAAAGCCGCCTACTGATTGTCGATCCCCTGCTCGGCAATGAGGACTTTTTCTGTCCGCGAGTTTCGCCCTGTTACGTGCCCCGTTCTTTTGCGCTGCTGTTTCGCCCGGCAAATCCGGACCTGAATTCCGCGATTATTCCCCGTGGGAATCGCGGGAAACTATCGACAGCCCTCGTCCAATTTCGGAAAATGAAGGGCATGCTCGATACTTCCGCCCGTCATTGGTTCATGCATACACCCCATGCGGTTGTCGGCTTGGCCGGCGCCATGAACGCTGACGTCCTCCAAACGCCGGCGCCGATTGTGGCCCCGTTGCCGCCGTCCGTGACGCAGACGGCACGCACGCTCCGCGTCGGCCTGATCGCCGGACCGGAAGCTGCGTGGGACTCGGCTGCCGTGCGCGTGGCCGAACGCCTTCGCAAAGACCAGAACCTGGAAGTCTATTACGCATGGGATTTTGTCGAAATTGGTATCGATGACCCAACCGATTACGACTGTCTCGTGTTGTTAGGTTGGCCGGCCGCATCGAGCCGGGAACTGGTCAAGCGGATCGAATTTCACTGCCGCGGAGGCGGAGCACTGGTGGCGCTGAGGGCCATGCATGCGGAAATCCCCGGTTGGTCGAACTTCGCCGAAGAAGTGCTGGGCGGGCGCCAACCGGCGGGCCGGAAATGCCGCCTGCTGGAAGTCCAACGGTCGGAAAGCGCCTGGCATCATCCCGTAGTTGAGGGCGTGGAGGCAATGATCGCCGAGGGCGACGTGTATTGCGGGCCCCGTTTCTCACCCGACACTAGCGTGTTGCTCACTGCCGGCGACGGCCAGCGCGTGCAGCCGGTGGCCTGGACCACGCGGTACGCGGGCGGCCGCGTTTTTTGCACTACCCTGGGCATGGACGAGGACTTTTGCCAGCCGAATTTTCTGCGTTTGGTTTCCAACGCCGTCCAGTGGGCCGGACTTGTTCACTCACCGTGAAGGGGGTGATTTTGCCTTGGTTGCCCTTTCTTGAAAAAATCGCCCCCTATTCTCCTTTTCTTCGGCAAACGTGATATACTGAAGGCTGGTTGTAAGCCAGCGGGGTGCGCTCCTGGGGCCGCCTGCCGGCAGATTTACTCCGCGTATTGTTTCCTCCCGCCTTCCCGCCTTTGATTCGTTAAGTCAACGTACGTTGCGGCCCGATGTTGCCGCGAAGCAACGTGTCGATTGAATTTCCGTCCGTCCCCGCCAGCCGCGTGCGGTTGTAAACTATGCATCAGCCGTTGTTTACGATGAGCCGCCGTGGTTGCGCCGTGGTTTCGGCACTAGACATGCTTTCTGAGGATGCCAACGATTCAGCACCCAGGAACAACTTGCTTCTCGAAGGAGTGTCTCGTGACGAAAGCCGCCCCCAAGTTCGCCCGCACCAAGAAGTCGCAACCCAAGTCCGAACCGAAGATGTCTACCACTACACGTCCGTCGGGTCGCCGCATTGAGGACGAGATCATCCTCAGCGACGACGAGTTCGAAACCGAAGATTCCCGCTTGGAGGACGAGTCGGACCGCGAGATCGACGACGAGGTGGAGGCCGACTTGGAACTGGAAGTCGATGGCGAGGTGGAAGTCGCGACCGGCGACGACGACCAGATCGACGATCCCATCCGCATCTACTTGATGCAGATGGGCGAGATTCCGCTGTTGGATCGGGCCGAAGAGATTGTGGCCGCCAAGCAGATTAAGCGTGCCCGCCGCCGTTTCCGCCACACGATGCTGGCCACCGACTACGTCCTGCACGCCGCCATGGAAATGCTGCGCGGCATTCGCGACGGCAAGACACGGCTGGATCGCACGATCGAGGTCTCGGTGATCAACATTCGCGAGAAGAAGCGTCTCTTGAAGCTCCTCACGCCCAACTTGCAGACGCTGACCCATATTCTGCAGCAGAACCGCAAGGACTTTGCCGTGGCGATCCACAAGGGCCAGCCCTCGAAGCAGCGCCGCGCGGCCTGGAAGCGGCTCATCAACCGCCGCAGCCGAGGGGTGCGCTTGATCGAGGAACTAGGCTTGCGGACGCAACGCTTGCAGCCCATCCTGGAGAAGGTCAAGCTCGTCTCGCGGCAGATGCACGATCTGCAGTCGCAGATCCAGCAGCTCAAGGGCCGGCCGGCGCTGCTTCCGCAACGGGCCGCGCTCAGAAAAGAACTCTGCCACCTGATGAAGATCACGCTGGAAAGCCCGGCCACGCTCCGCCGCCGCATCGGCCGCATCAACGCTCTGGCCTGCGAGTACGAGGCCGCCAAGCGGCGGCTCTCGGCCGGCAACCTGCGGTTGGTGGTTTCCATCGCCAAACGCTATCGCAACCGCGGCCTGAGCTTCCTCGACCTCATTCAGGAAGGCAACACGGGCCTGATGCGGGCGGTCGACAAGTTCGAGTCGGCCCGGGGATATAAGTTCTCGACCTATGCCACGTGGTGGATCCGCCAGGCCATCACGCGGGCGATCGCCGACCAGAGCCGCACAATCCGCGTGCCCGTCCACATGATCGAGACCATGAGCCGCGTGCGCGGCGTCCATCGCCAGTTGCTGCAGGAGAACGGCTCCGAGCCGAGCCTGGAGGACACGGCCACGGCCGCCGGCATCTCCGTCGACGAGACGACGTGCATCCTGCGGATGACCCGCCAGCCGCTCTCGCTGGACCAGCCGGTGGGTGAGCACGACGACACCTACTTCGGCGAGTTCCTGGAAGACTATCGCGAAGACGATC
>CAZTPX010000163.1:0-21728 GCA_964615095.1 uncultured Planctomycetaceae bacterium | reverse complement strand
GACGACAGCATTCTCGTGCAGCCGCCGCCCCACTCTTGGTATCACGCCGAGATGGCCCAGGAATTCTGGCCCCGCTGGCCGGTGATCCTGGAGCACGAACACTACGGCTCGTCGAAGGCCCGCAAGGCCTGGAGCGGCGATCTCTTGCTGAAGTCGGTCGAGGACTACCATGCCAGCTATATGTCGATCCACTGGTGGCCGAGGGAGGAGCTCAAGGAGAATCGCGAGACGATCGATCGCATCAACCGCCGTATCGGCTACCGCCTCCAGTTACGAAGCATTACCTGGCCTGCGTCGATTACCCCAAGCCAGCCGTTTTCGGTCGAGACCTCATGGGCCAATGCGGGCGTCGCGCCCTGCTACTGTGGTGGGTTCTGGGCGCTGACGCTCAAGGACCAGAAGGACGGCATCGCCGCTGTGCTGGTGGACGAGGGATTCGACGTCCGGAATCTGAAGGTCGGCGCACCGGACAAGGCCCCCGTCGAAAAACTCCGGTCGCGATTCACCGTAGCCTATCGACACGTCGGACCGCTGGGCACGCACTCGCCGCCCATGAAGGCCGGATGCTACAACTTGTTTGTGTCGATGGGCGCCGTCGATGGCACGCCGCAAATTGCCCTGCCCATGGCGGGTGATGATGGCCATCGCCGTTATCGGGTGGGAACGGTTGAAGTCGCCGATTCACCGAAATGAGCCGTGTCGAGCTGGCACGCAAGTGAATCCAACGCCACGACCATCGAAAAGGGAAACCGGTTTTGATCAGCATGCTCCGTTTCTGGGGTCCGAACTGGTCCATGTCCCAAAAGACAGATCTCGAAGGCCTGGGGGCCCTTACGGAGCTCCAGGCCTTCGAGCGGAAGCTATTCTTCTTGGGCTGGCCCTGAACTACCCTGCTGTCTGGACATAGTGCTTCTCGTACTCCTCGACCTCGGCCGGCCACTTGAAGAAGTCGACCGCACGAAACAAACTCAACCTCCCATCCGGAAGGGCAGTGGAATCCAGATAAAGCGTGTTGAGCCAAGTGTACTGCAAAAAGTCTACGAGCTTCTGCGAGGCTCGCAGATCCGCAATCACGGGATCCCGGCCGAGTAGCTTCTCGGGCATGCCGAAGCCAAGATGGTAGCCCCAGACTCGCCATGGGAAGTCCCAAGGAGCACGGCCGAGTTGATAGCTGCCTCTGACAACCACGGGCCCGGTCAACTCAAATGCCTGCCTGACCTCCCTCTCTTTCGTGACGTCTTTCCAGCATCTCAGCACCGTATTGCAAGCCCGATGGTGCCGCCAGGGCTCATAGCTTGCAAGCGTCACGGCCCGCTGAGTAAGCGGCGTGAGCCCCAAATAGCCATGCAGGTACGACATCCGATCTGGAGAGCAAAGATCGATGTACCAGCGGGGATCCAACAGGTGGGCTAGCAGTCCGGCCACGTATGTTGGATTGAGGCTCTGGATGAATGATAGCCCCCTCCACGCTGGATGGCCCTTGAGAAGACCCAGGGCTTTCTCGCTGACCGTCAGCGTGTTCCTGGTAATGACTTCGCTTGCACGTACCTCGACGGCCAGTGCGTATGCCTGGTAGTCGTTATCCACGAACTCATGGAAGCCGCCCTGGCTCGCGGCCAGGTAGATCTGCTCCATCCGCTGGATGGCCCAATCGGGAGACTTCCTCTCGCACCGCGTGCGGCATGCCAGGGGTGTTGCCACCTGTACGCTTTGAATCTGGCCTGCCTGCTTCTTGGCGTAGAGGCCAAGAAGCAACCCCGCGTTTTGCCGGAGCCCCAGGGCCCGGACGCAGTCAGCACTGCGGCACCGGGACGATTCGAGGAAGTCGGATACCGAGAGACCAGATGGGTGGGCGTCGACGGACGACCGGGCATAGTCTGGATTCGTCGGAGACGACTGTTCATTGTAGAAGACCCTGTCGTTCAGCACGTGGAGGTCTAAAATCTTCATGCGATAACTCCTGTAAAAGTTGTTTGAAAGGGCCCCCGTGACTTACTCACGTACGGATTCCCCGTGATAAAAAAACGAAGCTCCAGGTCGGGTGTTGCCCAGACATTGATTCGCGGTGACTTGCTGATCGCTACGCCTTTGGAGTCGGGGTGATCGGCGATCCACAGCCCGGTGCCCTTTGTGATGTCGTGGCCGTCATGCTGGAGGCCGATCGCGAGCGCCTGGCACAGCTTCCCTGGCCCGCGGGTTAGATCACACGTGGGGACGTTGCCCCGCCGCTCTGCCATTAGTTCAATGCCGGTGATCGGCTCGATGGCCCGAATCAGCACGACGCTGGCGGTGTCTTCCGGCTCAATCACGGCACAGATCAGGGCCTTGCCATGACAGAGGTACACGTAAGCCCTGCCGGGCTGGCCGAACATCGTGGCATTGCGGTTCGTCCGTCGCCCACCGTAGGCGTGGCAGCCGGGATCATTCTGGGCAAGATAAGCTTCGCTCTCGACAATCCGGCCAGCACAAAGACCTTGTCGCGTGCGCCGCACCAGCATTTTGCCCAGCAGTTCTCGGGCAACCACGACGGGGTCGCGGTTGTAGAACTCCAGCGGCAAAGGGTCTGTGAATTCCAAATCTGTTCCCGTTGTCATTCGTCGCCATCCTCTTGGTCGCGCGCCCTGTTGGTGCCTTCGACGGCGGAAATGATCGGCAGTTCGATATTGCCTTCTGCTCGCGTCGCTGGCGATGAACTTCCCGGAATGAGGCACGACGCCAGCGGATCGTGCCGCCGGAAGTTCTCCGCGACCTCCTCGGGGGACTTGTTAGCGTAACAGTACCGGCAGCCATGGGGGCAGGTACCAAAAAACCCGATGTCCCGCGAGTCGACACAAGAGCAGTCCTTCTTGGTCTGCCGGGGCTTCATGGGGCGAGCCTTGTGCAGCTCGGGATAGACCCGGCTCAACCACTTGAAACCGTTGCAGCCGCTGGATGGGCATCCGGTTGTCTCCTGCAATTTCTTGCCGCCGCACAGTGTCAGGTCCAGGCCAACGGCCTTCCCTACGTCGTGAAGGCGGCCAACAAGGTCAACTTGTGCAGCCAGCGGCACCGGCTCCAAATGGTCGCCGGTCTCGTCCTGGTAGCGCCCTAAAGCGTCACATGCCTTTGAGACCTTCACGAATGACATAGCGATCCGGTCAACGTGGCCGGCAAGCTCACCGGCCAGTCGGGTAAAGCTCTCGATGTGAAAGGCCTGGCCATACACGTCCGACAAGAAAATCGGGTCGTAGCGCCACAGGATAGCCGACTTCCCCACCATCGCGGCAAGTTGCCGAACGGAAGCCACGACCGCTTTCGCAGGCGGGATATGCGGCTCGACCGGCGTGCCTCCCAGCCCGGTGATGGTGACATTCCAAATTACCGGATACCCGATCTCCAGTACCTCCGCCAAGACCGGCAGAAAGGGATTCGGGTTCTTCGTCCAGAAGACGAAATGCGTCACGTCCTCCGGGCGAAGGGAGCGATGGTATAGTTGCTGCGGAACCAGCGCGCTGTATTCGGCGTAGCCCGCGGCCAACCGATTCCTAAACCACTCGCCAAAGTGCGCCGGGATGTCTGTGCGGCGACTGACGCTAACGCCAATGGCCTTCGGCGAGAGTTTTTCGACGGCCCACGATCCGGCGCGTGGCCGGGTGAACTCAACGGTAGCTTTCGCCGTCCTGGCCTCGACCTCCACCGGCTCGGCCCTCCCCGTTGTCACCAAGTCCTCCATGCAGAACGTGGCCTTCACGCCCAGCCGCTCGCAAATCTCCAGGAAGGGGCCAACGACGTGCTGTTTGATGGCTGGTAGCGGCAGCCTCCAGGAATTGCCCTTGAACTCCGGTTTCTCTGGCGCTGCGATCTCCCTGTAGACATCCAACATGGACTTCATGGTCTTATCCAAGTTCCCACCCGGACGCACGATCCTCGCCGCCGAGTAAACGATGTGGGACACGCCGACGTCCTTGGCGAACATGATCAAGTTCTCAAGGTCCTCCAGCGACTGGGCCTCGGCCAGCTCGAAGTTGGCCATGCTCTTGTTCGAGCGGGGAAGCGGCGACCGCGGGAACAACGGGTCGATGCGCAAGACCACGGGAATGCCGGCCTCGGTGAGGGCCAGGATGCCCTCACGCCGCTCGGAGATGCTGGGAGCATTACGGTCGTAGGCCGCGCACGCCTCGTCACGCCAGAACGCCAAGCTCACCTGGACCTGGAAGGGGATTCCCTGGAACGGCTTGCCGTCGTCCGGATTGACTGGGGATACCGTCAACTGTTTGAACAGGTCGATGTAGCCGTCCTGTACGGGCACCATGGGGGCCTTGGTGAGCAGCGTCACCGTCGTGAAGCGGCCCCGGTGCGCCAGGATTTGCTCCAGAGCGTAACGGGTGTGGCGATTCTTACGCTCCAACGGCTGGAACGGGTCCGTGCTATTAGAGATGTGTACCGGCGCCGGCGGGACCGCGAAGCGTTCCAAGTCTTCCATGTCGGTATCGAGGAGCCGCTCGAAATCCTTCTTCACCGATGGCGCAGACTCCACGTACCCGGGGACGTAGCAATAGATGCAACCGTTGCTACAGGCGGTGTATGTGTTGATCACGTACCGGTGCCCGGTGGGAAAGTGACGCTGGCAGGCAAACGGGCAGTACCACGTAATGACATTGGGCCTCGTCGGCCTCAAGGCCCCCTTCTTCGAGCCGTGAGGCAGGAAGTAGCAAGCCAGGGCCTCCTGTTGATTCGCCGGTAGGGCATCAAAGACTGGCTTGTAGTCGGGGGCGATGCGTGCAATCAACGTGGAGACGTTGGTCGACCCTCCTGCCTTGGGTGCCGCCGCCGGTTCTCCCAGGGGCGACATCGGCATCTGCCGCACCTTGGGCACGTCCTCGGGCCACTCATTCCAGTCGCCACCATGGCGCTCAAGCAGGCGGATACGATCCTCAGCCCGGATCACGTGCCCGCCCAACTGCTTCAGGAAATACGGGGTCTCGGCTTCCTGGCACTGCCCGTGCAGCTCCTGGGCCCATGCCACATCGAACCTCCGCGCCAGCGAGCCCGACTCCCCGCCCTGGATGATCCAATCAAGGCTCGGCAGCCATGGGCGAAGGTCCAGCGGCTCAAGCTGCGGCTCGACGCTCAGGAAGCGGATGGTTTCGTCGCCACCCACGTAGAGCAACTGGTCGATGCGGAACGTCGTGTCGGCCGTGGTGACGCTGGTGCCGGCCCAGAGGTTACTGGGCCAGGGAATACCCTGGGCTTCGAGCCAGGCCGAGAATTCGGCCATCCGTTTGGGGCGCTTGGTCAACCAGAGCCAGTAATGGCGGCGGCCCTGAGGGCCTACGACGTTCTCGATTATCTCCATGCGGAGGTATTGGAAGGGGACGCTGTTGCACAGGGCGTCGCCCATGTCGCTCACAAAGATCAGCCTGGGCATGCCGTTCAACCAGGGCTTGCCGGGGCGGCGGCGCCCCTGCAAATCGGCCAGCGCCGCGGCCGCGGCCATGCGGCCCTGCCAGTAAGTAATCTGCTCGAACGTGGGCGAGTACCCACGACGGACAGCGCCGAACGTGACGTGTTGCTCGCCGGCGTAGCAGCTCTTACGGGTTGCGTTCCATAGCTCGCAGCCCTCGCAGCCTTCCGTCGGATTGCAGGTGCTGTCGGCCCAATGAATCGGTGTATGATCTGACATTTCTTTTCTCCTCGTGTCTGAAATGGGGCGGCCGGTCGGGGTAGATTGTCCAAACATTGGACAATCTTCATGGCCCTGCCGGCCTCCCCGTTGGTCTATTTGGTGGTTGTCGCGGCGTGCTTGCCCGCCTCGATTTTGCTGATCAACGCGTCGAGCCGCCGGGACTCGGCCTGGTAGTGGGCCTCCAGGTCCGCACGGGCCTGTTTCAATTTCGTCAACAGGCTGGAATTCAGGTCTGAGGGATCCGCGTCCTCGACCTTTTTTGCGATTTCCGTGCCGAAGACGTCCGCGTTGGCCTTCGCCGTGTGCAGGCCGATCGCGTAGTTCGCGACGGCATTCACTAATGGGCGGGGCGTCTTGGTCTCTTTAGTCGTGCGAGTCCCGGGCGGCGGGTTGCCAGCAGCCGCTTGCTTTAGATCTCGTACGGTCCATCCGCCGTTGATGGTCTGTTCGATCAGCGCCTGCCGCTGTTCGGCATCTTTCTCCGCGGCAAGCACCAGGTAGTGCGTCCATGAAAGGGGCTTCTCGAACTTGTCCCTTTTGGCGGCGAGTTTGCGAAACTCTTCCTTGCTCCATGTGTCGGCTACGGCCACGTAGGCGTGGACGGCCGACTTGCTCCAACCCAGCGTCGTCCGGAGTCTCTCCGCCGCGCCGGCGCCATAGCGCTTGCCTTTGCCATCACCGGCGAGTATTTCGTGACACTCGACCGCGATTTCGTAGCGGGCGGGCACGTCCCTCTTGTCCGCTGCCACGACACGCTCCTTGAGCCGCGTAAGCTTTTTGGTCAAGACGACGTTGCCGATGACCGGAGGCGCGGGCTGCTTTTTCGCCGTTTTCTTGCGCACTGGGGCCTTCGTGGTGGTCGCCGATTTGCGAACGACTTTCTTCTTACGTGTTTTGGCCACGGAGATTCTCCTTCTATGCTGGGCGTTGCCGACGTTGATGACAGGCCGGGGCCGGTTTCGGCCGGCCCCAGCCTCGATCGTGCGACCTGGCCGCCTTGCCCAAGGGCGTGTGCCGGTGTCGCACTTGTTACAATCTGCGACTCTATTCAGAAGTCGCGCCGGTCTCAGCCGCGATGGCTGCACCGACCTGCTCAGGCGCACGCGCCTGCTCGACCCAATGGCGGAGTTCGTCCAAGTCGTCGAACTTCACCTTCACGGTGCCGCCGCGGCCGAGATTTGCATTCGGCGCACCTTCGTCATTCGCCAGCCCAAATTGAGCCGACAGAACCAACGGACCCAAAACAGCGATTTGCATCGCAACTTCTCCTCTTCATTCGGGGCAAGATCCTTCACCGCCAGCCGCGCCCCGTGTGCGGCTGGTGACAAAAAACAGTAAAGGACGCAACCGCCATGTGGTTAGACTTCGTTCTCCACAATCTCTGCTGCGGGCGCAGTATCCTCCTCGATCGGTGTAGGAACAGTCCCGTGCTGCCGGTTATAGTCCTCTTGCCGCTCACGCCGGCGGCGGGTTTCGTCCATCGCTTCCTGCATCGCTGACGTGGTCCGGTCACCGTACAGGATCACCGTGCCAGCCACGTGCCGGGTGGCTCGCCCGATGATCTGGATCAGCGACCTAGCCGAGCGGAGAAAGCCGCCCTTGTCGGCGTCCACGATCGCCACGAGTGACACCCCCGGCAAATTCACGCCCTCGCGTAACATGCCCACGCCCACCAACACGCCGAACCGGCGCTTGCGGAAGGCCCGTAGCAACCCGTTTCGTTCACGTACGGGCAGATCTGAGTGGATCCAAGCACATTTGATTTTCGCCTCCCCGAGGTTGCCCGCTAAGATTTTGGCCTGCCGTTTGGTAAGTACGATCGCCAGGGCCTGTTGACCTGCCGTGATCCGCGCACGGATTTCCTTGATCAGGTCCGATTGCCAATCCTGCTTGCCGTGGACTTCGACGAGCGGGTCCAGAAGGTACCTGGGACGCACGATCTGTTCGACCACCGCCCCTGCGGATTTCTCAAGTTCGTAATCACCGGGCGTGGCCGAAACGAAGATGATCTTGTCAGTGGCCCGCTCCCACTCTTCAAACAGCAGGGGACGCAGGTCAGACGCGCTCGGCAGACGGTAGCCGGCGTCCACGAGATTCGTTTTGACCTCCTCATTGCCGGCGAACATGTTGCGGATTTGCGGCACTGTGGCGTGGGATTCGTCGAGGAGCTGGAGGAAAACCCTTGGAAAATAATCAAAGAGCGTCGTTGGCGTTGCACCCGGTGCCCGCCCCGAAAGCGCCCGCACATAGTTCTCCATGCCCGGACACGCTCCAGTGCGCCGCAACAGATCGATGTCGCGATTGACGATCTCGTTGATTTGCGCGGCCTCCCACGTTTTGCCGCGGAGCCGCAACCGTTCCAATTGCTCCGGCAACTCGCGCTCGATCGCTTCGATCCCCGGAGCAAGCCGCTCCGGAGGCAAGACAAACGTCGTGGCGGGACGGATGGTAAGTTCATCGAGGTCCTCGATCACGTCGCCGCTTACGAGATCGATGACCGCCAAACGGTCAACCCGCCCGTTCTGAAACCTGACGCGCCACACCCGCTGCCCGTAGGGCCGGTACACGTCAACGATGTCATGGTTGACACGAAACTTCCCCGGCAGGAACAGCAGGTCGTCGCGGCCGTACTTGATGGCAACCAGGCGATGGAGCAATTCATTGCGTTCCAGGGTATCGCCGACTCGCAGGCGGATCGACATGCGTACATAATCTTCGGGGGACGATACTCCGAAAATCGCGGAGGCGCTGGCGACGACGAGAACATCCTGCCGCGAGAGCAAGGCGTCCAGCGTCGCCAGGCGTTGCTGGTAGATGTCCTTGTCCACGAGGCCGTCCTTTTTGATGTAGACCTTGCGCCGGGGATCATACGCCTCGGGCTGAAACGTGTCGAAGGTGCTGATGAACAAGTGAACCGAGTTGCTTGGAAAGAATCCCCGAAACTCGTTGTAGAGTTGGCCGGCCAGGACCTTGTTGTGCACGATCACTAGCGCCGCTAGCTGAAGGGCCACAATCACGCGGGCCATGGCGTGGGTCTTGCCGGTCCCCGTCGCGCCGTGGAGCGTTTGGTGCTTCTTGCCGGCGCGGACGCCCTTTACCACGGCACCGATTGCTTCGGGTTGATCGCCTTTGGGCTCGTCGCGGGTATTGATTTCGAATGGCATGTTCTTCTCCTTTAAGGGTTTCAGCCGCCGGCGCGCGACACACTGCCCGATTGCCGCCGTGTCCGCAGATTCTGGGAACGTTCCCATTTTTTGGCCGCGGCGGCGGGGCGAGCCTTGGTTGGTGTCGTGCGGGCCGGTGTAGCCGGTGTGTTAGTCTGTTTGGCGGGGCCAGTGGCCTTCACCTTGCTTATGGGCGCCTTGGTCTTGGGCGCCGTGGCCTCGGTTTTTGGCGCCGCGGCCTCGGTTTTGGGCGCCGCGGCCTTCTTGTTTGCCTTCTGGGCCTTGGCGACGCAGTCCTCCAGCAGCTTTGTGAGAGGACACACAGCCTTAAACCGTTTCAGGATCTGTCGCAACTGATCCAAGACTGCTGGCGTCAGGTCTTCGGCGCCGGCCGCCCCGACGATTTGCCACAGGCGTTGGATCTCCGCCTTGGCGTCCGTCTCGAACGTGGTCAGCTTCGCGCCACAGTTTTGCAGGGATTCGACCAGTGCTTCGGAAGGCGACGTGTCGAGCAAATAGTCCGCGTTGGGCAATTGGGGATCGGGAGAGGCTGTTGTCTTGATCTCCTTCCTGAGTTCCTGCACCGAGAGGTCGCCGGCGCTCACCTTCTCAATCAAACTTTCCCGCCGGTCCGCCACGCTGTTGCGGGCAAGGATAAGCAGATGGGACCAAGTGCAGTGTTTGGTATCTTGCATTCCGCGGACTTCGTCTTCCGTCCATGTTTGGGCGACTTTGGCGTAGCCGTAGACCTGCGTCGTTGACCAGTTGATCGCGGCGGCAAAAGTCTCGACCGCGTGGTCGCCGTACTTGCCGTCACCTTCGATGACATTCTTGCAGTGCTGGGCCCTCTTGTACTCGATCGGGTTTGCCTGCTGTTCCAGCTCGCGCATGGCTTCGACTTCGACTGCGAGCGCCTTGTTCATCGAGCTGTCGGACTTGCCCGTTTCGATTTTGTCGCTGTTCATGCCTGCTCGTGCTCCTCCATGAAGAACCCACCCAACGGCGCCACGGCCTCGAACATCCGCGACAGCGGCACGTCGTGTGTGGGCGTCAACTGGTCCGGCCATAGCCCAGCCTCCGCGGCGAAACAGACCAACGTCCGGGCTTCCACCGGGTTCAGCGGCGTTCGCGTTGCGACGAACAGGCCGAACCCGTCGCCCATCGGGCCCTCGGCCGCGGTCAATTTAAAGCCCGCGGTGGGCATCCCCGCGATGGCGGCCATCAAGACGCTGATCTCCACGCAGAACGCCGGGTTGCAGCGGCTCGTCGTGTCGATCGGCAGCGGCTCGGTGGCGTCGGCTTGGCGGCTCTCTTGCCGAGTGCGATCTCCCCGTGGGCGGCCTATTATGGCGGGCGGTTGCGCAGGGGCTGCCGAGGTAGCCGGCGTGGAATTGGATGCAGAACAGCTGGTATTCAATTTCCACGCCTCCCATCGACTCGCGGGCATCCCGCTTCAATCCATGCGAGGTACTCGTCACGGCGATACCGGACAGTGGTGCTGCCGATTTTGACAGGCCTCGGGGCGCCGCCAGAACGGGAGAGGCGCCAGAGACTCCGTTCGCCGATCCCGCACAGCTTCGCCATCTCCGCGATGGTCAACAGCACGGGAACAATGCCCTCGGGGTTACGTGCATTACTCATGGGAAACCTCCTTCGATTTCAGGAGCGTGATTCTCTGCGCCTGAGCCCGAGGGTACAGACAGCTTTTTTCGCAGTGTCGTAACTCCCTATTTGCCAAAGGCTTGCGGGCATCGACCGCCAGAGTGAGGGCTATCTCCTTGACTGGCGTTGCCCGTGTGAGTATGCTTTCAACCTATGGACGAGCTTGACGACCTTTTGTCTGCATGGACTGACTTTGAGCAACGGTTCGCGACCGAGGAAGCCTGTCACCAATACCTGTTTCAAAGACGTTGGCCCACAGGGTTTTCGTGTCCGCGGTGCTCCCATACGAAGGTGTGGCACATGACCGGTGGACTACTCCGGTGCGCCAACTGCGAATACAAGGCATCCGTCACCGCAGGAACTATTTTTCAAAGGACCCGAACACCCTTGACCCAGTGGTTTCGGGCTATCTGGTGGATAAGTGTCAGCCAGCGACGTATCAGTGCCCGGGGATTACAGCGGAATCTGGGCCTGCGAAGTTACGAAACCGCTTGGTCGTGGTGTCTCAAACTACGTCGTACAATGGTTCACTCCAGCCTCGACCGGCTTGGCCGCGACGTGGAACTGGGTGTGATCTGTATTCCGGCCGAGGAAGAAGGAAAGAGAATACTCACTTCGAGAGCTTTGGTCGCAATCGCGGTTGAGGGGACGATCTACGACAATGCCAGGATCAGGTTGGGTCGAGTCTCGGAGATTTCGACGGGTTGTTTACTCTCATTTGCGGCGGACGCGATCGATCCAGGTAGCACTGTGTACACGGATGAAAAGGAGGTGTACAAGAGTCTGAGCAAGCAAGGCTATCGGCACGAAGTGGCCGTCTCCAGGCCGACCATAGTGAGCGAAGTGGGATCCAGCTTAATCCCCTGGCTCTTACGCAGTCGTGAAAGGCCACTTAATCTCGAACGGTTAGATTACTGCCTGGACGCGTTTACTTTTTATCACCATGCGAGGGGATGGCGATCAACGATGGAACGGTTTGAATTTTTGATGAAACGAGCTATGGCCTCGCCACCGCTGCCGTACAAACAGTTAGTTGCATACTCTCGATCGAGGTCGAGGCCCGCACGAAAATATCATCAATAGCCTACCACGGATTCAGCGGATAGGACGTTCCTCGTCCGTGGCCACCGTGCCCGCGGCTAGGGCAACCGCTTCTCCGGAGAATGTTGGAGACGCGGTAAGATTATCTGCCGGTTACCGCCACGACCATCGCCACAATAGCGGCCCGAACCGTGGGCGGCAGATCGGCCCAGCACACGGCGATTAGAGCCAAGTCGGCATCGCAAGACGATTGGACGTTTCGACTGCTGCCCAAAATGCTGACCAATTGGGCCGAGACCCCGTTTTCCGCGGGGATTTCACAGTTCTGCGCAGACTCGAAATCAGATGCCCCGCAAGGGGTTGTGGGTTCGAATCCCATGCCCTCCGCTTGATGTAAGTGATGAAGAGACAAGGGGTTCCGGTGACGAGTTCACCGGAACCCCTTGTCGTATTTTTGGGCCATTTTTGGCCACTGTTACCTAAACTGTTACCTGACTGGAACGGTCACGTTTTATCAGGCTGTTTGCTGGGCTTTCCGGGCTCCGCTTTCTGCCCTGCCCGATAGCTGGCCCAAAGTTCGTCCGCGACGTCGTCTGAGTCCTGGGCCACGTAATACTTCAGGGTCGTCTCGATCGACTTGTGCCGCATCAAGAGTTGCAACGTGGCCGGCTTGACCTTGCTCGACCAACGGGTGCCGAACGATCGTCGCAAGTCGTGGGCGCTTGCGTATTTTCCGTCCGCCTTGTTTACGACCACGCCGGCCTTCTTGCCGATGGCCGAAACAACCCGCCCGACCCGTGGCGGCGTGATCGGCGTGCCGGTCTGCAAACCATCGAGCTTGAAGACCAGCCCGATCCGCCGGTCGTCCGGTGTCTTCAGCAGGAACTCGGCGAAGTCCGGCGTCATCGGTAAGAACCGATCCTGATGCCCCTTCTCGGCCTCCGCGTAGATGCGGAATCGAGGGTGCCGGCCCGACAGATCGGCGGCGAAGGGCGAGTCATCTTCCCAGGAGAAGACGAGCGACTCTTCCAGGCGGAGTCCTGATAGCCACAAACCATTAAGGTAGTACTGCCAGGTCTTGGTGTCCGCGGGACGTACCTTGGCCGTGGCCTCCAGCATGTGTTCAAACTCCTCGGCGGTGATCGGCCGCCCTCGCATCAAGTTCCGCCCCTTGGCTCGTTTGGGCATGTGGAATTCGGGCATCTTGGGCAACATGCCCATCGATACGGCCCAACTCAGGGCCGCCCGCAGGTGCCGGAGCTGCGTGGCAATGGAGGTCTCCTTGATCCCGGTCGCACGGAGCTTCGACTGGAACTTGCTCAAGACCTCCGAGGTCAGCACGGCCAGCTTCTGGGGATTGATCAATTCTTCCATGTGGTTGAGCGCCGTGACCGCGGCTTCCAGCGTGTTAGGCGCCAGGCTGGCCAGTTTCTCGTTCTCGTATCGCTCGCGGAATTCTTCCCACGAGACATTGGTGGGCTTCGTATATCGATTCTCTTGAAGTTCCGCTTCCCACTTCGCGGCGATCCGCTCCGCCTCACGGCGAACCGTTGTGCCCGTGGATCGGGCTATCTGCTTTCCCGTGATCGGGTCGACGTACCTCATTATGAGGTATCGCCGGTCCGGGTAGTTGACCACGGTGACTTTGATTTGGTTTTCGGACATTGTGAGTATTGGCGCTGGCAACCAGCACCGTTGATTGAGTGATGGGAATTAGGAAGCATGGTCTTGGGAACACCCCGCGGCAGAGCGGTTGGACTGGACAGAAGCAGAAGGCGAAGCGTCATCCTGAAGGGCTTCCAGGAAGCGAATGACTTCGCGACCAGTGACGTAACGACGCTTGCCGCAGATCAGAACGCGCAGCCCGCGTCGCTTCGCGGCCCGAAATGCAGCGGTTGTCCACCCCAGACGCCGCTTGGCCTCTTGGATGCCGTAGACTTCCAAAACCGAAATGACTGCCGGGTAGCCCGGCGATCCGCCCTTACGTTTTGCCTTGCGCGGCCCACTGTCGTCCGTTCTGGCCTCCATGGCCTGCTCTCCTGTCCCTTGGCTTGTATTCCACTACAAGCTGAGGGAAAGCCGGACGAAATTACCGCGAAGCTGGGTGAACAAAGCGGCGGCATAATCGGCGCAAGTGCTTGTGTTGGCATTTGTTGCGACCGAGAAGAACCCAGAGAACAGGTTCGAGCGGTAACACCACCGATTCTCAATAAACGTTGGCTGTGTTCGAGGAATCGGGGCTATCCAGGGCAGAAAACCCAATGGAAAATTGCGGGCCGCGAGTTAGAAGCGGTCTTCACGCGTGGCGAACATTGACCGCAAGAAAGCCCTGCAATCGTGACCCGTGCGTCCTGGCGACAGCGCACTACTTGAGTTGCGATTGAAGTTTCTGCAACTCGTCCACGGATATTTCAACCGTCTGCGTCTTCTCGCATTGATTGCACACGAAGGTGAGCCGAAAGGCCGGACTGTCCTCCATTGCCTCCGGCTCGACATCCCAATCAGGTTTTGAGCATTCGCAAGTGATTTCCTTGGCCTTAGCGACACGATTATAGAGGGCCAATGCAGCTTCATGCCCTACACAGCGGTCTTGGGAATCCGTGGGATCTTTCACTTCCGAAACTGCTTCTCCACCGGACGTCTGTCCCGATTCTTTCTTGAGCCACTTCCGAGTGGCCTTTGTCGCGTCTTTGATTCGAACATCGGCCTCTCGGCGATTCGAAATCAAAACCGCGTAGAATTGCAGAAGCTGGTAGAGAACCTGAATGGGATGCTCATCGCCAGGATGGTTAATGATCTCATCGAGAATGGTGTCGACAAACTGGAGTTTCTCGGCGAGCAGGATCAGGGGAATGCCACCGAACTCTGGCTGAGGGAAGTACAGTAATTCAAACGCACGTTTCTCATCGGCCGTAAGGGGATCGGGCATGGCTTTCTGCATATCGCGGGCCCAAGCAAACACGCACTGGCCTACGTACTCATAAGCCTCCCATCCCAATTCCAGAAGGACTTGTTCCACAACTTCCGGGTCTAGCTTGCCGCCCGGGCTCTTCACTTGTTTTGCGATTTGTTTGATAAAGGAGTTGTGCTTTCCCCAGAACCAGTCGTCGAACACGGCTGACGTGTTGTCCAGATGGGCGTGGATGGCCGTCAGTATCCGTTCCACCACCTGCGCTCGCGTCTCTGACGGGATCGGTTCCACGCGGGGATCAATGTCGAAAAGAACAGACTTCAGGACGCGCACGACTTCTTCGGGCTTCAATGACTTCAGATTCAAGTGCGCCAGTTTGGCCAAGCCGTAGTGAATCTTCTGACTAGAATTGGGGCGAGAAATCCCTGCCTTGCGCGCCGCCTTTCTACCCAGTTCGAGCAGCGCGGCGACAGACTGCGGATATCCCATCTTCTTGGTGATTTTGTCGAACTGCCATGGCAAAATGTGAGTTTCATTCGCGTCCTTGCTTCGGCGACCGCTCCGCGCAACGACCAGATCCTTAGTCGACGTGAACCTTCGGCAAATATGTTGGCGCATCTTGAGGGCGCGCTGAAACAGGAACCACATCGCGCGATAGGTGTGGCGAAAATGCTTCGTCATTTTCGTTTTCGTGGCCTTGCAGCGGATGGCCATTCCGCAAACAAAGGCGTACGCGTAGAAGGGCAGAAATGGGCCGAGAGAACGATCGCCCTTTCCGATTGGCGAAAACCGCCTCTCGCCATCAGCGAAGGTCTCGCTGCGGAGAACGACAACAGCTCCGTCAGGCACCAATTTCTTAAGCACCTTGTCTGGGACCCAGACAACGAGTTCCCGGTCGACACTTTCCTCGCCACGATGGACATGAATCAAAGGTGAACCGCCGTTGTCTTGCTTGACCATAACCGTTCCCCAAGTCACCGACTGGGGTTTTGCAGATGGCGGCAGAATTAGCTGATTCTGTACGACGATGATCTTGCCCATGGCAGATTGCCTTCAGACTTGCTTCTCGATTGACTCGCTGGTAGTGGAAACGGAATTTGGTGCCCTCGCCTCACATCCATTATTGTGGAGTTTCTTAAGATTTGAGTCAATCTGCTTTCTGCCGAGAATCCACGATTGGTACATCGTCCGGTGCCGGCCAGAATCGCCATCGTTTCCGTGGCCATCAAAACATCAAGGCCCCGGCGGGTCGCAATTCGGTGTTCAGCCCGAGAGGTAAGAGTAGACACTTTATTCGGGAGATCCGCAGGGTATCCCTGGCGCATGCTTGACCAATTGCTGCCTAACCATGGACGATGATAGAATCGGCGCGAAGTAGACACTATTGTCCACTCATTTGGATCTCGCGTCCCCAAGCCACGGGCCGGGAACCGAGGGGAGTAAGGCACCAGATGACCGGCATCGACGGCGGGCGATCCGGCGCTGGACCATCGCCATCCGTGAAGTAGATGACCACGTCGGGACGAATCTTGGCCAAGAACTGGGCTTCGAAAGGCGGCCGAAGATCCGTCCCACCGCGGCCGTGGACCATTTTGAGACTGCCGCGGTAGGGATAGGACGCCTGAATCACCGTGTCGCATTCGACAACCATCACCTGAAAATCACGGGCCAGCCGCTTGAGTTCAGCCTTGATGATTTCCAGGAGAGCGAGAATCATCGAATCGCTGGTGTCGATGATTGCCATGATGACGGGTTTTACGGCCAGCCGGCACTGACCGGGAAAAATCCCGATAAGCTCAGGCATCCGTCTCGGAGGGCGATGAAAGGTCGGGTGCGGCACGGCGGTTTGAGCGACGTAACGGCGCAGTTGCTTGCGCCAGTCGATCGAACCGTCGATTCCGGTATCAAGCAGGTTCTCGATATCGGTTCCGGGCGAGTGCCCGGCGGTTAGTTCCTCGACTCTCTGCCGGAGTTCGTCGGGGAGAGCTTGCCACTGGGAATCGTCCAGGGCCTCGCGCGCCTCGTGGACCGCAGCCGCAATGACCAGCTTTCCGAGCACGGGGTTTTCGCAGGCTCCTCCCCAAATGTCATGGTTGTCTAGCGGTGCGAAACCACCAATTCCTGGAGAAACGCCGGCAGATTCAGCTCCCGGCGGGCCGGATTTTGGTGTCGGTGGGCCCGATTCCTGTCCCGAAGAGGTTGTTTTTGGTCCCGGAGAACCCAATTTTGGTTCCGTGGGGACTGTTTTTCGTCCCGGCAGCCCGATGTTTCGTCCCCGATCTGCCGTTTTTCGGGCCAAGTGGACGTATCGCGTCTTCGTGTCTTCCAGCGGTTTCAGCGCCGGAAACTGGTCGAGCGTCAAGGGCCGGCCAGGCAATGGCGCCACGACCCATTCGTTAACGGTCACTTCCTCGGCGATGATGCGGGCTTCAGAATCGGGGTATTCCTCGGGGGCGGCTACGACGTGGCCGAAGAGCAGGTGATTGATCTCGTGCTGAAACACGCCGATCAATTCGTCATAGCTGCAACGCAACACGAATTCCGGTGCGTAAGGGTATTGGATTCGCCCGTTACAAATCGTCACGCCCATCGTTTTCACCCCAGGGTCGCAAACCAGGCTGTCCGGCGACAACATGTTGGCGTGAAAGGGATGCTCTTTGGCCATTCGCTGGATTGCAATCCGCAGCATCCCCTTCGCCAAAGTGGATTCCGCATCAATCATGGCCGGGCCTTTCGTGGAACCTTGAGTTTGGCAAACCCCCGGTCCTTGAGCCACATGCGAAGCATGCGTTTGAGGTCCCCGGGCAGGTCGGAAAAGAACGCTTCCACGTTGCTCTTGCCTGCGGGATTGTTGGCCGCGGCTTCGTAGTCCCCTTGCCGCTGCAGGTGTCGCTTGAGCAGCTCAAACGACGCGACGACAAGATCCAACGGGCCGGCCCGCAACCACCGTTGGACCATAGGCCTGTGTACCGCGTAGCTGTGAATGATCTGGGACGCCGTCAAAGGACGAGCCGATCCGACACCATAGAATTGGAGAAAGGCTACTGCCCAGTGTTCGCCGACGACACCCGCCAGTGCGGTCGCAATCAGATCCTGGTCCTGGCCAACGGGCTCCCACTGCCTCAGCAAATTCGACGCATAAGTCCAGGCCCGAGGGTTCGCATCGGGATCGTTGAAAACGCCGGGGGTCTGCTCGACGAACTCGATCACCTTGGCATGAACCTTGCCCTGGCTTTGAGCCCACGCAATCCACTCAACGACGTCGGCCTCGACACGGGCCTTCAAGAACCTCGACAAGAGCGCCGGATCGAGGAGGTCAACTTGGTATTCATCGCCATCGTTGATTGCGGCGCAGGGAAGCCATTTTGCGGGAAACACAAAGTCGTTGAGCCGTCGCGCCGTCAAGAGTTGCAACGCGGGAACCTGCACATATCGGGGAGCGCGATTTAGTTCTTCGAGAACGAACAGACCTTCACCCTCGGTTGGAAGGAACGCGGGCGGCGCGTAGATCGTACGCCCATCCGGTCCGACCTTGGGGATTCCGATAAGGTCAACGGGTTCCATCAACGACAGATCCCGAACGATGAGGCCAATTCCGAGCCGTTTAGCAGCATCTTCAAACAAGCTGCTCTTTCCGACGCCGTGGCGGCCAGCGAGAAGGACCGGCTGATCCGCGGCATGGGCGAGCGCGATCAGGTCTATGACAGCCTTACCTGCTTTGATGGTCATCATCGCTAACATCCTCAGAATCACTTGCTTCCTGCGGCAGGCTTTGAACGAATTCGAGCCCCTTTGGAGTAATGCCGCGTCCCAAACGAGACGCCGGATCCACGTAGCCTTGCTCGATCAAGTAAACTTCCACCTCCTGGCGAATGTTCACTACATCGCAGCCCAGTTTGACCGCCAATCGCTCAAGGTTGCATTTTCCTTTCGGCATACCAGACAATGCCTTAAGGTACTCGCGCTGCTGAGGCGTGAAGCCGTGCTCGTCGATGCCCTCGCTATCCAGGAAGGCCCGAATGTGGTCCTTCGTTAAAGCCTGAACTCCCGACCAATAATGACGGAGGTCGAGGATGCGACGCTGGATACGGCGTGGCGAGCCCTGAGCTGTTGCTGCCAGCACGTTTGCGGCCTGGGGCGAGACACTGATTTCGAGCGAATCGGCAATCCGCTCGGCGATTGCTTTCAGCTCCTTCTGGCTGTAAGGGTCAAACTCGATCCGGGTGAGACGAGTGCGGAGGGCCTGCTTGATACGCCCTGGTTCATTTGTCGCCGCGATCAGCGTGAACTTTGCGATACTCTCCAGCGTAGACCTGTCGATGCCCCGCTCGGTCAGCCTTGGCATCTTCCACTGGTCTAAAGCGATGAAGAATATTTGCTGGGCATCGGCAGGCAAACTGTGAATTTCGTCGGCCAGGAAGACGTCGCCATGTTTTAATTCGCTGAGGATGCGACAGATGTCCGCCGGTTTCGTGTCGGTACCCGCGAGGAGCACGTGCAACTGGCTCCCGTACGCTGCGGCGATGGCCGCGGCCATGGTGGTCTTGCCCGACCCGGCTGGCCCAGCCAACAACATTGATGTACAAGGGTCGCCGGCGTTCTTCGCTCCCACGACGAGACGCTGGACGTGCGCAACAACGCGACGCTGGCCAACAAAGTGGCAAAAAGTTGTTACTGGTCTTCCCATTTTCCGGCCTGCCCAAATTTCAGTCTAAGACTACCTGCCGATCCGCCGGGATGCCTCCCGCGGAATCCACCACATCGAAAACGCGAAGGGTCTTTTGAATTAGTGGGAAAGCCGGACGATATTAATCTTCTCGTTGGTCGCCGTTTCGCAGTTTGGCTAACTTGCGGTGTCGGTGGGCACCTGCGCCCGCGGGCCAGTCCGTCGCACGCTGTACACTGAGCGATGACAGCTCCAGCACAGGCGAACTGCTAGAATCAAATGGCCTGCCGGCCAATGGTTATCGCCGCACTGAAGTTGACTGATAAGAAGGTGGCAGAGGGGAAGGTCGATGAAAGCCAGGCAAAGAAATCGACTGACTGAATCCCCTCCTGAGAGCTATTATAGCCAACATGAATTATGACACGAAATCATGTTTAATTTAGATCGCAATGGGTAAGAGAGAAGCGGGCGGATTGCCTGGGAGACTTGAAGCAGGGTCTCCGGCAAGCAGGGCGAGACAATAATATAATGTCGGGAGGCGGGACCATCGCTCTTCGCGGCGCGCGGGATGAGGAACTGTGCGAGCAGTGGCCAGAATCAGGAAATGCGGCCAACGGCAATAGTTAATTTACCTATCATTTATATATGCCACGAAATGGGGGGTTATTTAGTCAACTGTCCTGCCCTGGTTGGGCAACTGCCCGCTCCGAGACCGGTTTTCATACGAAAGCGAGACTGCCTAGCCTTTGAGGACTCAAATTGTAGGCAGTTACACTTAGGAGTTAACTCCATATTTATTAAGACTTTATGGCTTTCTGGCATCGCGTTAGATCTCTCGGTCGCAACCGCCTTAGACTCTTGAAAAAGTCGATTTTGCAAGCATCGCTAGCCGCGTTTTTCCGGAAGATTTTCATGCTAGCATGCCACTCCGTTGGTCCTTTTTCAACGACCCGCTAGTCGAAGGACGTCTCGCCTCATCCGTCCTGGACGAACCATACCTGTTGGCGACGATTCCATATAGGGAGTTTTACGCAAACCACGCAGTCGCGTTATACTTCCGTACTGAGACCGTTTCTTCTTTGAAGTTGGCGTGAAATGCGTTCGGTGGTACACTGGCTTTGGAGATCGTTACTGTACGTTTCTTGCGAGGTAAGTGTCCGAGGGATACTTGCTAGTCCGTCTGGTCGGTCTTTTCGTAGAAGTGGGCGATATGGGCTGTTTGGATCACCGGGGATGACGTGTGGTTTGTTTCCTCAATTTACTGTGGCGGAGAATCGGGGGATCGACTCCAAGCCATGCCGATTGCGATCGATGATCGTGGTTCATCAGGAATATGGGCCTAGAACCTATCCCAGAACCGCAAGATGATCCTGGAGTGTACCGGGGGCAACCCAGGTCTGGGATGCGTTCTCAGTACAATATATTCTGGCTTTGTGCAGCCAAAGTGAGAGTTTTTTCTCTCAAAAAATGGATGTTATTCTCGGACGAAACCAAAGGATTGGATCGACGTGCTGGATTATGCTCTATACCGACTGAGTTTTTCTCGAACCGCCCGGATTGGGTTTTGCATAGCCACGTGGTTTGCGCTCAAAAGTGCTCCAGCTTGGGCGGTTTCCCACGATTTGGCGGTCGTTCCGCTCTTCGATGGCCAGCGAAGCGAATTCCTCAATACTTGGGGAGGAGCCTGGGGACCCGGCAGCACGCAAAGTATCTGTCTTCTGCCGGCTGACGCGCAGAGCGCACGGCGCGTTTTATGTGTCGAGTTGGGGCAGGTCCCGGCGGCCGAACATCGCTATCTGCAATGTTTCGCTTCAGGGTTCGGTCCTACGCGTGAGTATTACCAAACGCGTAATCTAGCACGCTACGAGCGGCTTCATCTCGGCCTGCGTAACATGACCCATGCCGCGCTACGTTGTGCGCTGCAAATCAAGGATTATCGCGATTCCAAGGCCCAAAGTGCGACTTATCGGTTCGAGTTGCCAGCCACCGAGGCTGCCGTCTCAATTGATGCTCCGTTGACACTGGCTGGTGCCCATTGGACCGTGGAAGGTCGTCCCGACTTGAGCCGGGTGCTGACCATCGACTTCCTCTTCGAGCCATGTACCGCGATTCGTTCCGGCCGGGTGTACCTGAGCGACGTGTCGCTGGTGGAGCCGGGCGGGCCGGTAGACATCGACTCCAGCCCGCTGCCGGTGCTGGTCGAGCGGCTGGCGCGGCGGCAATGGGACGCCCTTTGGTCGGCCCGCAGCCGCAGCCACGGCATGATTCCCAACAACTCGTATCAGGCCACCGATGCCGGATTGAACACCACGGCCGCGGTGCTCTGGATGCTCCCCGCGGCCATCCGCCGGGGCTGGGTCCAGCAGGCTGACGCCGACCGCTACGTGGAATCGCTGGTGCAGACCATCGGCGGGTTGCTCGATCGGGCCAAGTATCTGCCGCCTCGCAACGTCGATTGGACCACGCTGAAGCCCTCGCTGCTGCCCGAGGAATCGTCGGTCGATGCGGCCTTTCTGGCGTTGGCGCTGTACCAATACAAGTGCCTCCCTTCGACTTCACCCGCCTTGCGTACGGCCATCGAGCGGACGCAGAACCGTTTCGATTTTGCCGCCTTTTCCT
>CAZTPX010000162.1:0-21761 GCA_964615095.1 uncultured Planctomycetaceae bacterium | reverse complement strand
GCCGAGACGCTCTTCATGGACTATCACCGCGCCAACGGTGTGAACGTGCGGATCGTGCGGATCTTCAATACGTACGGGCCGCGGATGCACCCTTACGACGGCCGCGTGATCTCGAATTTCATTCGCCAGGCCCTGCAAGGCGAGGACATCACGATCTTCGGCGACGGCCGGCAGACGCGTTCCTTCTGTTATCGCGACGACCTGGTCGAGGGCCTGATCCGCATGATGGGCGCGGCGGACGATTTTTGCGGCCCGGTGAATCTGGGCAATCCGGAAGAATTCACGATCCGCGAGTTGGCGAACATCGTGATCGAGCTGACCGGAGCAGGCTCGAGGCTCGTCGAGCGTCCCCTGCCGGCCGACGACCCCACGCAGCGCCGGCCCGACATTACGCTCGCCCAGCAGCGGTTGGGCTGGCAGCCGACCGTTCCCTTGCGCACGGGGCTGGCCAAGACGATCGACTGGTTCCGCTCGATCGACATGAGCGAGTACCGCCCGCCCACGCCGAATTATTGACCACGAAATTCCTATCCCGATAATGGCTGTTCACTGATGCTTCGGCGCCACGAGTTCGGCCAGGTAATCGAGGTCCGCCCGGCTCAGTTTTTCGCGTAGCACCGTCACGCGGACGCCGTCTTCCTTTTCCAGAACGACGGCATCTTCGTTCGCCTTGACAAGCCGCGCCCGCACGCGGGCCCCGCCGTCCGCCGACGTCCAGATGCGAGTCTCAACTTGACCTGCGGCGGTAAACCCAATGCGCGATGTCGCGACGAGCAGCAGGCCTTGCTGGACCGGCCTTAAGTCATCGGGCCCGACGTCCACTTCGACCGCCGCCGCGCCGCCCTGGTCCGGTTCTTCGACACTCACGCGGAACAACCGTGCCGGCGAGTTTCCAATGGCCCTGCACCCGCCGATCAAACCATAGTGGTTGGACACGCCGTACCAGCAATCCAGGTTCGGATACGTAGGCCCCAGTTCAAGCACTTCGACCCGAAATGTCTCCGGATCGATCCGGAACCACCGCGCGTCGGCGCGGTTGAAACGGGAAACGTAGCGACCTCCTCCCACGTGCATGTAGCCGATGTTGCGATTGAGACCAGGAACGTAGATCGCTCCGCGGTATTCCAGAAGCCCAGTTCCGGCGACACGCAACGGCGGCCCATTTTCCGGACCGGGAATTTCCAGGTGTCGGGCGGTCGTCCCGTCGTCGAATCTGGTTCCAGGCCGCGCAAGTTGCATGATGTCGCCGCCGGGGATGCCGCCGAGTTCCAGGATTTCGCCCTTGCGGTTGGTGTAGCGCCTGCCGGGGCGGGCGAACCGCGTGCCGGGCGGGGCGTTCAGCTCGGAAACTTCCAGCGTTTTGGGATTGATCGCCAAGGGCGGAACCCGATCCGGAGCACCGCGCTCCAGCACCAGCAGGCGGGGCCCGCCGTTGCCCGGATCGTAGTTGCAGAAGAAGCTCGGCACGAAGACCTGCTCCAGGCCTTTGCCGGGAGCGGTGAGGTTTGGCGGCACGTGGGTGGCGTGGAAGAAGACGTTGACCTTCACCTCGCGCTGTCCTAGCTCGACTATCGCGCACCATGCCCGACGGTGCTCGCCGAACGAGCCGGCCGCGCAGACCTTGCCCGGCTCCAGGACGTGAAACACCAGCGCTCGATCGGCGGGCGGCAGGCCCTGCTCCGCGCTTATCTTGGCCACGATGCGCCCGTCCGTCGACAACACCCAGATCCCCTGTTGGCTCGTCGCAACCCAGATTTGCCGGCCATCCCAGCAGGCGTTGTAGAACCTGGTTTGTGTGGGAAGGATCTCGACCGCGGCGCCCTTTTCGCGAACGATCGCCAGAGCGTCATCCCGCCATAGTACATCGCAGTTGTCGCCGAAAGCTAGCACTCGGTCGAAGCCCGCGGAATTGAAGCCGCGCAGCTCGATCTCCTCAAATGACAACTTGGCAGCGGCCGGCGGGGATTTCACCCTCGCAGGCCCCGTTGCTTGCCCCGGACGGACCGGCGCAGATCTGGGACGAACGACGACCTGCGCCGGCTGCTTCAACTCGTAGACGAGCTGATTTCGCATCTGATCAACGGAGTTATACAGGTTCTCGCGGAGTTTCCGGTTGCGATTCGCCTCATCGCTGTCGATTGCCGCATAGTCCTTGAGCCAGGACTCGACGCCGGCGAGCAGCGATTCGGCCGGCTCCCGCAAATGGACGTTCGCGAGATGCTTCTCAAAGTCGCGGTTCAGCAGGCCAAAGCGTCCATATAGACTTGCCTTGCGATTCTTCGACTCAGCGAGCCGGCGAAGAAACGCGACCCAGTCATCGTCCGCCTTTGCCGCAGAATCGGTCCGTTGGCGCAGGTTTCGCATGATGCCCCTGTTTTCCAGGAACTGGACCATACCGCCAGGGGTTTCGCAGCGGTCCGGGACGTATTCGGTCAACAAGCGCAAGAGGAAGTCCAGGTCGTGCGTGGTCGGGTATTGATCGGAGGCTCTCTCCTTGACGAACCAGTTCACCAAGCCCGCGAGCCACACGCTGTGTATGTCCGCGCCCGCGCGCGAACCGCGCTCATGGAAAATGGCCGTGAATTCGGGATTCTCGCCCGCGCGCCAGGCAGGAAACTGGAGGATCTGCGGATAGACTTCAGCCATGAACCGCTCGTCCGCGTCCGCTACCGGCTGGAGGATATCTTGGAGGGGCTGGCTGGAGCCATGCGAGGCGCCGCTGTCGCCCAAGGAAGGCCAAACACGAAAGGGATAGGGAGTACTGACGGCGGCAACAGCCTGGATGCCGTTGAGGCGGCGGTTGCGAATGAGGTACTCGACGTGCCCCATGTAGGCCAAGCGGGCCTTGATCATGGGGGGCAAACAGGCCCGCAAGACTGCCTCCGGTCTCCCGGACAACCACATGCTGCGGCTCACGAGAAACTCATTGTACCCGGACAGCAGTTTCACGCGGAGATTGAGATCGTCGGGTGACAGCAGCACGGCCGCTTCCAGCAATTCCATGCCTTCCTCCCAGGCCCCCACCTGCGAGAACGCCTCGCCGCGGGCGACGAGCCACTGGACTTGTTCCTCGGTCGAGACATCCTCGTCCGGCTCGCCGGCTTTCTGGGGCAAGAGTTGCCGCGGCAAATCGTTGATGATGAAGCGTGCCGAGGCGGAAAGCGGCATCGACGGCGGGTGGACTGTCCGCCGCTGGCCTCCCGCCGCCTGGCAAGTGAACTCGAACTGGACGTCCGGCTTTCCTCGTTCGCGCGCGGAAACGAGGTACTCGCCCTCGACCAGCAGAGGAGTCGGCCGGTCCGCGAGCGCGGCGCCGGTCAGAGACAACTCGTGGCCGATGGCCCGGGCCTCTTCGATTTCGATCACCGCCACGTTGGGAGCAGCCGTGAGGGCGGCTTCCAACAGCTTCGCGTAGACGATTTGCAGGTGGTCGTAATCGTGGACCAGATTCTTCGATAACAGCGGCGAGACGCCGACGATCTGACGGATCCCGCCGGCGAAGTGCTCGCGGACGTCGGCGACGATATCGGCGCAATGCCGCGGCAGATCGGCTGGCGCGCTGCGGCCGTAGGGCAGATATTCGATCCGCAATCGCGCCCCGCAGAGACTCTCGCTGACGACCACCTTCAAAGCGCGGAGCTTCTCATTGCCCGCGATGGACAAGAACAGCAGGGCGTCGGCCTTCAAGAGCTGGCCCATTTTCAGCCGCGTGGCGGCGGCTTGCGACTCCATAGCGGCCGCCAACTGCAGTTCCCTGGTCACTGCCTCGAGTTGGTCGCGCTCGACAAGTTCCAGGTCATTGATCTTGGACAACTCGGCCGTCACCAGATCGCCCAGCCCGGCCTGCCGTGCCTCTTCCGAACATATCACCGCCCAGCGGCGGAAGGACGGCTTTGCGGAGGGCCTTGCCGCCAGCCGTCGCGACCGCGGCTTGCGCGGCGCCGTAGCCTGCGGCACGGCCGGTTGCGCGGACGTAGATTTGGCCGGCACGCTCCCTGCAATGTCTTCGGTGGGACCGGATTGCGAGCAGCCGATCACAAGGGCCAAGATCATTGTAGCAGCAACGATAGATAGGCCTTTCATGGTCGGTCCTTTTTTCTCTCCGTGCCCGCGCGTGTGGATATGATATACTTCCGGTCCTCATCGCTGAGTTTATCGATCGGCACGTCGACTGTCGAGCCGTCGGCTTTGCGGAGCCTTACGATTCCCGTTTCGGCACTAACGAAAGTAGCCTTCAGCGAGTGTCGCCCGCCGGCGTCATGCCAGGTGCGAGGATCGCCGGACGCCGGCGCGTCGGACTTAGTCGTAGACTCGGCGGTCTTGGCAGCACGAGCGTCCTCCGGCCCCGCGGAGGCGCGATCAAGATTGAACAGGCAAAGCATCGTGTGGACGCCACCCACGTCGACGTTGCCACTCGTGCCCACAAGGTAACCCAGACTGGTGTACTGCAAGCTACGCACATCTTCGCCGTCCGGCACGTCGAGCGCGTAGAGTTTTCCTAGCGCGTAGTTCTCCGGCTGGTCTGTCCTGTCGGCCAGGAGCTCCTGCAGGCCATCCTTGGTAACGGCGAGCACACGACCCTTTCCGGCGGCGACCAGAGAGCTGCCGGCGGCGCGACGGGGGATTGTCACGGTGGTTGTCTTCCCGCTGGGAACCCAAAGTGTCACCGTGCTGCCGTCATTGGCCGTAGCGGGCGCAAGCCAGACGCACCCGGAGTCATCGACGAGTACCGGCAAACCGACGTCCGGGAAGTTCTGCGCCCGGCCGCGCACCGCCACGCGCCGGACGGTAATCCCCGTATCTCGGGCATCGACGACTTTATGGCCGCTGGCGTCTTTGATAGTCAACCAGAGTCCTCCGGCGGTGTCCCGGCAGGCTTCCGGTCCGCGGTCCCAGATCTTGGGACCGATGCGGAATTCGGGCTCACCCGTCGCTGCGAGCTTTGCGTAAAACGTGTCGCCGGCTGCGCCGCGGAGAAAGACGTACTGCCCGTCTCCCAGGGAGGCGATTTGCGTCACTTGCCGCGCACCGCCTACGATCGTGCCTGGGAGCCGCACTTCGATTGTGCGATCCGTGGTGACTATCCTGACGCTTCCCGACGCAAGGGCCCAGATGTTCTTGCCGGCGTCGACCACGACGTTGAACGGGTCGATGTTCGTGGACTTGATCGTGACGTTATTACCGAACTGTTCAGCGATTTCGGGCCGAATGGCGCGCCAGGAAGCGTGTGGACTCGGCGCTGAAAACGCTTCCAGGAAAAGGTCTCTGCACTCGGGAATCCACTTCTCGAACCCTCTTCCACCGCTGCACTTCTGGCCGTTCAGCAGCAGGAAGCTGGGCTGGAATACAGGCACGTCGAGGAAGCCGCGTTCGATGTGCAGATCGCTCACGCGATGGCCCACAAACGTCAAGACCCAGCCGTTTTGCGCCGGGACGAGCGAGAAAGGCGTCAAGCGAATTGCCTGGCCCACATCGCCGCTGCCGCCGGGCCTGATCGCGTTGGTGTTCCGCCAGGTGGCGCCATCGAACCGCTCGATGCCGAAATCGCCGCGGGAAGCCCAAATGCTGCCGTCGCTGGCAATGCAGTACCCCGGCCCGTTCAGCGCGACGGTTTGCCCGACAAGGTGCGTCCGCGAGTCTGCGGCTTCGGGTGCGCCGACACGATAAACCATTTGCTGCGGCATCTTCCCGCCGTAATGACCGCCGATGCGCTCGGCAAACGCGATCCCATGGGCGGCGGCGACAACTTCGTAAGTCTTGCTCGGAAGATGTCCGAGCAGCGTCAAGTTCCCCAAGTCCAGCAGCCCTTGGGCGGTCCAGGCCCGCTTGCCGTCGTCCAGGAAAAGCGGCGTTGCTCCCAGGCGGTCAACATCCACCGGCGACCGGCTGTCAACGTTGACATAACGGGCTTCTTTGCCGGAAGGGCCGCAGATCAGCAAGCCCGGCCCGAGTTTGCGGCTGCCTATGGCGGCGCTGCCGCAGCCCGCGTAAAATGTCCCAGGCACGTCGTTCCACATCGCCGAGCGCAAAGGTACCTTGTAACGGCCCACCGCAAGCGTTCCTTCCGCGTCGAGTTCCGTGGCCTGGCCGTCGGGACCGATATCGATGACCAACGGCTTCTCCGGCAGCAGTTTGCTTCGAATCATGGAAGCCCGTTGCGGTGGCGTCAGACGGTCCGTGCGCAAGCCGACACGAGCGTAGAAGTGGTCGCCCAGTTTCACGGGCGCCGCCGCTCGGGCCGCGGCGTATCGGTCCTCCGGCCAGGGCCGCTCGCTCCAGGCTCCCTCCCGGAACCGCCACAGCCTCGGTCCCGCGTCGGTGGCGATCCATGCGGTCAGGCCCTTGCCGTCCGGTTCAAGCCATGTCCGATAGTTAAAGGACGGAAACGTCACTCCTAGATGGTGGTAGAACCACTTGCCTTCCGAAATGACGTGGCAACCGCCTTGTTCGAAGAACGCCACGCCGCCGTCGAATTGCAGGAAAGACCTCCGCAGGGCGTCCGGTTCCCAAAAGAACCCGCTCTTCATCCGCCGCTCGATCCACCGTTTGCCGTCGTAGCCGAGCAGGAGTTTCCGGCCGAAAGGGCACATCAACCAGACGCGCTTGAGCTTGGCCCGCTGAGGCCCTTCGATGCCTTCCGCTTCAAAGAAGACCTGGAAGACGCCCTGCAATTGGGGCGACGGCTTGGCGAACTCGCGTTCCACAACCGTACGGATGGCCGACTGCGGCAGCTCGCGCGGACCGCTTTCGCCGCCCAGCAAATACCAGGTCCGCTGGTCGGGCGAAATGGCCGCCGACATGACTCCATCGGGTAGGGACTGCCAGCGCACATTGGGAAGGACGATGTCTTTCGGCGGATCGATCGTCGCGGAACCGAACTGCTCATCATCGGGCGAGGGACCGGATATCGCCGTCTCCACGCTCGGCTCCCACTTCGGAGTCCGCCGCGCCGCTGATTGCTGAAACTGTTTGGTTTGTTGGGGCGGGAACTGACCCGCCGGCCCGCCGTTCTGCTCGGCGGCAATGAGATTAGCGGTGATTGACACCAATCCGAGCAGCGTCCGTAAGAAAGAAAACACGACCCTCATGTTGTTCTCCTGTCGCAAGGCGAGCGAAGGCTGCCCACTCATTCAAAACATCCCATCTATCGTTCCGTTGCCATTTTGAGAATGAAGTCGCGGTCGGCCTTGCTCAATTCGTCAATGGGCACGCTGACTGTGGATCCGTCGGCTTTCCGCAAGACGACGTTTCGCTTAATGCCGCCGATAAGCTCCGCTTCCATCGGCGGCCTGCCGGTGATGTTCCAGGTCCGCATCTGCGGCACGGGCTCTGCAGTCGTGCCTTCTGCATCCGATTGCGGCCCGACAGCCAGACGAGGTTCAACGCACCAGAGTTCTCGTTTCCGCGTCACGCTCACCAGTGCGCCACGCCCCAGCGGCAGGACGTAGTCCCATGCGGTTCCCGACGGCGCAAGGCGATACTTCCGGCCGTTGGGCTCATAGACATGCCCGGAGGCGGAAAGAACGTCGCCGTTCATGGGGACCCAAGTCACACGACGCGTATCCATGGTCCAAAACGGTCCCCGCGCAAAGGGCGTGGTCTTTTCCGATTGCGGCTCCAAGAGGAAGGGAGCAGGGTCCTTCCTCAGATCGCAATGAACGTACAGAATCTCTTCATCGCTCCATGCCAAATAGCCTGGACTACATTTCACCACACGCCGAAACGCATCGTCGGCAGGCGTGAACTTCCAGATGCCATATTTCGCTTCGCCGCCCGTATTCTGATGAATGAAGTCACGACCGACGGAAAGCCACAGGCAGCGGCGCTGCGCGTCAGGCAGGATCGAGAGAACGCACCATTGACCGCCGCCGTCCAGGCCGTTTCGCGGAGCAACGCTGCGGCTGGAAGCCAAAAACTCGAATTGTTTCTTGCCCGGATCGAACCGGGCTAACGTGCCAAGCCCTGCAACGTAAAGACGGTCCTCGAACCAAACCATGGTATCGACCTTGTGAACGGACAGTCCTTTCAACTCGTCGAAATAGGCGACTCTTTCTCCCCGCACGACGGCCATCCCGCCCTCGCGGAGATTGAACGCCAGCCCACCAGGCATTACGGCCATGGCGGCTCGGTAATCGAGCACCCTCATTTCAAAGCGCGCGATCACCTTCATTTTTCCGCTTTCCGGTTGCAGGCGCGTGACAAGGTATCGGTGGACTTCGTCGGCCGGCGGATACGTCCGATAGTCGAATCCCGGCACCGGCCCCGTCAGGTCCCAGACGATGAAGACCGGCCCGTCGCCGGGCATGGCCGTGCGTTCGTCGACGACAAGATGCGCGATTTGGGCTCCCTCCTGCGTGGCCTCCAGCGATACGAGGCGCAAGCCGTAGCCTTTGCCCGCGCTCGGCCGATTGCTGGAAGGACGCAAGTCGATGAACTTTCCCGGCTGTTGCGGTACAGAAGTCAGTCTTGCGGGCTGAAACAAGGCCCACCAGGCGGCACGATCCGCCGGCGGCACGTAGTACATGCAACTCAGCACGATCGACTGCAACGACGCTTTGTGCACGCCGGCAGTCCCGCGCGACAGTGCCGACAAGAACTCTCCGGCAGCCTTCTTCCCCGCCGCGCCCTTCAAGCGGACTTTGCCGGCAAGCCCGGCGGCGTGGATCGCGGGATCGTCCTGCTCCGTGAGCCAGTCCAACAACGGCAACACCTCCTCAGCGTGCCAGCGATAATCGACCATGATGTTGATGCAGCGATGGAGGACAACGATCGGATCGGGTGGTTTGACGTACTTGCGGGCCGAGGAAGCGTCTCTCGCGGCAATCATCCGCGCCCAGGCGCCACTTCGGCGGATCTCGGTAAGCAGTGTGATGACTTCCGTCTTGGCCTCGCCGGGAGTAACCGAGTAGGCTGCCCGGACGAGACGCCCCAGGAGAAGGTCATCGAGCGGTTTCTTGTGCTCGCGGCGCCAGGCGGCAACCAGTTCGTAGCTTTCGTCCTGCACGCGCAGGATCTCGCGTTGAAGTTGCACGATCTCGGCATCGTCGTCGCCCCGCGCCAGGCCGCTGTAGAACTCGTGGCCGGAGGTCTTATCGTACCAGATCTTGGCGCGCGGATCGCGGGCAAGCACTTCTTCGACCGATTTCGCGTAGAGCGCAACGTAGGGGGCGAATTGGAAAACGAGATCCACATTCCATCCGTCGCCCTCCCGATTATGTTTCATGCACCACTCGACGTACTGTTGCGCGAAGCGCGATCCCCGCAGGTTCGCGCGAAGGCGCTCGGCCTGAAACAGTGAGTAGTTGGCCGCCTGGTCCCGGTAGCACGACTTCCCCAAATCGAACCACTCTCGCCGGGGCGCCAGCGTGAACGCGGCCTGATAGACCGCGGCGGCCTCGGCGGGCATCTGGTTCGATTTCAGCTCGGCCGCGCGTTCGGCCAACAGCGCGGCCTCGTCAACCGGCACCAACGCCGCTGTTTCCCTCCCTGCGCCGAGGACCGCAACCAGGGCGTCGAGGACCGCCGTCCTCTCGGCCACAAGGGCGTCGCGGGCGATCCGCGCGCGGGCCGTTCGGAGGCTTTTCGCGCCTGGCCCGTGGACGACGAGGGAAACGATCAGATGTTTGCCGTCCACGTCCCGCTGCAAGCCGCCTTCGATCACGACGGCCGCGGGGCGGAGGTGCGGGCCGACGTTGGCCAATGCCTGCTCCGCGGTCACATGGCGCGCCTGGTCGCGCTCCAACATCACGAGATCGGGCAACGCGCCGAGATCTTGTTCCAACAGCACGCCGAGCAATCGGGCATCGCCCGCCAGCACGTCGTTAGGCTCCTCGCAGTGCCAGCCGACGGCGGCGACGTACAGCCGGCGATCTTCCGGCGCACGAAGTTTGCCGAGGCAGCGACGGACGTCCGCCATCAGGGCGTCGCGGTCGGCCGGGGCCGCCGCGGACGCGAGTGGGTGATCCATCAGCCGGACTCCGCCGCGCGTTTCGATGAGGCGAATGCGATCGGCCGACTTGCCCCCACCCGCCGCGGCTTCCACGAGCACGAGTGCGTCCGCGGTCAACAGCCGGCCGATACGGACCGCTGTCTCAGGAGAGAGCAGATTCGTCGTGCTGAGCTTCTGCTCGCGGAGCACGGCGTCCAATCGCCCGCGCTCGAGGAGTTCCACGCCGTCGAGTTTCGACGCCTCGACGAGGAAGAAATCTTCGGCCGTCGCATGTTTCCCTTCCACGGAGGAAACAATTGCGAGGCGAACGGGCGGCCGCACTTGCTTGTCGTCGCCTTTGGACTCATCAACCGGCACGCCGGGCGCTGCGTCGCGGGAATCGGAAGACTGGGATGTATGCTGCCCGCAGCCTGTCGCAAGAGCTAGTGTCGTGGCCAACAGAACCGAAGCTGTTGTGTACCGCATTCTCGGTCTCCGCTCGCTTCCCGGCAAGAGGCGAGTATCCACAAGTTCCAACGTCCACGGGAACGGGCGCGCCTACTTGCCCTTTCCGTCGCCGGCTTTGGCCGCCGCGATTTTCGGCAGCATCCTCTCGGCAATTACCGCCCCCGCCTCTTGCAAGGCGTTCTTCGCGGCAATCTGTTCCGTTAGATCCACGGCAACCGTCGTCTGACGATCGACGGCCACGATCTTCCCGCTGGTCTGGTCGATGGCCTTGACCTCCAGTCGGGCCTTGACCGAAATCAGGTTGCCGTGCTGCACGGCGTGCTCGCTGAAGGCCTCGCCCTGGATCAGGATATCGGCGTCCTTCTTGCGGCCCTCCTTGGGATCGATCACCGTGAACCCCGACTCCTTGCAAAACAGGGTGACCTCGGTCTCCGCCGCCGGGTCGATCGTTATCTGGCCGCCCGCCCGCCCGACGACGATCACCTCGCTCCGCACCACCAGCGGAACGACCTGGCCCGTGTGCTGCTCGGAGATCTCGACCAGCACCGAAGGCAGCTTGCCGTTACCGAGCTTCTTCTTCAGGGTGGCAATGCGGTCCTCGTGCGTGAGCGGCTTGGCGACCAGGTCGTCGGCCCGCTTGGCAATGGTCTTGACGATCTCCGCGCTCAGGTCGTCGGTCAGCTTGCCCAGGTCGTCGCGGACGTTGCCCTTCACCGAGGCGCCCACGACACGGCTCGTTTCCGTGCCAATGATCTTGGCAATCAGGTAAAGGGAATTGTCGACCTGGAGCACGGAGCCGGTGATGAGCAGCTTGGCGCCGGTGAGTTGGCCGACCTTGGTGGCTTGCTGCGGGTTGACCAGTCCGGAAAGGTTCAGTTCCTGCTCTTCCAGGAGCTTCCTGACGTCCTCGCGCTCCACGAGCGTCAGCCCCGGCTCGGCCGCCAGTTTGGCGAAAAGCAAGTCGGTGACTTTGCTGCCTTGGTCCTTCGTCTCCCGCCCGCGCTCCTGGAAGGGAAGCACGGCGGCCGCATAGACCTGCGGCGTCTTTTCTTTCTTATCGTCCGCGGCCCCGGCCGAAAGCGCGGTACAAACGAGCAATACGACGGATAGGGCGAACAGTCGAGTACGTGGGTTCATGGTCAGTTTTTCCTTTCCTCTTAAGAACCCCTAACACGACCGGGCGTTGCCGGCCGGCATACGGGGCAAATAAGGGTTGTGTTAGGGGTTCTAAGGTAATGAGACGGATTGCGCGGCGGCGTTGAGCCGTCGAAATAGTTCGACGAGCAGGTACCGCGGCGCGGGCGAGGCCTCCCATTGCCGGATAATCGGGAAGCAACAAATGATCAGCCGACCTCTCGGCGCGGCGTAACGTGCATTGAGCCAAGCCCAACCGGGGCCGTCATTCGCTGCCGCGGCCACAACCTGGTCGCGGTCGCTTTTGATCGCCAACCGGATGGCGGCAACCCGGCTGCCGAACGTCCACGCGCCGGCGTCCAGGCGTTTGTCCAACTCCGTTATGACGTCCTCCTGTCGAAAGGTCAAGCCGGCGGGCCGAGGCAGATCCGTACCCTCGCTGCCGGGCAAGACCAGCCAGCCGTCACCCGGCGCCAGACAGAGCACCGGCACACCGCGGGCCGCCGCTTTGACCATCGCCTCACCCAGCCCGCGGTAGTCGCGCCACGCCGTGCCCTCGCCGATCACCAGCATCCCTTCCTTCAAGTCATCCAATGCGGAGATGTTCTTGGTGAACTTCACGGGCACGTGGACCTTCTCCAGCACGTCGGCCGTTTTGCCTTCCGGGTCGAAGAGGGTGATCTTTAGGCCCTTGAGCCACTCGCTTTGTTCTGCGAAGGGGTCGCGGGGGAAGATCCAGACCGTCTTGGAATGTTCGGCCGCCGGCCGCCGCGCTCCCGTCGGATAGACGGCCGCGCTCAACTGCGCCTGCAAGATCACGCCCGGCTTGACCTCGGGCATCTTCAGCGGCACGGCGATTTCGGCGGCGCGATCCGCGGGGATATTGAGCGGCACTTGGCCGTGTTCGACGGTCCGCCGGTCGACCGAGAGCGACCAGTTCAGGCGGCCGGCCAACGCCTCATCGGAACGAACGACGTAGTGAAACGTGACGTCCGCGCCGCTGAACACGTTGGACCATTTTTCCGACGGCGCGATCGTTGCTGCTTCCGCAGCCGGGCTTGCACTAGGTCCATGAACGAGCGCCAAGGCTAGTAGGACTACGGCTGCGAACGCGCTCTCTATCCTTGTCATAAGCCCTTCCCTCCCGGCAGTGCGGCCACAATCTGATAAATCTGAAATTCCGCGTCCTCGCTCTGCGACGAGAACACACGTTGCGGAGTTCCGCTGTGCTGGACGCCGCTAAACGAGGATCGCACGGGCAGCAAACCGTTGACCGCTAGATCGGTGTCCACGGCGATTGCGCCGTCGGGCAGCGGGTGCATCCAAACCCGCAAGCTGCCGTCGCCGACGCTTTCGGCCGTAAGATCGACAATTTCTTCGTCGCGAGCGATCGCGTCCGCCTGCCAAATCGGCCGCCAGGCGGAATCTTTCCCCTGGCGGGCCAATACGATGAGCCGCACCGCCAAAGACCTTGCATCGCGCGGAAGCCGTGCGGTATCGGGCAAGAGGCCCAGTTCCACCTGGCGGCCGTGCTCGGCTACCCAGGCCAGCCGCCCATTGAAGGCTTCCTCCATGCCCGCCAGCAAGCGGGCCTTTTCGGCTAGTTGGGAGGCCGGGAACTGGACTTCCGGCGGCAAGGCTTGCGATGGCTCGTGGAGTGCTGTCACCGGTTGCGGCGACTGACTGCTCGGCCGCAAGCCAAGCATCAGCAAGACCGTTGCTGCCGATCCCAGCGCAAACCACCACCCCGCCCGGATTGCCCGCAACGATCGTTGGGGCGGCTCGCTGGGCAAGTCCAGAAACCTGGCGTTCTCGATGCTCCTCGAAATGCGGCGGTGGAGGCGCTCTAACTCAGCCTCGGCCGACGTGTTCCGCTCGTGCCATTGCCGCAACAGATTGTTCAAGGTATCGTCCGGTTTGCCAGTCATGGCGAAACGTGCCCTTTCAGCCGCTGCTTGAGCCGCTTTCTCGCCTCGTGCAGCCGCCAGTACATGGTGGGACGGCTGCAGCCTTCGATCCGCGCCGCCTCGCCCGCATCCATGCCGTCCAATGTGATCAGTACGATCGCTGCCCGCAGTTTCGGCGGCAACTCGCCGAGCGCGATCTCCACGGCAGTTTGCAACTCGATGTCCATGACACTCGATTCGGGCCGTTCCACGGACGACCGGCAATCGCAGGGCAGTTCGGCGCGAAAATCGACGCGTGATCGCCGCCGCCGGCTCAGGAAACCGCTGGTCGTGTTCATGGCCACGCGATACAGCCACGTGGAAAACCGCGACTGCCCGTTGAATGACGCCAGCCCACGAAACACCCGGAGAAAGACCTCCTGGGTCAAATCGTCTGCCAGGGTTCCGTCTAATACCATGGGATAAATCATCGCCCGCACCCTGCCAAGGTGTCGCCTTGTCAGTTCGTCGAGGGCCTCGCGACGCCCTGAATCCCGGTAACATGCAACCAGTTGCTCGTCGGACTTCACGGCGGCCCTCCGTTTGCGTATCTATTGGATTAGACTCACGACGAAGGCAGATCTTTGGTCCGCTCCAGGCATTTTTCTTTGAATACACAACCTTGGCCCCGAAAATGAGACGCCTCCGGCGGGTTTCTTTGTGCGTTCATACTCCGCGAACAGTTCCATTAGATCGTAAACGGCTTGGGCGGAAAAGGTCTACAGAAGCCATTTCCTCGAATCGAACGTGGCGCATATTGACGCAATCCCCGGCGGGGGTATCATTTGTAAGGTGCGTCGTCCCGGATGTATACCGCAGCTTTCCTGCTCCCATGATTCGCGAGTTCTCGATGGTCAAGCGCGCCGCCAAGGATCAGAAATCGTTCTTCGATCAAGAGGCCGTGGAAACGCCGTCTCCTCCACCCGCAACGGTTGGCGGCGACCGATTGCAAACCGAACCCAGCGACAGGTTGCAAACCAGCCGTACTGACAGGTTGCAAACCTATCCTGCAGTCGCGCCGCAGCCCGAAAGTCTCGCCGGCCAGACGGTCTGGGTGGTCGATGCCCATTCCTTGATCCACCAGGTCTTCCACGCCATCCCGGACATGACCAGCCCCACCGGGCAGCCGGTCAATGCCGTCTATGGGTTTGCGCGGGACCTGCTCTTTTTGCTGGAATCGAAACAGCCCGATTTCCTCTTCTGCGCCTTCGATCTGCCGGGCAAGACATTCCGCCACCAGCTTTACGAGCAGTACAAGGCCGGTCGGCCCGACATGCACGAGGACCTCGTGCCGCAGATCGGCTTCGTGCATCGCATGGTCGAGGCCCTGGGAATTCCTCTGCTGGCCTATGAGGGATTCGAGGCCGACGACATCGTGGCCACGGTCGCCCGGCTCACCGACGAGTTGGGCGGGCGATGCTTCATCGTCAGCGGCGACAAGGACTGCCGGCAACTGATCACCGATCACGTAAAGCTCTACAACATCCGCAAGAACGAGGTCATCGATCGCGCGGTTCTGAAAGAGGAATGGGGCGTGGCGCCCAATCAGGTGGTCGATTACCAGGCGCTGGTGGGCGATTCGACCGACAACGTGCCCGGAGTGCCGCTGATCGGCCCCAAGGCGGCCCGCGATTTGCTGGAGAAGTACCACTCCTTGGAGAACATTCTGGCGCACGTGGACGAGGTGGGCGGCACGGCAAAAAAGGAGAACCTCAAGAAGTTTCGCGAGCAGGCCCTGCTCAGCCGGCAACTCGTGAAACTCGATGCCCATGTGCCCGTGGCGATTTCCTGGAAATCGGCCCGGCCGGACGGCAGCAACCACGCCCGGGCACGTGCGCTGTTCGAGGAATTCGGCTTCCGCCGCCTTGCCGAGCGCCTGCCGCATATACTCGGCACGCTCCGTGTGCCGTCAGAACCCGGCACTGGACCCGCAAGCGGGTGCCCCGTGCCGGATACGATGCCGGTGTACGTGACGATCGACACGCCCGAGGCCCTGGCGGCCCTCGTGGGCGAATTGTGGCGGCAACCGCAAATCTCCGTCGATACGGAAACGACGCACATCTGGCCGCGGTGGGCCGAGATCGTGGGTATCTCGCTCTCCTGGAACGAGCGGCAGGCCTACTATCTGCCCTTGCGGGGACCGGAAGGTTCGCGCTTGCTCGATCGGGAGAAAACGCTCGAGGCCTTGCGGCCGGTGTTGGAGAGCACGGCCATCGGCAAACTCGGCCAGAACCTGAAATACGACCGCATCGTGCTCCGCAACGCCGGTATCGAGCTGGCCGGCACGCCCTTCGATACGATGGTCGCGAGTTACCTGCTGGACGCCGGACAGCGAAACCATAGCCTCGACGACCTGGCCAAGCGCTATCTCCACCACGTGACCATCAAGATCGAAGAGCTGATCGGCTCGGGCAAGCACCAGAAGCGGATGGACGAGGTGCCCGTGCCGCAGATCACCGATTATGCGGCGGAAGATGCCTTGGTGCCGGTCCGCTTGCAGCCGATCCTCGCCCGGCGGCTGGAAGCGGAGAGCCTGGTGCCGCTGTTTCGCGACCTGGAGATGCCGCTGATCGACGTGCTGGTCGAGTTGGAATACAACGGCGTGAAGCTCGACGTCCGCCGCCTGGCCGAGCTTAGCGACAACTTCGGCCAGCAGATCGGGCGTTTGGAGCAGGAGATCTACGCCATGGCGGGCCACGAGTTCAATATCGCCTCGCCGCGGCAGCTCCAGGAAATCCTCTTCGTCGAAAAGAAGCTGCCGGTGATCAAGCGGACGGCCAAGACCGGGCCTAGCACCGATGTCGACGTGTTGGAGGAACTGGCCCTCAGGCATCCCCTGCCGGCCAAGATCGTCGAATATCGGCAATACTCCAAACTCAAGGGGACTTACGTCGACGCCCTGCCGCAGATGATCCATCCGGGCACGGGCCGCGTGCATGCCTCGTTCAACCAGGTGGTCACGGCCACGGGGCGGCTCAGCTCGCACGATCCCAACTTGCAGAACATCCCTGTGCGGACCGAGGCCGGGCGGGCGATCCGCTCGGCCTTCGTGCCCGGCGAGGAGGGATGGTCGCTGGTGGCGGCCGACTACTCGCAGATCGAACTGCGCGTGCTGGCCCATTACACGGCCGACCAACGGCTCTGCGAGGCATTTCAGCGCGACGAAGACATTCATGCCCGCGTGGCCGGCCAGGTCAATAACGTGCCGCTGGAGGAGGTGACCGCCGACATGCGCCGGCAGGCGAAGGTGGTGAACTTCGGCACGATCTACGGGCAGGGGTCGGTCAACCTCGCACGGCAATTGGGCATCGAGCGGGAGACGGCCTCGAAGTTCATCAACAGTTATTTTGAAACCTATCCGGGCATCGAGCGGTTCTTGATCGAGTCGTTGGCCGAGTGCCGCAAGCAGGGCTACGTGACGACGATCCTCGGCCGACGCCGGGCGATCGAGGGTGTGCGGGCCGACGCCGGCCGCTCGCGGAACATGGCCGAGCGCACGGCTGTGAATACGATCATTCAAGGTTCGGCCGCCGATCTGATGAAACTGGCGATGTTGGCGGTCTATCGCCGACTGAAGCGCGAGCAGCACCCCGCGCGGATGTTGTTGCAGATCCACGACGAACTGATCTTTGAGACGCCGGCGGGCGCGGTGGATTATCTGGCGAAGTTGTTGCGCGAAGAAATGTCCGGCGTATATCAACTGCGCGTGCCGCTGAAGGTGGACGTGAAGGCCGGGCCGAACTGGGCGGATACGAAAGAGATTGCGTAGACGATAAGGCCGTAATACAAGTTCAGCAGTGGGTTCTGGTTACGGACTGAAGTAGCTGACCCCTGCCCGCTTGCCGGGCAGGTGAACGAGTCTTATAAGCGAGTCGATACAGGACCCCGCCGATCTCTTTGTCGTGTCCGGCCCGGCACCCGAAGGGTGCCGGGCCGGACGCGAACCGTGTCGGGGAGCTGACGCCGTTCTCGCTAATAAGACTTGTTCACCAGCCCGGCAAGCGGGCTGGGGTCTGGCGACAAGGCAGTCTGCTAACAAGTCTTATGTACCTTTCGCCGCGGCCGGCTGCCTGCCCAGGGCCTCTTCCATCTGCCGGGCGACGGCCGCCGCCAGGCGCAGACTCGGCAATCGCTTCCCCAGCGTAATCCGCTTGCCGTTGCTACAGACGGCGACCACATGGTAGTAAACGTTCTGGTTGAACGACATACCTTGCCGAGTTTCGATGGCCTTGACGTTGGCCAACTCGATTTGCCGCGTAGCGCCAAGCCCCAGCAACCCGCCGCTGACCGCCAGTTCGCGGTCCGATATATCGACGACACTGCGATAGAACCAGAAGTCGATCAGGGCCCAAGTAATCGGTATGTCGACTAGCAAGCCGATGACCATGGGGACCAACGGCCCGTCCAGGTGGAATATAACGACGATCGCCCCAGTCCAAATCAGCCAGAAAATGGTGAAGAAGACGGTACTGCTCGGATTTCGCGCCATGGGGAAAACGAAGCGAACGCCTTCACCGTCCGGAGCGGTCGTCTTGGCCACACCCGCTTCGCGCAACTCGCGTTCCGGCGTGGGGACGCCGACATACTCGCTCATCGTGCCACGCTCGGGCACAAAGTGGGGATCGCTCTGGGGCGTCTTGAAAATGGGAACGTCGAACGTTACCACATAATCGATGCCCGGCACCTCCGCCGCGGCCGTCAGCCGCCAGAGGGTCTGGTTGTCGAGGTTCTGCTCGTCGCTAGGATGGCAATCGTAGGGAATCTGAAACACCACGGGGATCGCCGATTGCTCGGCCTGGTCGTCCAGCAGTTCATGCATTGCGATCCGCTCGTCTTCCCAGAGGACTGTTTCCGACGTGCTGCGGCTTTTACCGCTGCCGGTGGTGATCCGCCGTATGCAGCGGAGCAGCAGGTGGAACCCGTCTTCCGGCCGGATCTTGGCGGAGGTCTGGATTACGCCGGCAAGCTGCCCGCCGATGACGCCTGGCACGGAGGCCATCTGGAACACCGATTGGCCGAACTTCCGCCACCGCAGGATGGAAAGAACCGCCCAGCCGATGAGCAACAGGCCGACAGCCGGAAACAACAGGCCCAGCAGGGCCACATTATTGCCCTTGTCGAGAATTTCGCCGGGCAAGATGAACCACAGCGGAGAAGAGACCAGGTTCCAGAAGACGGCAAACACCAAAACCGCCAGCGCCGCGGTCTTGGACGACGTGACGATTCGCCCCGCGGCCCAGTCGGCCTTCCACATCCAAGGGCTTTCGGCGTGCGCCGTGCCCAAGGCGGCTTCCACCCGTTGTTTTCCATGCGCCGCCAAGCCGCCGATTAGCATGCCGAAGCCCACGCCCCCGAAAACCAGAACGAAGAGCATTTTGAAAGCGACCAGCTCCCAGCGTAAATCGCGGTACAGGAGCGATTGATCGGGCTGGGCCGGGTTGACGTAGCAACGGAATGGTTGCTTGGATTTCTGGTACCTGCTCAGTTCGCGAAAGGCAGTTTGCTGAAACGACCCGACGTTGTCCTCGCCACTGTTGAGACCGACGCGCGTGCCGGTGTACTTTTGGCCGCCATACTCGTAAGAATACTCGGCTGTGGTCTCGTAGGTAGTCGATTTCCCACGCTGGGCCTTCAATTCGGTGCGAATGATGTGGGCCGGCGTCTCCACCCAGTTCCTCGCGCTGAAATATGCAAGGAGCGTGCTGCAAAGCCACACGCCCATCCCGACACCAACCGCGGCAAAGGGCAAGGCGAACAGAACCAGGCAGCCGGAACCGGATTTCGAGGCAGAGCGGTTGGTGTTTGCCATAGCAAGTGCTTAAAAACATTCCAACGCGGGAACGGGTTCGCCATGAACGAGACGGTCGGCGATGACCCGCAGGGCGAGTGCCTTGGCGCGATCAATGGCCTCGGCTCGGGTCGGCCCGTACGGCAAGACACCAGAAAGCCCCGGCACTTCGGCCACCCAGCGGCCGTCCTCTTCCTGTTCGACTTCGATTGATAGCCCCACGGTCGGCCTCCAAGAATGCCAGAAGAACCTAAAGCTACTATAATACCCATCGGGTTCCGCAACAAGCTTGGCGAAACAAAGCGACTATGCTAGAATTGATTCGAGTTTGCTGCTATAGGTGGGAAAAACCGGCCTTTTCAGACGAGGACTGATCTGCGATGCCAATGGAAATTTCCGCGACGTACGAGAATGGTGTTCTGAAACTTGACAGCCCTATACCCCTGCAGGAGCATCAACGGGTCAAGGTGACCGTTCATGAAGAAATCAGCCGTGCTGAGAGCAGCTATGGGCTGCTAGGTTGGACGGGTGATCCAGAGATCCTTCGGAAGATTGCAGAAGACGACGAGTTTGGTGTGCTGGAGTCACCGTGAACTTAACAATGATTCCTGCCGGCGAACCGGTATTCGTTGACGCGAACGTCTTTGTCTATGACTTTGGCCCGGATCCCGTATACGGTCCATCGTGCAACGCTTTGCTCAAGCGATTCGAAAAGAAGGACCTTCGAGGTTTTACATCGTCGCTCGTATTGCACGACGTGGCGCACCGTGCCATGACGGTGGAGGCGTGTCAATGTCTCGGATGGCCGTATGCCGGCATAGGTCGACGTCTCAGGAACAATCCCGCCGAGATCCAAAAGCTGACTCGCTTCCGGCAAATGCTTGACGAGATCCTCGCCGTGGGCGTGGAAGTCATTCAGGTCACGTCGAATCATATCTTGCTTGCAGCGGATTTGAGCCGCAAGCACGGCTTATTGAGTGGCGATGCCCTGGTTGTGGCCATGATGCAGAGCAATAGGCTCGTGAATCTTGCCAGCGGCGACAACGATTTCGATCGAGTGCCGGGCATCGTGCGTTACGATCTATTGTAAGCAGGCGCCCTCATGAAAATCCTTGGTCTTCTCGGCGGAGTGGCGAGCGGCAAGAGCCTGGTCGCGCGGCAGTTGGCGGACATGGGTGCCGTAGTGCTGAACGCCGATCGTGCGGGGCACGAGGCCCTGCGGCTGCCGCGCGTGGAAGAAGCGGCCCGCCAGCGTTGGGGCAACAAGATCTTCGGCCCTGATGGCCATGTTGACCGCCGAAGTCTGGCAAGAATCGTCTTTGCTCCACCACCGGACGGGCCGCCGGAACGGAAATTCCTCGAAGACCTGACTCACCCGGAGATCGGCCGGCGGCTTTTGGCTCAGGTTGAGGCCATCAAGACCGCTTCGTCGGCAACGAATGCCGTCGTCGATGGCCCGGAGGGCGGAAAAACCGCCCCCCCACTGGCCATATTGGACGCCGCATTGATTCTTGAGGCCGGGTGGGATAAACTATGTGATTATCTCGCTTTCATTGATGTACCAAGAGAAATGAGGATGGCGCGTGCCCTGAAGCGGGGGTGGACGGAAGAGGATTTTACGGCCCGGGAGGCCGCACAGGAATCCTTGGACTGCAAACGCCCCCGTGCCGATTTGATTATTGACAACTCAGGCTCCGCCGAACATACTCAAGCGCAGGTCCAGCGCCTTTGGCAGTTCCTCGTCGGCTGACGCAACTCTCGCTTTTTCCCTCAAATCCAGCCTCGCAGGCTCCTGCTCGAGAATCCCGACACTGAAATACGGCCTTCGCCGCGATTTCCGCGCGCGGAAGCTGCACCGTCCCCCCTTACGCCCCCTTCGCCCGATAACCCGCCGCTGACGCCTTCCGCGCGTCGGCACCCATCCTTTGTCAGGAGTTCATTCGATGCCTTCGGCCCACCACCTTGATGCTCATCGCGACGATCGTGACGATCCTCCCGAGAAGGCCGATAATCTCCAGAATCCGCTGTCGGGCCATCCGACCGACGGGGTCGTCAAGATCGCCGTGGAGCCAGACTATCCTTTTTCCTACGACGATGAGGAGCCGCTCTCGCTGGCCGAAGAGATCGCCGCCGGCGTGGAAAACCTCCCCGACGAGATCCACGACCGCTACGAGCAGATCAAGCAGGCCGGCGATACGCATATCGCCGAGTTGCAGAAGATGTCGATGTCCGACTTGATCGAGGAGGCCCGCAAGGACAACCTCAGCGACTATGCCGGCATCAAGAAACAGGACCTGATCTTCAAGATTCTCAAGGAACGGGTCAAGCTCAACGGCCTGATGTACGGCGAAGGGACGCTGGAGGTGCTGCCCGACGGTTTCGGCTTCCTCCGCAGTCCCGACTACCACTACCTCTCCTGCCCCGACGACATTTACGTCTCGCCCAGCCAGATCCGCCGCTTCGGCTTGAAGACGGGCACGACCGTTTCCGGGCAGAT
>CAZTPX010000161.1:12115-22087 GCA_964615095.1 uncultured Planctomycetaceae bacterium | reverse complement strand
GGCAGCCACACCCGAGGACCTGCGGGGCGTGTGGGCCGGTTGAAGGTGAAGCGGTGGTTCCGCGGTTCGCGGAGATGGCGGCGGCCGCCCGCCGTCGGGGAGCGCAGGCATGGCGGCCTTTAGGCGGGAACGTGGAACACGTTGCCGCGCTCCGCAGCCCCTTTGGAAAACGTGCCATTTCCACAGTGCCGTGGCCCAGGCGGCGCCTAGCCCCTGTTGAAGAACCTGCGCTGGTCGTGAGTGGCCGGCGCAGGTTCTATGGGCCTATTCGTGGAATCTGATCTCAAGACGCCCCTGCCTTCGGCGGGGCAACCCCATTCTTGCTGGCAAATCTCCCGGCGAATCACGGCAGGAAACCAATCCGCGCCGGCTTGTAGGTGCCCGCGGGCCACAGCGGACGCCGAGAGGTCCTATCCGGATCCGATCCAGCTCGTCGAGCAGCATCTCTTTTGCTATCAGGCCGCAGAGCTTGGCCGTAGGTGTCAAGCCCTGCGCGGCGAACTGACCGAAGGCAACGTGCTGAAACCGCTCGGCCGCTGTTTCCGTATTTTCCTGCTGGGAGCGACGTGATACCCGGCGCCCGGGCTATTTTCCGCTACGGTTTCGCTGCCACCCCGCGCTCGCGTCAAGATCCACCACTACCTGTACGTTGGGCGCCCTGCGCTCGCCTGGGTGACTTCGGTCCTGGGCCCGCTTTGGACCAACTACAATCCTCGCGTTTGCTTTGCCGTCGCCCGTCAGACCTTCCCTCGCAGGAGGAGCCCCAGTGAGGCGACGGCCCGACCAGAAGGAGGCTTTATGCCAGCCAAGAAATGTCTTGCGAACTACATCAGCAGCAAGGCCGCGTGCCGCGACGAGCCGCGCAAGCCGTTCCGCCTCTGTGAGCCACACCGGCGGAACATCGAGGGCAAGTCCGCGCCCGCTGAAAACGGGGGCCGGGTTGCGCAAAGGAACTGCCGGTTCGCGAGCTGGGGTTCGCTTTGGCATCACGCCCAGATCTCGCCGCGTTCTGCCAACATTCCGTGCCACACATACCAGGAGTAGATCGATGGATCACGACCGCCTTTTCAAAGAATTGCTGACGACGTTTTTCTTGGACTTTCTGAAAGTGTTTTGTCCCCAGTTGGCGCGGTATCTGGACCCCGCCTGGCTGGAATTCCTCAACATGGAAGTCTTCACGGACGTTACCCACGGTGAGCGTCACGCGGGTGGATCTGGTGGCGAAGACCAGGTTCCGCGGAAAGCCCGTGGGCTTCCTGATCCACGTCGAAGCGCAGGCCGAGCGGAGGAAGAATTTTCCGCGGCGGATGTTTACCTACTTCGCCCGCTTCTATGAGAAATACGCTCTGCCCGTCTACCCCATCGCGCTGTTCTCGTTTGAGACCCCCCAGCGGCTGCAACCTGACGAGCACCGCGTTGACTTCCCGGACCTGGCCGTGCTCGCCTTCCGCTTTCGGGTGGTGCAACTGAACCAGATGCAGTGGCAGGACTACGAGAAACGGAGCAACCCGGTCGTTGCCGCCCTGATGGCAACCATGCACAGGGGGCCGAAAGAGGTGGCCCGGGTCAAGCTGGCCTGTTTGCGCATGCTGGCCAGGCTGTCGCTCGACCCTGCGCGGCGGGAATTGATCTCGGGCTTTATCGATTCGTACCTTCGGCTTACAATGGAAGAAGAACAAGAATTCGGGGCGGAGTTACAGGAACTCAGCCCCCAAGAGAGGGAGGGTGTGATGGAAATCGTAACCAGTTGGATGGAGAGAGGTTTGAAGCAGGGCCGGCAGGAAGGACGTCAGGAGAGCCGGCAGGAGGGCGCGCGAACCGTGCTTCTGCGTCAACTCCGCAAGCGGCTGGGCGATCTTGATGCGGCCGTGGAAGCGCAGATCGAGGGCCTGGCGATCGAGCGCCTCGAGCAACTCGGCGAAGCCCTGTTGGATTTCAACTCCCGGGCCGACCTGGACGCCTGGCTGCATTCGCAGCGGTAGCCCGGTGCCTGCCGAAACACTCACCCTCACGTACCGCGGACCATAATCTTCGGTGGCATGACTTTACGTATGGAGGAGAACCAATGTCTTGCATCACGACAGCGGACGGTATTGGACGGGATGACGGCCTGATCAAGGGCCTGATCAAGGGCATTGAGGTGGCCCTCGGCCTGAAGTTCGGGACAGCCGCGTTGCGCCTGCTACCCGAAATCCAGGCGCTCGCGGACGCTGCGAAGCTCGAAACGGTGCTCCGCGCTATCCGCACGGCCGTCAGTCCGGAAGACCTGCGGCGGGTGTGGACCGGTCGCTCCACCACCCGCTTGAAACTGGCGACCAGATTCTATCCTGAACCGCAGACATTCAAGAGGGCCACCCGGGCCGGGTTTCAGTGCGCAGAGTTATTGACGTATGTGGGTGTCCTGGCGAACTGGGAAGCTGTCGCGTCCATGGCCCGTCAATTCCCGCTGCAATACACGATTCGCTTTCCGAAGGATGGGGAACTCACCCCCTGGCTCCTGGACGGCGCGGTCGCCTTGTATCGCGAACTGGCCTGCCAGGAGATGATCATCCAAGCGAGGATGTACAAACACTACGCGCGAAGACTTCTCGCGCGGGAGCCATCCTTGTGCCTTGCCGTCGAAAACGGCCGTGTGGACCGCGGGGGGTTCGACCGCTGGGCCGGCGAGAGACGTTGGCTCACGCTCAACGTCGAGCACCTCTGGCGATATTCGCTACAAGACGCCCCGCTCGAAACCCTCTTGGCTGCCCTGGAGGCGTTCTTGGCCGTCCACGCCGGAAAACTCCGCCATGTGCACTTGCCCGGTTATCGGCCTGGCGGCAACGAGCACCGGCCGATGTACTGCGGGGCGGAGATGGTGTACGCCGTGCTCAGCCGTCTGGCCCGTGCCGGTTTCACGGGCCGCGTGGTGAGCGAAGTCCGGAGCGACTACCAGACCTACAAAAATCTGCGGAAGGATGTCGTACTGTTTGCAGACTGGCGGCGATGTGAGTACCCCGCCCTGCAGGCAGGCCAACGAGCATCGTATATGGGGTGGCACTACGGCATCCTTCCGGCAGGCCTGCGTGACTAGTTTGCGGCTTGCGGCAGTCGCACGACTCCGCCCGGGCAAGGACCTGGAGATCGGGATATGGCGGCGCCCCTTGCCAGCCTTCGTGGGTTGCCTGGTGAAAGGGAGTCGAGCTCTGCTGGCGAGCAACTCGCCAAGGGATCAGCAGGTCAAGGGCGCGTCAAAGACGCCGGGCTGCCCGCGACATTCGTGTCCGGGCAGCTTCTTTCGTTTCCCTCCTTTGCGCGCCCTTGCTGTACCTTGAAAAACGCATCGCGATCGACGGGAAGCACACTGTGGGGAACCACACAAGCGTCCCCGAGGCGGTCGTCGCCGCGGGTGCTGCCGAGCTTGTACGGCTGCTGCCGCTTGACCATGTACCAGATGGCCGCCGCGTTGGTTGGCCTTTCGCATGCACCAGTTTCACGACGTAGCGACCGCCTGGTTTGCGGGTCGCGGCGTGGGAACTTGCGCGTTCTGCCGCCTGACCCAACAGGGGTTTCTGCGGCTGGCAACGAATCAACGCGTCCTGGGACCGACCGCGGCAACGTTCGCTGAGGCATGGCGTTTTTACGATGCGTTCATCGACGACGAAGGGGTGTTTTATGCTGGTGAGCCCGCCCGCATTGAGGCCGAGTGGCGTCGTTTGACTTACGGCGCCCGGCCGCCGGGGTAATATCGGGTCAAGTTGCCGCCGCCTATTACTTGTCTGAGCCGACGACCATTATCAGGGGCAGGCCAACATGGCAATTCTCGGCCTGCCGGATGATGCCTCATGGAATGATCCGCGCGTTTTGTTCTTTATGACGAAGACGAGCCCGGAGGGCATCGGTCTCTTGCGGCCAAAACTCGGTGGGGCGACGACTCGGTGATCGCCATCCCGCTATTCCCGGATGACCGTTTCGAGCCGGGCCAACAAGCGGACTTCGCCCAGGCCAAGCGCTGGTTTCTGCGGGCTGTGAGTTTGTCGCGCGTGGGAGTGGTGAAAACGCTTTGGGCGCTCGGCGTGCCCGAAGGAGGGAAAAAGTCGCCGCTACGGCAAAACTGCCATGCCTGGGTTATTGACACCGGCGGCCGTTGGATGGAAGATACGACCGTGCGACGGGATGACGATCTGGGGGTGGTTTATGAAGCGCAGGAGGCTGAATGAGCCGTTTCAACCTGATTGACGAAAAATGGATTCCAGTCCGCTTTCCCGACGGGACGCGCGACGAACTGGGAATCAAGGATACGTTGCTGCGGGCGAAGGAAATCGAGGCAATTGAAGACCCCTCGCCGTTGGTGGTCGCGTCGCTGCACCGCTTCTTGCTCGCCGTTCTGTACCGCGCTCTGGAAGGCCCAAGCGATATCGACGAGGCCAAGGAGCTGTTCAAAAGCGGGCTGCCAGGCAATAAGATCACGGGCTACCTGAAGACGTGGCAAGATCGGTTTTGGCTGTTCGATGCGAAGTATCCCTTTGGACAAAATCCGCTTGTTCCGCCCAACGAAATTGAACCGTGGACGAAATTGACCGCAGAGTTCAACGCGACGACAAATAAGGTTCTTTTCGATCACACCGACACGCGGTCGCCAGGCAAGCGAGAACCCAAGGAATGTGCGCGCTGGCTTGTCGCGACGATGTCCTTTTCGCTTTCCGGGGGCAGGGGTTACTGCCCCTCGCCATCACCGAACGCGATGACCTGTATTCCGTTGGGCCAGGACCTCCATGAGACCCTGTGCTACTGCCTTGTTCCATACGGCAATCGGGAGGTGATGCAGGGCGACTCGGCCGTTTGGGAACGTGAGCCCAAGCAGCTTCCCCTGGCGGGTCCAAAACGGATGTCGTCTGGATATGCGGACCTCTTCACGTGGCAATCTCGCATGGTGCTTCTTGAGGAATTACCGGGCGGCGGAATTTCCTTTGTTCGATTTGTTGCCGGAGAAGGTTTTGAGAACCCCGCGCAACATGTCGATCCGATGCAGGCATACGAATCAGGTAAGGCATACGGAAAGCGTCCGCTTCAGTTCAGGGATGATCGTGGCACATGGCGGGACTTGGACTCTCTCTTTCCCGACGGCTCACAACTGGCACCAGGGGTGATTGCGCATGCGATTGCGTTGACGCGCTCGAATCCAGACCGCTTTCCCCGTTCAGTGATGATTCTCGGTCAGGCAAATAACCAAGCAAAAATCGAATTCTGGCGAATGGAGCGGTTCGTTCTGCCCTCGGCCCTTGCGGGCGACAAGGACATCCGCTCCGATATTCGCCGCCTGCTGGAAGTTGCGGAAAGTACCCAAACAGCACTTTGGTTGGCTTGTAAATCATATGCTCGCCATCTTCTCAGTCGCGGCGACAGGAAACCGGAAGGCAAGGACATTCGCGGATTCGTTTCGCAAATGCCGTCTATTCCCCGGTATTGGTCAACTCTCGAAGGCAAATTCCGCGCCCTTCTGCAATCCTATACGCTGGAGAAGAAGGCCGATGAAATCCAACTGGAGTGGCTTCAGGAGGTTCGCACCGCGATCAGGGATTCATGGGAACAGCATCGGCTATCAGTCTCGATGGGCGACGCCTGGGCGATCCGCGCCCTGGTGAAAGCCGAAGGGCCGGTTTCCAAGAAAGTCAAAGAACTGGACGCAAGTATCACGGACTTCAAGAAGAGTCTGAAGAAGGAGGAGAGTACATGAGCGGATTTATTGAATGGTTGGAGAAACTGAACGATACGGACACGAAGGTGCGCGCCGTGTTGCGACGTAGCCTGGCCTTCGATCCAGGCGAGTTCCCTGCCGCATTTCCGTTCGTGGAACCGTTCGTGAAGAACGAGGATGATTCCTGGCGGCGGAAGATGCTCTACTTGGTTGCCGGTCTCTGGGCAGCACACTGGCGGAAAGACCGCCACGGAGCATCAATATCGCTTGGGAAGGCTTGCGCGGCTCGGCAGGCACATTCACCGAGCACCGAACGCCGTTTCATCAGCTTGCTGGATGCCGACCCCGACCAATTGCCTCAGCGTTTGCGGCAGATGGTCGCTCTGCTAAAAGACTTCAATCTTGACTTTGACGCCCTATTGACCGGGCTGCTGTACTGGAATGGTGAGCGGAAACGCACCCAAAACCAATGGGGACGCGACTTTTATCGAAACCCGAATCCGGAGAATGAAACCGAAAACGCCGTTGATAAGGAGGGAAACGCATGAAGACCCTAATCGAAATTCACGTTCTGCAGAACTTTGCGCCGTCGAACCTGAACCGCGACGACACGGGATCGCCCAAGGACGCCCTGTTCGGCGGCACGCGTCGTGCCCGCATATCAAGCCAGTGCCTCAAGCGGGCCGTACGGCAAAACTTCATCCAAAAAAAGGCTGATGGCCTTTTTCAAGCTGACGAATTGGCAATCCGTACCAAGCGATTGTATAAGGCCATCGCCGATCGCCTTGCCGGGCAGCACGAGGAGGCCGAAGTTCTGGCCAAGACCGTAATCGCTTTATCCTACGTCAAGCTGAACGCGGGGAAAGGCGGCAAAACCCAATACCTTCTATACCTTGGACAAAAAGAGATCGACGCTTTGGCGGAAGCCATACATCAATACTGGGAGAAAATTGTTCCCACCGTTGAAGACGCCAAGGAAAAAGGCAAGAGCCGGAGCAAGAAGGCGACTGCTGGTGAAGCTCCCCAGGAGATTCGGGCGAAAATCGATTCCATTTTCAACGGCGGAAAGGCTGTGGATTTAGCGCTGTTTGGGCGGATGCTCGCCGACATGCCCGAGAAAAACCAGAACGCCGCATGCCAGGTGGCCCATGCCCTTTCGACGCACTCCGTCGAACGCGAGTTCGATTACTACACTGCTGTGGACGATTTAAAACCCCAGGACTCCACCGGTGCGGACATGATGGGCACGGTTGAGTTCAACTCGGCTTGCTTCTACCGTTACGCAGTCGTGGATTGGGAAAAGTTGGTCGAAAATCTCCAGAACGATGAGCAGTTGGCAAAGAAAGGGCTGCGCGCTTTTCTCGAGGGTTTTGTGGTAGCCGAGCCGACTGGCAAACAGAACACGTTTGCCGCCCACAATCCGCCCGAATTCGTAGCCGTCTCGGTGCGCGAAAACGCAGCCCCGCGCAATCTTGCCAACGCCTTCGAAACTGCAGTCCGCGTGGGAAAAGGTGAATCAGTGACCGAGGTATCGGCGGAGAAGTTGATGGAGAAGGCCAAAAAGCTCAATACGGCCTACGCGGGGAAGGGTGAGACCTTCGTTCTGAATCTGACCGGGGCAAAGATTGATAAAGATTTTGGGACGGCCATGGCATCCCTGAAGGATCTCTTGGACAAGACCGTGCTATCCGTAAAGGAGTGACCCATGCCCACCCTTTTGCTTCGCTTGGTTGGTCCGCTGCAATCCTGGGGCACGACCAGCCGTTTCGACGAGCGCGACACCGGCCAGGAACCCAGCAAGTCCGGCGTGGTCGGCCTTCTCGCCGCTGCCATGGGGATCGACCGCGAGAACTGGACCCAACTGGAACCCCTCACGCGACTGCGCATGGGCGTGCGGCATGACAGGCCAGGTACGCCCAAGCGAGATTATCAGACCGCTGGTTGCGCCAGTGAGGACACCATCATCAAGGCCGACGGGAAGCCGTCCCAGGAGGGCGTTGTCTCGCGTCGACATTATCTCGCCGATGCGGCTTTTCTGGTCGGTCTTCAGGGCGATGACCGCGCGCTGCTGGAAGCGGCGCACGCTCGCCTGCAAAATCCCGTCTGGCTCCTGTGCTTGGGACGGAAGTCTTATCTGCCCTCGGAACCGATCTGGATCGCCGATGGCTTGCAGGATGCGCCGATGCGGGAAATCTTGATCCGCTGGCCCTGGATCGCAACGCGGCGGAAAGGGGAAGTGCCGCCCGAGAAACTGCTGGTTTCGTGGGATTGCGAGGATCGAACCGGAACCCTCAGAATGGATCAGCCGTTGTCGTCGTTCGCCCAGCGGCGTTTCGGGGCGCGTTTCGTGTCATCGCATTGGATTCCCTTTCCGCTGGAGGCGGCCCATGTTCCTGCATAGATTTCATCTCAATCTGCGCTGCAAGGAGGTACGGCGCGACCTTGCCGATCCCTACGAGTTGCATTCCACTCTTTGCCGCGCCTTTTCCGCGCCGGAGCGCAAGTGCCCGGAAGGCGAATTCCTTTGGCGGCTCGAGCCAGAGACCGATACCAACGGCTGTCCTCGCGTTCTGGTGCAAAGCCGATCGCTGCCGGACTGGTCGAAGATCGGAATCCAAGGGTGGTTCGCGCAGATTCCCGACCCGCCGATCGATTTGGCTGCCAAGCTCGATCTGGACTCTCTTCAAAGCGGGCGGAAGTTCCGTTTTCGTTTGCGCGCCAATCCCTGCGTGTCTCGACAGGGCAAGCGTCTTGGCTTGTTTCAACAACAGGAACAGGAACAATGGATCGAGCGCAAAGGGCGAGAGCAACATGGTTTCTTGCTTCCCCGTCTCGCCTCCTGCGGATTGGAAAAGTCGGCCGCGGAACGAATCGAGGTGCGAATTTCGCAAGAACAAATGCTCCGAGGATCGCGGCGCAACGGAAGCAGTATTCGCGTCTTCTCGGTCCTCTACGACGGCGTCCTCACGGTTATTGACCCTGTCAAGTTTCGCTTGACGCTCGTGGGCGGCGGCAAAAAGGCAGGCGATATGGAAAAGGGGATAAACATGGGGGTAGGCCACGGAAGGGCCATGGGACTCGGCCTGCTCTCGGTGGTGCCGCTGCCCTGAGACTCGAATCCAACCCCATCCCAGTGAAAGAGCGGACGAGCATGGTCTGGCGGCAATGCGGAAACATTGAAGTCCAGGACGGCGCGCTGCTGCGGGTCGACAAGGACGGCGTCCGCACGCACATCCCCGTCGGCGGCCTGGCCTGCATCTTCCGGGAGCCCGGCAGGCGGATTACGCACGATGCCGTCGCTCTGGCGGCCGGGGTGGGCTGCCTGATCCAGTGCGTCGGCGAGGGCGGCGTGCGGCTCTATTCGGCCGGGAACCGGGCGGGGCACGCCCCGATCGCCACTCTATCGGGCCAAACTAGCCCTGGACGACGAACTGCGCAGCAAGGTCGTGCGGGCCATGTACGGCTTTCGCTTTCAGGAAGAGCCGCCCGCCCGCCGTAGTATCGATCAAATGCGAGGCCTTGAAGGGGTCCGCGTGCGGACCATGTATAAGCTGCTGGCCCAGCAACATGCGCCGAGGACCTCTACGGCCAGGTCTGCGGCGGCGGGCGTGCGGACCATGTATAAGCTGCTGGCCCAGCAACATGGCATCCCTTGGGACAAGCGGGAATACGATCCCGGCAAATTCCACGCCAGCGACGTGGTAAACCGCTGCCTGAGCGTCGCCAATCACTGCCTGCACGGGCTTTGCGAGGCGGCCATCCTGGCGGCCGGCTATGCCCCAGCTATCGGCTTTCTGCACACCGGCAAACCTCTGCCGTTCGTTTACGACATTGCCGACCTGTTCAAGTTCGAGACCTTTGTTCGTATCGCCTTCAAGGTCGTGGCCGCGCACAAGGGCAATCCAGAGCGTGAAACGCGGCTCTACTGCCGCAATAGTTTCCGCAAGCACAAGTTGCTAAAGCGGATCATTCCCACGATCGAAGAGATCCTGGCGGCGGGCGGCATTCCTCTGCCCACGCCCCATGCAGAAGCCATGCCCATCGCCCTTCCAAACAAGGAGCAAGCGGGAGATGCTGGTCATCGTACTTGAAAACGCCCCGTTTTGTTTGCGCGGGTACCATATCGCGTTCGAGCTAGTGTTCCCCGCACGCGCGGGGATGAACCGTTGACATGGCAGCCTGAGTGGGCCACAATGGGGTGTTCCCCGCACGCGCGGGGATGAACCGGCATGAACTACTGCCATATCGCGTTCGAGCTAGTGTTCCCCGCACGCGCGGGGATGAACCGTTGACAT
>CAZTPX010000161.1:4334-12015 GCA_964615095.1 uncultured Planctomycetaceae bacterium | reverse complement strand
GGCAGCCTGAGTGGGCCACAATGGTGTGTTCCCCGCACGCGCGGGGATGAACCGGCATGAACTACTGCCATATCGCGCTCGAGCTAGTGTTCCCCGCACGCGCGGGGATGAACCGAATACGCCGAGGCTGAAAATCAACTCAGCCATGCTTGCACCGAATGGAGTTGTCGAGAACCCATTCCTGCTCCCGCACCACAAAACGTAGGCATCCACCTCAATTTCCGTCCAGTGCGCCGGGAAAGGCCCCTTTCAAAATGATGCGACGCAGCCGCTTTCCGGGGAGACTTTTTCCGGCGCTTTCCTTGCGGCGGATGCACCCACGACTTGCGATCCCCAGGGAGAAAAGACCAGGCCTCTAAAGCTTGCTGCCGCTGTCTCGAAGAAACTCGGACCCCCCGCTTATTGCGGGCGATCGACGAGAGCTTAAATGAGGCAAGAAAACGCGTCATCAACAGTGGCAGGCAGGCCTAGCCCTTGGCGCGCCCACGCTTGCTCGACAACGCCGGATTTCCAGGTAGCGGCCAGGCCTGGTCTTGTCGCCAGCGCAGCTCAGGGCGATGCGCTTGGCAACGACATATACTCTCCTCGATTATCGGTCACCGGCAATCAAAGCCCTGCGGCGTGGGGAGATGGCAATCGGCCGATTCGCGGAGTGCCTGAGCATCAGCAGGCATGAGGCCAGGCAGTTCGTCGCGCAGGAGGTGCCGAATGGCGAAGAAGTTCAGATTGCTCCTGCTGGATGCCAAGATGGTCGTCGAGATATCCCGCCCAGGACTCTGGGACCAGGTGGTTGCCGGATGCGAAATACAGCTTGCGCAGGCGGTCCTGGAGGATTCGCAGTTCTTCGATGATGACCAAGGCGAAGGGCATGACAGCGACCTTGCGCCCTACGTTGCCGCCAAAAGCATCAGCGCATTCGACGCTCAGCGTATGCGACCTGACGCCGGCGCGGTTGCATGGTTTTCGAGCAGGTTTCGACCCGCTGTACTTCGAACAGCTTGACCCCGGTGAAACTGCGTCTTGGGCCTATCTGCTTGAACCATCAGACGCGTGGTAACCCGACCCTCTGCAAGTCCGCTGCCGGCCAGGAGGCATGCGTCAGGGAATCATTCGTTGCAGGGCTGGTTGCATCGGTACCCTTCCGCTTTGCAACCTAAATTTGCGGGTTGAAGCGGTCATTATCTATGCCCGCGCCGGCTATCTGCTGCAGGGCCACCTTCAGCGGCTTTGCGGAGGGCGAATGGCCGTTGCGGCGCCCGCGAGATCGTAAAGGTCGGTGCGGGCATCTGGAGAACCGCCCGCCGCATCCGGCACCACATAAGTTGCCCGGGTCGCGCACTGATTGCCGCCACCCTAGCCACAGGCCTCGGCATGACCCTGGCAACGGCTGCGCTGGCAGACTGCCTGCCCCTCGGCGGCGCCATCGCGGTCGGCTTGGGGGCCGTCCCAGCCATCCACCAGAAGTAGAGCAACGGCACACGCACGGTCCTGGCCCAGGTCGCCCAGGATCGAGAGGCGAAGACAATAACCCGCGACCGGTTTAGACCGAAAGGAATACGAAGCATGTTCACCACCATCGTAGGCCAGAGCCGGAAGATCCTCGGCACTCTGCAAAACCGTCTCGCTCCCACTGCCGCCGAACGGAAGGCCCGGCAGCGGGTCGCCTTCTCGGTCTTGCATCCGCAAGTCCAGACCGCGAAACGATCGCCCCCGCTGCAGATCGCCGTGGCGGCGGCCATCAGCGGCCTCGTCCTTAGCGGCAACCTGGCATCCGCCGCCGGCTTGGCCGCTGCGTGGTGCTTCTCGAAGCCGTTGACCCAAGCGGTCGCGGGCGGCGTGGGCGCTGTGGGGTTGGTCGATGCGCGGCTGTTGGCCACCCTCCAACGCCTACAGCAGACGCAGTTCGAGCCGGCGTAGGCATTAACCGCAGGTAACCGAAGCGAGGACATCTTGATTGAGCGAATCTTCGACCTTTGCGTCGATTTTTTGGACTGGCTGGCTCGTAAGTGCGGCACGACCTACAAGCGCATCAACGTCTATGTTTTCTGTATCGCTCTGCCGCTGATCTTGCTAGGCCAGACGACCGTGATCATCTGGCTGCTCGTACACCGTTAGCCGCAAACGCGGCACCTTGCTTTTTCTGGCGACTGCCTCCCCGGCGGCAACGTCGGGGTGGCAGTCGGCGGACCGCCAGGGGGCCAGGCGGAAACCTACCGCCAGGATCGCCGCAAGTTCTTTATTCCCCTGGGGCCAGCCTGAGCGGTTAGCTCGCCTGGCCCTGCGGCGTGCGGCCTTCGCGGCCAAGTGTTTGTGGGAGAACCATTGGCTTGGCCGCGACGGCCGAGCGTGGATCTCCGTTGTTCATTCCCTCCCTTTTTTCTTGGAGATCTTCCTTCAATGACTGCACTTCTTTCCGCATTGGATCATTGGCGCCAGCGTCTCGGTGGCCGCCGCCGTGTCCGCTCCCGGCCCTTGGCCGCCATGGGCTATTTGACGGCCGGCCCGGCAAGCGACGACCTGATCGAGGTTGAGAACCTGACGCTGGTATTGCTGTCCGACGAGCAGATTGGCGCGGGGCACTGCGCCCTGCGGCTGGCCGGTTATTCCGGCCAGCGCGTACGCTGGGGTGTCCGCTTCGGCGGCCCCGGCCAGTGCCGCTTCCGAAAAGACCTCGCGCTCCAACCGGTGCCGGGCGGACAAGGCTACCGGCTCGACCTGGCGAACGAGGAACTGCTGACCCTGGCCCTTGGCTTGGAACGGCAACTCGACCGGCATGCCCGCTTCTGCCTGCAGGAGCGGGAGCGGCCCTTCCTGCCCAAGCTCTGGGCCGCATTCCCCCCGCAGGCTGCGGCCGGTCTTAGCGGCGACGGGCCGGAACTGGCCGCCTATGCCGCGCGCGTGGGCAGGACCCCCGCATCCGTGCTGCAACATCTCCGCCGCGATCACCAGGGTTTGGCCACATATCCCTTGGCCTGGACGAGCCACCATTGGCGACAGGCCGTGGCCGTCTTCGCCGATCTGCGGCGTTTCCCCTCACAGCAGGTCTTTCGTCTGCCGCAGCGCGGCGATCTGGCCGGCTTTCACGATGCGGCCGAGTACGATTTCCGCGGCCCTGCCGACACCGACCGCGAGCGCCGCCCGCGCCGCCGCCAGCCGCTCCTCGCCACGGCCTGACCGCCGCAGCCCTGTTTCCCTTTTCCCTTTTTTCTTCCCCCCTTTCGCTTTTTCCAAGGAGAACGGTCCCATGAAATGCCTTTTCATCAACAACAACGGTGGCGGGTTCGCCGATTTCATCGAAGTCGCCCCAGGCACGACGGTCGCGCAACTCTTCGCCCAGCACGTCCCGCAGGGACGGCCGGAAGACTATCTCATCCGCGTCAACCGCCAGCCCGTCGCCGCCGACCAGGTGTTGCAGGAGGGCGACCGCGTGAGCTGCACGCCCACCCAGATTGAAGGCGCCCGGTCCTAGACGTTTTTGCGGATAGCCAGGGGGCCTGCCGAGGCGGCAAGCGCCGCTTTGGCAGGCCCTTTTCCCTTGCCAGGAGTTTTTTCCCATGAGACGCAGCAAGCAAGCCGCCCTGCAGGCGGCAATCCTCCTGTACGAACGGCTTTACGGCCAGCGGTCTTCCCTGGGGCCGGTCCCCTTGCCCTTTCAGGCCTGGAACAATATCGGGCACGTCTGCCGGCAAATCGACCGCGCCCGGCAGCGCGGCTGGCAGTTGGCCGCCCAAAGGCTCACCCGCGACCTGGCCGCCGTCGTGGCCGATTGCCAGCGCCAACTGAAGACCGCACTTGGCAGCCTGGAGGCCGCTAATCACCAGCCCCGCCGCGTTTCGGTCAGCGACATCTACCACGATCTGACGGCGCTGAAGGGCGAGTTTGCCGCTGTCGAAATCGACCTGCAGGAGCACGAGATTTTGGCGACGACGGACACCATCGTGCTGGAAGACATCCGCCTGGGGCCTTTCCAGATCCATCTGGACTGGCAGCTCATCGGCCATACGGGCCGGCCTTACCGCGTTGTGGCCCTCGACCCCCATCCGGCCGCCAGGAGCGACGAGGTCACCCATCCGCACGTGCGGTACGAACGGCTCTGCGAGGGCGAAGGCCAGGTGGCCATCGCCGCTGCCTTGGCGGCGGGGCGGTTCTATGACTTCTTCCTGCTGGTCTCGCAGGTGCTGCACACGTACGGCCGGGGTAGCGCCTACGTCGAGCTGGGCGATTGGCGCAGCGTCCCTTGCGACAGTTGCGGCGGCTACGTCGCTGAGGAGGAGCGGGACCATTGTGAGCATTGCGGGGACGTGCTCTGCAGCCGCTGCACGTGTACCTGCGAGGGTTGCCAGGCAGCGTATTGTGGCGGCTGCCTCAAGAAGTGCATCGTCTGCGGCAAGGAGTATTGCCCATCCTGCCTGGAGATCTGCCCGGCGTGCCAGGAGCGCAGCTGCGCTGGCTGCCGTGCCGATGTCCCCTGCGGCCCTTGTTACGACCAACAACACGAGGAACAAGAACATGATTCCAGTCAGAAATTCGAAGGAGAGGCCCTTGCCGCATCGGCCGGGGTGCAGCCCAGAGTCGGCCCTGCGGTTCAGCCCCACGGCCTGGGCCAAGCTGCTCTTTCTGCGGGATGCCGGTGAAACGGAAGTCGGCGGCTTCGGCATCTCCGCGGCCGACGACCTGTTGCTGGTCCAGGATATCCAACTCGTCCGTCAGACGTGCAACGTGGGTGCGGTGGCCTTCGACGATCGGTCCGTGGCCGACTTCTTCGACCGCCAGGTCGATGCCGGAGTTGCGCCGGCCCGCTGCGCGCGGATCTGGGTGCATACCCATCCCGGCCACCACCCCCAGCCCAGCACGACCGACGAAGCGACCTTTGCCCGCGTCTTCGGCCGTTGCGATTGGGCCGTGATGTTCATCCTGGCCCGCGACGGCCAGCGCTACACCCGGCTGCGGTTCAATGTCGGCCCCGGCGGCAGCCTCATGCTGCCGATGGAGGTCGATTATCGCCGGCCTTTCCAGGCCAGCGATCGGGCGGCCTGGGGCGAAGAATATGCCGCCAACGTCGAGGAGCAACACGCTACGTCGATGTTGGACGACCTGCAACAGCGCCTGCCCGCAGGCAGGGATCTGCCGGGGTTCGGCGACCGGGGCGACAGCTTGGGCCTGGGCTTCAAGGCCTTCCACGACGAGCCGGGCGGATTTCTGCCCCCAACCACGGAAAGGGGTTGCCATGGCGACTTCTGAACAGGATCGTTTTCTCCGCCAGCAGGACCTGGTGCCCCGCCAGCGCCTGGTGGAGATCCGGGCCACGGTGATCGGCGTGGGGGCCATCGGCAGGCAGGCGGCCTTGCAGCTGGCTGCGGTCGGCGCGGCGCGGATCCAACTTGTCGATTTCGACGTGGTGGACGCCAGCAACGTCACCACCCAGGGCTACGCGGCGGCCGACGTGGGCATGACCAAGGTGTTGGCCACCCAGGCAGCCATCCAGCAGCTCGATCCGGCCGTCCAGGTCGAAGTCATCGAAGACCGTTACCGGCCCTGCCTGGAGATCGGCCAGGCGGTGTTTTGCTGTGTGGATTCCATCGCCGCCCGCACCGCCATCTGGCGCTCGGCCCAGCGGCGCTGCGGTTTCTGGTGCGACGGCCGCATGCTGGGCGAAGTGATCCGCATCTTGGCGGTCTCCGCAGACCAGGGACGGGACTACTATCCCCGCACGCTTTTCTCCCCGTCCGAAGCCCAGCCTGGGCGCTGCACGGCGCGGAGTACGATCTACGCCGCCAGCATCGCCGCCGGCCTCATGCTGCACCAATTCACCCGCTGGCTGCGGGGGATGCCCGTGGACCGAGACGCTTCGCTCAATCTCCTCGCCGGGGAATGGGCCGTGTCCTGAGTTTTCTGCCTCGCCGTTTTCTTTTTTCCAGCAAAGTGCGCCGTTATCCTGCCCCAGCCATGACGATCATGTACCCCGCGCACGTGCGCGGGGTGAACCCATCACTTCCCATCTCTCAGGAGAAAAAAACTATGCCCCTGAAACTTACTGCCGGTGTCTCCAAGAAACTGGGACTCCCCGGCTACAGCAGCGTGGGCGCGATCTGCCACGTAGAAATGGACCTGGACAGCGGACTGATCCAGAAAGACCCGCAGGCCTTTCGCGCCCAGGTCCGCGAGGTGTACGCCCAGTGCGCCGAGTCCGTCGAGGAAGAGCTGGCCCGGCACCAGGCCCCCCACAGCCAGTCCGGGTCGGGCAGCGAAAGGCCCGCCGCAGGATCCGACGCGGCCGACGGGGCTGCGGCGAGCAACGGGCATGCGGGTACCAACGGCAACGGGCACGGCAACGGCCACGCCCAGGTAGAACTGCCGGGCCGAAGCAACGGCCGGGTCCGCTCCCGGCCGTCGGCCCGGCAGTTGGAGTATGCCCGCGAGCTGGCGGGCCGGGTCGGCATGGATGCCGAGCAACTCGCAGGGCTCGCGCAACGGCTGTTCAGCAAGCCCCTGGGGGAGATTTCCGGCGGCGAGGCCAGCGGGCTGATCCGCGCCTTGCAGGAGATGCGGGAGGGCTGGCTGGGACCGGAATCCGCCTATCGCCCCGAGGGCGAGTAGCAGGGATGCGGGCCTTGGCCCACCCGCACGCTTGTCGGCCGGGCTGCCTCTGGCAAACCGCGGCGTCCACAGGAGAACCTGCGCGGGCCGCAAGCGGCCTGCGCAGGTTCGCGCGTCCTCTTCCTGTGAATGGGTCCCTCCTGCGTCCGCGATTGCACCAGGTTCTTTCCAGGAGGGGCCGGGCGCGCGCCTCTAGCATTCTGCCAATCTTGGCACTACGGAATTTCCCAAAATCTCACCGCCTATCTCACTCCACCCTGGATTCGTCCGCTTCGTGCTGCTGGCACCTGTTCGGCTCGATGTTCCAACTACTTCCCCCTTTTTTTCGGAAACTAGTAAACTATTATGCCGCTTGGAATCCGCCCCACTAATGATTATGCGTTCAAACGCACGTTCGGGACCCCAGAGAATCGTGTTGCCCTGATCAGCTTGCTGAATGCGATTCTCGATCCCAGCTCGCCGATCGTCGAGGTCACGCTTGCCAACCCCTTCAACCTGCAAGATTTCAAGGACGATAAGCTGTCCGTTCTTGACATCAAGGCCGTCGATCGTACGGGGGCGATCTACGATATCGAGATGCAACTGACGACCTACGAGGGCTTGCTGCAGCGAATCGTCTTCTATGGCTGCGAGCTTTACGCCGATCAACTGAAGAAGGGCGACAACTACACGAACGCCTATCCCGTTTTTTCCATCTGTCTGGTAAACGGAATTCTCTGGAAGGAGGCCAGAAAAGTCCACCACGCCTTTCGCTTCACCGACGCGGAATCGGGCCGGGTTTTGCAGGAAACCTTGGAGATTCACACGCTGGAGCTTGGAAGGTATAATTTAAGGGAGTCGGACCTGGAGACTGCCAATATGCTCGACTGCTGGCTGTATTGGTTCCTTCATGCCCACGAGTACGAAGCCGAGGCACTATGGAAATTGCTTCCGCAGCAGCCGATCCGGCAGGCGACGCAAACGATCGTCCGCATAGCGCAGGTAACCGAGGACAAAATGATGTACGACGCACGCGAAAAAGCGATTCGAGACTACCAGTGGGCCATGAACTCCGCCCGCCGCGAAGGTCTGGACGAAGGCGAGA
>CAZTPX010000161.1:0-4234 GCA_964615095.1 uncultured Planctomycetaceae bacterium | reverse complement strand
CGAAGGTCTGGACGAAGGCGAGATCAAAGGCGAGATCAAAGGCGAGATCAAAGGCGAGATCAAAGGCAAGGTCGACTTGATCCAAAGGCTTCAGGCGATCCTCGAGATCCCTGCCAGCGAGAATCAGGTACTACAAGCCATGGACTTGTCGCAGCTCGAATCGCTGGCCGACAATCTGCAAAGCCAAATCCGCAATCGCATGTCTTCCTAGCCAAGGACAAGGCAATGTACGACGCACGCGAAAAAGCGATTCGGGACTACCAGTGGGCCATGAACTCCGCCCGCCGCGAAGGTCTGGACGAAGGCGAGATCAAAGGCGAGATCAAAGGCGAGATCAAAGGCAAGGTCGACTTGATCCAAAGGCTTCAGGCGATCCTCGAGATCCCTGCCAGCGAGAATCAGGTACTACAAGCCATGGACTTGTCGCAGCTCGAATCGCTGGCCGACAATCTGCAAAGCCAAATCCGCAATCGCATGTCTTCCTAGCCAAGGACAAGGCAATGTACGACGCGCCTGAAGATGCGACGGGCGACCGGCAGACCGCTAACAGTTCGGCCTATCGGCAAGGCGTCGTGGACAACGAGATCCAATGGATCCAGGCGATGCAAGCGATCCGCGGCGCGCCGGTCAGTGCCTCCCTGGAACTGCTGGAGATGACCCTTGACCATCTTCAGACGCTCTCGCGCAGCTTGCTTTAGGGCGTACGGAATCGGGTGTCGCCCGACATGGTCGTGGACCGCGGACGGCAAAAGGCGATTCGAGACCGGCTATGGATCCTTAGTTACATCCATCCAGAGCGTCAGCGCGGAAGGAAGGTCGTGTCCGCGATCGTGGTTATCCATAGCCTTCAAGAGACCCTGGCCGTGCCTCTCACGGAGGCGCAAGAGTTGCGCCTATTGACGACCGAGCGGCTTCAAGAACTGGAGCACGGTCTAATGCAGGCCCTTCGCGAACGAGTGTCGCCAAAGAGCCCGAAGCCCTGACGAGCAATCTGCAAGAGAAGCTGCGCAACCGCCCGGCTTGCGGGAAATCAGCGGGGATACCTGGTTCGTTCCCCGGCGGCCACGTGATGTTGCAGCCGTTGTGGTTCCGCTCACGGGAAAAGCAACATTCCCGCTAACATCAGGCAAGTTACGGAAAGCAACCGCAACCCCCGTAACTCGTCTTGGCTCGTCGTCGGCAAGAACGATTGCGGCGGCTCGGCCGGGGCGTTCCTGGCCCCGGACGGTGCCAAGCCGCAACCGGCGGCCCGCGGAGGGGACGGCGGCGGCCGATCGACGGGGCCCCCAGAAACCCGGTGAAAGTGCCCCGAACCCCGCCTCCGCGAGCGAAAGGGGACGCGCCTAACAAGCTCCGCAGCCCGCCGAGCTGCTGCAGGCTGCCGCGCAGGTCCGCCAGGCCCGTTTTGACCGTTTCGCCGGTCGCTTCGCGGTCCTTCTTGCTAACCCCCGTAAGGCGCCGAGCTGCCGTACCCCTCGCCGCCCCGGCGGCGTATGACCGATCAACCCGTCCGCGACCCTGCCGTGGTCGCGGAGGGTGCCTTCCTGTGTCCGCCCTGGCATCGTGCGAGGGCGACGTGTTTTATCACCACGTCGTCCCCGCCGAGGGGACGACTCCCTTCTCAGGAGAATGTTCCCCATGTCGAATCGTGCTCATCGGTCCCCCCGCAAGATTGCCCGGAAATGGCATGCCATGTTCTTGCGGATGCTGCCGCGCATCCGTCTGCACGCGCGGATCGCGTTTCGCAGTTTCCAGCGTGAGCAGCGGCAAGAGGCCATCCAGGACGTGACGGCCAACGCCTGGCAGGCGTTCGTGCGGTTGGTCGAGCGTGGCAAGGCCGCCCTGGCCTATGCCACGCCGCTGGCCATGTACGGCGTCCGGCAGTACCGCGACCACCGCCGCGTGGGGGCCGCCCTGAACGTCAACGACATCACATCGACCTATTGTCAGCAGCGGAAAGGCGTCGTCGTGCAACGACTGGACAAGTTCGACCGCAGCGCGAACCAGTGGGAAGAGGTCTTGGTCGAAGATCGCCATGCCGGTCCCGCGGACATCGCCCGCATGCGGCTGGATTTCGCCGCGTTTCTCGCCCGTTTGCCCCTCCGCCTGCGGCGGATTGCCAAGTTTCTGGCCCAGGGCGAATCGACTACGGCTGCCGCCGAGAAGTTCGGCGTTTCCCTGGGCCGGATTTCGCAAATCCGCAAGGAATTGAAGCTGGCTTGGAACCGCTTCAGCGGCGACGATGAACTGGCATCTGGCGTGCCGGTCTGAGACCCTGCCGGCCGCAAAAGTCGTTGCCGGGCCTGCTGGCCAGGGAGTGCGGTTTTTCCCATTCCTCGGGGCTGCCGCAGATCTCCCGTCGCCGGCCCGGGCTGCGGCGACGAGCCCCTTTCGCCGCCCCGCCCCCGGCCGCTGGAGGCGTCTGACACTCTCGTGGCGACGCTTCGAGCGGCCGGGCGGGGGCCCGGCGTCCGCCTTGCCTTAGGTTGGACGACCACCTTTGCCATCGCAGCGAGAAGAGCATGCGTCCGTCGTCCTCATGGCGGGCCAGCCACTCGGACTTTCGCGTCCCAGCAAACGCTGCGCAAAGCATCTCCGCCGACCCAGATGCTGGCAAGCCGGCAACCCCCGCTAAATCTCCGCGCCAATCACGGCAAGACACCAATGCCCGTTGTCTTCATGCGGCACGCCTCAAAATAGGCGTGCGGAAGGTCGAGCACTTGGTTCCTGGTGCGGGCCCCAGGCTGGAAACGCCCAACCCCCAATTCGCTGCGGAGATGGTCCCTTTCCAGGTGAAGTCCGATCATCGTCCCATTCTGGCCCGGGAGACGTCCCGGCACTTGTTTCACCCTGGCCCGCCGGCCGCCGACGCTTCTGCACTTGGCGCCGCAAGGGGCCGCACCGCAACCCCAAGGAGTTCTATGTCAACCCAGAAATATCCGGCAAATTATCCTGAGATTGCCCTCCGCGAAGTCCACTGTGCCGAGGGCCAGGAATTAGCGGAGGGGCGAAGGGCATGCCCAGGCCCGAACCGTCGTACACCTAGACCGCGACCGATAGGCTACGTGCAGAGCCGGCCCGTGAAGGATGCGGAAGCCCGTCGGCTGTGGGCCGCGGGACACGACTGCTGCCAGGTGTGCGGGATCGACGAGCACAGGGCCCGCTGGGTGGGAATCACGGGCTTACAGACGCACCACATCATCAAGGCCGGCCGCAGCGATGAAGCCTGCAACCTGTTGCGGGCCTGCGAGCGCTGCCATCGGATCATCGAGGGCGAGTCGGTACCCGACGAGAACGGGGGCCACTGGCCGCCATTGACGCTGGCCCACGTGCTCGGCTGCAAGCAGGAGCACGATCCCCAAGAGTACGATCCGGATCGCCTGACCGTGCTCTGGCGGAATCGGCAGCGCTCGCCGGCCTTCGATCCCCTGCCGCCGCCGGCGCCGCTGCCAGCGGTGTACATGGCCGAAAGATTGCAATGGCTCAGTGCCTGAGCGGCTGGGAGCCCACTCAGCGGCCTTGAAGTGCAAGAACGCGGCGGGCTGCTCTCGACGCGGCTGGCCGGGGGGGAAGTCGTTTCCCCTTTTCCCGTAAACCGTAAACCAAGTTTTTCGCGGAGGAGACCGATGACCGATCCTGCTGATCGCGACGATTATGACAGCCCGTGGAAAGAAGCCCTGGGCAAGTACTTCGAGCCGTTTATGGCCTTGTTCTGCCCCCAGGGCCATGCGGAAATCGACTGGAGCCGGGGCTACGAATGCCTGGGCCAGGAACTGCGCCAGATCGTGCGTCCGGCGGAACTGGGGGGACGACGGGTGGACCACCTCGCCAAGGTCTGGCTCAATAGCGGCGCGGAGCAATGGGTCTTGGTCCACATCGAGGTACAGACCTTTTGGGAGCGCGACTTTGCCCGGCGAATGTACACTTGCAACTACCGCCTGTTTGAGATGTATAATGAAGACGTGGTAAGCTTGGTAGTGTTGGCCGACGACAGACCCCGCTGGCGACCGGGCCGCTTCAACTACAGCCGATGGGGTTTCAGTACTGACGTACGATTCCCGCTGGTGAAATTGTTGGACTACGCCCAGCAGTGGGCGACGCTCGAGGAAAGCCGCAACCCCTTTGCCCTGGTGGTTCTGGCGCACTTGATAACCCAGCGGACGCGGAAGCATCCGCACAAGCGATATGCGGCCAAGGTCAAGTTGATCAAAGGGCTTTATGAACGGGGCTGGGC
>CAZTPX010000160.1:0-22176 GCA_964615095.1 uncultured Planctomycetaceae bacterium | reverse complement strand
ATAGTGGACATAGAAGAGCACCTCCATGATGCTGTTGTGTTGCTGGCCGTCGATTTCCGCTCGATGGCTAAGAATGATTCACTGGTGAGGCCGGTCAACGCTGACCGGCCTCGCTGTTTTATACGACCGCGGCTTCTGCCACGGACTCTGCCGCAGCTTCTGCTGACGGCAACGTCACGCCGAAATGCTTAGCCAGCCGCTGGAGATCCTCCGACGTGAAGACCCTTCTGCCGCCCATGCGCAGCCGCGGTTCCGGCAGGCGGTTGTGGGCGTATGCGTACTGGATTCGATAACTTTGGATCTTCAATAGACGGGCACAGTCTTGCATGCTCATGGTTTTGGACATTGCGAATTCCTTCTTGGTTTGGACTGGGAAGTTCTCGTAAGTCATCTTTTCGATGACGACATTCAAGGTAGCGCGATTGCCGGTTCAGCGCAATAGGCGTTTGTTGTTTTTTCTTTATGTCGCACAAGTCTGGACCGTGTTTTGTGTCGCCCATTCGAATTCAAATAACGCACCGCCCGAGTTGCTATCCCGGGCGGTGCTTATTGCGCCCTGCAGGGCTACGCTGCGGCGACCGTTTCTCGGCGATCCGCGGCCATCTTGGCCTCCGTTCGCCGCTGTTTGGTGTGGGCGATGCAAACGCCCAGCAAACCAGAATAACTTTCGTTAAGCGGGTCGGCCCGGTTGCGTACTGCCTGAACTCGCGTGATGAACTCGTCGGTAAGATCGCACGCATCCGCGGCCTTGATCTTATCGATCAGGGTGGCGGCGTACGAGTAAACATCCCGCTGCGAGGCCAGTAACGAAGCGTCCAAGCATGCAAGAGTATCCGCAAGAACAACTCGCGGTTGGCAGCATGTTGCCCCCGCCACGTAGCTGATATCCTGCGCAGACAGCACTGCAATGCTGCAGTCGCTGGCCGGATGGTAAACAGCCTCTTGGCCGTTTACTGCCCCCGCCAGCAAAGCGTGAAGCAATCCCTCGCACGACAGCGACAGATCGAGGATATAATCCTCATCCTTGCGCCATGTTCCGAGATATACATTCCGCTCGCCAAAGTGGCTGCGTTTCTCCTGCACGTACAATTCGAGTTGTGCTCGCAGGTTATCCCTGCTAACCCGCCTCTGATGCCCTTGCAGAGAGAACACGAACACGTCCGGTCCGACCGGCAACATACGCCCGTCGGGGCGACTGGTTTCGCCGTGATTCCGAATGGTCCGCTCATAAACGCCATCCAAATAGGACTGTGTGCCATCGGCGAACGTAGCCCGCTTTTTGCCCACTGCCTGGTGGGCGTGGGAGCCCACAGCTCCCGCGGCGTGATTCACGCCGGTGCCGATCAGACGACCGGCTGCTTCAAACGTCATGTGAACCCTAACATCATTTGGTTCCTCCTTGCTGAAAAAGTGATACCCAACGCGGCCGTCAGTAACGACCACGTTGGTTACAGCCGCAACGACTGCCAAAGCAGCGGCGGCTAAAATTACGGCAACGGGACTTGCCTCATTGCCATGATGGCCGACTTCAGTAGCCGGCCTGTCGCTGGGCGAAGCGGCCCTGCGAGAATGGGAACCTTTTATGGCTCCGCCCGATGAGTCGGCAAGCCTGCGGGGATTTATTCCCGCGGGCGCCGACCGTATACCTTGGTGGGTTGGCTCGGAAGCCAGACCACGATGGCAAGAAATGTCTCGTCGCTCCAGGCCCTTGACCGCCGCAGCGGGAACAAACGAGCATAAACGCATGGAAATACGGCACTTGCGTTGTCCCCCCTCGGGAGGAACAGGCATGATGCTCGGTCCCCGCGACCCAGAAGGCGTCCCGGTTTCCATGCCCCAAATCAACCCCGACCTAGCCGTTTTCACTCGTTTCCGCTCCTTCCACCTGGCGGATCGCCTCCCTGCGGATGGCAATCAGCCAGCAGTCTTCCTTGCCGATGCGGGCCCGGTGCCTTGCCTTGTTGCTGCCAGGATCGACAAGCAACCATCCCCGATCGCACCAGCTTCGCAGCACCGCGTCGAACTCAAAGCCGCCCTCCGTCAGCACTCGTCGCAAGGTCTCGGGGCGGAAGCCGATCCACTCGACACCGTCGTCCCACCGACCCGCCCAAGTACGACTACGCGATTGCCCCTCGCGATAAAACTGATTTCGGCGCCCGCGAGCCCAATCGACGGCGTGTTCGAGCGCCGCCGTCGCGCTATCGGCATCGGGGGCCTGCTCAATCAACTCGTCCCAGAGTACCTCGACGACATCCTCATGCGCCCACGGCAACTCTAGCGACTCATGCGCCATCCACGCGGCCATCGAAATCGCCGCCAGCGCCGCCGCCATCCGCGAAACTACCGGGTTACCGTTGGCTCGTCGTTCAAACGCCTCGATGCGCTCCCGGTACTGTTGCCGCCACATGTTCCAGAAACCACGGCGGTCCGCCAGGAACTGAACGAATACCGCGCCCGCGTGGCCATAATTCTCCATGAGCCCCTGGTTCAGCCGCCGCACAACGGCAGCGGTCTCAGTCGTGGTGCCGCCGAACGGGCTGCCCCACAACGAGAAACAGCGGGCGCGGGCCCCACCTTTTCTCGTCAACGATACGATCGGGACTTCGCCGGTCGTGATCAGCACCGTTGACAGCCCAGCCGTTGTGTCGTTTTGTCGGCCACGTGTCCTGCCGTTGGCGACTGAGTAAACCGTCTGGATAACATCATCCGGCGAGTCGGCGAGCCGTGTTTCGTCAATGATCAGCGGCAGGTCGGCCAAGGCGGCTGCGACGCTCTGGCGGTACGCGAGCGTGGTGTCCCATGTGAGCACCAGCGAATGGTTCGCCGTTTCATCGGGATTGCCCCAGACGGCCGCTACGATGTGCAGAATGGTTGTTTTCCCGCGAGACGTTGGCCCGCAGAAATCCACAACGAAGTTGGGCGAGTCCAATGTCTTCAGCAGCGCCGGCACGAGCGCGACGTAGAACGCGAACCGCGCTCGCGGATATGGCCCGATGAGCGCTATGATTTCCAACCAACCGGCCAAAGTTCCGGCGGTGCCGAGTCCGGCCGCAATTTGTACTGGGCCATCGCCGCTTGCTCGCAATCGAATCACTTCGGGCTGCTCGTGCTCATTGTCTGGATCGGCCCCCTCCATGAAGACGCGATCGCCAAGCACGAAGATGTCCTGGCCGTTGATGGTGTGCCAGCCCGTGCGTCGCGTCAACCTGACAGCTGGAATGGAACCAAGGTTGGCCCCCTCGTAATCGGCAAGGTATGCCATGACGGCCCGGGCGTTCATGGCGGTGATTGGCAAGCCGATGCGAGACAGTCCGATGATCCTTTGGTTGGTAGCAATCTGTTCACGAGTAACTTCTCGGTGGTACCAAACGCTGTCGCGGTAGAACGCCAGCTCCAGCATTTCCGTGCCATCGCCGTCAACGAGGCGATGAACGATTGCCAAGGCGGAATAAAGGACGAGCGTCACGCCACGGGCAACGCCGCCGGGCGAAAGCGTCCAACCGTTTGGCACGACGCTCGCCGTAGCGACCGGCGCTGTCGGCAGTACGTCCAGAACGCGCACTGGTTCTTCAATCACAGGTTCGTCGGGCAGGTCATTTTCGTCGGGTAGGTCATCGACAAGGTCGTCGACCTCCTGTCGCCCGTCATCGGGCGGTTGACTACCTTCGCCGAGAGCCAGAAAACTTTCGTCGCTGGGAGTGGCTCGTTCACGGTCGTGTGGTGACGGATCTTCGCCGCGGTTGTCCGGTTGACCGGCGGGTGCGTCATTGGCATCAGGCCCACGCTCTTGGCTGCGGATACGGATACCACGAGGTGCGCGGTCAGGCGTCGGTGCCGACGGTGGCGCGCTGGGATTACAGGTGGGGCCAATAGACATCAAAAAACCTCCATGTGTGCTCAGATAATTGCGTACAACGAGCGGGCTCGGGCATTTGGGTCGATTTGGTTCGAACTCTCTGGTCCATGTCGGTGCCGACCCGTTGTCACCAGATTGGGTGAGCGCGTACCGCGATCCCACTCGCATGCTAGGGCTGCGAATTATCTTTGGGACCGGCCACGTCCACGATTGGCGCGGACGACGGGCGTTCGGCGACTAGACTAAGTCAGAGCGTAATCGGAAGTGATGGACCTGCCGCCGAAAGCTGATCGGGTGAATGCCCAACTTTCCTTGTTGAGTTCCGACGCCTTCGTCATCAACTCGGGAATGCGCCTCGGTGTTACGTTGACTACTAATCATGAGCAGCCTCCTTTGTGAATAGAAGGCCGACACATCGATCCGAGGTGTCGGCGGTGAAACAGGGGAGGCCCGTCTTGACGCGTTTTGCGAATTGTGCAATAGTGTGACAAACACGGGGGTTTCCCTGTGGACTAAACGACGCCCGCGGGATTCTTTGCCGGAACACGCGGGCGTCTTGTTTGTTGTGCCCATATTGTCGCCGACGATTTTACTGAAATCAACGGGAGTTTTTTGCGAATTCGTAACTAGCTCGCGGGAGAATTGCCCTGGAGACCGGCCCCGAGATGGGATCGCGAGTGGCCGCACTCACCCACAAGAGGGGCAGGTAGTCGCTGACCGCCTTGTTCCGGCGGCTGTTTGCCTATCCTCGCAGACTTTGGATAGGCTTTACGAAGCTCGCCGGCCACCTTTTACTTGAAATACTCGATCAGGCGGCCCGTCCCTGGTCGCCTCGGCGACAGCACGCGCCAGCTAATAATACCCCTTGCCGCCCAGATCCGTCTTTTTCCGCCTGGGCGATGGTGGTGGCGGTGGTAGATTCTGCCGCCGCCGTTGGAAATCTTCGGCGTCCTGGCGCTTTATCCGGTATCTCGCCCGGCCGCCGGGCTTGATCGCCGTGTTCGTGGCCCGAAGCTCGTTGCTGCGGATGAAGGCGTAGATCTTGTCCACATCCACGCCCATCTCCTTTGCAAGTTGCGGCGGCGTGAGGACGGAAGGGTTCGTGTCAGCTGGTTTCGCCGATGGCTTCCCGATCACGGCCGACTGCGCGGCGAGGCTCTTGACCGAGTCGCGGAATAGCTGGACGATCTCGGCCCCGGCCTGCTCCAGCCGCTCCAGCGCTTTCTCTTCGTCCGCGCGGGTGTTTCGTGCGTCGATTCTATCGCTTCCGCGGCCGACGGGCTTCCGACCGAAGGGCTTGCCATCGAACGGTCGGAGGGTTTCGATGGCAGCTTGGATCTGTCGCAGGCATGCATCCAGCAGGTGGGGTTCAACGGCATCCAACCCGGCGACGAGATCGGCACCAACGGTAAGACCAGCGGGTTTACGCAAAAGATGTTTCGGCAAAGCTCGCCCCTGCACGGGTTCAACATAGCGGGCCAAGAGGTATTCGCAGCGTCGCTGTACCGACTCGAAAGGGGCCAGTTGCCGGGATCTTGCCGCGTCCACGGCTCCCTGCACTTCGGCGTCAAGTTGCTCCGTAAACCGATGAAGGACGCGATGCGCCCGGAGATTCGGACCATTATCGACTTCAGCTTTGCCCATTGCAGGATTCCTCGGGGATCTTCACCACGCCGCACAGCAGTTCGTGGCTGATCATTTTACGGCTGCGATTGGGATTCGGCTACCGGGGGCTTTTCCGGTTCATTTTTCGTTGTCTCACTCTTCGTCGGTTCCACCTTTGCCTTTGGCTCGTCCGCTGGGAAGAGCCACTGCCGCACGTGGTCGGTGACCGCTTTCAGGCGATCGTCATCGACGCCCTCGCGGTAAACGGCCGACATATCATCGCCGGCCTCGGCATGCCCCATAATCGCGCGCGTTGCTATCGGATCGCGCGCGGCATCGCCGATTGTCTGGAAGGTGTGGCGAAGCGTGTAGAGCCCCAGCCCTTTGCGGTAGACCGCCTCTTGCTTGCGCCCCCGCTTAACCTTTAGCGGCCGAAGGATCTTGGCAACCTCCTTGCTTATTGGATTGTCAGACGATTCCTTGGCCCACCGCTGCCCGTACTTCGTCAGAAAGACCATGCCATTGTCGGCCTCGTCGTGCGGCTTGGGGCGCTTCGCTATCGACTCCTTCAGGGCCTCGACCGTTTCCGGCCAGAGCGGACAACGCCGCGACACACCGGTCTTCGGCCTGGGGTAATCAACCCAACCCGCCTTCAAATCCAGGGCCTTGATCGGCAGATTACCACAGTCAGCCGGCCCAAAGCCACAGTTGATGCCCAACAGGATCATGGCCCGCAAGTGATTGCCGGCTTTGTCCATCAGTGCCCGGATCTCATCGGCCTGGAACAGGCGTGGTCCTTTCTCTTGGCGAGCCTTCCGTAGGGCCTTGCGGCTTGGCCGCTTGAACGACTGCCCATACCGAAGTGGATGCTCAATTAACCCGGCGTCGTACGCGTACTTGAAGAGAATCCGTGCCCTGGATACCTCATTGCCCAGCGCAACAATGCCGCGAGACTTGGCCAGTTGGCGACGGAGCGTGTCGAAATCGTCAGGCTGTAGATCGGCAATCAGACGATCCTTGCCGAGAACCTCCATGACCTGCCGACAGGTAGCATCGTAGTCGTCCCACGTCCTCTGGACGATCTCACGGGTGTCAACCAGGTGTTTCTTCGCAATGAGAAAGTGGTTCACCAAGTCCTTAATGGTCGCACCACCGGTGTTCTCGCGAGGCTTGCGCCCAGCGTGCAGGTCCGCTGCCTGCTTCTGGTAGAGCGATAGCGCATCCTGCCAGTTGTCCCACTTGCCAAAGTAGTGCAGCTTGCTCCGGATCTTTTTGGCCCAGCGTCCTGTGGCATGCGGGAAAAGCGGGAAATCTGGATATGGCTTCTGGGGCTTGTCAGCCGATGATTTTTTGGTAGGCTTGGACATAGGTAACTTTCGTTGGAGCAGGAAAATCGCTGGTAAGATAGGTTGTGAGGTGTCAGATCGGGTGTCACAGCGATTTTAGAGCCCGTCAACAGAAAGTCAACAAAGCCTTACAGAATAAGCACTTGGCAGCGTAGCTCAGTTGGTTAGAGCAGCGGAATCATAATCCGCGTGTCCGGGGTTCGAATCCCTGCGCTGCTACCTTCGCAACCCTATACTTCGTATAGGGTTGTGTCGTTTTGCGAGCCCTCGGATAATGGCTCAGAAGGCCGAACGTCACCAGAAACGGTACCGCAGCGATCTTGTAACCTATAAAGGTCTTCAGCCAACTCGGTGGCGTCGAGGTCGACGTAGTAGGCCATTGTGGTCTGGATATTCTCGTGCCGCATCAGCCGCATCAAGACGGGAGTTCTGACCCGCTTTGCCCAACGGGTGCCGAAAGATCGGCGCAGATCGTGGGCCGAGGCAAACTTGACCTCCCCCGTCTTGGCATCGGTATGCACCACCACGCGGGCCAGCTTGCCAATCAAGGCGACCATGTGGCCTGCTCTTTCTGCGTTGGCGCGGTTCCCGCTCGGCATGAGGGGCTGGAATATCGGCCCGTGACGACGGTCTTCTGGCGTTGCCAGCAGAAATTCCGCGAAGTCCGGTGTGATCGGCAGGAGGCGGTCCCGGTGGCCTTTTTCCAGCTCAGCCGGTATCCGCAGCATTGGCCGCTTGCCGGTCAGATCGATACACAGCCGGTCGTGGCGGTCCCAATACACCTCCATGCTTTCCGTCAGCCGCAGGCCGCTCAACCATAGGCCGCGCAGGTAATGCTCCCACGATGCAACGGCAGCGGGGGAAACCTCCACGGGGATCATGTCCGCATTGGTCTTGCGTTCCGCCTTCCCCTGCCTGCGGGCTGTCTTCCGAGCGGCCTCGCGCTTGAGCTTTCGCCACCCCCCAAGGGCTGCGGGTACCTTGTCCAACAGCCGCTGAAACTCTTCCTCGGCAATAGCTCTGCCCTTGCCCTTGTGGCCTCCCCCGCCTTTTTTCGCTCGCTGGACCTTCTTGATCGTGGGTACCTTGAAGATCATTTCCTGGCCAACCGCCCATCCCAAGGCGGCTCGCAGATGGTTGAGGTATCCCTTGATGGTGTCCTCCGACCGCTTGCCGTCACGCAGGGTGGCCTGGAATCGGCTGAGGGCCTCGGGCGTCAGGTCAGACAGCTTTCCATTCGCTACGCGGGGGAGGATTCTCTCGACGGCGTTGAAGGTCGTGGTGATCTTGTCGGCTGTCCTCGGTGCCAAGCCGGGCACCACCTCGTCCTCGTAACGTTCGCGGAACGTGGCCCAAGTCGTGGCGTAGCGGCCTTGGGCACGGCCCGCATTCAGGTCGGCCTCCCACAAGGCGGCCAGCTTCTTCGCCTCCTTCCGATTGTCGCCGGTCTCGAACACCTCGCCGGTCTGCGGGTCGGTGTACCGCGTGGCAGTGGACCACAGGCCGGTGACCGGGTCCTTGTATCGCATGACCAGATTCCTACAGTCCTTGCGTTTGACCACACCAACGCGAATTCGGTTCATAAAAGCTACTCCTGGCTTAAATTAGACATTCACACGATTGGTCGATGTGGCGTAATCAAGTCAAGTCCGGACAGCCAGTATTCAGACCTGCTCTGCGAATTCCGCCTTATGACGCTGTTTTCAGGTGTTTTCTCTTGATTGGACGGGCAAATCAGCTTGGTTGTCGCCTGTACTCCCCTCTTGCTGCTGCCATTGGGTTCTAAGGAAATGGATCAACTCCGAACCATCGATCAGGCCGCAGCGACGACCGAGAAAGTGGACCTTGAGTCCCTGCCTCCGCAGGCTCGTCAAGGTGTTCCGGGCGATGCCGAGCTTCCGCATGAGGGTACTTATCGGGTACAGGGCATCGGCGCGGATTTCACCTCGGCCTTGTAGCGGCTTGGGTGGTCGTCCGCGTGGTTTGCTCGGTGTCGGCATAGATGCCTCTCGCACGAATGGTTAGTGACCTATAACCAATCGTATTGAGAAGCTGCCTGACTGACTAAGCCAGAATTACGGCAGAATTACGGCAGATTTCCGCTCGGGCTTTTACGAATGTGACAGCCAGTACATGCCACCGTTATGCCGGAGCGTGATGATCGAGATATTACGAATCTCAGGTCTATTGAGGGTGCGTTCAAAGTACCCAACGGCATCGCGTACAGCCTTGTCCTTCAGCGGCGGTGCGTTGGGCTTCTTGCTTCGCCGAACGTCATGCAGGGCCGAGCGCAACTCTTCAAAGGTGACATCCCGTCGCTTCCACATGTAGATTAGCAGAGCGCGGCTATTGCCCTTCATGAGTCGGATAAGCCTGGCGTCTGGGTCAGCCATGCCTTGAACTTCCGGCGATCTTGCTGGAGCCGCTACTTCCACCTTCCGGCACCAGTCGATGATTATGTTGGCCGTGTTTTCCAGGGCCGCTTCCTCGATGGGGATGTCTCTGCCGGTCGGGTCTGTATAGGCTGCTAGGCACCAACGATAGCCCATAACATCTGCGTGCGGGCGTGGTGCTCCTGATTCATCGCGCACCGGCGAGACGATACTACGCAGTTCTGGCGGTGCAATCGAGGCTGTTTGTCGAAACAAAAGCTCCATAATGAGCCGCGTGGTGCGGAAATAGTTCAACGCCTCGGTCTGGGTTTCGCGTTTATCAAGGTCACCCAGCCGCTCTTCCCAGAACGCCCTCAGCTTGGCGGCGGTGATCATTCTTGCTACCGCAGTGGTCGCCTTCCTCGCCGCAGCAAGCACCTCTTTCAAGCGTTTCCACGGTTCACGAGTACCATCACGCAACTGCCGCAGCAGCTCCTTCTGGGTGCGAAATTCCAATGTGTGATCTTGGTCAGCAGCAGATTTGCGACGAGATTGCTTCTTACGTGCCATTGATACTCAATCCTTTCTCCAGTTCGGGAATCCCGTCATTTTCCACACGCGATTAGTTCGCAACAAGACCCCTGGAGCATCTGGAGATGATTTGTTACCGAGGCATCAAGAGCAGTCCGGCCACAACTGCCCACGTTCAGCAGGGCCGCGGCCTGCCACCGGCTCGCCTCGGCCACCCGCCGCGCTAGCCCACGTCGGCCCCGACGTTCTCGTTGGTTGGCCGCACGGCCCTCCGCCCCGGCAGCCTCCATAGCAGCCCCCGCCTTGGGACTCTGGCGACGCCACCTCCCACAAAAACCAAGGTGGAAAACTGCCGCAATTCTGCCGTAATTCTGCCTTATCCAGGCCAGCGGCCTTTGAGTAGATTTTCTTATCGCCACGGGAAGACCCAACTTCGTCTAGGTCGGCCAAGCAGGCCATAAGCGAAGAGGCGGCTGGACTTTTCAGTATTTCCAAGGACCAAAATGAACCGCAGCACGATTCAAGAAAAGTGGCGCAACTCGTCCGTGGAGTGGTACACGCCCCCGGAGCATATTGAGGCGGCCCGCCGCGTCATGGGTGGGATCGACCTGGATCCTGCGTCATCTTCGATGGCGCAGAAAGTGGTCAGGGCTAAACGGTTCTTTACGAAAGACGACGATGGGCTGGCCAAGCGATGGTCGGGCCGAGTGTTCCTGAACCCGCCTTTCTCCCATCCACACCTTAGCCACTTTGTGTCGAAGCTTTGTGCGGCGGTTGAAACTGGGGAAGCGAGCCAGGCGATTCTGCTGACCAATTCCAGCACGGACTGTTTGTGGTGGCAGCGGGCAGCGGCCTTGGCGTCGTCGATTTGCTTTCATCGGGGCCGGATCTCGTTCTGGGCGCCGGCAGGGAAGCAGGGCTCGGCTATGAAGGGGCAGACATTTTTCTACTTCGGCCGGCGTCGCGCCACCTTCCGCAGGATCTTCTCGGAATTTGGACGAATCGTAACGCCAGCGTCGGCGTGCCAGGCTGCGAAAAGCGTGAAATGACTCTAGGCGAAATCCCTTGGAACGCGAGCCCGTGGCGGCACGGGCGATAGAAACACAGTAATCGAAAGGAGAATTTTCAATGACCGACAGAAGAAGGATACAGTCTGACCGGGCGGACCAGAACGGCTGCACAGTATGTCGCTTGGGAAACCCGGCACAACCCCCTACGCTTCCTGAGCGGCCAGACCAGAACGACATCACGGCAACCGTAGCGGGTCGTAACGGGTTTCCCCAGGGCCACACTAACCGCGCAGGCCAGAACGACATCACAGCAACTGTAACGGGCCGTAACGGGCTTCCCCAGCGCCGTATCCGGCCAAAGATGGTCTGGAAGGTCGAGTTGGGGGCCCCTCGCAACTTTCGCAAGCTCAGTAAGTGTCTGGCATCGACCGGCAATCTTTACCGTCACCACGACGGCCATGCCCTGCTCGAAGTTTTGCCGGGCGGCAAGACACAATTGATTCGCAAGGGCGCTGAGCTGGCACCTTTGATTGTCGATAGGCTGACATTGATCGTGACCAAGAACGGCAAAACGGTCGGCGAACTGCCGACCGCTGCTCATTTAAACGCGATGCTCCGCTCGGAGATCTTCCTGGGGCAATTCCTGCCCGTGAATGTGGTGACTAATAACCCGATATACCGCGACGACTTTACGTTGGCAGCTCCCGGTTACAACGACGGCGGGCCGGGACAACGCATCCTCTACCTTGGCGGCGCGCCCGCGATTGCCGACTCGACTGAAACGATTGAACAGTTTTTGGACGTAATGGACTTCGCCACAACGGCGGATCGGACAAACACGGTCGCCGCTGCCTTGACAGTCCTTTTCCATCACCTTTGGCCGGGCCAGAAGCCGGCCGTGCTGGTCACGGCCACGACAACCCATGCTGGGAAGGGCACGATCACCGACTTTTTCTGTGGGAGCGTGCCCAAGGTTGACGTGCTATACGAGGCCCAGGATTGGCCAATGCAGTCGCAATTCCAGCGACAAGTGCAAGCTGACCCCGAAATTGGCGCAGTGGTCTTCGACAATGTTCGCCTCGACAGTTCCGGGAGCCGTGGATTTATCCGTTCCGGCTTTATCGAGAGCATGGTCACCAGCGCCGAGGTGAATTTGGCATCTCCTAGCGCCGGCAAGGTCATGCATGCCAAGAACCAGTACGTCGTCACCATCAACGCCAACGACGGTCGCTTTAGCCCCGACTTGCTGAACCGAGGCTTGCCGATTCATCTCGCCCCAAAGGGTGATGTCCACGAACGGGAAACTCCCATCGGCAACCCCAAGCTGGTGTTCCTGCCCGCAAACCGCGGCCGAATTGAAGCCGAGCTCCGTGGAATGGTCGAGCGTTGGAAGGCTGCGGGGTGTCCAATGGATGAAGAGGTCACCCATCCCATGTCGCGGTGGGCCAAGACCATCGGTGGCATTTTAAAGGTCAGCGGTTTTACAGATTTCCTCGCCAACTACAAGGCCCGCCAGAGCGCCGACGATCCCGTTCGCGAAGCGTTGGGAATCCTGGGCGCAACGAAACCCGGCAAGGCCCTTCGGCCCGCTGAGTGGGCCAAGATCATCGTGGACCAGGGGCTGGTCAAGACCCTGCTCCCCGCCAACGAGCGCGACACCGAGGCTGCCAGAACGCGAGCTACGGGCGTTCTCCTGTCTCGATACCCGGAAGCGACCTTCCTTGGCCGCACGGAGACGAAGGTCTACAAGCTTCGCCTGGACGGTGGCAAGCAGAGGTGGGTCCGAGGCAAGAACCCGCACGTTCGCTACGTCTTCACCGTGCTGAGCAGGGAGTCGTTGCCGCTGGCGGATAGTGGTGACGAACATCAAACCGACCGCGACCTCGCGCCGGTGACGGGCGACCAGAGAAGGCTCGACCGACCTCAGTCCGAGCCCGTGAACCCGACGTCGTCCGGCGCAGAAGATGCTGCGTAATAGGCACCCGCCCCTGTTGTCGGGGCACGTGCCTCGGAGATTTGAGACAGCCCAAGAACACTTTTGTATAGAAGGCGACAAGATGAAACGAATACGTATGCGACCTAACGAACGCTTCGAGATCAAGTATCGCCCCAGGGTACTGGAGGGACTGATCGGCCAGGACCACATTGTCCAATCGCTGCGCGAGGTGCCCCAGCACGGCACGCAGCGATCTTTGCTGTTCTACGGTCCGCCGGGGGTCGGCAAGACGAGCGCAGCGCGAGCGTTGGCCAGAGAGCTTGGCTGCGACCTTGATTCACCCCGGTTCAACTTCTGGGAAGTCAATGCCGCCTATATTACGGGTATTGGCGACGTGAAAGACCTCGTGCTGTGGATGCACTTGTCCGCCTGGGGCAACAAAAACAAGGTCGCCCATGTTGAGGAACTTGATTGCCTCAGCAAGAAAACGATGACGTTGCTTCTGAGAGCCGTGGAGGAGCCTCCTCGCAATCGATACTGGATCTTCTGCACGAACGAGATCAAGTTGATCCCGCAAAAGCTGATTGACCGTTGCACGCTCTGTGAATTCAGGCGTGTCAGAACCGAGCACATCATGCAGATGCTGTCGAGCGTCAGTGCAATCGAAGGCATTCGGTTGCCAGAGGAGGCCGTTCACTTCATTGCAGCCCACGGAAAGGGTAGTCCCAGGGTTGCGCTAAACAGGCTTGAGCAATGCCGACACCTGACAACGCTAGAGGAGGTCCAGCGGCTGCTTGGGCGGTTGAGATGATCCCGATTTTGTGCCAGTGTCGTGGCCAGGACGGACGGACTACCGTCCCCTGGACCGGTAGCCGGCAGGGGGCTTTATCCAAAACCAAAGGATCGCAACCAGTGGCCCACGGCTGCGATCCCAATAACCAGGGCCGAAAGAAAGGCAAAAAGGCTAAGGCCAACGTAGGCCGTGGCAAATTACCCTTTTTCCAGGAGAGAGACATGACGACTTTGAAAGAATTGCACGCAGTGGTCAAGCAGCTCCAGTGGCAGCTTTTCCGCGTCCCAGACCCCCGCAACCACCGCTGGTATTACAAACTGGTTAACCCATTCGACGGGGACAGCTACAAAGGATTCCTCGACGACGTGATCGGCGTGGTGCAGAACTTCCTGGACATGTACCCGGGCATCCTCGATCCCATCCAGAAGCCGCCCGTCGACCCCGAAGAACAGCAGCGGCAGGCACGGTTCGCAGCCCTTAACTGCGACGAACAGGTGCAGTACATTCGCGAATGCTGCATGGCATCGAAGGGAGGGCCACAGTCATGAGAAGCCCGCAGACCTTTTTGGAGGCGGCCATCCATGCCAACCACCACCATCGGTTCGTTTATGCGGACTATAACCGCAACATCCTGCGTACTTTCAATAAGTACAAGGCGTTCGCGGCCTTCGTCACGGAGGCTGAAGGCGAGGCACAGGCAGCCCTGGCACTCGGCAGCCTCGGCCATCATGACGGGTTTATCTGCCGTATGCCGAAAGCGGCTGTGGTCGGTTAGACTGCATACGCCAAGCCAGGGCTAATGGTTCTCATTTCCACGGCCGTCGTCGAGTCTGAAGGGCCACACGCCCGAACACGGGCCACGGCGGGGGCGGTGCCGCCAAGCAGCCGGTGGTCGATGTCGGCGCGGCGTCCGCGCCACAGGCGGCAACGCCGCCCCGTCCGTGCCACCAAAAACAACGAGGAACGCAGTCACCGGCCCGCGGCTGCGATCCTAACTACCAGGGACTAACCCTCTTAGACAAGGAGATTTTCCGTGAACCGCGAACGTATTCATCACGAACTCTGGCGGGAGGCCCAGACGGTCCGCCTCTCCGCAGAGGCCGTCAACCGCTGCCGCCGCGACCCGTCCCTCACCGAGGAGAACTGCCTCGACAAGCTGAATTCGCACCTCGACGCCATTCTCGCGGAGAACCACTACGCGAAGCGGGAAAGCGGCATTCTGCGCCGCCGCATCCTAGCCTACATCAGCGAGATGCCGACCGAATGTCCCGAACTGGTGGAGGCCGCATCATGAAGAAGATCAGCCGCAAGAAGAAACGGCAGCCCAAGCCTGATTTCAAGGCGGCGTTCGCCGTCATGCTGATGCAGATGCAGGCCGACCAAGGGGCACGGTGCTGGCAGCCCACCGATCCCTATGAGCAGGCCCGTAAGGATCACATGGAGGCTGAGGCCGAGGTAGAACTGCAACGCATGCTCTACGTCACTCTGGGCGGCGAGGAATGGGCCGAGAAGATGATTGCCGACAGCCGCGAGTGGGCAAAGCAGCGGCACGCCGAAATCGGTGCCGAACTTGCGGCAGCGACGGGAGGTGCATCATGATCAGACGACGATCAGTCAGAATGGCCATTCGCCGGTACGTCATCCAGAAAGCCCAGGCGGCGAGACTTGACTGGTGGAATATTAGAAACGACGAGGCCGAGATAGACCGCGTGATGGAGGCATACTACCGCGTGTGGTGCCGACCCTACCGCGACCGTGTCCTGAATCGGAGATCGTACCGCTGTGTCCGTCATTGGGCCAGCATCGATCCTTCTCTGGTTCAATCCGACGAGGCCGAGGCTTACATGGCCGAGGTGGTGGACCTCATCATTGGCAATCCGGAATTGCAGACGCCCACTTTCGTCCCGTGCGAGTGCTGCCACAGGGCCATGATCGCCAACGAGGACCGCGACTACGCCGAGTACTGCCCCGAATGCGTGGCACAGGACGAGGCGGATCGCGAGGCGGATGCCGAAGAGGAGGCATGGTCATGAGACGCCGTCCTATCTACCGTGCTGCCCCCTCTGTCCAAAACATTGAACGTGCCATCCATAGGGCAGGCATGAACCGCCGCATCGAGATCTACATTGACGGTAATCTACCGCGAGGGTGGGTTCGTCTTAGCAATGAAGCGGGAGGCGAGATTTACGGTTCCGCTGTGGAAATCGCAGACGCTCTTCGCACCTTTGCTGAAGGCGTCCAGCGGAGGGGCACGGCACGCGACGATGCCGACTTTTGGGACGCCCTACAGAACTTTGAAGATGCCCCGCCGTACTCGTGCTCGTGCTGGCCCCCCAATCTGATCGCGGTGGAGCAGATCGGCGAGGAAGACGCAGACTTCGGTCCTCCCTGCCTTCTGCAGATCGAGACAAACAACGGCACGCGGTGGGCGGCCGGAAAGCACGACGGAGCCTGGTGTACCTGCCTGTCCGACTGGATCGCTCTCTTCGAAGGTTTCGAGGACGACCGCCAGGCGGCCCTCGATACCTGGGATGCGCTGGACGAAGGATGCGACGCCTGCAATGAGTGGAACCTGGAGTCGGACATCAACGACGCCGATGCCAATGCACGAGACGGAGAACTTTGAATGTACTGGATTGCAATCAGTCCGGCATCCTGCACTCCGTGCTTTCGAAGGCAATGCCGAACACGGGCCGCGGCGGGGGCGGTGCCGCCAACCAGCCGGTGGTCGACGTCCGCCCGGCGTCCCGGCCGCGGGCGGCAACGCCGCCCCGTCCGTGCCACCAAAAACAACGACGAGCACAGTCACCGGCCCCAGGCCCGGTCAGGGACGAAACGGCCTGGGTGCCGTTCGTATGATCAGGAAATTCTGTAGCCGACGCTCAGTTGACCAATTGTCGCGGTGTCTGGATGACTGGTTGACCGAACGGTTCGGTCGACAAAAACGCAAAGGAACAAAACTATGCCTAAGCAAATCGAAGTCACCCGCGCGGCGATAGTCAGTCGCCTGCGCCGCCGCCTCGCCAGGGACGGCCTGATTCTGCGGATGAACCGCCCTCGCACCCATGCCTATCGCAAGGTCGGCGAGTGCGCCATCATCGACCCGTCCCGCAACGCCCTGGTCAAAGGCGGCAGCGTCGCTGAGTTCGCCCAGCGATACGAATTACTTGCCAGTTGGGAACACATCATCTAATAAAGGAGAACGACCGATGCCAGACTATTCCATAAACAAACTGCGGGTCACAGGCCCCATAGAAGAGCGTCAGCGGTTGACTGATCTGTGGACGGACGATGGTGGCGAGGTATTCAATCGCATCCTGCCCCGGCCTCGCGAATTGGCGGATGAGGCCTGGTACAAGTGGCAATGTCGCCATTGGGGTACAGACCGGGACGTCGGCGGGCAGGAAGATCCCGTCGTTGTGCAAGAGCGGGACGGCGAGACGACGATTTTCTTTTATACCGCATGGACGCCGCCGATCCCCGTGATTCAGGCGATGTCCGCCATCTATTCCAGCCTCACATTCGACATGGTCTTCTTCGAGCCGTATGCCGGCTTCGCTGGCAAGGCCCGGTTTATTGGCGGTAAAGGAGGGCACTACTACTTCGATTTCGGCGACGGGGATATGACGTGGATCCTACGCGACCTCGGATTCGACAGCCTCGCATTGAAGACCTTCTTTCCCGACCTAGACGAAGAAGCCATCCGCAATGGAGAAGACGCACTTGCGCTGTTTGATCGGATTCGAGACAGGGTAATGGAGGACACCGCCGAGGTGCGCTTGGCCGGCGAGCATCTACGTCGGTTGCTGTCCGCATGGGCTTCACACAACCGCCTGGAAGAGTGTTACCGCCGCGCCATCCTCGACAGGTGCAGTGAGTTGCAAAATAATTTGGACCCTTGCGACTGGCTAACACTGATCGCACTGATGGCTATTGGCGAGGCGGCACGCCACGCCGAGCCGACAGACGAAAGAACACTGCTTCCGGTGTCATGGGGGTACTTAGTCGATCCTCGGTACATCGAGGAGATCAAAGCCGAACTAGAAAAACTATCGGAGAGACGATGGCTGCGGGGCGGCTCGCGACGGTGATGGTGTTCCCACACCGTGTCGCCGCCGATCTCCGGTACGGCCAGCCGCCTGCTGGGCTGGTCACGAAGGCCCCGTTGCGCCGGTCGAGGATCATATTGCTGGTGCCACAAGTCTGCTCGCCGAGGTGGTGGCGGCAGGGACGAAATGGTCTGTTTGCCGTTCGTATGATCAGGACATTCCGCGTCCGACGCTCGTTCGATCAATTGCAGTCGTGTCTGGTGATGGTGTTCGTTGACAGCCTTCCAGCTCCAACACGAATCACTACCCGCCCACCCCGCCTGCGACATCTCTGGAAGGCTGTCACGCAGGCGGGGTGAGCTTCATTTTGGAGAATATCATGCCGAGTCCATTTTCAGCAAACATCCAGGAAACGCTCGTGACCCTGCTGTGTTTCCAAACGGAGGGTGGAGACGTCGTGTCGGAGAACGTGCCCATCGATCTCTACGACCCGCCGTACAGGCCCATTGCAGCCAAGGCCACGGCCTTTCGCAACGAATATCATCGTCCGCCGGGCAGCCACACTCTCGATCTGATCGACGATCTGTGCAGGGAAAATCCAGATGCGGAGGAATCGATACGTCATTTGTACGTGTCGATGATGGCCTGCAAGGACGATGATACTCTCGTCGAGTACATCGAGATCAGGATTCGCAACTTCGTCGTCAGCCAGAAGTTCAAGTCGGAATTCCAGCGGGCGGCACCCCTCGTTCATCAGGGCGATATGCGGGGCGTGCGGGACATCCTCCTGCCGGTGCTGCAGGACGAGCAGCACGCTGATGATTTCTTCCTCACCTACGGTGACTGGCGGCAGCGGGATATGCGAATCAAATACCTCCTCGACAACGTGGTCGTCGAAGGCCAGCCGATGGGCATCATGGGTGCCACAAAGAGCCTTAAGACCTCCATAGCCCTCGACCTCTGCGTGTCGCTGGCCGGCGAGGTGGAGTTCCTGGGCTACTTCCCCGCCGCACCCGCAGTTCCCGTGGCCATCGCCTCTGGCGAAAGCGGCATGCCTATCATCATGGATCTTATCGACCGCATCATTCGCGGTCGGCATCGCGGACTGCACCAGTGGCAGGTGGATCTCCTCGACCGGAACCTGCACCTGTGGGACAAGCTGCCGCAGATCAAAAGCCCGTCCGTCGTGGCCCAGCTAGACCGCTTCATTCGCAAGTACGGGATCAAGCTGCTGGTGATCGACCCTGCCTACATGGTGATGGGAGGCAAGGACGCCAACAACGCGATGGTCTTCGCGGAAATGATCAAGGGCATCACCGAAATGTGCCAGCGGAACAAATGCACCCTCGTGCTGGTTCACCACACGACGAAGGCGGCGGGCAAAGACGGGGCGAAGATCAGCCTCGATGATGCCCAGTGGTCTGGCTACAGCATGTGGATCGGGCAGTGGATCAAGCTGCGGCGGCTGGATGAATACGATCCGGAGGTCGGATCGCATCGTCTGGAAATGGACGTCGGAGGCCGTGCGGGGCACAGCGGCAGCTACCACGTCGACATCATTGAGGGGCGTCGCGGGGATGTAGCAGGCCGAAAATGGGTGCCGCTGGTCACCACGGCTTCGCAGGGGCGGCATGAGGAAGCAGTGGCCACAAGGGAGACTACCCAGCAACGCGAGCGTGAAATGATCCTGTCCTATCTCCGTGATCATCCCAACAGCACGAAGACCGACATGCGAGATGGGATCACGCCCAACGGCAAGCGTGTCGTTGGAAATCATCTCGATGCCCTGGTACGCGAGGAAATCATAACAGCGACGCCATCTCAGCCGGCACGAGGAGGGGCTACGATCATGTTGTACGCCATCGCAGGGGCGGCGGGGAGGAGGCCGATTTCAACACAGTTGCCTGTTTCCTGACCGACCAGTTTCCGTAGACTCGGCGGGGAGAACCCTGTCCCTATAGGGACACAGGGTTTCCTCCCCGCCGGAACCATACGGAAACAGGGCATTTCCCGAATGATACAAAATGATACGGAAGATGATACAGAGTAGCCCATACCGGCCTCGATAAGAGAGGGATGATTCCGGACCCGAACCGCCCCGCCCCCGCCCTCGACCGCCCGCATAATGGAGGAATATCATGAACCGCCGAAGAATCGAAACGCCCTATGCCACGCACGCCGATATCATGCCCTTTGGCCGCTACGCCGGCCTCAGCCTCGCCGAGGTGCCGCACGCCTATTGGAGGAAGGTATTGTTGTTCCGCTGGTTTGCAGAGCAATGGCCGGAACTGCATGCCTTCGCACGCCGTCGTTGTCCGAATAGCCGAGCCGTCGAAGTGCATGATTGACGCCGCCCTGACCACCGAAGCCGGCCCTGGCGGGCTTCGTGGGGCCGCGCTTCGGTTCAGGGTGGCCATTTACCGGCTCGGCCCGGTTGCCGCCCTGGGCGGCCAGGCGGCGTATATGGGGCCGGGGCGGGAACGGCGAAGAAGCCGAAGAGGGCCGGCGGTCGCCCGACGCGGAGGCTTGACCAGTTGCCTCCATTGAGTTTATGGTTGTTGACGTCTCGACGATCACCCCAGCGGGGCCGATGCGAAAGGACGATCACAACAACGCGGGCTTGGATCATATCGACATGAAACGAAGGCGAATTGGCAGCCAGCCGTCACCTAACGGAATAAACGGTCGTCGACCGGATGGCAAATTTGCCAAGAACAACTGCGGCGGCCCCGGCAATCCACTTGGGCGACAGGTGCAAGCGATCCGCGTTGCCCTCGTGAGCGCGATCAGCGTGGAGGACATTCAGGCCGTCGTCCAGGCGCTAATCAAGAAGGCCAAGAAGGGCGACGTCGTGGCGGCGAAGATCCTTTTTGAACGCACTGCCGGCCCCGCTGCGGCCCTCGACCTCGACCTCCGCTTGGCCGAGCTAGAGGATCGAGTGTTAGGTCTCAGATCGGAAGAAAAATAGTGGGAGGGTAGAAAATGATACGAAGACGGTTGTCGAGCACGAAGCGGTCAAAGCATGTTTCCCCAGAGCCACGACGGCGTAGGATATTGAGGACTCCGTCCCCCGCGATACCTTCGGAAGAGCGCGGCGATGATCTTGTCGCGGCGCACCGAGATTCGTTTCGGGCCGAGCAGGTACGGCTGCGGGACGCGATTCGCCGCGCCATCGGTGGTGATGCCCTGCCGCTTGCGCATGAGTCGCTCGGTAATATGAGCGGCAGACGCCGCCGCCGCGTTCAACGGCTGCTCGATCATCGTCTTGCCGGGCAATAGCCTGTAGCCGGAAAGTGGCCGCGTACCTCACCCCGCGACCTCGTGCCAGCCGAGCAGCGATGGCGAGGCTGGGTCGTGGGACTCGAAATTCAGCCGAGCCTGCTCGAAGTTCTTGGTGGCGTAACAGTAGTTGCACCCGAACACGCACGATTCGTACATGCCGATGTCCCGGCTGACCACGCACCCGCACGCTTTGCGCTGGGTCGGGTCCTTTGTCGCGGGGACTGTGACGCCGAACGCCTCGGAGATGATACGGTCATCCACGCACTTGCCGGGTAGGACGCCGAACGGTCGCAGATCCACCTCCTCGGCACAACTGACGATCTCCATCCCGTTCTCCTCCGCCAGTTCGGCCAGCCTGCGCATCAACGGCCCGAAGTCCCCGGCATCGCACGAACGTACCGCCGCCTGCGTCCCCTCCAGCGTCTTCAGCCGTTTCTCGATCTTCCGGTACATGTCCACGATGCTGACGACGACGCGGCGGGTATGCCCTTTGAGAGACTCGGCGAGCCGCCGGAAGTTCTCCTCGTGGAACGCCGGGGGCGTGAGCCTGCTGAAGACGATAGGGTCGTAGCGCCAGATGACCCGCTTCGGCCCGAGGCGTTCTGCCAGCCTGCGAAACGTCTCGACGGCAGTCGCGGCGGGCGGCGACTTGGGGTCGATCTCCCGTGGATAGTCCAGGATCGTGAACTGGAAGTAGTAGCGGTAACCCCGCGAATCCAGCTCGTCGAGGTGCGGCATCAGCGGTCGAGGGTTGCGGGTCCAGAAGACGATGGCGTCCACGTCCTCGGGCTTCAGCGAGATCCGGACGACTTGATTCCTGTTGAACGGGTTGGCGACGGTGCAGTAGCCTTCCCTGAGCCTGCGAATCATCCATTCGGCGTAGAAGGCAGGGATGTCGGTTCTGCGGCTCGCGCTGATGATCATGGATGGCGTCTCTTGGGCTACAGGGCATTATCGCAGGTGCGGGCGCCTCCCAGCAACCGCCGCCCTTGGGATTGGCAACGCCGTAACAGGAAAAAGAGGAGTCCCGTCCGTATATGAACGCCGACCGCGATTCCGCTAGGCCCCCCTCTGCCCGATGGAACCGATCCCGAGGTTTCTTGCCCGGGAATTCCCCGTTTTCGGGACGGGAACGCCCCCGCCAGCCATATATACCGTATGCAGACCTTCTGGCAATGGCTGGCGCAGCTCCAAGAAACGTACTTCACCTTCGACCCGAAGCAGTACAATGCCCTCTTCGACGCCGAGTTGGAGAAGGTCATCCAGCGAGTCAGAGATTCCGCCCACCGCCAAGCCCTTGAAAGAATGAAGGGCTTCAACTGGCTCGCCTACATCGCATCCTCGGTCAGAAACGCGGGCTTCCGTGACTACCGGGATGGGCAGGAGCGAATCCACG
>CAZTPX010000159.1:0-22262 GCA_964615095.1 uncultured Planctomycetaceae bacterium | reverse complement strand
CTTCCTCACGGCCGGCATCGACGGTTTGCTGGTCGAGGGCAACGACATCCGGCCCCAGGGACCGGGAACCGACACGCAGATCTCGTCGATCTTCGTCGTTTCCGACCGTAACTGGGACCGCCACTATCTTCGCAACGTCCGCATCGAGAACAACACCACCGCCGGCAGCGGCATTTCGATCATCGGCGCCCCGACCGCTAATAACTTGGTCAGGGGCAATCGCCACGTTGGTAACCGTCCCGGCCTGATCGTCAACGGTGCCGACGCCCGCCTGGAAAACAACACCGGCTACACTGTCAAGATTCCGGAAATCAAAAAGCCTTTGGCAGATCCGAATCGTCCTTCGGCAACGGCACCGGCGAAAGGCAAATAATGACCATCGCCAAGACGGCGAATCGCAAACAATACGCCGCGCTGGTCGCCCAGCGGGTGCGCGATAAGCTGAACACGGCTGACGCACAATTGCACCCTCGTCCGTCCGTTGCAAATCACACGACGGGGCGCTTGGTATAATGATTGACCATGTGAGGCTGAGATCGGTTCCAGTTTTTCAAGAGAAGCAACCAGGAAAGGGCATGATGACAACTCACCCGGGAAAGCGCATTCTGTTTTCGGTAAGCATTCTAGCTGCTGTCTTCTTGGCAGCATCCGTTCCGACGCTCGCAGGCGAACTGGCCGGACACAAGTTCCTCGTCACGTCCGTGCGCACTGGTGACACAGAAGTGTTTGTTGTCGACCCTGATACGGGCGACGCGACCAACCTGTCTCGAAGTCCAAAATCGGAAGATCGTTATCCCTGCTGGTCGCCGGACGGCAAGCGGGTCGCGTTCATTTCTGATCGTGCTGGTGGCGCAAACCTGTTCGTCATGAATGCCGATGGTGGCAACGTGAAGCAGCTCACGCACACGACGGCCATCTGCTACATGCCAAGCTGGGTGGGTGATCGTATCGTGTTGGGGATGCACGGTTTGAGGCCGGAGATGGCCAGCATTCGGGACGACGGCACCGATTTACGGATGTTGGGTGAGGGGCACGACCCTTGCCTCTCTCCAGACGGCAAGAGAATTGTTTACACAGGACAAGTATCCGGCGGAGTTACGGTGTTCGTCATGGATGCCGACGGCGGCAACAAGCGGCAACTCGTGAAGGAATCCAATTCCTGGGGCGCCATCTTCCCAAGCTGGTCGCCGGATGGGAAACAGATTGTCTATTCCTTCAAGGCCGGCGAGGCATTGGAGTTATTTCTTGTCGCGGCGGACGGATCGAACCTTCGGCAACTCACGCATCTTGGAAAGGTTGCCACGCCCGCCGCATGGTCGCCTGACGGCCAGTGGATTTCGTTCCGTCTGACGGATGAGCGGTACTGGAGCAAACCGGAACGCATGAAGAAGATCTATGGCGAGAAACCGGGTGACAAGCGACCCGTGTGGGTAATCCGCCCCGACGGGAGTAAGGCCCACGTGATTGAATCGCTCAGATACCAATGCGCCATGGATGGCAGCCGGGCGGCGTGGATGCCGCTCGGCTCGGCCCTGCTTCACGGTACCGTCGCGGCCGGGCCACCGATCAATCTGCACCCGGAGAATCCGCACTATTTCCTGTTCCGCGGTAGGCCCACGGTGCTCGTGGGTTCAACCGAGCATTACGGAGCCGTGCTGAATCTCGACTTCGATTACGTCCGTTACCTCGACGAGTTGCACCACCAGGGGTTGAACCTCACTCGGACTTTCTCCGGCGTGTACTGCGAAGATCAGCGCTCGTTCGGAATCCACGGAAACACGCTGGCTCCGACCGCGGGCCGACTGATCACCCCCTGGGCCCGCAGCGCGACGCCGGGCTACGCCAACGGCGGCAACCGCTTCGATCTATCGAAATGGGACCCGGACTACTTCGCTCGTTGCAAGGATTTCGTGGCCCAGGCCGGCAAGCGAGGAATCGTTGTCGAACTGGTCCTCTTCTGCCCATTCTACGAGGATTCGATGTGGAAGCTCAGTCCGATGAACGCCGCCAACAATGTCAACGGCATCGGCCGCATTCCACGCACCGAGGTCTATACGACCAGCCATCCCGAAATGTTGGCCCTCCATGAGACGTTCGTGCGAAAGATCGTCAGCGAGCTGGCTGGCTTCGACAATGTCTATTTCGAGATTTCCAATGAGCCCTATTTCGGCGGAGTGACCGTCGAGTGGCAACGCCGTATAGCCGCGTCCATTGCCGACACGGAACGTGGGACTCCGTACCGCCACATAGTTGCGCAGAACATTTCCAACGGGTCACAGAAGATCGAACACCCGGAAGCGGGTGTTTCGATCTTCAATTTCCATTATGCTACTCCGCCTGACGCCGTGACGGCCAACTTCGGCTTGAATAAGGCAATCGCCGACGACGAGACGGGTTTCAAGGGCGATGCCGACTTCACGTACCGCGCCGAGGGCTGGGATTTCCTTCTGGCCGGCGGCAGCACGTACGACAACCTCGACTACTCATTCACGCCGGCCCAGCCTGACGGCACGGTTGTGCCGCGCGCTCCCGGCGGCGGGGGACGAAAGCTTCGCACCCAACTGGGGATCCTCAAGAGCTTCCTGGAGGGCTTCGATTTCGTCAAGATGACGCCCGACGCTTCCGTAGTCCGCGGCCCGCTGCCTGGGAAGGTGACCATCCGCGCAATGGTCCAAAGGGGGCGGCAATACGCTGTCTATGTCCGCGGGCCGGGTTTTTCGACGCTCGTATTGGACCTTCCCGCCGGCCGATACCAAGTTCGTTGGCTCAACACGACGACTGGCCGGACCGAAGCCGAGCGAGTCCTCGATCATCCCGGCACACAGGCCAGCCTGCCCGTGCCGTTGTATGAGGAAGACATCGCACTGGTCGTTCGCCGCATGCAGGATTGATTACCTTTGACGCTGGAATTGCAGGAAACCATGCCTTGGATGCATCGTGTTCGAACAAACTGAAATCCGATTGCAAATCCCGGCCATTCCTGCCTGGTTGTTATCGCACCCTCGGTCGACACACCAAACGCCCTGGGAAACGCGATGTTGTCGAGCAGAGATTGGCATTGCCGCCTGCCCGCCGCCGATTTTGCTCGGCTGAGCAAAATGTGGGCCACGGTTCAGGGCTTCTCTTTCTTCTCGCGCTGCCGAGTTGCATCCCGTACCTGGCGTGAGGATTGACCGCGTAGCACATAATAGCAAATTGTTCTTGGCAGGCCACGGCGGCCGCTCGCGACGAGAAACGGGCCGCCAACCAGACCCAAGAGAGGTCGCCATGAGATTCGAGAAGAGGATCGTTACATGTACTGCGATGTTTTGTAACCGTCAATAAATCGCCATCCTTGCGGGCCGTGGTAGCCTGGATGCGTGGGCTCGATTCATCCAGCAACATTCAGAGGACTAGGCGATGATGAAGCATGTGATTCATCGGCAAGGATAGCTACCCCGACAATGTGGGACACTGGCAATGCTCTGTAGCCTTGGCAGTCCTGCTAACCAAAGCGTCCGCAAGACTACGAAAGGAACCGACTAGTACCTTCGGTAAATCGATACCTTACTCCCGCTAATACCAGAATCGCCCAGGGGTTGGAGCCTGGGCTAGGGGGTGTCCTAGACGATTGTGAGCTTTTGCCTGTAGCTTCACGATCCACGGCTTTCGGGCCAGATTCACGGGTCAACCAAGTACCCCGTGATGTTTGGGGTGACCGCCGCAGGCAAGTCGGCCGGCTGTCGTGCCGAGAAATGGGTGGTTTGTGGCAAGTTCGAACAGCGAGATGACTTGATGAGACAATCCAGCAGCCGGTTGGTCATCTGGCCACGGAGATCCTCGCTAGATTAGACGCGGCACTTGCGGCCATCCATGACATGGCCGGGCACATCGATGCCCGGGCGGTCCAGTCACGGGGACGAGTATGGGTCTGATGATGTGCTAACTGATTGTACAGGCATGACTTACATCAAGTTCTTGCGACAAGAAATCAATCTCATTTTCTTAATCGCTTGTGGCAATGCGCGGCGGCGACGTAAAATAATCTCCATGCGCACGACACCCCGACGACACGATATTGCCCAAGAGTTCGTGGACCGCGAAGACGCCTGGCAAGACTTCGTCGAAGGCCACGGCCGGCACCGTTTGGTCTTCGAAGGACGCGACCGGCTGCTGCCGGAACTCCACCTGTTGGGCTGGCTCAAATTCCGGCGTGCAATGGCCAACGCGTTGTGGCCCAGCCAGCACCGGGGGTTTTTCGAGATCCACTACATTGTGCATGGGAATCTGCACTGGTGGGTCGAACAGCAAGACTATCCGCTCGGACCAGGCATGCTGCTGGTCATCCGACCGGACGAGTTGCACGGGGCTCAGAACGCCGTGCTCGACCCGTGCGAGCACTACTGGATACAGATTGATCTTCGCACGCCGAAGAACCTCCCGGGATTGCAGCTAAAGGAATCGCGCGAGATCTGCGAGCTGCTGGCGACGCGCCAGGCGCGCCGGTACTGCGGAGGCGAGCCGATTCGCGATACGCTGGAAAAACTCGTGGAAGAGCACCGCCATCCGGAACCTTTCTCGAAGCTGCTTGCGCGAAGCCTGCTGCATCAATTCCTGATCCAAGTTAGTCGAGCGGTTCCCCTGGAAGACGCTACGCAACAGGCGGCAGCGACCACTGCGCGGGACATCTGGCGCGCGGTGAGCGTGATCCGCGAAAAGCTGGAAGATCCGCCGTCAGTCGCGGAACTCTCGGCCCTCTTGGGCATGAGCGAGAACACGCTGCGTCGCGAATTCCGTAGGAAGACCGGCCTCACGCCGCTGGAGTTCGTCACTTCTATGCGGATCAAAAAGGCCAAAGCGATGCTCTGTGAGACGGACATGGATATCACCGAGATCTCCAGCCATCTGGGATTCTCGACCAGCCAGTACTTCGCCACGGTGTTCTCCAAAACGACTGGCTTGACTCCGCGCGACTACCGCAAACAAGGCGAAGCGAAGGCTGGCGGCGGAAGTCCGTGATGGCGAAGGATCGGCCGCGGAAGCCCGAATGTTCAAAAAACCACAAGGTGGAATCTTGAACGCGGAATCAGCCGCCTTGTGGTAAACTCAGGGGAAATACGGCCGAAAGTGCGAGAAGCGTTCTACAGTATCGAACTCGCTGCATTTTCTACCACTTGCCCGCTTTCAATCTGGGAACTTCGAATGATGCCACGAGAGCCTTTGCCAACCGCGATTGCAGATCATCGGCGCCGCCTGACGATGTTGATCGCTGTGATTTGCATCAATCTGGCAGCGGTGGCTCAACCGATTGCGGCCGGAGAGCGACAAATCTCTATCCACCGGATCGACGCGATGCCGAACCTGCCACAGCCTTTCAAGATCCGCGATTGGCGGCAGACGGCGAGTGACTATGACGCCTTCGTATTCGAGCTAAATGGCCACAGCGGGCGGCCGCCGCTGGTGTGGATCGACAAGGCGCATCGGAACTTCAAAGAAGACGCCTTCGGGCTGTACACGTCGGCATGGGAACACCGCGGAGGCCCGAACAGCCACGGCGGAGAGTTCCACGAGGCCATCAATACCATTCCCGCGGTGCTTGGCGCGTCGCTGGTCGGCATCGACAAGAGCAATCAGCACGGGCGGAACTGGGTGAGCATGTGCCGGGGGTATTTCAACCGTGGCCGCGGTTGGGATATCTGCGCGAATTCGACCATGCCGCAGCCGGGGCCCGACGGCCGCGAGGCGGCGTGTGAGTTCTGGTATCACTTGTATCCCAACATTCTGTTCTTCCAGTTGGCTTCTCAGTATCCCAACACGCCCGGCTTCGACGAACTGCTCCGCAAGGCATCGGACCAGATGTATCGGGCGACCAAAGTCTTGAAAAACGTGCCGCGGGGCTTCCATTATTCGTGGCTTAATTTTTCGTCGATGGAACCGATCTACAATGGCCGCTTTGAGCAGCCCGACGCCAGCGCAGGCTTCGCCTGCCTGCAATATGCGGCGTACCGAAAATTTCACGATCCGAAATACCTGGAAGGAGCCGATTGGGCCACGCAGGCATTGGTGGCGGAGCCGAAGAACCCGTACTACGAGTGCCTGCTGCCCTTCGGCGCTTACACGGCCGCGCGGCTGAACGCCGAAGAGGGGCGAACCTATAATCTGGCGAAGCTCGTGAACTGGTGTTTTGCGGGTAAAACGCCTTGCCGCGGCGGCGATTGGGGGGCAGTCGTGGGCCGCTGGGGCGAGTACGATGTCTCCGGGCTGATCGGGGCCAGCGATCGTGTCTTCCTGATGAACACGTTCGATACCGCCTCGCCGATGGTACCATTGGTGCGCTACGACCCCCGCTTCGCCCGGGCGATCGGAAAGTGGATGCTCAACGCGGCCAATGCGGCCCGGTTGTTCTATCCAGACGAGCTGCCGACAGAGTACCAGGCTGCCGCCGATTTGAAGGACGCCGTCAAGAGCGTGATTGCCTACGAAGCGATTTCTCCAAATCGCAACGGCCAGCCGATCTTTGCCGACCGCGATGACTGGGGACCGGAGACCCGTGGGCCGGCCGGCCTTGAACGCATCTCGCAGTTCAGCCTTTACGGCTCTTCGCACGCGGGCATCTTCGGCGCAATCATCCATCGCACCAGCGACGAGCGAATCCTCATGCTCGATTGCCTGGCCACCGACTTCTATCGTGACAAAGCCTATCCGACGTACCTGATTTTTAATCCATATGCGGAAGAAAAGGAGGTACGCATTGACGTCGGGCCGAAGCGAGTCGATCTCTACGATGCGGTTTTGCAAACGGTGATCGCCACCAACGTCTGCGGAACAACTACACTGAAACTGGCGAAGGATTCGGCCGTCGTGATCGTGCTGACGCCAGTTGGCGGAAAAGTGACTCATGTGGAAACGAAGAGACTGATTGATGGCGTTGTCGTCGATTACCGCGTGGGCCTGAAGTCGGCCGCGGGCGAGCAGAGACGACCGACGCCCGGCATCGACCAGTACGACCTTGCATTGCGGGTCAACCAGAAGCGTTTGCCGCGAAGCGAAACCCTGCCGGTGAAGCCGGCCACGGAAGCGGCAATTCGGGTGCATGCCGGTCGCGTCGTGGCTGAGTTGAATCCGCTGTTCATCGGTTACAACATCGAAGACCTGAGCTATGCCCTGCATCCCGGCCTGTGCGCACAGATGCTCTATGGCGAGAGTTTCGAAGATGAGCCCGACGTCGAGTTGCCGGCCGGCTGGGAGGCGTGGCTGGAGCCGAAGACCGCCGAGGCTTCGCGCGACGCGGCCACCTTGCGGAAGTGGCGCGGGGCATGGGCCTTCGAGGATGGCGAGGTGACACTTGTCGGCGCGCGTGAAAGGCGGATCTGCATGTCGGCCGTGCAAATGACGAGCGGCACCGTCGAGTGTGAATTGCTCCAGCCGTCCACCGAGCGGAACTTCTGGGGGCCGGGCCTCCTGGTTTGCTGGAAGCCGGAGGCGTACTATTATGTTCACATCTCGCCTGAGCGGCACGTCATCGAGCTTGCCAAGGGCGACAGCCCGAACTTCACGCAATCGGCCCGGTCGCTGGCAAGTCGTGAAGTGGCTCTGAAGTATGACCAATGGTACCGAGTGAAAGTTGGCGTCGAAGACGGCCGGATCGCCGTGTTGCTTGATGGTAAACAGGTTCTAGATTTTCACGATCCCGTGCCGTTGAGCGGCGGCGTCGGATTGGAGTCATCGTTCTGTGTAGCTCGCTTTCGCAATCTGGCGGTAACGCCCAAGGGCGGCCGGACCTGGCGGGCCGATTTCTCGTTGAAAGACCGTCCGTATACCCATCAGGCGAATATCAGTCGCTGGTGGGAACCCTTCGTTACCGGCAACGCATCCGCACAATACAAATGGGACAAGGAAAACCCGTACAACACCGATCGCTGTCAGAAGATCGAGCTGCTATCCGGCGAAGGAACCGTCGGTATCTTCAATACCGGGTTGCATAACTGGGGCCTTACGTTCCGCCGTGGCTGGAGCTACCAGGGCCGAGTTTATCTTCGCGGCAACTATGCGGGCGAGGTCACGCTTGCCTTGCAAAGCCGCGACGGAAGCAAGACTTATTCAACCCAGAAGCTCTCTGGCCTCGAAAAGGACTGGAGGCGTTTCGATATTCGCCTGCGATGCACGGACGATGAGAAAGACGGCCGCTTCGCCATCTGGATCGAAAAGCCGGGCCGAATCTGGGTCGATCAAGCGATCCTTATGCCCGATGAATCCGGCCTTTACAAAGGGTTGCCAGTACGGCGCGACCTGGCCGAAAAGCTGGTCGCCGGGATCAGTAACATTCGCTTCGGCGGCGACATGGTCAACTGCTGGGCCTTCGACTGGAAGCAGATGCTCGCTCCGCCGGACAAGCGGAGGCAATACGCCGACGGCTGGAACTACCACAAATCGCCCCAGTTTATGATCTTCGAGTTCCTAGATTTCTGCCGCGCCGCCGGCGTGGAGCCGATTGTCAATTTCGGCGAACAAACTTCGGTAGACGAGATCGCCGACTTCCTCGAATATTGCAACGCCGATAACTCGACTACTTGGGGCCGCAAGCGAATTGAAAGCGGCAAGGCCGGGCCCTATGCCATCAAGTACGTCATGTACGGCAATGGATTCCCGCCGCTGGAGAACGTGCGGCGGTTGGCTGAAGCGATCGAGCGCAAGCATCTGGGCGTGAAAGTAATCACCGGCGACATCGGCCACGAAACGTGGACCAACTTCGCCGCACACAACCCGCCGATGGCCATGGCGATCGACCAGCTTGGGAAGCTTCCGGCCATCGAGGCTCTCGGCAGTCGGCCCGAAGTGGGCGAACTTGGCTCGCATCTCAACTGGGCCAACAACATCGAATTCACGCAGGCAAAATACCCGCTTTTTGTCGGCCGCGGGCGACCGTTCTTCTACGCCGAGGAAGTCAATTCGGGCCACCACAACTGGCAGCGAGGGTTGAGCGACGCCCTGCATGTCATGACGTGCGAACGGTACGGAAAGACTGTCTGGGGCAGTTCGTTCTGCACGGCCCTCCAGGCCAGCGGCAATCTCTACGAGTGGGATGAAGGTCACATCCAGTTCACCAGCGGCGAGTCGTGGTATCAACCCAGCGGGTGGGCCGTGCGCCTTGTCGGTGAGAATTTCCAGCCGATAGTGCTCGAAACGGAAGTTGCAGGACCTTCGTTGAAGCTGGCGCATCGGAGCGAAAAAGTCGCGATCGAAACCGAAACGCCGGCACTGGTCGCCAGTGCCACGCGGGACCGCGATGCCCAGGTGCTGGTTCTCAAGGTCGTGAACCTCTGGGGCGGCCAGGTGACGACCAGGCTCGACTTAGGACCAGCGCGGGTGAAATCATTGGAGGCGATTACTCTCGGATCGCCTCACCTGCGTGGCGTCAATACGGCACAGTCACCGGACACAATTGCGCCGCGCCGGGAGAATATCAAGAATCCGTCGGCAGAGATGAAAATGATCTTTGATCCAGGCACGCTCACCGTGCTCAAATTCGGCTTATAGTATTAGACTATCGACAGTTGAAACCTTTCCTTGTCGCGATGATGATCGCAGAAGGCACCCCATGGACACAGAAGCAAAAACTCCCGCCGTCGCGAGTCGGCCGACGACCGACATTGCCCATCGGTTTTTGGAGAACCCGATCCTTCAGCCGCGCGACATCGTCCCGAGCGCTTCGGGGATGAAGATCGAATGCCTGCTCAACCCGGGCGTGTTTCGTTTCGACGGCAAGATCTGGCTGCTCCTTCGCGTCGCGGAACGTCCCGAGCAAAAACCGGGCAAGACCTCGTTCCCCGTGCTCGACGGCAAAGGCGTGCCGCAGATCCTGGAGTTCGACAACTCCGACCCGCTTCTCGATCTTTCCGATCCGCGGGTAATCTCCTACGACGGACGGGATTACCTGACGACCATGTCGCACTTGCGGCCAATCGCGAGCGACGACGGCGTTCACTTCCGCGAAACGGTCGACCGACCGATCTTCGGCTGCGGCGATCTGGAGTCTTGCGGCATCGAGGACTGCCGGGTCGTCGAGGTCGACGGCACCTATCATCTGACGTATACGCAGGTCTCTCAGCACGGCGTTGGCATCGGACTGAAAACCACATCCGACTGGCGCGAGATCCGCTCGCACGGCATGATCTTCCCGCCGCACAACAAGGACTGCGCGATTTTTCCGGAGAAGATCGGCGGCCTATATTATGCCCTGCATCGGCCGAGCAGCCCGGACCTGGGCGGCAACTACATCTGGATCGCCGAGTCGCCGGATTTGCTTCACTGGGGCAACCATCGCTGCATTGCGCATAGCCGCAAGGGAATGTGGGATAGTGCCCGCGTGGGCGCCGGCGCGGCGCCGATACGCACGGAGCGAGGCTGGCTGGAGATCTACCACGGCGCGACGAAAAAACCGACGCGCTATTGCCTCGGGGCGCTCTTGCTCGATCTGGACGAACCGTGGAAAGTCCTCGCCCGATCCGTCGATCCGATCATGGAGCCGATCGCTGACTACGAAAAGGTCGGTTTCTTCGGTAACGTAATCTTCACCAACGGCCACTTGATCGACGGTGACGAGGTAACGATTTACTATGGTGCCTCGGACAGCGTGATCTGCGGTGCGAGGTTTTCGGTCGGAGAAATCCTCCAATCGCTCGACCGGGCATGAGGCGCGTCGTGAGAGACTTCTTCCGGGAATATCGCATCTTTCAGTCCCATCCTTGGGACATGCGCGTGCTCATCGTCACGAACCTCGCCTACGGGTTCGTGATGCCGATCATCGAGATCTTCATCGGTGCCTACGTGATGCGCAATTCCGCGGACCCCAAATTGGTTGTCACCTATCAGTTGGCCGTCTACACCGGCATCCCGTTCACCTTCCTTGTCAACGGCTGGCTGCTGCGGCACGTGAGCATCAAGCGGCTTTACTCCCTTGGCATGTTGCTCAGCGGCGTGTCGATGGTCGTGATGATGTCGTTGCCGGAGTTGAGCCTCTGGGGTCTCGGCGCGGCCGGGCTCTTGATGGGCATGTCGTTCGGCCTCTATTGGTCGAACCGCGATTTTCTGGCCCTTTCCAGCACGAACGATTCAAACCGCAATTACTACTACGGCCTGGAGAATTTCTTCGCCACGAACCTGAACATCGGCGTGCCACTGATGGTTGGGGCGTTCATTGCCCGCTTTGGCGGCGAGACCACGCCCCAGGTCAACCTTGCCTACCAGATCGTCACGGGCGTGGTCTTCGTGCTCACCTTCCTGGCCTCGGTCATTGTCCACCAAGGCCGCTTTGCGAACCCGCCGGACACGCAATTCATCTTTATTCGCTACCACTGGCTGTGGAACCGAATGCAATTGCTGGCCTTTCTCAAGGGGATCGGCCAGGGCTACATCGTCACCGCGCCGGCGATGCTGGTGATGACCCTCGTGGGAAAGGAGGGATCGCTCGGGACGCTCCTCTCCGCCGGCGGAATTCTCTCGGCGATCGCGCTTTACATCCTCGGGCGGACGACCGGACCGCAGCATCGCATCTACCTGTTCGTCGCCGGGTGGACGCTCTTCGCCCTGGGGGCACTGGCCAACGCGGCGCTCTTCAACACCCTGGGCGTGCTCTTGTTCATGCTGCTCTTGGTGCTAGGCCGTCCGCTGGCCGACATCGCCTATTTCACCATTCAGATGCTCGTGATCGACACCGTTTCGGCCATCGAGCACCGCAACAAATATGCCTATTTCTTCAGCCAGGAATTCGGCTTTTACATCGGCCGGTTCAGCGGTTGCATGTTGTTCATCATGCTGGCCAGATATGTTTCCAACGACATCGCGCTTCGATACGCGTTGTTGGTGATAGGAATCCTGCAGTTGCTGGCAATCCCGGTCGCCAAGACGATTCTCCGCGGCTGCGGCGATTATGCCGCAAAACCGACGGATGCTGCCGGAACGAAGGCCGAATGCAATCGGCCGACCCCGGACGAACTTCCCATGCACGAGACTATCCATTGAGGCAAACTTATCAAAAGAGGTGATTCATGTTCGCGTTCATCGCACTCGACAACCTGTTCACGCGTGCCTGGCTCTGTTTCCTGTTCCTGGCGATTTCGCGCGGGGCCATGGCCCAAGCGGCGGACGTCTCGAAGCTCAAGACCTTCGGCACGATTGGCAAGGAAGCCCGCCCACTGAAAGGCGATGCCGAGGCCGAGTTGTTCCGCTACCAAGGCAAGGGTTGCCTGACGCACATGTGGTTTGGCGGAGGCTGGAAGGACTGCGGCAAGACCCACATTCGCATCTATGTGGATGGCGAGACCAAGCCGTCGATCGACATGGAGCTTTTCCTCGGCCACGGCATCGGATTCGAGGACGAGAGCATGGCTCCCTGGGGCACGGCTCGCATCGGGAAAATCGGCACGGGAACCAGCGTGTACAACACGTACCGGATACCCTTCGGCACGAGCATTCGGGTGACGGCCCAGCGGGCACCGACCGCACCCGACGCTCCGCAATTCTGGTGGATTATCCGCGGCACGGAGAACCTGCCGGTGTCCGTCGGCGGCGTGACATTGCCCGACGCCGCGCGACTCAAACTGTATAAGCTGGAGGACTACACCGCCAAGCCGCTGGAAGAGTTCAGCCTCTGCGACGTTAAGGGCTCCGGCGCTCTGTACCAGGTGACGATGGCGGCCAAGGGGTTGCGAAAGAGCGAGAAGGACCAGTGGAAGGACCTCAGCTACATGGAAGCCTGCATGCGGGCCTATATTGGCCAAGCGAAGGAGCCGCTCATGCTTTCGTCAGGGCTGGAAGACTATTTCCTGGGCACCTACTACTTCAACCGTGGCCGATACGCCACGCCCGTGGCGGGGTTGACGCACTTCGATCCCAAGCAGAATGAGTTCTCGGCGTATCGTTTCCACGAGGACGACCCAGTGTTCTTCCGCAACGGCCTGCGACTGACCTGCCGCTGCGGAGAGAAGATCGGGGACAAGGTCTTTCACGATCCGCCCCGCGCGCGATACACGACGTACACCTGGCTGTATCAGTGGTAGACCCAGGCAACAAGATTGCGCCCAAGGCGGCGTCCTGACCGTTGTGCGGAGGAGCACTGATGATCTACGTGCTGAGGCAATCCATGAAACTACTATTGCTCGGAATACTCGCGATCGACGCCATGACCACGTCCGCAGCGGAACTCAACGTTCGCGCTTTCGGCGCAAAGGGCGACGGTATTACTAACGATGCGCCCGCGATTAACCGCGCCATCGCCGAGGGTGCGCGACTTGGTTCGGGTACTACGGTCCTTATTCCCAAGGGGACTTACCTCCTCGCAAAAACCGGTGGTGGGCATCTCGATATTTCCGGCGCCAACGGCCTGAACGTGCGTGGCGAAAGCGGCTCTGTACTTATCACGACCAACCCTGACGCCGACATCGTACACATCGCCACCTGTACAGGCACGACGCTGAACCACCTCGTCTTGGAGCAGGAGAAGACTTACTTCACGCAGGGAACCATCGATACGATGTCCCATGACGGCAAGTCATGCGACGTCACGATTGACTCGCGCTACGATGAGCCCGACGCGCCGCACCTGGCCCAGCTCAAGTCGCTGCGATCCTTCTCCTATCCCGATACCACGACTTATCGCCAGGATCGTTGGTGGCCCACCGTCAAGAGCCGCTCGCGCACCGGCAAGCGTCAGTGGCGATTGCAACTTGATGGCTGGCCGCTGGTCAAGGACATGGTCAAGAAGCCGTTCGTGATCTGGGATGATGAACACAGCAGCCACGGCGTCTGCATCGAGAGAAGCGCGGACTGCCTGATCCAGGATGTCACCTACTACGGGCACGGCGTCAACGCCGGCCTGTATATCGTCCGATGTTCCGGCACGATCACGATGCGCCGGTTCAACATCCTGACTCCGCCCGGCAGCGGCGCGCTGCTTTCATGTTCCGGCGGCGGTCAGATGTTCGACTGTCGTGGCTCGCTGGTGTGGGAAGATTGTTGGTTCGACAAGGTGGATGATGACGGCGCGGATGTGTTCACGGGCTACAATCGGATTCTCAAACAGCTCGATCCCCGCACACTCCTGGTCGAAGGCCATCGCGGTTATGCGAAAAACGACCGGGTAGCTATCCTGGACTGGCCGACGCGAGTAGATCGCCACCAAGCGCGCATCGCCGACTTTAACCCCCAGGACGACGGCAGCACAAGGTTGGTCTTGGACAGGGAAGCGACTGTTGTCCGCGTTGGGTCGGGCAGTGGCAAAGACTGGAAGAAAGCGATGGACGATGGAGTCGACCGGGTTGTTGACTACAACCTCGCCTGCTCATCGGTAACGTTCCGCCGCTGCCGGATGCAAGCCTTGCGGGCGCGGCCACTGAATCTCAAGGCGCAGCACTGCCTCATCGAGGGCTGCACTTTCTATGACTGCGAGATGCCTGCCATCTCCGGCGGGCCGGAATTCTGGTGGGGCGAGGGGCCGGCCCTGCACAACCTCACCATTCGCTCCAATACGTTCGTCAATTGCAACACTCGCTGCATCGACATTCGCGCTTTCGACGCAGGCAAATTGTGAGATGAGGGAAAACAAGAATCTCGTGATCGAAGGAAATACCTTCAAACACTGGGGCGCCCATCCGACGATTCATCAGACTTATGTGCCACAGTGTCCGATCGCGATCGCGTTTTCCGACGGCGTTCTGATCCGGAACAACTTCTTTGAGAATTCAGTCCAGGCGACCAACAGGATCAAGGTCCTGATCCAAGAATCCAATCGGGTGACTCTGGAAGGAAATCGGAATCTGCCGCCAAGCGCGATCGAGCGAAGATAGATGCGGCGGCTCATGAGTTGAAATTCTGAAAACGGAAACGTTATTGCCATGCAAAACTATCCCCAGAGTACTTGCAAGTTCGCGCTCGCGGTGGCGGCCGTTCTCCCGTTGGGCTGCCCTGCTTGGGCGGCCGCCCCGGCCAGCATTACGATCCGAGCCGACAAGCCCGGCGCACGAATCGGGCCGCTCTTCTACGGCCTGATGACCGAGGAGTTCGATCATTCCTACGACGGGGGAACAGGAGAGCCTCACCGATTTGGCGCGCCGCTACAAGCAGGATATCATGTTGGTGGAATACATCGCGCCGCACATCAGGGAGATCAACGACATCGTGCATGGCCTCCCCGGCGGAAAGGGGCGCGGCACATTCTTCTGGGAGCCGGCCAAAGGCGGTCCTGGAGGTCCCGGGGTGTTCGAACGCAGTGGAGCGACGAAACCGGAGATCGAAAGCTACACGGAACTCGTCACTCAGCATCAGAAGTAGGCCAAAGCTCGACGGGCCGAAGCCAACTCTTAAAGGCAGATTGCAGAGCGCATCCAGCATTCTCAGGAGTCGAAACCATGATCAAGAGACTGGCGTCGACGTTAACCGTTCTGGCCGCTTTGTGCCTGTGCCTCATCCTTCCTTCGTCGGCCCTTGCGCGCGATGTCTCCGCGGCAAATGCGACTCTTTTCGGCCCGAACGTCTATGTGTTCGATCCGAACATACCGGCGGCCGACATTCAGCAGACCCTTGACAGCATCTTTAAGAAGATGGAGGCCAACCACTTCGGTCCCGAGCGCTACGCATTACTCTTCAAACCGGGCACGTATAAACTGGACTTCAAGGTGGGCTTCTACACCCACGTGGCCGGCCTGGGACGAAACCCGGACGACGTGCAGATCGACGGGGCCTTGACCGTCAACGCCAAATGGGCTGATGGCATGGCCTTGAACAACTTCTGGCGGACCGTGGAGAACGTCGCCATCATCCCATCGTCCGACGTGCCGTGGAAGAATACCAAAGGCATCACGCGCATCGCGGTTTCTCAGGCCGCCCCGCTGCGGCGCCTGCACGTGAAGGGCGAACTTCAATTGTTCGACTGGGGCTCGAAAGGGAACGTGGGCTACGCCAGCGGCGGATTCCTGGCCGACACGGTCGTAGACGGCAAGGTCGTTCCGGCCTCGCAACAGCAGTGGCTCTCGCGCAACTGCACGTGGGGCGGCTGGAACAATGCCGTGTGGAACATGGTGTTCGTGGGTTGCGAGAAGACTCCGGGAAACACGTTTCCCGAGCCGCCCTACACCGTGGTCGACCGGACGCCCATCATCCGCGAGAAGCCCTACCTGTATAGCGACCGTTCGGACAAGTATTGCGTGTTCGTTCCGACCCTAAAGACAAACACGCAGGGCGTGACTTGGGCCCGCGGCCCCACGCCGGGCACATCCATTCCTATTGACCGGTTCTACATCGCGCTGCCTTCGACGGCCACGGCCAAGACCATCAATGCGGCACTGGCCGAGGGCAAGCACATCCTGTTCACCCCCGGGATCTACCCATTGGCCGATACCCTCCGCGTCACGAGGGCGGATACTACCATTTTCGGTCTCGGCGTGCCGTCGCTTGTCCCCACCCAAGGCCAGCCCATCATCTCGGTGGCCGACGTGGAAGGCGTGAAAATCGCGGGCTTGATCCTCGATGCGGGCGAACGGAAGTCCGCGAGTCTCCTGGAAGTCGGCCCTGCCGGCAGCGCGGCCGATCATGCTGCCAATCCCACGTTCCTCTACGACCTCACCGTCCGCACCGGCGGCCCCGCGCAAGGCCGCAACGATGTCGGCGTCTTGATCAACAGCAACGACGTCGTGGTCGATCACATCTGGATTTGGCGCGCGGACCACGGCAAGGGCGTTGGATGGACCGCGAACGCGACGAAGAACGGCCTGGTTGTCAATGGCAACAACGTCACGATCTATGGCCTGTTCAACGAGCACCACGAAGAGTATCAGACGCTGTGGAGCGGCAACGCGGGCCGCGTCTACATGTATCAATCGGAAATGCCTTACGACGTTCCCAATCAGGAAGCCTGGATGAGCGGCAAAACCAACGGCTTCGCCTCGTACAAGGTTGCGGAGAACGTGACCAGCCACGAGGCGTGGGGCGTGGGTGTCTACTGCTACTTCCGCGACTCGGCGGTGAAGGCCAATAGTGCTATCGAGGCTCCGGACGTCCTGGGCGTCAAGCTTCACAGCCTGACGACGATCTGGCTCGATGGAACGCCAGGCAGCGAGATCACGCACATCAACAACAACAGCGGCGGCCGGGTCTATGCAGCGTCTCCCGCCGAAGCCCAGCGAAAGACGCTCAAGGAGTTTCGGGGCGCGAGGCGGTCTGACGGCAAATGCCCATAAGTCCTGCAAGTCGGCAAGAAGGTGTCCGGGAGATTTTGGTGCTGTGGAAAGCAAAGTTGATCATCGTGGCGGCCGCGTTGAAATGCACGGGGTTACTCGCACTACCCGCCGTTGCCGCTTCGCTCGGCCCGGCCAATCTGCGTGTGGAGTATCTTTACCAGCCGCTGGGCGTCGACCTGCTCGGGCCGCGGTTCTTCTGGCAAGACGTAAGCAAGCGCCAGGATGCACGTCAAACTGCCCATCAACTCCAGGTGCGACAGAGAGGGCAAGACCTTTGGGACTCCGGCAAGGTTCTCGATCCTGGGCCGCTGCTGCGCAAGAGATTCACGCTCGACAGGCCAATCAAGGCTGCGGTCGCTCACAATCACCGGACACGCGAAGCCCCCCAAACCGTGACCACAACTCGGAAAGGATAACCATGCACCGCTCGATCAAGGTCTTCTTCTTACTTATCCTAGCGACCGCATCACAGGCGGCGTTGGGGGCCGAGGAACTTGCGTCGACCGTCACGGAGGTCGCCTCCGGCGTATTCCGTCTGCGGGCCGGAGAGCCGGAGAAGATCGTTCCTTCCCTGGTACGCATGCCCGAGAATACGGGGGCGCTCAAGGCGATGCCCCGGGTGACGGTCCCGCTACCGCCTGAGACGATCCACGTCGTCCGGATGGCACGCGGCTGCCGCATCGAGTTGCCGCTGCGCAACGACGAAGTGATCTACGGGCTCGGTCTGCAGTGCAAACACTTGGAGCAAAACGGCTGCCGGCGGACGCTCTACACAGCCTCCGGCGATGACGACGGCGGCGGGATGGGCCACGCGCCGGTCCCCTTCTACGTCAGCACGGCGGGCTATGGCGTCTTAGTGGACAGCGCGCGTTGCCTGACCTTCTCGGTGGGAGAGAAGCAGCGGCTGGCGGACGTGACGTCGCTGGCAGGCGAGGGCGGAGACCAGAAGATCGTCACGGATGTGGCCACCCTGTATGGGCCGGAAAAGCGCGAGCGGACCTCCGTGTATGTGGACGTGCCGGCGGCGCCGGGGGTGGATCTCTACTTGTTCGCCGGTCCGCGGATGGGCGAGGCGATTGTACGCTACAACCTCTTCTCCGGCGGCGGCTGCCTGCCGCCCCTGGCCGGCTTGGGCCCGGAGTACCTCATCGGGGCCATGCTGGACGCCAGGACGGTGCTCGCGACCTGCCAGGGCTTCAAGCATGACCGCATGCCGGTCACATCCGTCGGATTGGAGCCGTGCTGGCAGACGCACGCGTATTCGAGTTCCTACCGGTGGAACCGCGAGAAGTTCCCGGAGGGCTTCGTGGAATCGGTCCGGGCGCTGGGCTACGAACTGACGCTCTGGTGCCAACTCTACATTGACCCGTCATCGCCCTTGCTGCCGCTGCTGGGCAAACGGTTTGGTGATTTCGAGGTCTGGCGCGGGCTGGTGCCGGACATGGCCGATCCTGAGGTGCGGAAGATCTATGGCGATTTCCTGGCCGACACCTTCATCCGCAAGGGCGTGGCCGGCTTCAAGCTGGATGAAGTGGACGGTTCGCAGAAGACGTCCGGGCCGCGTCAGAACTGGATGTTCCCCGACTTCGCCTCCTTTCCCAGTGGCGCGGACGGCGACCAGTTGCGCAACCTCTTGGGCCGCTTCGGCGTGCAGGCGATCGGTGATGCCTTCCGAAAGGCGAACCGGCGGACTTTCGGCCTGGTGCGCGCCAGTCAGGCTTGGGCGTCGCCACTGCCCGTGGCGGTCTACAGCGACGAATACGACTTCTCGGACTACATGCGCTACAACCTGAGCGCCGGTGTGCAAGGTCTGCTCTGGTCGCCGGAGATCCGTCACGCGGACAACGAACGCGACTGGGCACGGCGCGTGGCCGCTGCCGCTTTCTCTGCGAAAATGGTGTACAACGACTGGCAGTTCCCGCACCCGGCCTGGACGCAGCCGAGCCTTGCCGCCAACGAACACGGAAAGTTGCTGCCAGACGACAATCCGTACAGCCGCATCGCCCGGCGGTTCAGCAACCTGCGCATGGCGTTGCTGCCCTACCTGTACCAAGCGTACAGCGACTATCAGCGCAAGGGAATCTCCCCGGTGCGACCGCTGGTGGCGGATTGGCCGGAGGACAGCAACACCCGGCACATCGACGACCAGTGGATGCTCGGGCAAGACCTCCTCGTCGCCCCGCTGACCACCAACAACTCCTTCAGCAATTACCGTCGCCAGGTGTTGGACGATGCAAGACAGTTCCGTTCCTTGAACGGTCCTTGCCGGATCACCGGCGACGGCGGGACATTCGAGCTTGCCATGGACTTCGACGGTCTGGGCATCAAGGGCGCGCGAACGCCCGTGGACCTGCAAGCGGGTCCTTGTACGCTGCGATTCGCGTACCGGGCCGACGCCGGCAGTGCGGGAATCCGCCTCTGGACACCCGATGGCAAGGAGATTAGCGACTTCCATGTCGATGAGCTTCCGGCCGCTGACAGTTGGCAAGCCTGCATGGTCTGCGCCACGCTTCCCACGGCCGGGACGTACTCGCTTTACATCGGCAAGGCCCACGCATCCGCTGGGGCGCGGCGCATTGCCTTTCGGAACATTACTTTGATTCAAAGGCCGCAGCACGAGGATGCCCAGACTGCCTGGAGCCGCGAGGTCTATCTGCCCGAGGGCATCTGGCGCGACTTCTGGACGGGGAAGGCTCTGAATGGCGGGCAACACCAAATCCTCACGGCAACGCCGGAGCGCCCGCCGGTGTTCGTCCGCGAAAACACGTTGCTTCCGCTGGCTAAACCGCTGCTGGGGATCGACGAAAAGACCGTGTTTACCGTCCATCTGGCCGCTTATGGCGACAACCCGCGCCCGTGCGAATTGCGTGAAGACGACGGCCTGACCTTCAACTTTGAGAAGGGCAAATGGGCCACACTCACCGTGAAACGTGATGGCACAGTCGACCGCCCCGACCACAGTCAACCGCAACGCTACCGGATCGCCGGCAAGGCGAGGTCGCCGGAACATTTTTTGCGGACGCTGCTGGCCGATACGGAGTGACTGACGGTGGCTTACACCACATGCACCAGTTATCGACGCCCAAGGCAAGGTCATTGGCGTCGTCAAGACCGATCCAGACGCCCAGTCGAAATTCATCCGCAACTGGTACCTCTGCACGAAGGACCTCGTTGACAAGCATCATCCCGAGATACTCTATTTCGACTGGGGCCTGCTATTCAGTCCTTGGGCCTGCCGCGACGCCGTTTACCTTCGCCTGCAGGCCCATCACTACAATGCCAGGCTGAAATGGAACCATGGCCAGATGTTGGTCGATGCCAACCTCAAACACATCAAAGACTGGCCCGTCGAATGGCAAAGCGGCAGCCACGACGAAATCCGTCGCTCGTGCATCGAGGATTTCGAAGGCGGATGTGGGGGCGACTTGCCTGCCGAACAGCCCTGGCAGCAGTGCAATGCGGTGAACAATGAGTGGTTCGACGACAGCCTGTCGCCGCATCACGCCACCAAGCGGCTCGAGGACATCATCCGCATGTTGGTCGATACGGTGGCGCGTAACGGGAACTTGCTGCTGAACATCGCGTTGAAGGCAGACGGGACCGTGGTGAAGGAAGACTCGGCGGTGCTTGATGCCCTGACCGAGTTCATGTCGGTCAACTCCGAGGCCATCCACGGCTACACTACGCGCGTTGTTCGTCATCCCTAACTCTCGCGGCAGGTCTCCAGCCGAAGCAGCAAGGCCCGTGCTTGCATCGCCAGAACAGAGGCGGCTTTCATCAAGCTCTTGCCGGCTACGGGGATTTAGTTGCAGAATTTCCTTGCATATAGCTGGTCGGATTGGACAGTCTTGGCGATTTTGAACTGGCACGCCTACCGCTTGTCTGGGCTTGGCCGGCAGGCACTCCGGGGCCGTCAGAGCAGGATCAGGCTTCCTAGAGGTATGTGTGCGTTAGTTGTTGGATATTTCAATTCTGCCGGCGATGCGGCACTTTGATTTTCGTGATGGCAATCTCGGAATGGGTTTGTCGGGAAAATCAGCCGCAGTGTGCGCCGATCGGCCGAACGTTAGGAAAGGAACGATTTGTAGGACAACCTACGACCTGCCGAGGTGTGTCACACCGATCCGCGCAAGCCCCTAACCGGATCGTCTGACCTGATGTTCGCTATCCTGAAAAGTGATAAAATATTTGTTGTGCAATCGACTTCGACACTCGGAGGGGGTTGCCCACCTTATGTGTCCGGATTAGTGACTGACCAGGGTTTTCGCCATGACAAGCGATCGCTTCGACGGGCAGGCAATTGCCGCTTCCGACGCGTACCGAGCCTTGCTGGCCGTTTCGGAGGCGATCGTCGCGCACCGCGATCTGTCCGCGCTGGTCCCGGACCTGGCCACCCAACTCCATCAGGTGGTGCAGTTCGATGGCCTCGCCCTAGTCCTGCACGAGGCAGCGAGCAACACCATGCGTCTGCACGTGCTGGAGTCTTCCGAAGCTACCCCACAGCAACCCGTGCTAGTTTTTCCTGTTGAAGACGACCCGGCGGGGTTGGTGTGGCAGGACCAGCAACCGCTTATCACCTCCAGCGTGGCCGAGCTAGGGCGCTGGCCAGGGTTCCTGGAACGAGTGCAGCCGTACGGAGTCCAGAGCTTCTGCTGGCTTCCGCTGACCACCGCCCGGCGGCGGTTGGGCACGCTGGCTTCGTATGCAAGCAGGCATCCGCCTACGATTCAGCGGACGTCGGCTTCCTGTAGCTCGTTGCCAATCAGGTGGCTGTGGCCATCGATAACGCCCTAGCATTCCAGGAGATTGCGGAGTTGAAGGACCAGCTCTCCAAGGAGAAGGCTTACCTGGAAGAGGAGGCTCGCACCGAGCACAACTTTGAAGAGATTGTCGGGCGAAGCGACACCCTGCGCCGGGTCCTCAAGTAGGTCGAGACCGTCGCCCCAACGGGCTCCACGGTGCTCATTTGTGGCGAAACGGGCACGGGCAAGGAACTTATCGCCCGTGCCCTTCACGACCTGAGCCCGCGCCGCGAGCGGACCTTCGTCAAGC
>CAZTPX010000158.1:0-22340 GCA_964615095.1 uncultured Planctomycetaceae bacterium | reverse complement strand
TCCACCCGCTTGCCGAGCATCGATCCCTCGCCCGCCTCCAGGTAGCGCTCGATGCGGCTGCGGTGCTCAGCGCTGAGCGAGGGCGGAAAGAGTACGTCGGAAGGGCGCGTGCCCAGCACCTTGTCGCGCGAGTGGCCGAAGGTCTGCTCCGCGGCCCGGTTGAATTCGATGATCACGCCCTCGTGGTTGATCGTGATGATCGGATCGAGCGACGATTCGAGAATGGAATTCTTGCGGGCTTGGGCCTCGGTCAGGCTTTCCCGCAGACGGTTGGAGGCTTCCGCGTCGCGGTGTACGATCGCCAGGCAGCTCAAGCCGCCCTGCGGCATTTTCACGCGGAACATGTAGGTGAAAGCAGTCGATTCCTGGCTGGTCTTGAGATTGCAGAGGCGGCTGCGGCCTTCCCATTGGCCGGTCTTGTTCACGCCCGGTACGGCCACGTCGCGAAGCTCTTGCCACGATTCATCGGTGTAGAAGTCGTGCAGGGTGACCGTGGCGAGCGAGGCATCCTCGTCCAGCCCGATCCAGCGGCGGGCGACGGCGTTGAGGTAGAACAACTCCCCGTGCGTGGTCGCCAGGCAAACGAAATCGGGAACGCACTCCACTAGCGCGCGGAACACCGTGTCGGCGTTGTCGCCCAGAACTTGGCTGATTTCGCTCATCTTCCGGCTCCCTTCCAGACTTCGCAGCCCCAAAAGGTTACCGTTGATACCCGGGGAAGGTCAAGAGGAAAGGCCGTATCATTTGCCCGTGAGGGATCAAGGCGCGCTGTTTGCCAGGGCAGTCGTACGGCCGCTGATCGCATCCAAGCGGGCCTGGGCCTGTTGTTTCAGTTCGCCCGACGCGCGGCGGACGGCCATCTGGTAGTAAATCTTGGCCACATGGGGCTTTCCATCGGCCTCGGCCTGTTTCGCACGTGCGAAATATCCGTCCGCTTCATCGGCCCGGGCGGCCTGGCGAGCGGCCCGGCCGGCTTCTTCCGTCGCGGGATCACTCACAGGCGCCGGCGCGATTGGCACCACGCGCCAGTTCCCCGCCAGCTTGGCCGCCTTCTCCGGGGAAGGCTGCGCGGCAATCGCGGCAGGCATCTCCGGCAGGCAAGGTCGCTGGGGCGGATAGTTCCGCGCCAAGCCATTGGGCGAGGGTGTACCGAGCAGGGCCTGGTCCATGGCGTCAAAATCGTGGATCGTCACCGACACGCGGAAACTGCTGGTACTGCGGTCCATGCCGATCGCCCGGTTTTGGAAACCGGGAAGTGACAAGCCCGGCACGCCGTACTCGTTGCGGCCGTCCGCGGCGCGACTGATGCCGCCTAAAAAGGTCGATCCTTGATCCGGAACCATCACTGTCGTGGTGACGGTCGCAAACGAAAAAGTGGGGAGTTGCAACGTTGGGGCCGGTTGTGCCTGGGCATTCAAAGTTGCCAGGCATAGACAGGCGCTTGCCGCGATAGCAATTACTGAAACGCGCATGGGACGCATCTTTCGCTGGCCTTTTCGGTTCGTTGTAGGGTGGGACTAGCGAGCTTGCGAGCGCCGGCCCACCATGTTCTGATATTTCTTGTTCCTTGGTGGGCCGGCGCTCGCCCGGGGCGAGCTCGTCCCACCCTACGGCTGCACCCAAAAATCGCCATCCTACATGGATACGACCACTGGCCGGGACAAGTCCCAGCCAGTGGTCGTTGATTAACGACAATCGACGTTGACTAGAACGTAGTCTTCATGGAACTCGGTGCACGGTTGTCCCAAGGCATCCGGGTGCCAACCGCAAAGTCCTGCATTTCTTCGTGCGTCCACTTGAACGAGTTGACAATCTTGTTCTTCTCGACGTGGTAGCCAAGAATCCAGACATCGCCTTGCTCGTTGTCAGTGTCCTGAACGGCCACACAGAGTACGCCGCCGGGTCCGAAGGACATTAAGCCGCCCTTGTAGAACTTCTTGCCTTTAGGTAGAGAAAGATCCTTGACGAACTGTGTGCCCTCATAGACCTTGATGGTATGCGGGGCCTGGGCCGCAGCCCAGCGCAGCGAATTGTGGTCCGCCGCAACGCCGCCGCTGGTCGGCAGCACCGGCTTGTCGCCGCTAGCCGACTGGTCGCCCATGAACTTGTGGACGCCCGGGTCGGCAGGACTGCTGAATACCACGCCCTTGTCGTTGGCCACGGCCACCGACATCGGCTGCGAACTGCAGTTCTGGGGCAGCTTCTGATAGACCTTGGTCTTCGTGCCGGCAATGGTGCTCATCACAAGTTGATGGGCCAAATCGTCGGCCACGACCATCGTGTCGGAATCTCCGGGCATGGAAATCTTGACGGGGTGGGGCAGTTCCGACTGTTTTTCGAGGATCGTCGACTGCTTGCCCCTGTCGTCAATTTCCACGACCTTGCCGCCGTCGCGGGGGAGGGTAACCACCACGCCGTGATCGCGGTACATGCTGATGCCGGTCGGGGTCTGGTCAAAATTCTGCTTGCCCATCACCGCGCCGTCCCGAGCTTCGACCTGATAGACCTTGCCCGGGCTGACGCCGTCACCCGCCGCGATATAGAGCACCAAAGACGGAGTCTTGTCGATAGGTGTTTTGTACGGCATGGTGCCGGTGTAACCCGGCTTGATATACGTCGGCGTATAGGTGTAATATGGGGGGATGTAGGTATAGGGATAAGGATAGTAAGGTCCACATCCCCATGCGCAGCCCGGTCCCGGTCCCGGCCCAGGTCCAGGTCCAGGTCCCGGCCCAGGTCCCGGTCCCGGTCCAGGTCCCGGCCCAGGTCCCGGTCCCGGCCCAGGCCCAGGTCCTGGTCCCGGCCCAGCAGGTCCCGGCCCCGGAGGTCCACTGCCGTCGGCGGGAGGAGCAGGCGAATCCGGGCCTGTGCCCGAATCAGGGCTGGTACCGGAGTCAGGGGTACTGGGACTGGTAGCGGAATCAGGAGTACTGGAATCAGGGCTGGTGCCAGAGTCAGGCGTACTGGGGCTGGTGCCGGAATCAGGAGTACTGGAGTCAGGGCTCGTGCCGGAATCGGGACTACTGGGGCTTGTACCCGAATCGGGGCTGCTGGGGCTTGTGCCCGTATCTGGGCTGCTCGGGCTCGTACCCGAATCAGGACTGCTGGGGCTTGTGCCCGTATCTGGGTTGGTCCCAACCGCCTTAGCGATTGCATTGCCGGGATCATCCACGGTCACATTGTCGCTGTTACCGTTGCCGGACGAATTGGCACTGCCGGACGAAGAGCTATTGCCGCTGCTGGAGCTATTGCCGCTGGTGGAACTATCGCCGCTACTGGTGCTGTTCCCACTGCTAGAGCTGTTGCCGCTAGTGGAGCTATCGCCACTACTGGTGCTGTTACCGGTGCTGGAACTGTTCCCGCTACTGGAGCTATTGCCACTGCTGGAACTGTTGCCGCTGCTAGTGCCTCCGCCACTTCCACCGCCGGAGCCACCACCGCCGTAGCCACCGTAGCCACCACGATGATACCCATCGTGAATGACAACCACATTGTCGCGGTCGTGAACAACCACGCGACGCGGCTCATCATAGACCACACGGTCGCGAATAACCACATCATCCCGGTCGCGAACAACGATGCGACGATGATCGTCATACACGACAGGGCGGTCACGGACAACCACTTCCGTGCGAGGGACAACAACCGGATCGGGAGTCACTACGACTGGCTGCACCGGTACAGCAACCTCGGTGAACAAGGGCTCGCGATGGCCGAAACCGTCGAGGTACAGGCCCACCAGGCTGCCCCAGTGGCCTTCGAAGATGAGGAGCTTCTTGTCATCGTTATAGCCCCAGACCTCGCTGCCATCGACCTCGTTACCTTGGCGGTCGACAATGCGGAACTTGTCGCGATTGACCAGCACGTTGGGATCGTTGATCTGCATTTCAATGTGCAGGTACTTTTGCGGCCCTGCCTCTGCCGCCGCGGCCGATCCCGGACGGGACTGATCAAGCCGCATCGCGTTTATATGATGCCAAGCTGGGAGCTGAACGCTCGTGCCTGGATCAGCGGCCTGTGCGACACTCAAGCCGCACAGCACTGCTACCACTGAGAATAGCCAAAGCCCGCTTCTCATCCGATGACTCCTCTAAATTCTGGTTTGCCCTTGATTCCTGCCGGTGAGCCGGCCCTCAAATGACGTTTGCCGATGCAAATACGAACTTTCCTTTGCCGAGGCTGGCCGCCCCGCAACGGTTGATACACACTCCTACATCTCATAGCGTACCAAATACTGATCTTTCGCACAATAATCCTGGCGAGTCAACACATACCACCTAAAGGTATGTAGCCAAGATCCACCTTGTGGAATGACCCGTCTTCTCATTCGGTCCTCACCCCGAATATTATTCCCGCTTGGCGAAATTTTGCAAGCAGAATTATGCTGAAAGGGGTATTTATTGGCAAGATGGGTGTTTTGGGTATTTTTCGCATAGGGAAGGGGCAAAGTAAATCCTTGACCGGAAAACGGTTCGGTGGGATATTAGGAAATGACGAATGACGAATAACGCATGACAAAGGAATCGTATTGATGAGCACTGCCCACTTAGTCGAACCCCATCTGGCTGCTTTTCAGGAAGATTTTAGTTCTTTGCGGCACGAGTTGGCCAAGGTGGTTGTGGGCCAGGCGGACGTAATCGAACAGGTGTTGATTGCCGCCGTGGCCGGTGGACACGTCCTCATTGAAGGTGTGCCGGGGCTGGGCAAGACGCGCTTAGCCCAGACGTTGGCCGACGTCCTGCAACTTCGCTTCAGCCGCATCCAGTTCACGCCCGATCTCACGCCCTCGGACCTGTTAGGTACGTTCGTGGTGATGGAAACGGCCGCCGGACGCCGCACGTTCGAATTTCAGCAGGGTCCGATCTTCTCCAACCTCGTGCTAGCGGATCAGATCAATCGCGGCCTGCCGAAGACGCAGTCGGCATTGTTGCAGGCGATGGAGGGCGAAGAGATCAGTGTCTCGACCGAGACGTTTCATCTGCCGCAGCCGTTCTTTGTCGTGGGCACGCAGAATCCGCTAGAGATGGAAGGCACGTTCCCTTTGCCGGAACCGGAAATCGACCGCTTCTTCTTCAAACTGGTGATGAAGGCCCCGAGCATCGAGGAACTGGACGCCATCCTGGAACGCACCACGCAAAGCGCGGCGGCGGAACTGAACACGGTGGTCGACGGCAAACGGCTCTTGGAAATGCGGCAGATCGCTGCCAAGGTGGTGTTGGCCGCGCCGGCGCGGCGCTGGGTGGCCTCGCTCGTCACCGCCACGCATCCTACCTTCCCCCAAGCGCCCGACGACGTGAAACGTTATGTGCGCTACGGGGCCAGTCCACGGGCCGCTCAAGCGATGGTTGTTGCGGCCAAGGTGCATGCCGCGGCCAACGGCCGGGCTGAGGTGAGCCGGGAGGATTTCACCGCCACGATCGCGCCGGCGCTCCGCCACCGTATTTTGCTGAATTTCGAGGGCCAGGCTGAGAACATCCGCCCAGAATCCCTGATCGACAGCATCCTGAAGAGCATGAAGGCCTAGCCGAGTAATTCATAATTGTGGTCACAGGCTGGAGTCCCGGCTTTAGTCGGAAATCTCGCAAAACTCCGCCTAAAGGCGGTACTCCAACGTAAACCGAAATACCCATCTGCTTAAATCACTACACTAGGATGCCGCTTTTTTCCCCCGGACTGTTGAAACGGACGCAACTGCTCTCGTTGTCTGCGGCGCGGACGGGCGGCAGCCCGTTGCTGGCCGCGGCGCGAAAGAAATTGCCAGGCGGCGGCACGGAGGTGACCGGTCATCGCGGCTATTCGCCGGGCGACGATTTTCACGCCATCGACTGGATGCTGTGCGCGCGGCGGGACGAGCTTTATGTCAAGCTCTTCGAGGGCCAATCGGACCGCGACGTGCATCTCTTGTTGGATTGTTCGCCCAGCATGGGAATGGGGCGGCCCGCCAAGTTCCAGTTGGCGCGGCAGATTGCCGCGGTCCTGGGCTACGTGAGCCTGGTGAAGCTCGACCGACTGGTCATGGCCGCGTTTGCCGACGGATTGGCCGCCGATCTGCCGCCGTTGCGGCACCCCTCGCGGATTTTGCGAGTGCTGCGGTTTCTGGAAGAACTGTTGCCGCAAGGCATGAGGACCGATCTCCTGCGGGCGATTGAAATGTTCGTGCGGCGGCCGCAACGCAGCGGGCCGGTGGTGGTGATCAGCGACCTGTACGACTGCGAGGGATTCCAGCGCGGTTTCGAACTGCTGCGGTTCTACGGCTACGATCCGCGGTTGGTACACATGCTGGATCCCAGCGATGCCGAGGCGGCGCCGCTGGGCGACATGGAACTTGTCGACGTCGAATCTCAGGTGGTTACCAACGGCACGATCACGGAGCGGACCGTGCGGCGGTATCGGGCCTTGGTGGCCGAGTTCCACGACTCGGTGCGCGACTACTGCCGGCGGCGGGGCATCGCCTACATGCCGGTCCCCTGCGACATGCCCGAGGACGAGGTCTTCCACCGCGTGCTCGGCTGCCGTCGTGATAGTAGGGTGGGCTTTGGCCCGCTTTTGCAGGCTACTGGAGGGGAGGCGGGCTAAAGCCCCGACTGCTGCCATGAACTTCGCCCATCCCCTGGCTTTGCTCCTATTGCTCCTGCTGGCGCCCATTGTGCTGTTGTACTGGTTGCGGGTACGCCCGGCGAGCCGGATCGTGGGCACGGGGCTCTTCTGGCAGAAGGCCCTGGCGGAGGAGCATGCCCGCTGGCGCTGGCAGCGCTGGCGGCCCAAGGTCTCGCTGGCCATCGAGATGCTCATCGTCGTACTGGTGGCCTTGGCCGCGGCGGGGCCGCAGATCCCGGCCTCGAAACGCATCGTGCTGGTGATCGACAACTCGGCCAGCATGCGGGCCAGCGACGTGCAGCCGACGCGGCTCGACGCGGCCAAGGAGGCAGCCCGGTACTTGATCGAAAACCTGTGCTCGTGCGACGAAATGGCGGTGGTTGCGGTGGGCCAGCAGCCCACGGAGGTTCAGCCGCTGACGGGCGACCACGTGTTGTTGATGAGTGCGATCGATTCCGTACAGGAAACGGGCGAGCCGCCAGCGATCGAAGAGGCCGTGAAAGCGGCGCGCGAGATTCTCGCTACAGGCGGAGAGCAGCTAATGCCCGGACCACGAGCACGGATCGTGTTGATTACCGACGCTTGCTGCAGCGATGCCGCAAAGCGGATACAAGACAACGGCGCGGAATTGCTCCGCGTCGGCACCGCGGCTGGCAACCTGGCGATTACGGCCTTCACCGCGCGGCGCAGCATGGCCGAGCCGACCAAGTGCGCGGTCTTCGTGGAAGTGCAAAACCGCGGCGAGCAAACGAAAGGCCGCGTCGCGCTTAATGTCAATGGGAAGCCCGATCCGTCGGCCTCGTTCTCGATCGCCAAGAACGGTCTCTGGCAGCACGTCTTCACGTTGGACCTTTCCGCGGCAGTCCGCCTGAAGGCCAAGATCGAGCCGAGCGATGCGTATCCGTTCGACGATGAGGCCACGCTCGATGTTCCCGCAGCGCCGGAGAAGCATCGCGTAAAACTCGTTTGCGACGAGCGATCGTGTTTGCAGGAGATTTTGAAGGCCAATCGGCGCGTGGAACTCATCGACGATCAGACGGAGGTTGGGGCCGCCCCTGAGGTATCCGGCACACTCCGTGTGCCGAGCGGCGAAAGCGGCACACGGAGTGTGCCGGATACAGTGTTGATCATCGAGGGCAAGACGCCTGAAAAACTGCCCGCAGGCCCGGTGCTGATCTTCAGCCCGGGGGCTTGCGATCTATGGGAAGTGGGCGAGGCGATAGCCGATCCGCTGCTCACCGTGGCGGATGTAAGTTCACCGATCACGGCGGGCGTGCGGTTCTTTGACGCCTATCTGCCGGAGGCCCGGCAACTGCGATTGGTCGAATCGCCGGGCGCGACGGAAAAACCGATCCTCTGGGCCGGTGCCGCGCCGCTGGGCTACGCGATCGAGCGTCCGCAAGGCCGCGTGGTGGTGATCGCGGGCAATTTGGCGACGAGTAATATGGCCTTGCAAGCGGCGTTTCCGCAGTTGATTGCCCAGGCATTGGACTGGCTCGACAGGCAACCGCCGTGGACGAACGAGGTCGTGGGGCGTTATTCGGCCAGCGGTCCGGATACGATGATCGATCTCCGTGTTCCCCGCGACATTGGCAGCAATGCGTCGGCCTTGGTGTTGCCGAAGCCTTGGCCGCCGCTGTGGATTGTGCCCGCCGCCTTGGCCGCGGTGCTTCTGATCATCGAATGGTGTTTGTATCAGCGGCGGTGGACCAGCTAGCATGACCATTTCCTCCTGGCACATTGAATTCACGCGGCCCTTGTGGTTTGCGCTGCTGACTGCGATGCCGCTGCTGCTGGTCTTCTGGCGCAAGTCGCTCGTGCAGTTCTCGCGGGGCCGCCAGATCGCATCGTTGCTGTTGCGCAGCCTGCTAGTCTTGCTCGTGGCCGCCGGCCTGGCGGGACCGAAAGCCACCGGGCCGAGCAGTCAGCCGAACGTCGATTTCAAATGGGTGAAAAGCGGTGGCGGCACGCTTTCGCCGCCGGCGGTCGAGATCGCTGCCCCGGACCACGTTCGCGCCGGTGAACCGTTTTCGGTCAAGGTGCTCCTGCGGTCGAAGAAGGCCGGCGCGGCTAGCGTGGAACTGCTGCGCGATTCCCAGTCGCTGACGAAGAAGCCGGAGACTGTTACGCTTGTTGCAGGCGAGAACCACACGCTATTTTCCGCCGTCGCGCCGACCGGCGGTTCGCGGGCGGTCTACTCCGTTACTGTCAAAGACGAGCAGGGCGCGTGGCCCGCCGATAACGCGAGCGCTTGTACCGTTTATTTCGATCCGCTGCCGCAGGTGCTGCTGGTTGAGAACGAACCGGCGTTGGCCGAGCGGCTCGAGAAAGCGCTTGTCGGCGAGAACGTCAAGGTGGAAGTCAAACGCGAGCTGCCCGACGGTCCGCTTTCGGCTTACGACCTGGTGGTTCTTTCCAACGTGCCTGCGGCGGCCCTGCCCGAGCCGAAGATGAAGGCATTGCAAACCTATGTGCGCGACGACCGCGGCGGGCTGATCGCCGTCGGCGGCGACCACTCGTTCACCTGCGGCGGGTATCGCGGCACGCTGTTGGAGGACATCCTGCCGGTAATTTGCGAGGAGCGGAAGGACAAGCCCCCGCAGAAGCTGGCGATGGTGCTGGTGCTGGACATTTCCGGTTCCATGAACGACTCGGCCGCCAACAAGAAATTCCGCAACATCGACCTAGCCAAGAAGGCCCTGCGGGCGGCGGTCGACAAGCTGCGGACGTGCGATCAGGTGGGCGTGCTCGTGTTCGAGGACCATAGTCGCTGGATCTGGCCGCTGGCGCCGGTGACGGACAAGGAGACGATCAAGGCCGAGATCGACAAGATCGAGGCCGAGGGCAGCACGAACATGTACCCGCCGCTGGAGCAGGCTTACCTCGCGCTCCGCGAGGCGTTTGCCGATTTGAAGCACATCATCGTCACCACCGACGGCCTGGGCGAGCCGGGCGATTTCGACGGGCTGGCCAAGAAGATCAAAGCGGCAGGCATCAGGATGACGACCGTGGGCGTGGGCGACGAGCCGGCCCGACCGTTCTTGCAATCGCTGGCTGACAAGGCCGGAGGCCGCGCCTATTTCTGTCCGGATGCGGAGAAGGTGCCGGGCTTTTTCGAGACGGAAATCCAAACGCTCGCCAAGATCGGCATCACTGAAGAGCCGTTCTTCCCCCAGGTGGTTCACGCCACGCAGGTGCTGCGCGGGCTGGACATGGCGAAGGCCCCGACGCTGCTGGGCTATGTCGAGACGAAGTTTAAGCCGGGCAGCCACGTGGTATTGGAGAGCAAAACGGGCCAGCCGATCCTCTCGCTCTGGCGTTACGGTGGCGGTACGACGGCGGCGTTCACGTCCGACATCCATAGCCGCTGGGCCGCGCCTTGGCTGAACTGGCCGGGCTTCGGCAAGTTCTGGGTGCAACTCGTGCGGCAGACGATGCGGCATGAAGTGCCGAAGAACTCACGGTTGGCGGCCCGCGCCGCCGATGGCCGGTTGTTTTTCACGCTCGACACCGCGGACCGCGAGGGTCATTTCATCGACGGCGTGGACGCCCGCGTGAACGTTAGCCTTGGTGATGGCAAGCCCTCGACCGTTTCCTTGACGCAGATCGCGCCCGGTCGTTATGCCGGGTCGCAGGCGGCAGGGCAGGGGACCTACTGGCTCGAAGGTCAAGTTGGCCCGGTGAGCGAGCCGATCGATAGCGTCCGCGGCGGCACGGTCGTATTCCACATTCCTGAAACCGTGGAAAAGGTAGAAGGCGATCTTGCGTCGACCGAGAGGATCGGTTTGCGTACGACGCTCTTGTGGCACTGGCTGCTGGGCGCCGGGCTGGTGGTGCTGGTGATCGACCTGACCGTGCGAAGGACGGCAAAGCCGGCAGCGTAACAGACCCCAGTCGGCTTGTCCGACTTGTGAATAAGTCTTTTTAGCGAAGGGCAAGGCGGTTATCGCTAACAAGACTGATTCACCGGTCGGGCAAGCCGGCACGGCGTCTGAGGCAGGTCGTGGTCGGGTCTCGCTAACAAGACTGATTCACCGGCCGCACCCAGAGGGTACCCGGCCGGCACGGGGTCGTTCCTGCCGTTCGAGGCTACGAGTGACGCACTCTGAGTGACGCACTCTCTTGACAGCCTCGCTTGCGCGCTATAGCCTGATGCTTTAGTGTTCGTCGTCGTTTGGAACAGGGGGCGCGATCATGAACAAGAGGTGGCGTGGCCGTTTCGTTAAAGCCGGCGTGGTGGTGATTCTGGCTTTGATTTTAGCGGCCGTATCGTTCTTCGCTGCGCCGCCCAAAACCTCTGTCGCGTTGCCGGCGAAGCCCGTCGTGGAGCTATCGCGCAGCGTCGCGCTCCCGCCGGGCACCGAGACAGTCGATATGTTTGCCGCCGTAGACCGCGGCGATCTGGCGGTGCGGTTGATGCCGGAAAAGGACCAGCAGGCCCGGTTGGAAGTGGAAAACCGTACGGACCGGCCATTGACCGTGGCGGTGCCGGCGACGATCGGCGGGCGGTTCATCCTGGCGGGCATGGGGGCGGGCGCAGCAGGACCGGGACGGCCGCAAGCGATCTGCGCCGCCGTGCCTTCCGGCGGCGGCTTGTTCGGCATTCCGCCGGAGAAGGTCGGGTTCTTGCGGACGAAGACCGCCTGTCTTGACGAGTCGAAGCCTGAGCCGCACCCAGGCATGATCTATGAGGTGTGCCGCATTGAAGAGCTGACAGAGCAGTCCGCGGTGCAGAAGCTATGTGTCATTCTAGGCGCGCGGCAGACGGACCCGCAAGCCGTGCAGGCAGCCGTGTGGCATCTGAACTGCGATCTGTCGTGGCGGCGACTGGCGGCCCGGCTGCGGACGCTCGGCGGGCCGCACGGTACGCAAAGGTTCTTTACGCCCGGGCAGATCGAAGAGGGCAAGCACCTGGCGGAGGTAGCTATGCGATGAATCATCCGCTGAACAGGTTCCACCGGCCGCGTTCTGGGAAAGGGCTGCGCGAGTGGGCTCATGCGCAGACGCCCTCTTGTCGCATGCCGGACAAGCTCGGGACTGCCGCGCAACCAACGTTCGCCGCGGGTTTTTCCATAAGCGTTTGCGGATTGCAAAGCCTGCGCAACGCCCTGCCGCATTTCCTCCTCCACGCGTTGAGAAGCCGCGGCGTCGTTGGTATCAGTACAGCCTGCGGAGCTTGTTCTTGCTGACGTTGATCGTCAGCTTGTTGATGAGCTGGTATGCCAGCAAGTTGAAGCAGGTCCTGGCCCAGAAGAGAGCGGTGGAGGCCATCCTGGCGGAAAAATGTACGGTTGAATACGACTACGAGTTCGACGAGGCGGGCCGGGAGATCAAGGGAGCCAAGGGGCACGGGCCGGCATGGCTGCGCGGATTGTTTGGGCCAGATCAATTCGACACGGTTGTGCATGTCTGGGTGGAATCTGCGAAGGGAATGGAAGCCGTAAATGGCCTGGCACGTTTGCGATCGTTAAGCATAGACGCACGAGGAAACAGCGAGGATCCCCTGAAGTACCTCCAGGATATCGATGGGCTGGAAGAACTTGACATCAGCGGGTTCATTACCGATGCCGGGCTGGAACGTGTCCGAGAGCTAAGGCACCTTAAATGCTTGAAGTTGAGTTTGCAGGGGCCTTCCAATAATCCGCGAAAAGAGAAACCAATCACGGGGGCCTGCCTGGCAGCCGTCTTGCGATCGTGCCCGACTTTGCTCGAGCTGACGATCGACAACGCCGAGCTTCCTGCGGCGGCCTTGGATCAGATTGCGACTCTATCTCAGCTTGAGAAACTGACCCTGTTCAATATCAATTCTGGCCCAGCCGTCGTGTTCCGCATCGACAAGCTTACGGCACTGCGAGAACTGGAACTGATGGACTCGGCCGATAGGGACAATGGTAATTCGCTGACTTTCGGAGAAATCAAGGGGATTCGGAGCCTCTCACGATTGGAGCGGCTTCATCTCTGGTCAAAGGCCGTGACTGATTCCGACGTCGAGCGGATCAGCAAGCTTCCGTTGCTGCGGGAACTGGACCTCCATGAAAACAACATCGGCGGCAGCGACATTGTCAATTTGAAGGATCTCTCCCTGCTGGAAGAGCTTGACCTGAGCAAGACGTATGTCGACGACGAGAGCATCGCGGTGCTGGCGGGGCTCAAGAACCTGAAGCGGCTGGATCTCATGGGAAGCCACGTTCGCGGCCCAGGGCTGCGTCGCCTTTATGGCCTGAGGCAACAACTCGCAGTTCGCATTACGCTGAACGACGAGGACATGGAGTTTATCGACGGTGCGGTACCAATTGTTGCGCTCCAGCTTTCCTTTTGCCCATTGACGGATAACGGCTGCTATCATATTGCGTTCTACCCAATGCTGCAAGAACGCGACCTGCAGAGCTCGGATTTGAACGACGCCCGCGTGGAGAATCTGGCCGAACTGACGCGGCTGAAGAAGCTCAACCTGATGAATAATCATATCACCGATGCGGCATTGCGGCACCTCCGCGGCTTGACGGAACTGCGCGAGTTGTCTCTGGCGTTTACCGATGTCCGCGGTCCGGGCCTGGAGGTTTTGAAGAACATGCCGCGGCTAGAGTCGCTATCGCTGAGCAACCTGCCCCTTCACGACGAAGACCTGAAGCACCTGGACGGACTATTGCAACTTCGCGAACTCGTCATCACCGATAACCGTTTGACCAACGCGGGACTGGATCATCTTGCCGGCCTGAAGCAACTGCGCAAGATCTACATCCGCAGTCCGTGGATTACACCGCAGGGAAAGCAGAAGCTTCGCGCGGCCGTTCCGGGGTTGAAGTTCGAAGGGGAGGAATGATCGGGGTGGGATTCCCAAGACCGGGATTCCCAAGACCCCAGCCTTGCCGGGCAGGGGTCGGCAACTTCATGCCGCTAAGCGGCAACAATCATACCGCACATGGCGCCAGAGCCACTCAATCCCACGTTCATCCCGACGCGTCACCGTTTCTTCAGCGACACGCTCATTCCCGCGCCCGTCGTATACAGCACGGTCTCCAACTCGGGGTTGGTGGTAATGCCCTTGACGAACTCGGGATTCCCTTGCAGTTTGTCAATGTTGTGGGCGCAGATCAGCCCGCCGGACCGGACCAGCGGCAGAAGCTTCTTGAGGTAATCGGCATAGCCGTCCTTGTCTGCGTCGATGAAGACCATGTCAATCGGCCCCTTCAATTCCAATAACTTGTCGTGGGCATCGCCCTCGACAATCGTGATCATGTCGGCGACACCAGCGGTCTTGAAGTTCTCCTGGGCGGTTTTGACCGTGTCCGGGTTGATCTCGTGTGTGATCACTTTCCCGCCGGTCTTGCGCAGGCCCATCGCCAACCAGATGGTGGAGATGCCGCTGGACGTGCCGACCTCGACCACGGTCTTGGCCCCACTGCTCTCGGCTAGGAGCCGCAGCATGCGGCCGTCCTGCACCGGAACGTTCGGCTTCCATCCTTGCTTCTGCGTGATGTCTTCGATCGCGGCCAGAAGTTTCTTCTCAACGTCGTCTTTGGGAGTCGTCCTGGTCTCCGACACACCGAGCGATCCTCCCGGACGTCGTTGATCGGACCCACGCTTTCCGCCCGGCCCTTGAGCCAGGGCACACGCCGTGGCCGAAACCAACACTAAGCCTGCCAGAATTGCAATTCTGCGTTTCATCGTCATTCTCCGTTATTAGAACTCAGCCTCTCAGCCATGATTGATTGCGCCACGGTAGGGTCCAGGCAACCCCTCGACCGGTTGTTGTAACACTCCGGGATCTTACAGTCAATCTTCTTCGACCGCATTTCGTATGACAGGCCGTACTTGGCGGACGGCACACGGAGTGTGGGCTGCTGCCGCCGATGGGCGTTCCCAATGCTGCTGACGCCCATGCCGGAACTGCGCTGTGCTCGTTCGCGGCCTACGCCTTGCCACATGAAAGAGGAATGCAAAGCGGCTCATTTGAGTGCGCTTTACGCGACCGGAACAGCATCGCCAAGTCCAGTTGCGCTCAGCGCGGTGCATAGTTCCAAGGTCGGAGACTTGGCAACAGACTGAAGACTGTCCGCCCACTGGCCAGGGCAACAACCGACTCCCGCTTTCTCCGCCTGCGACATGGCTGCGTTGGCCCGCTGTATGAGACGAACCACGTCGTCGCCCTCGGCGACTTCCGCAACGCCAACCGTCAATGCGATTCCCACCGGGGCGCAATTCACGACAGAATCGCCCACGCCGACACTTTGCCGCACACGTTCAGCCACGTTCAATCCATCTTGGAGCGTGGTGCGCGGCAGCAGCAAGCCGAAGCAGGCGTCGTCGTATCGACCGATCAAGTCCATCTCCCTAAGGACCGTGGTCAGAATGCGGCTGGTCGGATGCGGCATGCTATCGCGGGCCTCCCGCGAGGATGTTTCCGCGGCGTGCTGATCCTCTTGGACCTGAACCAGCAACACGCAAAAGGCCGATCCACCCCGTTTCCATTCCGCAATTCGCTGGCGAACGTGCCAGAGGAACGCCGTCCGATCGCAAAGGTATCCGGCCAACTCGGGCGATTCCTGGCCCGCCGCTTGCGTTTCCCGCGAGGCCGGAGCGAGAGCCGGCGGGGTTGGAGGCTCCGGCCCGGTTTCCTTCCACAAGGGCGTTGCCCGGGATGGTTCCGCCGGCTGGAGCGCCGCGGGTTCCTCACGAGCCGGATGAGTTGCTCGTCCGTCGTGCCAATAGGTCCGGTTGCGGCCCGCCTCTTTCGACGCATACATGGCCCGATCGACTCTCTCGAGCATTCGTGTCATGTGTTCGTTGGAGGCAAACTGGGCGACCCCGATACTTACGGTCAACGACAGATCCTTGCCGTCGTAGCGGAAAACGGTCTTGCCGATGTCCTGCCTGGTCCGCTCCGCCACCATCGTCGCGCAGTCGATGTCCGTGCTGGGCAGAATCACGAGGAACTCTTCGCCACCGTACCGGGTCACCACGTCCATCTGCCGCATGGCGCCGCGAAGCACCGCGGCAACGATTCGCAACGCCTCGTCACCCGCACGATGCCCGTGCGTGTCATTGAACCTCTTGAAGTGGTCCACGTCGAGCAGCATCACGGACAATGGCGAGCCGGTACGTTGGAGTTCCGAGGACCGGCGCGCGAGTTCTTCGTCGAGCGCGCGACGATTTGCCAGGCCCGTCAGGACGTCGGTGCGGGCCTGGGCGATTTGCGATTCCAGTTGGCGGGTCTGGCGCTCCAACTCTTTGGCGTAGTGCTTCAGGTAATCGTGGTTGGCCTTAACCAGCAGGGCGTTGCGCACGCGGGGAATCAGTTCCGTGCTGTTCACGGGCTTGCCCAGGAAATCCGTGGCGCCGAGGTCCAGGGCCTGGACCTTCGTTTCCTCGTTGTCGGATGCCGTGACCATGATTACCGGCAGATAGGCCCATTCTCCCATCGCGCGGATCTGCTCTAGGAGTTCCATGCCGCTGACCTCCGGCATCATGATGTCCAGCAGCACGAGATCGGGTTGGTCCGCCGCGATCCTGCTCAGTACGGTCCGGGGATCGGTCACCCCGACAATATGCTGATATCCGCCGAGCTTGAGGAACTTCTGAACCACCTTGATGTTGATCGGCTCATCGTCAACGATCATGACCTTGCCGTCGGCCGCAAGCTTTGCGAGAGACACTTCCGGTATGATCGATTGCGGAAGCGGCTCGCGTGGGGGGATCACCGCTTCGGCCACAGTCGGCAGGCCCCGTTCATCGACGACAGACTGGCATTCGGGCGCCTGGGAAGGATGATTCCCGCAGTTTTCCGGTGCAGGAGTACGGTAGCGGCGACCGAGCCGGAATCCCGCGACAAGCGCTACACACGTCGCGGCCATGGCACTTGCCAGTAAGAGAAGGAACAGTGTCATACGCACTCCTCTAAATCATTCGGTGGCATTTGTGTTTTGCAAGTTTCTTAGTCGTCGTCAGCAAGTTCTGTATGGACTTGAGCAACGGCCTCGTGACAAACCAGGAATGCGTCGAGTACCTTCGGATCAAAATGCGTGCCACGGCCTTCCTTCATGATCTGGAAACACCGTTCCAACTCGAAAGCTGGTTTGTATGGGCGTTTACTGCTGAGCGCGTCGAAGACGTCGGCGACCGCCGTAATGCGGCCGGCCAAGGGTATATCCTCACCGTTGAGACCGAGCGGGTATCCCGTGCCGTCCCACTTCTCATGGTGGGTCAAGGCGATCTTGGCCGCCATGGTGATGATCGGCGAGCTTCTCACGTCCATGATCATCTCGCCCATGAACGTGTGTGCCTTGAATGTTCGCAACTCGTCAGCCGACAACGGCTCGAAGGTGTGATGGCCGTAGACGCTATGTTTCTGCATAATCTCGAATTCCTCCGGGAGGAGTTTGCCCGGTTTGAGCAGGACGCAGTCAGGAATGCCGACTTTGCCCATATCGTGCAACGGTGCGGCGTGGCCAATCAGCTCAATGGACTCTTCGTCCATGCCCAGTTGCCGGGCGATGATCTCCGCGTAACGGCCCACGCGCACCACGTGCCGCCCCGTCTCGTTGTCGCGGAACTCCGCGGTCCTGGCCAGGCAATGAATCAGTTCCAGCCGCGAGGCGGCCAATTCCGCGGTCCGGTGACGAACCTGGAGTTCCAGATCCCGGGCGTAGTTCTTCAGGTGGTCGTGGTGCGCCTTGACCAACAAGGCGTTGCGCACGCGGACAATCAACTCGGCGGAGTTCACCGGCTTGCCCAGGAAATCCGTTGCCCCCAACTCCAATGCCTCCATCTTCGTCTGCTCATTGTCGGACGCGGTCAACACAATCGAGGGAATATGCACCAGACGTTCGTCCTCGCGCAACCTTCCCAAGATTTGCAGTCCGCTGACGAAGGGCATCATGACGTCGATCAGGATGACATCCGGCATTTCGCTGGAGACCAACTCCATGACCGGCCGTGGATCGGTGCTCGTCACGAAATGCTGATACCCGGCAAGTTTGAGGTACTTTTGCACGACTTTGACGTTCACCGGTTCATCGTCGACGATCATTACTTTGGCCGCTTGGCTCAGCGTCCCGGCAACCGCGCTGGGCCGGAAGGGCACAGGCGTCGTCGACGTCTCGCTTGCGGTATTCGTCACGTTTCGGCGCCAGTCGGTCTCCCGTTGTGTCTGGCTAAGCGGCGATTGCAGATCGATGTCTTGCATCACAGGGTCTCCCCCAAATAAAGATGGCCAATGTACTGCTAGGAAAAAATAGGTTAGATTTTCCGTCACTAACGCGCCGTTGAAAATAATAAATTGGACAGGTTATTCGTAGGACGGATTGCCAATCCGTTGTGTTTTTCGAGACGGATTGGCAATCCGTCCTACAACGATCGAGCAACTTGTTTCTTAACGGCTCCTAAGTCTTGCTGTCCGGAAAAATGGAGAAGACGCCGTTTAGCAAGGACGTAGCGAGAATGCCGACTGTATCGTTTCAATCGCCAAGGGCCGGAGATGCCGCAGACCCTGCTCCGTACGATTCCAACCAATCCGGCTATGCACAACAGCAAATCAAGACCTATGTTTCAATACAAACATTGGCGGTCGAGTCAAGCGGTCGTACCCAGAGTGTGCGCGTCCGACCAAGAGGAGATTCTTCCTTGTGCTCGTCTTCCGGTGTCAATTGAGGGAGAGAGCACCGCTGTGAATAAGAAATGGAAGAGTAAGTCGCTTAGCGCAATACTACTTGCCATCGTTGCCGTCGCTGGTCTTGGGGCTTTTTATGCTCGCAATCGAGAGACATCGCTGCCGGACGCGACAACAGGGGCCGCACTACTTGAGCACAGCCCGCAGACTCCCAGCAAGCACGTAGCCTGTGGCTGGAGCACTGCGGCCGATCCCCGCCAAGCGGTCATCGAGGCCGCCCAGAAGGCCCTTGCAACACTGAACGGCGAGACTGTCTCCTATCTGTTCGTGGCCCCGACCGTGCATTACGACACCGCCGTGATTCTCGACGAGGTGAAGAAACAGTTCGGCCAAAAAGCGAAGATTCATGGGCTCACTTCCTCCATCGGCGTGATGACGAACGAAGGCTTCCACCGCGGCCCCAACGGCGCTCTAGGACTGCTGGCTGTGGCCAGTGGAGCGGACATGCGATACGGCGTCGCCGGCGTAAAGCTGAGCGATTTCGCGACACTCGAAGAGGCCGGCAGCGAGGCGATGCGGCGGGCGATTCGCGATGCGGGTCCCGCCGGTAGCGCGCCGCCGAACATCGTGCTCATGACCGGCACGATTCTCAAGGGCGACGAAGCGAAAGTAATCCAGGGAATCGCAGCGGTGGTCGGCGAAAACACGCCAGTCTTGGGCGGCAATGCGGGGGACGAGATCCAGGACGGCAAGTGGCGGCAGTTCACCAAGAACGAGGTATTCCGAAATGGCCTCGTGTTGACGGCCATCTTTACCGAGCGGAAGGTCGGTTGGGCCTTCGAGTCCGGTTTTCGGGTCACCGACAAGGAAGGCGTGGTCACGCGCTCACAAGCCAAGACGATCTACGAGATCGATAACGAACCGGCCCTGGACGTCTACGACCGCTGGCTCGGCGGCAAACTCTACGAGACGATCCAAAGGAAGGGTCTGGCGGATGCTCCCATGTTCACCGCGCTCCATCCGCCCGCCAAGGAAATCAAGGGCCAGCATGGCCAGATCAACTACGTGATTTCCCGCATCGTGCCCAGCCAGGAGAGTCTGGCGACCAAGACCCTGCAAGTACACGTGGGCATCGAGCAGGGCAGCAAGATCCGCCTGTTGTCGGGCAATTGGCAGACCATGCTCAACCGTGCCGAGCGCGCCCCGCACGTAGCCATGATCCAGGGCGGCATCCGCGAGAGCCAGGCAGAGTTCGGCGTCATGTTTTTCTGTAAACTGGCCAGCAAAGTTGTGCCCGAATCGGAGCTGCCCAAGCTGCCCCTGCTGACCCGCAGCGCGCTGGGTGACGCCCCCTTCCTGGGAGTGATTACGATCGGCGAGCAAGGCCCCCTGCCGGGCTTTCACGCCGTCAATGCCCACCTGGCCGAGTCCTTAGTCGTTGTCGGAAAACCATAGAATCCGTTGGAGACCCCTGAGATGAGTCGGGATGAAAGCGACTCACAATCGGTTCTCTGGTAGGTTTTCAGCCCTTGCGAGAATAGAATGTTCCTGCGTCAGAAGCGTGTCGGGCTCTTCGGCAAGATTTTCGGCGTGATTATCACGCTGGTGATCATCGCGAACGTAGCGCTGGTCTATCACCTTTCTCATCGCGAAGAGAACCGCGTTCAGACCGATAGCGTTCGTACGAATCTAATGTTGGCTCGCATGGTGGCCAAGGACGTCGCCGCCGGGTTGACGGCGCAGGACATGCCCTACGAGATGCTCAAATCGCTGAACGATTCCGAAAACATCAAGAGCTGGTTCATCGTACGGCCGGACGGGACGGTGCATGCCTCCAGCAAAAACGAATGTTGGGGTCGAGATATCCGTGATATCTTTCCCGGCCCGAGCCTGCCTTTCCCCGTGCGTGGCGAGAATTCGCTGTACGTGCCCGAACGCAAGCTTCATCTGGTCATCGTGCCGCTTGAAGCCGATCAGTCGCTCGGTTCCTATAGCTTTTGGTTGGAGGTCGGCAGCGGTGACGCCGAGGGCGTCGGCCGCCGCATCCTGGCCGCCAACGCTGCCATCGTTGCCCTGCTGATAGCAAGCCTCGGATGCGCGCTCTGGATGCTGTTGCGCCGGATCATTACCGCGCCGCTACGGAAGATGGTTGCAGCCACGGAGAGCGTGGCGGCCGGGAACCTGGACTGTGTGCTGGCGATCGACAGCCAGGACGAGCTGGCGCAGCTTGCCATCGCCTTCAATCGCATGACCCAGGATCTGAAGTCGTCTCAAGAGCAATTGGAGCAGCGCGTCGAGCAGGCGGAGATCAGCCGTAATGAATCGGAACGCATGGTTGCGGAACTGCAAGAGCTGAACCAAGTGCTCAAAGTGGCGCGGCAGGACGCCGAAGCGGCAAACGTGGCCAAGAGCCGGTTCCTGGCCAACATGAGCCATGAAATTCGCACGCCGCTTAATGCGATCATCGGCTTCACCGAGTTGCTCTGCAAAAGCGGCGACCAGTGCGATGCGGCGGAGCGCGACGACTATCTACGGACCGTCTCGACCAGCGGCAAACTGCTTCTCAGCCTGATCAATGACATTCTCGACCTGTCGAAGATCGAAGCCGATCGGTTGGAGCTTGAGCAGATCCACTGTTCGCCGCAGGAAGTCATCAGCGAAGTCGTTTCCGTTATGCGGGTCAAGGCCCTGGAAAAGAACCTCACGCTGGATTACGACTGGGGTAGCGGAGTGCCGGAAACCATCTGCACCGACCCAGCCCGCCTGCGTCAGTTGCTGATGAACCTGGTCAGCAACGCCATCAAGTTCACCAAGACGGGCGGCGTGCGAATTGCCGCCGAACTCCTGCAAGACGGGGGCGCTCCGCAACTCGTGCTCCAGGTGATCGATACGGGTGTCGGCATCCCGGCAGACAAATTCAACGCGATTTTCGATCCATTCGTCCAGGCCGACAACTCCGTGACCCGTCAATTCGGCGGCACGGGGCTGGGGTTGACCATCAGCCGCCGTATCGCCCAGGCCCTCGGCGGCGGCATCGAGGTTGCCAGCGAGGTTGGCCGGGGCAGTACTTTTACGGTGACGATTGCCACGGGTCCGCTGGACAAGGTTCGCATCCTGGAGGCCCCGGCCGCGGACGGCATGCGCAGCACTCGGCAGCCACATCACACGGCGCTACCGTCGCTCGGCGGTGCGCGCATTCTTGTTGTGGAAGATGGCGACACGAACCGCAAGCTGATCGGGCTGGTGTTGCAAAAGGCCGGCGCCCAGGTCGCGATGGCCGAAAACGGACGCATCGGTGCGGACCTCGCCATGCGGGAACCGTTCGACTTGATTCTCATGGACATGCAAATGCCGGTCATGGACGGCTATGCGGCCACGACGCTCCTGCGCCAACAGGGGCTTGCCGTGCCGATCATCGCCCTGACGGCGCACGCCATGAAGGGCGACCAGGACAAATGCCTCGCCGCGGGATGTTCGGGCTACATCACCAAGCCCATCGACGCCGATCTGCTCATACGCACAGTGGCAGAGAGCTTGGGGGACGTCCTGCGCAATCCGCATCCACCATCGCCTTCGCCAGACAACCTCTCTTGCGAACCTGGCGCCGCCGGTATCCCGGCCGCCGGCAGGAGTTCTGTCTCGCCGTCTCCAACGCCAATCCAGGTCAACGGCGCTGCGATTTTCTCCGACCTTCCGACCGAAGACCCCGACTTCCGCGAGATCGTCGAGGAATTCATCGAGCGTCTGCAAACACAACTCGCCGCGATGCGGCGAGCGTCCGACGCGCGCGATTTTCCGGAACTGGCGCGATTGGCTCACTGGCTCAAAGGCGCGGGAGGAACGGCGGGATTCCCCGCCTTTACCAAGCCCGCCAAGCTCCTGGAGACGGTCGTACGCGACCAGCAGTGTGACGAAATCGAGGCTGCCCTTGCGGAACTGCTTCAATTGACGCAGCGCATTGCCGTGTCGGCCGGGTAGGTAACACACGTTCCGCAGATCTGTGAAAAATCGTGCCAGCCATTCCAGGAGAATTGGAAAGTCTGGCACGAGAGCCCTCCGTAGCACGGAATTCACTCCGTTTTGCCCTAACCCGTCTTCAACAGCATTCGGAATTTTGTTCTTGGAAACTGGCTGT
>CAZTPX010000157.1:0-22518 GCA_964615095.1 uncultured Planctomycetaceae bacterium | reverse complement strand
CGTTCAGTGAACGGTCGTCCCTCGGGGTCGGCATGGAATTCGTTTCAGTAGTTGCCGCGGTTTGCTGGGCAAGCGCGAGAGCATCGTGAGTGCTCTCGCATTGTGGAGCTACGTCGTGTAGCTGCTCATGGATTTTGGCCATAGTGGCCTCCCTTGAAAAAAGGGTCCACCCGCAGCCCGCGTCCCTCCCACTCACACCTTCACCAAATTTTCAAAGAACAACCCCGGACCGCACCAGACGAGGCAAACCTCAGAAACCAGTGCGGCCCGTTGCGACTTACACCGCTGCCTGGAGCATCTCCTGGCTCGAAGGCACTTCGGATGATGCTGCATTAAGTCGGTGTACGGCGTGGGCAATTGCCACGGCCAACCAGCTCGCATAACTACCGTCAACTTCGCCGGCCCGCTCGCAGATCCGCTGCAATTCGGTCAGCGTTTCCTCAGTCACGTCGGCAGGAGGCGAAGACCCGATCGCTAAGATCAGATTAAGCACACCTACATAGACGTCTTGAGGCAGGTCCGATAGCGATGCGTCTATGCATGCGAATGCCTCCGGGAGCGTTTTACGCTCAGCACACGCACATGCTGCGGCGATCCCACTCAACTCTCGCGGGTCTGGCACTTGCAGGAACCCGTTGCTCGCCGGATGATAAATCGCTGTTTGGCGGTTTATATGCCCGAGCATCAGTGCTTCCAGGAGGCCACAACACGGCACGGACAGGCTCAGAACCACATCCTCACCATCGAGCTGTGTCCCCAAAAACACCGTAGGATCCTTAAAGTGAGACTGCTTGTCGAAAAGGTACAATCGGAGTTCGGGTTTAAGGTTGCCCTTGGGAACCCGCCTTTCGTGCCCTTCCTTGGAGATAACGTATGTGTCAGGCCCGCTTGGTAGCACCTTTCCGTCCGGACGGCTGGTGCTGCCGCGCTGCCTTAATGTCTCTCCGACAACCCTCGCGACATAGTTTTCCTTACCTGTTGCGAGGGAGAGCTGTTTGGTTCCGGCCGCCCGCGGACGGTCGAAACCAAACCGAGTAGTATTACCGCGTGCTGATTGGACGCCGGGAGCCTTTTTTGCTCCGGCCGCTTTACGAGCGAGAACGCCCGAGGTGTGTAATACACCTGTCTGTTTGTCGATGCCACGAGTTGTGGCATCGCCGGCCATCTGACCGGGATTACCATGAATAATCATAGTTACCTACGATTTCTGCCATGGTTGTCCGTCGTTAGACCGGCCGGTAGAAATGAGTAGTGTCCTCTGAAGTTGGTCATTGCTACCGGCCGCCCTAAACAAGGCGTAGCCGCAATTGGATCCCAAGCGAACTTGGGAGAAGGTCGCCCGTGGCCTGGATCATGATGATCGCGGCCACGGGCCGGACCCCCTCAGCCTCAATTGAGGCAATCTACACTCTTGTGGGTGTGACCAAGCACACCTTACGACTGGGCAGTCGTTTCCGGTTCGCTGTCCGGCTCCTCGTCGGAGTCCTCGTCGTCGGAAGTTTCCTCCGGCTGGTCCTCGTCCTCCGTCTCGCCGGCAAACTGGCTGAACCCCAGGGCACGGAGCCGTTCGAGGCCGGGACTGGTCACTTCACCGGCAGCGTCCGCCTCCGACGCCTCGTTCTCCTCCGTGGCCTTGGCGGCCAAAACCGGCTCCAGTTCGTGAGCCAGGTCCAGGCACCGCCGAACGATCTTCGCCACATCCGCCGCACTCAGGTCGGCGACCGGCTTCACTACCGAGTTGATTACCACGCGGGGCACCCCGTTCTCCGTGTTGAGCGACGCCATGAACTTGAAACCGGGCATGGTCAACGGGAGTTTCTTCTCCAGCGCCTGCCGCCAGTGGTTGACCATCTCGTTCGTCATCCGGCTTCGCGGATAACGCTGAGCCTCCGCCAACGGCGGCTCATCCCGCGAGGCACGAGCCGCCACTTCGGCGTTGATCGCGGCCTGAGCCTGCTGGCCCCACTCGGTCAGAAACGCCATGAATTCGTCATGGCGTTTGGCCTTGTTGGCAGTGGCAAGGAGTTTGGATGCGTTCGACATCGTGATGGTGCGAAGCTCACGGACGTGCCTCATCGCCGCTTCGTCTTTGCCCAGCGTGAGGTCGCGATCGACCGTGACTTTGCTGACGTGCAGCAGATCGGCAATGGACTGCGTGGGCATTCCGACCCGGTGCAATCGCATTGCCGCATCCATCCGCCCTTCAGCGGGGAGCGGCTCGCGCTCGACGTTCGCCGACACGCTCGTGGTGACGAAGGTCAGCTCGTCCGTGTCGATGCCGAGGATGTTGGCCGGCACAAGCATGTCCGCCGAGAAGCCGGCCACACCGTCCGCGATGAGCTGCAGGAGGCTGTAGAGCCGACGGTGGCCATCACCGACTTCGTAGGTCTCATCGGGGCGAGCCTGAAGCAGGAACGGCGTGTGAATGCCGCCTTGCATGGTGATCGACTCGATGAGGCCCTTCAGGGCGTCCTTGGAGTACGGATCAGCTTCCTGCCCGCGGTACGAGTTCTCCGCGGGTTTCGCGAAGATCTTCGAGAGCGGGACGTGCTGGACGCTCATGTCTGGGCGTGGCAGCTTGAAACCTTCCGCCGGCGGCTTTTGCTGCCCGGCCGCTTTCGGCGACTCGGCAGCCGCTTCTTGCGAACCCTTTGCCTGGGAACTTGCCGTCCCGGGCTTCGGCTTTGGAGCGTTTGCTCCCATGTTAATTCTCCTTCATAATAGGAGGTGCTTGAAACGAGGCCGGCACACTGTCGGACCTCACCTAGCCCCCGTCGCCACTGCTAATGGTGGCGGGGGCGTTTTTTGTCCTGGCCATCGTGCTGTTCCCCTGCGCTTGCGGGGCGACTACTGAACACGATGGGCGGCGTTCGGACAGTCGCCGCTTGAATTGTCAAAGAGCGAGGCCGATCTTTCTCGGCGGTCAGCTTGGTCGGGTTGACCATGCGGGCTGAAGTGGCCTCGATGGAGGCCATTGCAGCTCGAAGGGTCAAGGGAGGCCCGCCCCGTCGCTGCAACGATCGGGGCGGGCCGTGATTACCATCAAGCCACCGGAGCGTCGTCTACGCGATGGATCGCGTCGAAGACCTCGCGGCGATGGACCGGGATTTCCTTTGGGGCCTCGACCCCCAACCGGACCTTATCACCGCGAATCTCCACCACGACGATGGAAATGTCATCGCGGATGACGATCGACTCGTTCTTTTTTCGAGATAATACGAGCATTTTTATGCCTCCTGCTTGCCCGCTCTGTTCCTGGCCGTCGCCGCGGCGGGCAGCCCGGCGATGGTAGGGCCGGCGACGTGCCGGCCGATGCCGGTGTGGCATCCATAACCGAATCCTAGTAGCCTTTCTTGCTATGGTCGATGTGTTCCGGAGTTCCGGAACACTGGAAATTTGGCCGCATGAATTCCGGAACGCAGGTGCTCGCGGCTGGCTTGACGAATGATCGAAAAGTTCTAAAACAGATGGAGCGATTTCGTTGTCCGAACAGTTTCTCGATACTCCAATAGAGGGTGGTTGATCGTGGGCCAAAGTAGCCGGTCAGGTAGAGACACGCTTGTGTATGAGTCCGCGTACGACCGCAAATGGATCTGCACAACCTGGCCGGACAGAAGTTACGATTTGCCCCGGGGCTGCCCGCGACCCGATGAGTTCAAGCCCATGCTGCGGCAGAATTGGGCGGATCGAAGTGCTGACTGGTACGTTCGGCGAGATGGATCTAAGCCGGACGAAACTGATTTGATCGATCCGCTAGCCGCGGCGTGCCTACAAATCGGCTACTACAGCGAAATGGTCGTTTTCCTTCCCAGCTTCGCAATCGACAGTCTTTTGGCAGCGGTGTCGTGTCTGGAGGGACGTGTTGTCGAAGAACAACGAATCGAGTTGGCCAATTATCTCCAGGGTGCCCAGCACCGCGACCAAATTGATGCTCCCGTGGTCTGCCACCGGGTATCGCGATATAGCACGCAAATGCTGAAAGAAAACGAGTCCCTTTACGAATGGTATGTCTTGGGGCAAGAACTCGGTCGCAGCACGATTCGTCGCCGTGCCTCGGAAACGGAACTGGGAACGCTCGGGTTGGTTCAATCATATGAAGTCCAGAGTGCCGTCAACGTGCTTGCTGAGGGGTGGCGATTGTTCCCGCTGCCTTCCGTATGGCGTATCGAGAACTATTTGACAATGTGGTTCCCTGGTGATCCCGCGGAAATGCATTCGGGAGAACAGATTTCCACGCTCGCAGAATACTGGAATGAAGTTTGGTCGCTGGCGGCCAAAAACGGCTCTCCCACCGTATACACGCCTGCTTCGGTCGATTATTCCCCTGGCAGTGCGTCGCCAGACGACAAGGACCAACAGAGGCACGACGAAGATCCGAACTCCTTTGAGAATGTACTCCGCATCGTAACGGAAATAGTTAAGGCAACGTACCCGTCCTTTACCAAAATAGGAGAGCTAGTGATTCCGAGACTTTACGTGTGGTCGGACGATGAGGTCCGCCGCCTGCTCGAAGTCCCGCGGATCTCGGTCACGGCGACGACCATGCGATGGGCACTGGTAGCACCGGAAGCCGAGGACAAGACGCCCGCAGGGTTGCAAAAGTTTATCAGCTATCACAATCGTCTCAAGGGGACTCAAAAGAAGGAGGGCGGCGGCAACAATCAACGGGTCCGTCTCGTACTACGGATGCTCGAACGGCTGGGCGAATACGATAACTTCGGAGAGGATAAGGCTGCTCCAAAAGAAGTCTTATAGATCTTGAACACTTGCGGCGAAAACGCCGCTCTCTTTTGCCCTCTGGCGAACATGCTGTTCCGGAACGTCGGAACACATGGTCTTGCCCGATAGCGTTTCCTAGACTTGCATCAATGGTAAGTCAACTTCCGGTCTAGCTGGACATGGCGTCGAACCGTAGTCGCCAGTCAGATTCTAGTTCGTGACCTGGAAGCCCCACAGAACAGGGCAAGGATGCCAAGGATGCCAAGGTTTCGTGTTGGCACCCTTGGCCTCCTCGCTAGGAAAGGAATGACAATGTCCGACCGCCGCCTCGTCAGCCCCACTGAAATCTCCGAACGCCCCCTGCAATGGCTGTGGCCCGACCACATTCCGCTCGGGGCCGTCACCGTACTGGACGGTGACCCCGGGTGCGGAAAGTCCACAATTACGTACGACATCGCGGCCCGCGTCACCACCGGTCGCCCGATGCCCAACTGCGAGACCGCCACGATCGGCCCCGCGGGCGTCATTATTATTCAGGGCGAAGACATGGCGGGGCAGACGGTGCTGCCCAACCTCCGTGCGGCCGGAGCGGACCTGACCAAGATCAAGCTGCTCGACCGGAGCCGATTCATCGAGGATCCGCTTCGCCTGCCCAACGACCTGGACGTCATCAGGCAGGCCGCGATCGAGGTGCAGGCGAAGTTGGCCATCATTGACCCATTCACCGCTTTCCTGGCCGGCAACTCCAACGGCGATGCCGCTGTCCGCAAGGCCCTTGGCCCGCTGTCGGTATTTGCGGAGCAATACGACTTGGCCGGGCTGATCGTTCGGCACCTGCGTAAGTCCGGGGCGAGCAATCCCCTTTACGCCGGCCTGGGCAGCATCGGCATCATCGGTGCCGTTCGGTCGGGCTTGGTGGTCCTGGCCGACCTGAGCAGCGAGGATAAGCACCAGCACATCCTCACCCAGACGAAGGGTAACTTGGCGTCCGCCGCGTCGTTGACGTACCAGACCATCAAACGCCGTGACGGCACGATTGGCGTGGAATGGTTGGGCCCAAGCCAGCACACCGCTGCGGACCTGATGGGCATGACCGACGATCATTCGGCCATGGCGGAGGCCGAGTACGTGTTGTTCTCGATCTTGGTTGAAGGCCCGGTTCCTGCCAAGGAGTGCATCAAGTTGGCCGGCGAAGCTGGGGTTACCGAGCGGACCCTCAAGCGGGCGAAGAAGCGGATGGGCGTGCCCTCGTGGAAGGAGGGAAGCGGCAAGAAGTGCAAGTGGCTGTGGGAATTGCCGAACGACCCCAAATTGCTCAAGCGGTTCAAGGACAAGGACATCGCCCAGCTCGTCGAGCGGCTAGTCCACGGTAACGTCGCACGTGCCCAATCGGCGGAGAAAGCGGGGCATCAGGGGCTCCAAGCCGGTGATCAGCAGGACGATGATGGCGGCGATGAAGTTGGTGCTGTTGGTTAAGTCGTCGAGGACGCCAGCCATGCCATTTAAGAATTGGAAGGATAAGGTAACTTTAGCTGTGTTCGACACCGCCACCACCGAGCCCGCGGAAATTAGCCTGAACTCCATCGCCGAACGCCAGATCACGATCGAACGCAAGCTCGACACGCTCATAGAGCTGCTCGGCGCCAAGCCCCGTCCCAAGGAATGGTACTCGCCCGTCGAGGTGGCCGAGATCCTGAATAAGAAGCCCTACACCGTGCGGGAATGGTGCAGGCTCGGCCGGATCAAGGCCCGCAAACGCCCGATCGGCCGCGGCGACGCCGACGAGTGGGAAATCTCCGCAGAGGAACTGGAACGGTATCAAAATCACGGTCTACTTCCCATTCCGTCCAAATACTAGATCGATCGCGGATTGTTGTTGACTGGGTAGCAGGTGCCGGTAGCGTTTCCGCATCTCCTCGGTCTGGTGGCCCATCCATTCGTCAATGATCCGCTGGTCAACGCCGGCCGCGGCCAGATTGCTGGCGAAGCTATGCCGGAATAGGTGGAACCCGCGGATCTTGGACCACTTGCTGCCGGCCAAGGTCCGCTTGAAGTGGTCGTGAGCTTCCGTTCTGGTAAGGGGGACGCCGACCTCGCGGGTCTTACCGCGGATGATCTTTACCGGCTCGCAAATCGCGTGTTGACCGCCAGGATGCTTGGCGAACCAGTCTTGCATGGTGCTGGCCAGCAGTTCGCTCATCCGCACGCGGCGGTAGCTGAGCGATTTATCGTGGCTCCGCTTCTTCTCGCGGATCAGCACGGTTTTCGACTGGAAATCGAAGTCATCGATCTGGGCACGGAGGATTTCGCTCCGTCTGGCGCCGGTGTGGGCGACGAACACGAACATGGGATAGATGAAGTCGTGGTCGGCGTTCTTTTCCACGTAGGCCAGGACTTCCTGGACCTCGGCGGCGGAGAGAAAGAGGCACTCCCAGAGCCTCGCCTCCTGTTTTTCCGTGAGACCGCCCCGCTTGACGATCTTTTCGATCGCCTCGCGGGTCATGAACGGTGGCTTCTGTTCGGTCTTGGGATATTTCAGGTCCTTGGTCGGGGCCGGGCCGACGACATGCCCGTGCGTAGTAGCCCAGTTCCAGATCAGCCGGAACGTAGCGACTTCCTTCCTGACGGTCTCCGGGCGGATCGGCTTCTTCCGATAGGAATCCCGCAGCCGCCTGTCGATATACGTCTGCATGTCGGAGGTCGTCACGCTCTGCATGGGTTTCGCCTTCTTGAGGTGCCCCAGCAGGTGGGCGATATGAAACTTTTCCGTGTTGACCGTGGTCTCGGCTTTTGCTCCGAGTGGGATTGATTCCTGGTAGGTTGTAAGCACATCCTCCAGGGTATTGGGTCGCTCGGAAACGATCTTCTTGATCTGCTTGCCGTCCGACATGATGAACATGCCCGGATCGGCGTCGGCCGGCATCTCCAGCCGCCCACGTTCCAAGTCTCTGATGGTTTCTTTAACGCGGGCGAGGACGCCACCCGCTCTTGTTTCATCTGCTGTCTTGATCGACCGCTTGTACGGCCGCCCTTGGTAACGAAAGCGGATGCGGTAGAAGCCGGAGGTACTGTCTAATTCTAGGTAAGCCACTGAACTTTTCCCTTGGCAGCGACCTGTCGGAGACTGGCGTGACCGACGATCATGGTTCGTACCCATGGCCTAGAACGGCCACGTTTGGACGCTCCAAGATTGTTCAACCATTGGGTCGTTAAGGCCAGCAACACAAAGCCCATACAAGCCCCGTGGTGAGTCAGATTTGAGTCAGATTTGCCGGCCGGCAATGAAAAAGGACTCACGACCAATCGTCGTAAGTCCTTATCTGGTAAAGGTGCGGGAAACAGGACTTGAACCTGCACGACCTTGCGGCCACTAGGCCCTCAAGGGAGTGTGTCCTGCGTCACTGTGCATCGGCAACCGTGTGGCTGTGACATCGCAAAGCCGTGTATTTCCCGCACAAATAGGCATTCTTGCAGGTTCCATCTCATCGTAAGCAAGCCGAGAGCGACGGCAGCGATATGGCCTCGAAATTGGCGACTCTGTTACACCGTTGTTACACGCTGATATTCTCTTCTGGGCCACTTTCTGATATGATTACAACGGCTTTGGGCGAGAGGAGTTATCGATGGCGAGCATACATGAAGACAAGCGAACGGGCAATTGGATCGTCATGTTCCGTTTCGGCGGAAAGCAATTCCGCCGTTCCTGCGAAACTACTACCAAATCGGATGCTGTCTCGGTCAAAGCCAGGGTCGAGGACACGATTCGCTTCCTCAATCTCGGTCGAATCTCGATGCCCGCGGACGCCGATCCTGGGGTTTGGATCATGTCAGAAGGGAAGCTGACGGCCAAGCCCAAACTTCCAAACCGTGAACTTCGTCGCCTGGATGAAATCTGTTCGGCGTATATAGTGGACCAGATCGGAAAGGCCAGGAATACTGTGGCCTGCGAAGAGATTCATATACGCCATTTGAAGCGGTTACTAGGCGAATCAACCCAGCTTTCAGCGGTCACGCTGACGACCATACAGGGGTACATCAATACCCGCACCAAGTCCAAATGCAGAGATAAATTTCTCTCGGGCAGAACGATCCACAAGGAATTAGCGACATTTCGGCAGATATGGGATTGGGCCAAGAAACGGCATTATGTCGCGGCGGAATGCCCTCTCTATGATGAAGGCCGTCGGTGGGCCGTCACGCTTCCCAAGCCGGCAGAAAAAGAGAAATTTCAAACTTGGGAGCAGATTAAGCGGCGGATTGCCAGGGGCGAAGCATCGCCACAGCGGAAGAGGGAATTGTGGGACAGTTTGTTCTTGGACGAGGATCAAATTGTTGAACTATTGAGATACGTCAAGGAACAAGCCGGCTACTCGTTTATTTATCCGATGTTCGCGTTCGCGGCTTATACGGGTGCTAGAAGGGGTGAAATCCGTCGTTCTCATGTTGACGACTTTGATTTCGACTCCGGTCAGGTCAAACTGCGGGAACGAAAGCGGAAGAAGGACATGGCCGAGAGCTCTCGATTCGTCCCCCTTCATCCAAAGCTGGCCGAAGTCATGCGGGATTGGTTTAAGATTCATCCTGGCGGATCGTATACGATTACTGGGCCACTACGAATGCGTGGCAGGAAGGAAAAGACAGGCTACCTGGAAATGACGCCAGACGAAGCTCACCACCATTTCAAGTTCACCTTGAAGGACGGCAAATGGAAAGTGCTTCGTGGATTCCATGTCCTGCGGCATTCGTTCGGATCGAACCTTGCACGGTCGGGCAAGGTGCCACGCGACACGATCGCCAAGTGGATGGGCCACACGACCGAAGAGATGAAAGACCATTACCAGCACCTGTTCCCACAGGATGGGCAAAGCCAAATCAACGTGCTGAAGTAGTTCAACGCTTCTGCTTTAACGCGCCACCACCGACCAACCGCCGAAATTCGTGGCCGGGGATCCGCCACTTGCCCGAGTTGGGGTCTTTCTCGCATTCGATTCGTCCGTCATTGCACCATCGCTCTTGAATCGTGTAGTGGCTCTTGTCCAGCGCCTCGGCCAGTTCGTTGGTCGTGTACCACTCCTTTTCCACGCGCTGGCTCAAAATGACCTGCTGGATGTCGGTCAGCTTCTTGTCCAAAGAGACGATCTGCTGGCCGAGCAGTAGGATGGACTGGAGTATCATCTCCGGACGAGGCTCTTGGTTACCCTGCGTTTCCATTGTTTCCTTCCTCTTCTTGCTCAGCCCCTCAGAATCCCGTACCCGACCGCCTTCTTTTGGATGCGGGCCGCTTGCTGCCGCGCCCGCTTCTCGTCCTCGGGATTGACGTACCGCCCGTAGTTCTCCTCGATGCCGCGGAGTTCTGCTTCTTCGGCGGCAGCCTGGTCGTGGGCGCTGAGTCTGAAGAACCTCGCCGTAAAAATGCGTTTCATGGATTGCCTTTCTGTTCAATTCGGTATCCGAAGATGTCGAAACCCTACAACCAAACCACGCCCGCCTCGCCCTGCTGGATTGTCCTACGATCCTGCTCGGTCAGGCCGGACGGGTAGAACAGTATCCGCAGTGCCTCGGTCGTCATGTATTTCCGCATAGCGGCCTGGACGTTCTGGACGAGGTTGGTTGCGTAGGAAGACCAAGCCGTCCGCTTGCGTATTGCCGTGACCGCCTCAGCTTCGGCCAGGAATCCGTTCTCGCGAAGCACCTGCTCCGTCAGGGTCAGGCTGTTGCCACGGGCATTCACCGCCTCGGAGAACACCTCCTCGGCGCCACAGCCCTTGACGAACCGCACCAGGTCGTCGATCTGCTCGGGCGCGTTGGCGATGCCGGGCAGCAAGGGGCAGAGCATCCCGTAGGTTCGCAGCCCCAGCTTGTGCGCCTTCTCCAATGCCGCCATCCGCTCGGGGATCGGCGAGGCATGGGGTTCGACGACCCGCAGCACGCCGTCCTTGTCGGGAGTGCCGGTCAGGCTGAGCCCCACCAACACCCGATCTTTGTACCGCTCGATCAGGTCGAAGTCCCCGGCGACGGCGGCGTTCTTCGTGAGAATTCTCACCGTCCAGCCAGGCTCGGCCAGGATCGCTTCAAGGCATTGCCGCCCAAGCCGCAGATCTTGGGCCTCCGGCGCCCATGCATCCACCGTGGTGCAGAGCTGGACGAGACCTCGGCGGCGCAGTCTTTTCGCATCCGCGGCCACGTTGTCAACGATGTCCGGATCGACGATGGAGTAACCGGTGCTGAACGCCTTCTGGCCGACGCTTTTGAATGCCGTGTGGCAGCGGAGCATTGCCCGGCTGGAGCAGTAGGTACAATCATGGCCGCACCGGAGCCCGACGTTGACGGCAAACTGGGCCAAGCCCTTCTTCGCGAACTCCGGCGACAGACGGATGCCGCCACCAGTCAGCGAGTAGACGTAGTCCTTCATAAGATTACCTTTCACATTTCTATTTCACGAGGTAGGCATGGTCACAGTCGGCAGGTATTCACTTTTCAGTCCGTTTTTCGTCCACCACCGACATGATGAGGTCAGTCATCACATCGAGTTGGTCTGTCGGTACGCCCTTGTCGTCCCTCAAGAGGCGACGGACGATCTCGTGATTGGGCTTCCATCCCGATGCCATCAATTGGTCGTACGCGGCGATTCCCTTGGGCGTAATCGAGATTGGTCCGTCCATGTATCCTTTAGCCGCAAGGGCTTGCCCCGCACCTTCGACAAACACAATATGATTCCGTAGGTCTTCAAGGTTCATCGTTCAATTCCTGCCGAAATTTCTCCGTTGGCAAAAACCCAACACCAATCCTGCTATCACGTTTCCACTCGAAGTTCACACTCCTCCAGCTCCGGCAAGAAGTCGGGCTAGGCGGTCACCGTCGCGCCCTCTTTGCTCAACGCGATGTTGACTGTGATGTAGCAAGGGGTGAAGCATTCTCCAGTCGCGCCCTCCGATCCCCCGAGTGCAGCTCTAACCAGATTTCGAACCTTCTTCCGCCAATTCATCCCGTACAACGTTTTGACGGTTTTGCTTACTTTGGCTCTCATTACTTAGTCTCCCTTCCGCCCACGGCAGCCAACAAACTCCCTTCTCCTTGAAGTTCTTGATGCACTTGCCGGATGGAGAAGGATTGTTTCGGCATGGGTCTACCGCATCCTGGTCTCAAAGTACTCGCTGCTTTACACTAAGCCCTGCGATCCAGCCAACTCACTATGAGCGCCACCCTCGTGGCTACTCCACGCTCACTCAGGCCACGACACTGCCGACCTGGAACCATCCGTTGTTGCACTTCGCTACGGCCCACCCGGCGAAGTCATCGACCACGGCCTTTCGGTCGTTGGCCACGATCTCCCGCTGTCCGTCGTTGGCGAAGAATAGGTCTACCTGGCCGTCGGGACGTGCATAGAACTCGGCCGTATCCTTGCCGTCCTTCAGTACTAGCAAGAGATCCTGTCCCGTGATGACGCCAAGGAAGTCGGCCCATCCCCGCCACTCGTCCCAATAGTACTCTTCCGGGTTGTCAGGTATCCTGCACTCGTCGCAACAGCCCTCCATCTCCACGATTTGCAGCCGCTCGACTTCGTAATGCCGTTCTTGGCCGGGAATCGGGCTCGGCTTGACAAACTGGAAATCGGTCCGGTCCCAGATTCCCATGGTCTCGCCAGCCTTCACCACCTTGCCCGAATCGAGCATGTAGTCGCAAACTTCCAGCAGGATGCGGGCCGATGCTTCGTAAAGGAATGCCGGAGAGTCCCGGATTTCCAATTCCGGCATGTCAAGCTGATCCATACCGTGGGTATGGACCCATCCTTTGGTTTCCCGGCCGTCCATGATGCAGTGGATCTTCACCTTGCCCTCCGAGGGCCTCGTTTGCCGTTCGTCAGTCATCGCATTTTCTCCCTTCAATAAGCTCCAGTACCAGTTCTCACTTGAACCCAAAACTCATATCTGCTCAGCCCCTCCAAACCCCGTGCCTAGCCGCCCTCCGCCGGATTCGCTGGGCGCGCCGCCGCGCCCGCTTTTCGCCTGCGGCATCAAGGGATCTTTCGCAGTTCTTTTCAATGTCGCAGAGGACCGCCTCGACCGTTTGGAGGACCATGTATGTCATATTTGACGACGCATAGAAGTCCCTCGGATTGAGACTACCCCACAACTCGATGGACAAAAACCGGACAATAAATCGTCACAGACGGGCATCCCCGTGTGCTTCCGAAGACCGTTTCCGCCGGCCCGCTAAAGTCCGCTTCACTGCCGATCCGCTGGCCGGATGCCTGTTCAAGCGGGCGGTGATGGCGCCGGCATGGCGACAATTTTTTGGAATTCTTGGACGATTGACCCGAGCGTTCGTATAATCTGAGGGTCGAAAATATGCGATGCCTCCATTAGCGTTGGTAGGGAGTGGTCGCGTCTTTAGGCCCGCCGACAGCCGCCGTTCAAGGCTGATTGGGAGTCTGCGCTGGCAGGCTGCAAGAGAGAGAACTTGGCCGATTGCCCGGCTCCGGATACTCGCCCAGATATCCTTGACGAAGGGGGTTAGCCACCTCAATGCAGCCGCCCTTGCCAAAACGGGATCGTTTCGGCCGTTCAGACAGCAAGCTGATCAAGCGAACGAACGACCGTTGAGTTCAACACGATTAGCCAGACCATCGGGACGTTGGACGACTGAGATGGGACAAACCGGGCGGCTGGTTCTAGCAAAACAACACAGTACCTGTATGGGAGAAAGACCATGGATGCGACTAAGCGATGGGCGCAGGAACACGGATACCACCTTGAGCCGGCTCGCCGTGCGGTACTCGTCGACATCATCGCACGGCTCAATATGGGGTTTTCGCTGCACTACGTCTTGTGCTGGGACTGGGTGGTCGCTCTGACTTCCGAAGTCCCGATGCCCGTAGCCATACGCTTCAGCGGTGCCGATGCAAAACAGATCGTGCTCAACGGCCTGTTTCCCCCGGAGTGCAACCTGCTTCTGTGCAATTCGCCGGACGAGGATCCGAGCCTAACCGTCGCAATGGAAGAGATGTGCGTAGTCGCCACGCTAGCAACGCTCCTCCACCAACGGGACATCGCGTTGGACGAGCGGACGGTCAGTTATCTGCACGGTCATGCGGTGAATTTCGTAGGCCGTCCTCTGATGCCGCCGGCCTACGCGCTAGCCCCCTTGTTCGAGCGCAAGGGAGACTGCCAGAAAGGAATTCCCCCCAGAAAGCCGCGCGTATCGTTGTTCCAGTGCGTAAAGGATTTCGGTTGGGACGAGACGGCCGATTACCTCGCCAAGGAGCAGGAGCGCCTCCAGTTCTTGGCCGAGGGCAGGCGCCCCCCGGGACGGCCCAAGGATGAGGAATTCGACAAGTGGGCGTCCGAGCGATTTGCCGTACTGCGCAACGTGGGACAGGTGGTAAAAGAGGCGGTGGCGGAGATCGGACTTAGGCCCGACGCAGCGCGTAAGCGCATCACGCGATCGGACTGGTTTCAACGCATGGCAGCGGCTCGGACAACCCCAGTGCATAAGCCGGCGCCGGCTTCGCGCCCGGCAACTGGTTCCGGTTCGTTGTTCCTTGCTGAAGTGATCGAGAAGTACATCAGGGCGAACGGTCCCCGCGAAGATTGGAAGTTGGCCGCCGAGCTGGGTTGGGACTTGCGAGAGGTGAAGAAGACGCTGCAGGACCGGGATCGCTTCCAATATCAACTCGGCAACAAATGGGACGTGTTCCGGTAGGGTTCTTCCTCGTCTTCCAGCCCCGCACTGCGGGGCTTTTTTGTTTCTTGGGTTTTCCTTTTTGTCCTCTTTTTGTCCGCCAGAACCCGCCGGTATTCTCGAAGATGAGGCTGCGGTGGAGCTACCGCACCGCACAGAAGGATCGCGAAAAGCCGCTTGGAAGACTACCTCCAACTGCACGAGCCGGCCAAGGCCGAGGACATCGCCGCCGCGCCGACGTGCGAAACGTGAAGTGGGGATTGCGCGACCGTAACCGGCTCTGCTACATGCTAGGAGATCTCTGGGAGCGGGCGTAGCAGCGTTCTCGTTTCCATTTTCGGCCCCCAGTGCGGAGCCTTGCGAGTCTGATTTATGTCCCTTTTTTGTCCCAGGGGACATGCCGTAAGCTCAAAACAGAAGCCGACGTGAACACGACCGACATCCATTCCGAGAGAGCAAAATCATGCAGCAAGCCATCACCCCGCAGGCATACGCGGATTTCATCCGGGCAGCGGTATCCGCGCATGGAGGGTACATGCCGGATAAGGAACTTGATCGGTTGATCGAGGAGAAGTACTCGCCGCTGTGGACACACACGGACAAGGAGCCGTGGGGTGACCAGTCCCATCCAAAGTGGAAACAGAACGTGGCCTCTGCCAAGTCCGCGCTCGATCGGAAGGGGATAGTCGTCCGCTTTATCCAGCGAAGCGTGGAGGGCAGGCGACGGCGAACCGTTTACCGAGTGCTGCTCGCGCACCCCATCTTTTCGGCCGCCCGAGCGAAATGGGAGACGAGGACGGTTAAGGGCAGGCGAAGAAGGATCTACGAACGGCTGGAGCAGCCCGCCCCCGTTTATGCTGTGCCCCAAGTGTATTGACAGGCAAAAACAACGATTAGCAAAAGGAAAACACATGAACGCGAAAATTTTCAACCCGAACCCGCAGAAGAAACCCCGGAAGCAGAAAACAGGCCAGGAGCGGCGCGAATTCCGCGTGCCTGAGGAGGTCGTTCTGCAAGTCATCCAAGAGGGGATGACCGGCATGGACGAGCGGACGGCCGACCTGTTCCTGACCGTGCTCGACGGCCGCAACGGCAGCACGCGATTCGATGCCCACTGGGACGAAACCGGACTGGTCGTCGTTGCAGAGGACACTCCTGACCTGTTGGACAGCATCCAGTCTTGCCTGGACCAAATGGCGGGGGAATAGGCGGGCCGCATAAGTCATGTTGCCCGTTCAGATTCTGAACGCGATAGGAGTTCGATATGCACGATATGAATGTGACCGAATTGCCCAGGACGGCGGCCGGTGAGGTCGTCTTGGCCACGCCGGCAACAATACCGGCCCAGCCGGCCGACGAGCCGCACGAGTCCTGGTCGAACGAGACATTGCTGAATTGCGGGCGGGAGTCGCTGGAAGAGGGCGACCGGCTCGAAGCCCAATCGCAACCCCTCATGCGCCAGTCCATCAGTTCGCGGATGCGGGGTGGGCACGCGCTCTCGATCCTTCGGGCTCGCCTACGGGCAGAGGGACGGTGGACTGGATATCAGCAGGAAAACGCCCTGCCCAGAACAACGGTCTGGCAAGTAATCGAGGTCTATGAGCGGGCAACGGCGGACGGACACAGCGCGCGGGACTTGGCAAAGGTCTACGGCACGTGGACGGCGGTACTGCTGGCCTACGGGTTGGCAAAGCCCCGCAGAAACAAGGCAGGCGGGTGCGTCGTCGAGCCGCTGGAACCGCCGGAGGAGAGTGACGACTCGCACGACGAGGACTTCGACGACGACCTGGACGATGGCGACGGAAACGGCGACGAGGAGCCGGACGACGACGGGCTTGAAGACGGGGAGCCGGACGACGAGGGGAACCGTGAAGACTCCGGTGCCAAGCCTCAGGAACTCGAACCCGAGCCTCTCCCCGTGACCGACGAGCAGATCGGTGCCGCCGAGGTGTTTGTCGGCGCCGTCGGCGGCCTAGTGCATGCCGTCCGGGTACTCCTGGCAAAGGGCGTCAGCGGCGGCGACAAGGAGGCGGTCAAGGACGCCCTGGCCGAAGCGTTCAGAGCGGCTCGTGCCGTCCTCACGCCGTCGGAAATCAGCGAGGTCGTGATCGTCGATAGCGGCAAGGCAAAAGGGATCAACTGGATGGCGGTATGAAGATTTTGAACTTGACTATGGCGGAAGTCCTGAAGTTGATCCCCGAGGGATCAATTCCCGCAGTCATCACGTCTCCGCCCTGGCACCTGGAGCAACCTGCAAAGCGGCGAAACGTGCCCGGTGCAGGCCCCAAGTGCCCCGGCAGGAAGATCACGAAGGAAAAGAAGAAGTCTCGATCAGGCGGGGCCAGGAAGAGGAAGAAATAAGGATCTCATGCGACCCAGCGACCACGACCTGTCGCACTGTCGCACGTTATTCAGGAAATGCGTATGGGCAGACATAGTAATCATCCACCCGAGGGTGCAACCGTCGAGAAGACTTACGACGGCTTCCAGGAACTGCTTGGCGCCTTCGCCGACGGCGGCATCCCCCTCCTTGTCGCCGTTGGGGGGCCTGGGCTCGGAAAGAGCCGGCGCGTTCGCAACGCCGTCGGCGCCAAGAGGACGCTCATAGTCAGGGGGAGGAAATCGGCATTGGACTTCTACACCGACCTCTACACCTACAAGGACCTTCCGGTGATCCTCGACGACGCCAACGACCTGATGTCGCAAAGGCTTTGCCGGGACTACGTGAGCGCCCTAACGGAGACGGAACGGTACAAACGGCTGGATTACGGCACGAAGACCAAGATCCTGGAAGAGGAGGCGGTGCCGAAGTTCTTCTGGACCGCCTCGCCGGTCTGCCTGATCGCCAACCACTGGAACGCGCACGACCCGGTCTTCCGGGCGCTGGAGTCCCGAGCGGAGTTCGTCTTCTTCGACCCGGACTGGGCGGAAGTGTACCGGGAGGTGGGGAAGTGGTTCTGGGACCAGGACATATACGACTACGTCTGGGAACGCCTCGACGTGCTGCGGGAGCCGGACGTGCGGCTTTTCGTCAAGGCGTACAACCGGAAGAAGGCGAAGCTCGCCAGGATGACCTGGCAGAAGGTGATCGACGCGCACGTCGACGACGAGCTGGGACTTGCCGTGCGCAATCTCTTGGACGACAGCTCGTTCCCGTCGAACAAGGCCCGCGCTATGGCGTTTAACGAGCAGACTGGCGCCGACCGGGCAACGTTCTACCGGCGGTTGCGGCAGGTCAGGCGGTATCGCTCAGTGACCAAACCGCCCAGGATCGTGTTGGGACGCACCGTGCCGCCGGATGAACAGCGGCCGGTTGACGGCGCGGTGCCCGGCGAGGACGAGCGTATGGCCGGGAAAACGGCAAACGGCGTCGTGTGCGCTCCGCGATGGGCTGCGGATGTGTCAGCCGGCAATGGCAAGCACGGCCACGAGCTGGTCGAGAACGCGGCCCCAGTTCTAACGAACCACGAACTGGCAGAATCGTTGGAGAACGTATGACTTTCACGCGAATCGCCACCGGCGACGCCCTTGCCGTGCTGCGTCAGCTTCCCAGCAAGTCGGTCCACGCCTGCATCACCAGCCCGCCGTACTGGCGGCAGCGGGACTACGAAATCGACGGGCAGATCGGCTGGGAGGCCACTCCCGAGGAGTATCTTGCTCGGCTGCTCCCGGTCTTCGACCAGGTGCAGCGGGTGCTCCGCCCGGACGGCTGCTGCTGGGTCGTGCTCGGGGACACTTATGTGAAGAAGTGCCTGGCCTTGATTCCCGGACGGTTCGGTTCCGCAATGATCGCCCGCAGTTGGATATGTAGGAACCGGATAATATGGCACAAGCCGAACCCGATTCCCGCCAGCGCGACGGACAGGTTCACGGTAGATCATGAGGAGGTCTACTTCTTCACGAAATGCGCCCGTTACTTCTTCGAGCAGCAGTTCGTCCCGTACAGTCCAAAGACAACGGACCGTCTCCGTCAATTCGTCCGCAACGGAGAGCGGTTCGACGCCTTGCGCCACAAGAGCTACAACCGCCAGGGTGGTATGAGGATTCTGGAACACCTCGCGCACAAGAATCTGCAAGTCAAGGGCCGGTCGTCTCACACTATGCATAAGAAGCGCGCGAACGGCGAGGGCGAACCCCTGCTGCGTCCCGAGGGGGCCAACATGCCGGCGGTTTGGACGATCCCCGTAGGCCATTGCAAGGAGCTGCACTTCGCCACGTACCCAGAGGAGCTGGTCGAGATCGCCGTCCTGGCCGGTTGTCCGGAGGGTGGGATCGTCATCGATCCCTTCTCCGGGGCGGGAACGACAGGCATCGTCTGCGAACGGCTGGGGCGTTCGTTCCTGGGGATCGAACTCAGTCCTGCTTACGCCGACATGAGCAAACGGAGGATCCAAGGGGCAAGGAAGAAGCCTGCGCCGCGCGCCGGGCGCGCAGTCCGTGAGCCTTCGGTGGGGGAGCCGCCGGCAAGAGTTGCCCCGCCCTCCATGCCGATGGAGCCGCTCGCCCTGAGCTTCTTCAGCGGGGCTATGGGGCTCGACATCGGCCTTGAGGAGGCGGGGTTTTCCGTCCGGCTGGCTTCAGAGACCGACGAGGACGCCAGGACGACGATCTCCTTGAACCGTCCCAGCCTGCCCTTGATCGGAGACATCATGGAATGCTCCGCGACCCAGGTGCGGACGGCGGCGGGCATCGGCCCGGCGGAAATCGACCTGGTGGCTGGTGGGTGTCCCTGCCAGTCGTTCAGTACGGCCGGGAACCGGAAAGCCCTAGACGACTTCCGCGGGAAACTCCTCCTGAAGTTCGCCTGCCTTGCGGTGGAGTTGCGTGCTCAATACGTCCTCATCGAGAATGTCCGCGGGCTGCTTTCGGCCGGAAAGGGCCGCGCCCTGGAGAAGGTCGTGGGCATGCTGGCCGACGATGGTTATGCCGCGTCGTTCTGTCTCTACAACACCGCCTATTTCGGGGTAGCTCAGCAGCGCGAGCGCTTGGTCATCATCGGCAGCCGCAATGGCCACCGGGTGCCATACCTCGCGCCGACCCATTCGGACCGTCTTGGCGACGGACTGCCGCCCTGGCGGACGCTCCGGGACGTCGTCGGAGACATGGCGAATGCGGAACACCATCATGTGGAGTTCTCCGAGGAGCGACAAGCATTCTTCAAAAAACTCCAAGCGGGGCAGAATTGGCGACACCTGAGCAAAGAAGACCAGAAGGCCGCCTTGAGCGAAGCTGCACGCGGCGCGGCGGGCGGCAAGACGGGGTTCTTCAGGCGGCTCGCCTGGGATAAGCCATGTCCCACCCTGGTTAGTAGGCCCGACATGCCCGCGACGGACTTGTGCCATCCCGAGGAGCTTCGCCCGTTGAGCGTCGAAGAGTACCGGCGGATCCAGGGGTTCCCGGATCACTGGAAGCTCTGCGGCGACCTTGTAAGCCAGTACAGGCAGATCGGCAACGCCGTCCCCGTCCTGTTCGGGAAGGCGATCGGCTTGACGATCCTGGAGCACATACGGACGCTGAGGTCCGACGATCCCGTGCCGGGTTTCAGGTACTCGCGTTATGCGGGGACGAACGACCGGGATTGGGCCGGGGCTCGGATGCGCCAGAAGACGAGAGTTTGAAGGAAATCGAACAGGCCGAATTGCAAAGGTCTTCGGACACATGATCTTTACTCGAATCGCCATCGGTGACGCCATGACCGTGCTGAAACAGCTCCCCGACGAGTCGGTCCACTGCTGTATCACCAGCCCTCCCTACTGGCAGGCGCGGGACTACGGGGTCCCTGGCCAACTCGGGATGGAGCCGACGCCCCGTGAGTACATTGACAACCTTTGCCAGGTGTTCGACGAAGTTTGGCGAGTGCTCCGTGACGACGGCACCTGCTGGGTCGTGCTTGGAGACGCCTACTTCGGCCGCACCCGGACGGGGAACGCGAAGTGCCTGGCGCTGATACCGTCGAGGTTCGCGATCGCCATGACGGACCGGGATTGGATCTTGAGGAACATCGCGATCTGGCACAAGCCGAACGCCATTCCCACGAGCGTGAAAGACCGGTTCACGATCGACTACGAGTCTGTTTTCCTCTTCGTGAAGTCCGGCAGGTACTACTTCGACCGCCAACGCGAAAGGTCGCTGTGTCCCGGAGGCAAGAATGTCGCGAAGCGTCCTGGCAGCAAGGGGGAAGTCGTTCAGCGTAGCGTGAACAGGACGTACAACGCGAAAGGTCGCTGTGTCCCGGAGGCAAGAATGTCGCGAAGCGTCCTGGCAGCAAGGGGGAAGTCGTTCAGCGTAGCGTGAACAGGACGTATTTCAGCAGGAACATCCTCACCGGCGAGTTCAGGAACATGCGCTGTGTGTGGAAGATGCCGGTGGCCCGTTGTATGGACGGCCATTTTGCCGTCTATCCCGAGAAACTGGTCGAGATACCTGTCATGGCAGGGTGCCCCGAGGGCGGAACGGTCCTTGATCCGTTCCTGGGAGCAGGAACGACTGCCATCGTCTGCGAGCGGCTGCGACGTTCCGTGTTGGGGATCGAACTGAACCCCGCCTACGTCGAGATCGCCAAACGAAGGATACGGGAGGCGCGGGAAGGAAACGCTCGTCGAGTTCCCATGTGCCCGGAGGGCTTGGCCGCACAGATCCCGCTACCGCCCCGAGATGTGACAATCGCCCACGCGCCGTCGGTCCATGTTCCGCACGCCAAAGCCGGCGAGGTGACCGCACAACGAAAAGCACCAGGTGCGGAACCACTGCCGCTGAGTCAGTGCGCCCCATCGGTCATCAAGCGACCGATGCGGTCTGCTGATACGGCAGAGACAATTTGATTGAGAGAGTGAATAGCGTTTGATCGGCTGTTGTTCCGCAGGAATGTTCCTTCGGGCAGCCAAGCAGGGAATGCTGGCGCCTTGGTCGCCTAATACTGGTCCCTGCGAGTTGACCACGCGCACCGGAGACGGTGCGCCCGGACTCGCAGCAGGACTAAGTATGTACCCAGGAAACCTTCAGAGCAGTAACAATTCATTCAACCACGGACAGGGCGAAACCCAGAATACGCCGTTGGCGGACGCGCCGCAAACCGGAACATTGTCTGGCTTCGGGAACCGGATCTTCAACGGCGATTGTTGCGACGTTGTCCCACAGTTCCCAACTGAATCCGTCGATTTGGTCTGCACCAGCCCGCCGTACGCCAACCAACGGAAGAACCAGTACGGCGGCGTGTCGGAGGCCGACTACCCTGCCTGGACAGTCAAGTGGATGGCCGAGATGCATCGGGTGTTAAAACCTGCCGGCAACGTCGCCATCGTTATCCGACCACATGTTCATAATTGGGAGCTTTCCGACTATGTTCTCCGAACCCGGCTGGCACTTCGGGAATGGGGATGGATCGAGCCCGATGAAATGATCTGGACCAAACCGGATGGACCTGCACTTGGAAATAACTTCTTTCCGCGCCGAAGTTGGGAATCGATTCTCTGGTTCTCGAAAAACCGGAAACCGTACTGTGATTCCAAGGCAAACGGTCGCCCGTGCGACAACATCGGCCAGTGCGGGTTTTCCGCCAAAGGTCAAGGAAATTGGGTTGGGGGCGTGAAGGATCGACGCATGAGCGGAATTGCCCGATGCTGCGACGTCGTTTCGATTCCGGTGGCGCTCAATGCCAAGGGCAACAGTCACCCGGCGCAGTATCCTGCGGAATTGGCGGAGTGGATTGTCCGGCTGCTTTGCCCGGAGTTCGGTCTCGTCCTCGACCCATTCCTGGGCGCTGGCTCGACTGCGGAAGGCGTGCTTCGCGCCGGTGGCGAAAGGAAATACGTCGGCATTGAGGTAAATGCTCAGTACTGCCTCGACGCCGAAACCAGGATCAAGGCATTTCTGGCGAGAAAAGACCAGATTCCATAGTTGCGATGGAAAGGTGAACGACACCGCGGGATCGACGAGCGAAGATGAAGCTGAAATTCGACAGTGAGCAGGAACTGCGGACGGTCGGCATCATGATTGACCTTTCCGATTCAAGCACGGCACTGCCGATTGGACAATTAGCCGGCAAATAAGAACGGCGGCTTTCGAGAACTGACAACTTCAACGCAAGGAGCAACTAAGTGAAGAAGAAACTGACCAGAG
>CAZTPX010000156.1:0-22893 GCA_964615095.1 uncultured Planctomycetaceae bacterium | reverse complement strand
GCAATCAACGCTGAATCTTCTTCAGCGCGCTTTATACCTAATAGTACGCGGCGAACCTCGCCGTCATTCGTCCGATTTTGACCGATCTTCCAATTGGCGTAGGCCGCGAACAAGCGCAGCGCAGTTCCGGCAGGGTTGTCTCCGCCTTCGGGAAGTGCCCGGGCCTTCATGAGCTAATCGCTGTAGCGCGGGCTACATCTATACAATACGCCGGACCCGGTGCATTCATTTGTCAAGTGGCGTGCATTTTTGGCGAAATGATCGTTGAGCAATTCCGTGTGGAGAGTCATTCCAAGAGTGGCAGCAACGATCCTTGGCTTGCTACGCAGACGCGGGTGGCCGAGAAGCGATACAAGGAACTCGGCGGGCAAATCACGGTGATCGTCAAGGAAGGCGAGGGACACTATCCCCTGGCGGCCAAGGACCTGAAGCCGGTCGCGGATTTCATCAGGAAGAGTGCCCACTGATTTTGCCGCGCGATGGATCGTCACCAATCCAAGGCAAGAGCCATAGGAAGCAATCACGGTTCCGTGGGGGGCGCCGGGCAACCTGTGTCCCTACCGCGGGACGGTTTACGCGCAAATCCAGCGATAATGACAGGAAAATGAGGGGACAGGAATATACATCTTCCTGTCAAATACTCTTCCGCAATTTCTTCCGCCGCCAGCCATAGCCCAGCAGCCCGATTGCTCCGACGCCCAGTAGCGTCAGAGTCCCCGGTTCCGGCACGACGGTGAGCACGACGTCGTTGCCTTGGACGGCGATAGTCGCCGGCAGGCCGTCGATCGTGCCGCTGGTACTGGTGCCCAGGCTGCCAGAGATCGATTGGGCGTCGATCAGGTTGTACGTGCCCGGTGCGAAGCCGGCCATCAGCGTGAAGTTGAAATCGGCAAACTGCTGGCCGCCGAGCACCAAAGGGCCCGAGGGCATGTAGACTTCATCGCTATCGGCTGGCGTATCGAGGGCGTAGTCCATCTGTGCGCCAGACAGCAACGCGAGGCTGCCGCTGACGTTCAGCGCGACCGGAGCGGCGCCCGGCGACAACGACCCGCCCGAGGCCACGGTCACGTTGCTGAGACTGCCCGAGCCGCCGAGCATGCCGCCGCTGTTGACCGTTACCGGGCTGGCCAACGAGCCGTTGACGACTAGTTCGCCCTGGTTGACGGTCGTCGGGCCGGTGTAGGTGTTGCTGCCGGCAAGTATCAGCGAATTGCCGCCCGCCTTTGTCAGCGCCATGCTACCGGCGATATTCGCGCCGTAGGAGAGGCTACCGCCGGTGGTGTCGATGCCCAACGTGGAACCGCCGGCGAACCCGCCGCTGTTGCTGGCCAATAGTGAAGCGATGTTTGCCGGCGTCCAGCCGCTGCCGCCCGCGCCGACGGCGAGCATGCCGCCGTTGGCGACGGTGAGTTTCCCTGCCGTGGAGTAGCCCGGCAGCGACGCGATAGCGGCGGCCTCAAGCGTGCCGGCGCTGATTTGTGTGCCGCCGGCGTAGGTGTTGCTGCCGGTGAGCACGAGCGAATTGCCGCCCAGTTTTGTCAGTCCCATGCTGCCGGCGATATTCGAGCCATAGGTGAGGCTTCCGCCGGTGGTGTCGATGCCCAACGTGGAACCGCTGGCGAAGCGGCTGCCGTTGCCGGTCAGCAGCGAGGCGATGTTCGCCGAGGTCCAGCCGCTGCCGCCTGCCCCGACGGCCAACATGCCGCCGCTGGCTACGGTGAGTTTGCCTGCCGTCGCGAAGCCGGGCAGCGAGCCGGTCCCGGCAGCCTCAAGCGTGCCGGCGTTGATCGTGGTACCACCCGTGAAGCTGTTGCTGCCGGAAAGCAGCAGCGTGCCGCTGCCAACTTTCGTCAGGCTCCCCGTGCCTTGGAGTGCGCCCGAGTAGGTCGCGCCGGCGTTATTATTGCCCACGCTGAGGGCGACGGCGCTCGACACGTTGTTGGCCAAACTGAGCGTTCGTGAACCGGTCAGCCCGCCGAAAGTGGCCGAGGTCAGCGACCCGAAGCTCAGCGTTCCGCTGCCGCCGGTGCCCAGCGTGCTATTCTGCAAAGCCAGCGGGTTGGCTAACGTGAGCGAGCCGCTGGAGATCGTCGTGACACCGCTGAAAGTATTGCCGCCCGCAAGCGTCAGGTTGCCCGTGCCGGCCTGTGTCAAGCTGCCGCTGCCGCTGACGACGGGAGCGAAAGTTAACGCGTTGCTACGGCTGAACGCGAGGCTGCCGTTATCCAGCACGCCGCTGGTACCGGCGATCGAACCACTACCGCCCAACTGCAGCGTACCGCTGGAGATCGTCGTGGCGCCGCTAAAGGTATTGGCACCTGTCAAGACCCAAGTTCCCGGACCGAGCTCCGCCAAGCCGCCCGAGCCGCTGATGACGCCGGCAAAGGTCGCGGTATCGGAGCGACTTAGAGCCAACGTTCCATTGTCGAGGACCGCGCCCGTCATGCTGCCGGCCCCGCCCCCGTTGCCCACTTGGAGCGTGCCTTCGGAGATCGTCGTGCCACCGCTGTAGGTGTTGCTACCCAACAGGGTCAGACTGCCCGTGCCGGCCTGCGTCAGGCCGCCGCTGCCGCTGACGGCTACCGCCAACGTCTGCGGATCACTGTGGCTGAAAGCGAGCCTGCCGTTGTCGAGCACGGAACTTGTGCCGCCGATCGAGGCCCCACTGCCGCCGTTGCCGACCTGGAGTGTGCCGCCGGTGATCGTGGTCGAGCCGACATAGGTGTTCGACCCGGTAAGCGTAAGGTCGCCGCTGCCGAGCTTGATCAAAGCGGCGCCGCTGCCGTTGTCGCCGATCACGCCGGAGTACGTCGTATTGGAATTGTTGGCGCCGGCCGACAAGGCGACAGGCGTGCTGGCGGTATTGGTGAGGACGAGGTTGCCACCGCCGCTCAGGCCGCCGACGGCGGCCGAGTTCAGGCCACCGAAGCTAAGCGTGCCCGTGCCGCTGGTGATCAACGTGCTGTCCTGGATCGCCAGGCTATTGCCCAGGGAAAGCGTTCCGTTGCTGACATAGGTACTACCCGTGAAGCTATTGGTGCCTGCGAGGGTCACGATGCCCGCGCCGATCTGCGTCAAGCTGCCGCTGCCGCTGATGGCGTTGCCAACGATCAAACCGTTGTCGCTGCGGTCGAAGGTCAAGGCCGCATTGTCCGTGACTGGGCCGCTGCCAAGGGCACCGTTGACGCCACCGTTGTCAATCTGCAACGTGCCGCCGCTGATGATGGTCGGGCCCGTAGACGAATTCGCGCTGGTGAGCACGAGTATGCCGGAACCGGTTTGCGTCAAACTGCCGCTGCCGCTAACGATTGGGTTGAAAACGACCGCATCGGCGTGATTGAACACCAGGCTGGCGTTATTGATCACTGCCGACGTGCCGCCGATCGAGGCCCCGCTGCCGCCGTTGCCCACTTGGAGCGTCCCGCCGGTGATCGTCGTCGTCCCCGTGTAACCGTTGCTCGCGGCCAGAGTCAACACGCCGCTGCCGATCTTATTCAGACCGCCTCTGTTGCTGCCGGCCAGGCCGGAGGCAAACGTGATGTTGACGCCGTTGGTGTCGATCGCAATCAGACCCGTGCTGCCGGCGATATTGGCCGAGTAGTCCTGGTTGTTGTTGCTGCTATACTGCAGAGTTCCACCGGCGAACGTGATGTTGCCGCCGCCGGCCAGGGCGCCAAGATTTGCCAGACTGAGTGTGCCACCGCCGATCGTCGTCGTTCCCGTGTAGCCGTTGCTGCCGGCCAAGATCAACGTGCCGCTATCGACCTTTGTGAGGCTGCCGGCGCCGTAGAGCGAATTGGAAAGCGTCACGGCAAAGCCGGCCGTATCGAAGGTCGCTCCTGCACCGGCGCCGAGTGTCATGGACGCGAAGGTGGAGAACCCACCACCTGCCTGGAGCGTTCCGCCGTTGAAGTTGAATGCCTCTATGCCTCTGTACAGTCCCTGGATTATGAGCAGCCCGCCGTCAAGGTTGTAGGTGCCGCTGCTGCCCGAGTAGTAACCGAGCCAGAGCGTGCCGTTGACGCTGTTGGTCCCGGCCGTCTGGGTGAAGCTCCCCGTGCCCGAGGAGCCAATGTACTGATTGGATGCCGATAATTGGCCGCCGTTGAGATTGTAGACGCCGCTGCTGCCGGAGTTGTAGCCAAGGTAGAGGTTGCCATTCATGCTGTTCGGGCCACCCGTCTGGGTGAAGCTCCCCGTTCCGGAGTAGCCAACGTACTCGTACGATGCCGACAACTGGGTGTTGCCACTGAGGCTGTAAGCCCCGCTCCCGCCGGAGTTATAGCCGAGATAGAGATTGTTGGCGATGCTGTTGGTCCCGCCCGACTGCGTCAAGGTTCCTGGGCCGAGGCAGCCTACATACTCGAAGGGTGCCAGCAACTGTCCGCCATTAAGGTTGTAGGTCCCGCTGCTTCCGGAGTAGTAACCCAGATAGAGGTCATTGGTGACGCTGTTGGTTCCGCCCGACTGGTTGAAGTTCCCGGTACCCGAGCTACCAACGTACTGGTAGCGCGCCGATAACTGGCCGCCGCCGAGGCTGTACGCCCCGCTGCCGCCAAGGTACATGCCGAGATAGAGGGCTCCGCCGCCCATGCTGTTGGTTCCGCCCGACTGCGTCAAGATCCCCGTGCCTGAAGCGCCGACGTACTCACAGTATGCGGACAACAGGCCGTTGCCGCTGAGATTGTAACTGCCGCTGCCGCCACAGACCGAGCTGAGAGAGAGATAGCCGCTGACGCTATTGGTTCCGCCTGACTGCGTGAAGCTCCCCGTGCCCGAATAGCCTATCTGCTCGTAGCATGCCGACAATTGGCCGCTGCCGCTGAGGCCATACGCGCCGCTGCCGCCGGTGCTACACCCGAGATAAAGAGAGTTGCTGACGCTGTTGGTCCCGCCCGATTGTGTAAAGCTCCCCGTGCCCGAGGAGCCGACGTAGTCGTAGGGGGCCGACAACTGGCCGCCGCTGAGGCTGTAGGCGCCGTTGCTGCCGGAGTTCGCGCCCAGATAGAGATAGTTGGTAATGTTGTTGGTCCCACCCGACTGTGCGAAACTTCCCGTGCCTGAAACGCCGATGTACTGGTAGTATGCCGACAACCGGCCGCCGCCGAGGTTGTACGTGCCGCTGTCGCCGGCGCCATAACCGAGATAGAGATAATTGCTGATGATGTTGGTCCCGCCCAACTGCGTGAAGGTCCCCACGCCACCGTAGCCCACGTACTGGTACGCTGTAAAAAGCGATCCGCCGTTGATGCCGGACACGAAATCGTTACTTGTCAAGGTCCCGCTCCCCAACTGGACTACGCCGGTCCCGGTGAGCGCAAGCCCCGCGTTGAGATTAATCGTCCCTCCGGAGGGCGCGGTGATCGTTCCCTGGCAAACGACCGGATCGCTAATCGATACGGAACCGGTAAACCCTTGTCCCGCCGGCACCATAAGCGTTGTGCCGAGGGTGTGGGTTAAGCCCAAGTTGCCGTAGCTGGCGAAGTTGGTTGCCGGGTTGAATCCCGCGGGCACGATCAGGAGCGAGTTGGCGCCCATGCTCAGCGAGATCGCGCCCAAGTTCTGCCAGGTGCCGCTGGTGAGATCCAAGATGTTGCTGGCGGAAAGTGTGGCCGGCGTGCTGCCGCCGCTGAAAGTCCCCTGGTTCACCAGGTTGCCGTTGACCTGCAAGAGCCCGCCGGCCAGTAGATAGCTGCCGCCGCTGCCGATCGACAACAGCGAAGTTGTGTTCGTACCGCCGGTCTGCTGGAATGCCGCCGTGGCACCCGTGGTCGAGCCAAGGTATTCGCTCGCGGCCGTCAATTGGCCGCTGCCGCTAAGCGCGTAGGTCCCGTTGCCGCCGGAGCCCACGTAGAGATTGCTGCTGATGCTGTTTGTCCCGCCCGTCTGCGTGAAGCTTCCCGTGCCTGAGTTGCCGACAAACTCGGAGGGTGCCGACAACTGGCCACTGCCGCTGAGGCTGTAGCTGGCCTTTCCGATGTTCGTGCCCAGCTCGAGACCGTAGCCGATGCTGTTGGTCCCGCCCGTCTGCGTGAACGACCCCACGCCCGAGTAGCCAATGTATTCATAGGACGCGGCCAACTGGCCCCCGCTGAGACCGTACGTGCCGTTGCTGCCCAGATAAAGGTAGCCTCCGACGCTGTTGGTCCCGCCGGTCTGTGTGAAGGACCCCGTGCAGCCCCAAGCGCCGACGTACTCGCCGTAGTACGCCGACAACAGGCCGCCGCTGAGGCTGTAGGCGCCGCTGCTGCCGGCGTTGCTACCCAGGTAGAGATAATAGGTAATGCTGTTGCTCCCGCCCGACTGCGTGAAACTCCCCGTGCCCGAAGAGCCCACGCACTCGGCAGACGCCGACAAGCGACCGCTGCCGCTCAAGCCGTATGCGCCAATGCTGCCGGGGTTCGCGCCCAGATATAGACCGTTGCTGATGCTGTTGGTCCCACTTGACTGCGTGATGCTCCCTGTGCCGGAACAGCCCGCGTACTCGTAGGATGCCGACAACTGAGCGGCGCCGCCGAGGCTGTACGTGCCGCAGTCGCCGCCACCATGGCCAAGATAGAGGGAATTGCCGATGGTGTTGGTCCCGCCCGACTGCGTGAAGGTCCCCGTGCCGCCGCTGCCCACGTACTGGTACGGCGCGGAAAGCGATCCGCCGCTGATCCCCGACACGAGATCGTTGTTGGTCAGGGTCCCGCTTCCCAACTGGACCAAGCCGGTCCCGGAGAGCACAAGCCCGCCGTTGAGATTGATCGTCCCGCCGGACGTGGCGGCAATCGTTCCTTGACAATTCACCGGATCGCCGATCGACGCCGAGCCGGTGAAGCCCTGCCCGGCCGGCACCGTAAGCGTGCTGCCGGAGGTGTGAGTTAGACCCAAGGTGCTGTAGGCCGCCAGCCCCGTCGCGGTGTTGAATCCTGCGGGCACGATCAACAACGAGTTAGCGCCCATGCTCAGCGAGATCGCGCCTAGGTTCTGCCAGGTCCCGCTGGACATGTCCAGGATGTTGTCGGCGATAAGCGTGGCTGGGGTGCCGCTGCCGCTGAAGGTCCCTTGGTTCAGCAGGCTCCCGTTGACCTGCAAGAGGCCTCCGCCGAAAAGATAGCTGCTGCCGTTGCCGATCGATAACAGCGACGTTGTGTTCCTGCCACCCGTCTGCTGGAACGCCGCCGTCGCGCCGGCGGCGTAGCCGACGTATTCGCCGGCGGCCGACAACTGGCCGTTGCCGCTGAGGCCGTACGTGCCGCTCCCGCCGGCACTGTAGCCGAGATAGAGATAGTTGCTGATGCTGTGGGTCCCGCCCGACTGCGTGAAGGTCCCCGTGCCCGAAGACCCCACATACTCGGTGGGCACGGACAGGCAGCCGCTGCCGCTGAGGCAGTACGTGCCGCTGCTGCCGGCGCTATAACCGAGATACAAATAGTTGCTGATGCTGTGGGTCCCGCCCGACTGCGTGAAAGTTCCCGTGCCTGAGGAGCCCACGTACTCGTAGGATGCCGACAAGCTGCCGCCGCTGAGGCTGTATGTTCCGCTACTGCCTGCGTTCGTGCCAAGATAGAGATAGCTACCGATGCTGTTGGTCCCGTCCGACTGCATGAAGATCCCCGTGCCCGAAAAGCCCACGTTCTCGGAGTATCCCGGCAACTGGCCGCCGCTAAGATTGTACGTGCCGCTGCCGCCGGCGTTCATGCCAAGAAAGACGAAACCAGTGTTGTCGCCGTTGATCCCGCCCGACTGTGTAAAGCTCCCCGTGCCCGAAGAGCCGATACATAGGATGGTTCCCCACAACTGGCCGCCGCTGAGAGTGTAGGCGCCACTGCTCCCTGAATTCGCGCCCAGATAAAGATAGCCGTTGAGACGGATACCGTTAGTCCCGCCAGACTGCGTGAGACTTCCCGTGCCGGAAAAGCCCACGTACTCGTTGGATGCCGACAACTGAGCGACGCCGCTGAGGTTGTACGTGCCGCTGTCGCCGGCGCTATAACCGAGATAGAGATTACTACCGATCGTGCTGGTCCCGCCCGACTGCGTGAAGGTCCCCGTGCCGCCGCTGCCCACGCACTGATACGGCGCGGAAAGCGATCCGCCGCTGATCCCGGACACGAGATCGTTGCTGGTCAGGGTCCCGCTTCCCAACTGGACCAGGCCGGTCCCGGAGAGCGTGAGTCCTCCACTGAGGTTGATCGTTCCGCCGGAGGAGGCCGCGATGATGCCCTGACAGTTCACCGGATCGACGATCGAACCCGAACCGGCAAACCCCTGCCCGGGCGGGACCACGAGCGTCGTGCCGGAGGTGTGAGTTAAGCCCAAGTTGCTGAAGGCGGCGAATCCGGTCGACGTGCTGAAGCCGGGGGGCACGATCAGAAGCGAGTTCGCGCTGACGCTCACGGAAATGGCCCCCAGGTTGGTGCCTTGGGACAGATCCAGGATGCCGCTGCCGCTGAGCATCGCCGGTGTGCCGCCGCCGCTGAAGGCCCCCTGGTTCAGTAGGCTGCCGTTGACCTGCAAGAGACCGCCGGCGAGGAGATAGCTGCCGCTGCTGCCGATCGACAACAGCGACGTTGTGTTCGTGCCGCCGGTCTGATGGAATGCCGCCGTCGCGCCGGCGACATAGCCGACGTATTCGTCAGCGGCCGACAACTGGCCGCTGCCACTGAGGCCGTACGTGCCGCTGCTGCCGGCGCTATATCCGAGATAGAGATAGTTGCCGGCGCTGTTGGTCCCGCCCGACTGCGTGAAGCTCCCCGTGCCCGAGGAGCCCACGTACTCGGAGGACGCCGACAACTGGGCGCTTTCGCTGAGGCCATACGTGCCGCCGGCACCGGCGCTATATCCGAGATAGAGATAGTTGCTGATGCTGTTGGTCCCCCCCGACTGCGTGAAACTCCCCGTGCCCGAGGAACCCGCATACTCGCAGGATGCTGACAACTGGCCGCCGCTGAGGCCGTACGTGCCGCTGCTGCCGGGATTTGCGCCCAGATAGAAATTGCTCAAAATGCTGTTCGTCCCGCCCGACTGCGTGAAGCTCCCTGTGCCCGACGAGCCAATGTACTGGCAGTAGGATGACAAGCGGCCGCTGCCCCCAAGGCTGTAAGCGCCGCTGGCGCCGGAGTTGTTGCCGAGATAGAGGGTGTTGCCCGCGTCGTTGGTCCCACCCAACTGTGTGAAACTGCCCGTGCCCGAGGAGCCAATGTACTGGTAATATGCCGACAACAGGCCGCCGCTGAGGCTGTATCCGCCGCTGCTGCCGGGATTTGCGCCCAGATAGAAATAATAGCTGCTGGTGTTGGTCCCACCCGTCTGCACAAAGGAGCCCGTCCCTGAAAGGCCGATGTTCTGGTAGTATGTCGACAACTGGCCGCCGCTGAGGTTGTAGGTACCGCTGTCACCGGCGCCATAACCGAGATAGAGATTGTCGCCGATCGTGGTGGTCCCACCCGATTGCGTAAACGTCCCCGTGCCGCTCTTGCCCACGTATTGGTACGCCGCGGAAAGCGATCCGCCACTGATTCCCGACACGAGATCGTTGTTGGTCAGGGTCCCGCTTCCCAACTGGACCACCCCAGTTCCGGACAGCGCAAGCCCTGCATTCAGATTGATCGTCCCGCCGGACGGGGCGGTGATCGTTCCCAGGCAAACGACCGGATCGCCGATCGACGTGGAACCGGCGAAGCCCTGCCCTGCCGGCACTGTCAGCGGGCTACCAACGGTGTAGGTCAAACCCAAAGTGCTGTAAGCAGCCAACCCCGTCGCCGTGTTGAACCCGGAAGGCACGATCAACAACGAGTTTGCGCCCATGCTGAGCGAGATCGCGCCCAGGTTCTGCCAGGTACCGCTCGTGAGGTCCAAGACACTGCTGGCGACCAACGTAGCCGGCGTGCCGCCGCCGCTGAAAGTCCCCTGGTTCGACAGGCTGCCGCTGACCTGCAAGAGACCGCCTGCGAGGAGATAGCTGCCGCCGCTGCCGATCGACAACAGCGAAGTGGTGTTCGTGCCGCCGGTTTGCTGGAATGCCGCGGTCGCGGTGGCCGTGCGACCTATGCCTTCGCTGCCGGCCGACAACAGGCCACCGCTGAGGCTATACGCCCCGCTGGCACCTGCGCTGTAAGCGAGATATAGATAGTTGCTTACGCTGTTGGTCCCGCCCGATTGTGCGAAGCTCCCCGTGCCCGAGGTGCCCACGTACTCGTAAGATGCCGACAAACGGCCGTTGCCGCTGAGGCCGTATGTGCCACTTGCGTCGATGCTATACCCGAGATAAAGATAGTCGCTTACACCGTTGGTCCCACCCGACTGTGTATAGCTCCCAGTGCCCGACGAGCCCGCGTACTCGTAGGATGCCGACAAGCGGCCGCCGCTGAGGCTGTAGGTCCCGCTGGCACCGGTGCTGTAACCGAGATAGAGATAGTTGTTTACGCTATTGGTCCCGCCGGACTGCGTGAAGCTCCCTGTGCCCGAGTAGCCAACATACTGGGAGTATGCCGACAACTGGCCGCTGCCGCCGAGACCATACGCGCCGCTGGAGCCGGTGTTCGCGCCCAGATAGAGATTGCTGCCGATGTTGTTAGTCCCGCCCGACTGCGTGAAACTGCCCGTACCCGACGAGCCAATGTACTGGGAATATGCCGAGAACTGACCGCCGCTGAGGCTGTACGTCCCGCTGCCGTCGGAGTTCGCGCCCAAGTACACCCAGCCGCTGACGCTGTTGGTCCCGCCCGACTGCGTGAAACTGCCCGTGCCCGACGAGCCAACGTACTGGGAGTATGCCGACAACTGACCGCCACTGAGGCTGAATGCACCACTGCTGCCGGAGTTTGCGCCCAGATAAAGATAGGTAACGCTGTTGGTCCCGCCCGACTGCGTGAAGCTCCCGATGCCGGCGAAGCCCGCGTACTCGGAGGATGCCGACAGTTGCCCGCCGCCGAGGTTGTACGTGCCGTTGTCGCCGGCGCCATAGCCGAGATAGAGATTGTTGCCGATCGCACTGCTCCCGGCCGACTGCGTAAAGGTTCCCGTACCGCCGCTGCCGACGTACTGATTCGCTGCAGAAAGCCATCCGCCGCTGATCCCCGAGGCGAGATCGTTGTTCGTGAGGTTCCCAATTCCCAACTGGATCTGGCCGGTCCCCGAGAGCACAAGCCCGCCGTAGAGATTGATTGTCCCCCCGGACAAGGCAGTAATCGTTCCCTGGCAAACGACCGGATCGCCGATCGATGCGAAGCCGGTGAAGCCTTGCCCGGCCGGTACCGTGAGCGTGGTGCCGAGGGTGTAGGTCAAGCCAAAGGTGTTGTAACCGGCGAAGGTGGCTGCCGGGTTGAATCCGGAGGGCACGATCAAGAGCGAGTTCGCACCCATGCTTAGCGAGATCTCGCCTAGGTTCTGCCAGGTGCCGTTGCTGAGGTCCAGGACGTTGTTGGCGATGAGCGTGGCCGGCGAGCCACCGCCGCTGAAGGTCCCCTGGTTCATCAGGCTGCCGTTGACCTGCAAGAGGCCGCCGGCGAGGAGATAACTGCCGCCGCTGCCGATCGACAACAGCGAGGTTGTGTTTGTGCCGCCCGACTGCGTGAAAGCCCCGATGCCGGTGGAGCCCACATACTCGTTTTGCGCCGCAAGGCTGCCGTTGCCGGTCAGCGACATGGCGCCGCCCGTGCCGATCGTAAGCGTGGTGCCGCCCGACAGGCTGCCGCTGAGCGCCAATAAGCCCGCGCTGACGGACGTCGGACCGGTGTAGGTGTTGGCGGCCGTGAGGGCGAGCGTGCCGGAGCCGGCCTTGGCCAGCCCCTGGGCGCCGCTGAGGACGGCGCTGATCGTAGCCGTCTGGTTGACAACCGTGATCGTGGGCATCCCGCTGGAAACCACACAGTTGAGGGTCCCGCCGCTGCCCGGGGCCAGGGTCCAATTGTGGGCGTTTCCCAAGTCGCCGAAGACTAGGTTGCCGATCAAGTAGCTGCCGTCCAGTGTCACCGTGGCGTCAGATGGAAGCGTTTGCTGGCTGAAGTCGGCCGTGCTGTCCAGGCCGTTGGCCGGCCCCGCCGGAGTCCAGTTCCCGCCCGTCGCCCAACTGCCGCCGCCGGCAAGGTCCCAGGTCGAAGCGACGGGAGGAGGCGAAAAGCTGAACGTAAAGTTGTCCATGGCAAAAAACGTGCCGCCGGCGGCCACTCCCGGGGCCTGAGTGCCGCCCGAGGAGGTAAACGTGAGGGTGTCGACATTCTGCCAATTGAATGTCTCCAGCGTCGGCCCGGTGGTGTTCACGATGAAGCTCGCCGTATCGACCTGGACTCCGCCAAGATAGCCCGTAACTTGTATGTCCAGACCATTGTTCCAGGCCCCCGTGAAATAGGCGGAATTGAACGTGAATGGGGAACCGCTGATGGTGGCTTGCTGGCCGGCAACGTTGTAAGCAACATTGGGCGGAGATACGATGCCGTTCAGGTACCCAGATGGGCTGGGCGCGAAAGTCAACGCATTCAAGTAGCAGAAGTTAGTCCAATTGAGCCCGCCGTAGCCGTTGGGAATTGCGGTCCCGTTTGAGGCGGGAAGATCGTCAAACGTCAGCGTCGCGGCGGGTGCGTTGGCGGCAACCCCCGCAACGACAAGAGCCGTGGCCAAAGTGGTCATCGCCTTGAAGAATCTCGCCGGTGCGGTGGCCGCTGGGCCCGCCGCCGGGCAACGGTTTTTCATAGAGAAGTTGTCAAACACAGATTCTCTCCTCTCGAATCTTGGGCTTCCATGTCCACGTCTACACGGTGCGCAGCGACTGCACAAGGCGGCCGCCACGGAAGACACTCAAGGGAGAACGTACAGCGAAAGATAGGCGCGCAGTGCGAGACTCGCTTGAGAGTCACCGTCAAATTGAGCCACCGACAGCAGTCCTGCTAAGACAATCTCCCGCCGGAGTTGCGCGGCCGCAAACCGATTAGCTCAATCACCAACGAACGCTGCCTACTACTGAGCTTGCCATGCGTGTGGGCCGCACACCCGTGCCGCCCGTGTTCAGGAACAACCTACCTACGTGTAGGGCTCCTTGCTGGAACAGAAGATAGATTAACCAGCCGGCACCGGTTTGTCAAATGCCCCGCCAAGTTTTTTTCTGCGTGGAATGAAATGAACTGTCGCCAGCGCGGCTTGCTCCATTTCGGGGAACAGTTCTCCGGACGGCCGATAAATCTCGGGGTCGAAACGGGTACGCAGCTAGTTCTTCTCGCGGGATGGGGAAACCGATCGTTCGTTCCGGCACGATGGCGGAAACCGACCCCGGAGGGGTCACAGCCATTCGCCGGTGGTTGCGGAGCCTCAGCGACACCACCACCGGTATCGAGGCCAAATACACATTCCGACGCCGGAGGGGTCGCAGCACTGCCACGTCGCGTCCCGTCCGGGGTCATCGATTATTCGAGCCGCGCAACCCGGGATACTGCGACCCCTCCGGGGTCGATTTGCGATTCACGACGGCCCCCATATCCCCGGGTTTCGCTGCGCGACCCGGGGCTAATGGCTTTCATCCCTACGGGATGGGGAACCCGAACCTTCCCCCAGCCAGCGGAAGTAGGCGGTTCCCTGTCAAACTAGCTGCGTCCCCATTTCTCCGTCCTATGCGGTGCGCATGGCTATGGGGGACGCTGCCGATTTGAGCTCGTCGTGCGGTGCGGCGATCGCATTTTCCGCTTCGTGCAACACGTGCCACGCCGCGGGGGCGCTGGATAGCAGTTCGCCGATGGTCACTTGGATCTCCGCTTTCTGCCAGTTCTCCCACCAGAGTTGAAAACGCAGGCAGCCCTCCTGGAGTTGCGCGTGGCGGCGGGCCTTGAGTCGGTCGACGAAGGCCTGGTAGCGGCGTCCGTACGGGGACAGAAAGACGCCGAGCTTCGTCCCCAGCGCCGCGTAAAGCTGCACGGCGTTGAAGTGGTCGTTGACGTCGCCGAGCACCTCCTGCATTTCTGCGATCGCCGGATAAAGCGTTGTCCGCAAGGCAGGACCGAAGCAATCGATGAACATCTCGATCGTGTAGCGCAGCCGCTTGCCCACGATGCGCGTCCCGTGCAGGTGCCGGTAATCGTTGCGATCGCGCAGGGCGGCCTGCTTCAACTCGTCGAATAAGCGGCCGAGCAGCGGCCGCGCAAAACTGGCCAGAGGAGTTCTGCCCACGCTGTGATAGCCGATGGCGCCGATAGTCTCGGCCATGCAGCGTTCGAAGCCGAAGGGATAATCGCGGCAACATTCCTCGATGCCTTCCTGAGCCGGCAGACGATGGGCCAGTGCATAGCCGACCAGCATGTCGACCGTGGCGCGCTCGTCGGCTGCAAGCTGGTCCGCGTCGTCCGTCAACTGCGCCAGGAAGACGTCCCAATCGCGGGCTTTGCCGGCGGCGCGACGAATGTCGCGAATCAAGCAGCGGGCAGTTCTATAAACCTTGAGAGGCAGGCATTCCGCAAAGATCTCCAGCGCGGCCGAGGCCCGCCGGGTCGCTACCCGCAGTTGATGTACGAACTCGGGGTCCCGCCCCGGTTCCCGCAAAGCATAGCCCAGGCAGTCGCGCACACCTTCCAGGCGCAGCGTCAGAACGCGGCGGGCCGCGTCGGCCACGGGTGTTGTCGCACGAAGATCGCTAATCCACTTGCTTTGGAACATTTCCTCATCCCTTCCTTGGGCGTCGTGTCTGGCCCGCGGCTTTTCAGCTTAAAGTCACCCCTACAACACGACACTTATTGATTCGCCGGTCCTTGTTGGTTGTTACATTGAAAATGAGCCATTGAGCTGTGCGGCAGTGGCAGCATAGGCCGGAACAAACTTGCACAGTTCCGGCGTTTATGCGAATCGGCGACGGAACTGCGCAAGCTTGTTCCGGCCTACGTCTGGGTCGCTACGCTGCGCGGCGGCGATGGACGGCCGCGTCAACGATGTGGCGCAGGGGCGAGTAGCTGATATGGGGCAAGGCCCTCGCGGGACTCAACCAACGCCGGCGACGACGTTTGCACTCGGGAAAAGTGTCTTGGACCTGCGTCACCTTCATCCAGAAAACGACCACGCGGTAGAGTCGTCCCAGCTTCTGATACTCGTATGCGCCGACTGGGCGAGGACTGATATGCCCGATCAGTCCGGCCTCCTCCCAGGCTTCCTGCCGGGCCGTCTCCAGCAGCTTGTCGCCATGCTCCAAATGTCCCTTGGGCACCAGCCAGTGTTTTCCACTGCTGGAGGTGATCAAACAGATTCGGCCTTGCCACATGGCAAGAACCGCCGCCTGCTGAATTACCTGCTCGCCCGGCTCGACATTTCGACCCATGATACCAGCCCTCGGGTTAGAGCTTATTTCAAAACCTTCTTGTGGCACAAAGAAAGGCCGGCTCAGAATCGGTTTTGAAATAAGTTCTCAGGGGATTCGTTTCAATTCCTATCCGCAATTCTTTCCGGATAGTCTGTCTAAACCGGTCAAACAATCGGAAACCCGTCCGGCTGCTGCTTTCTGCACAGTGACTTACCGATTCGTTACCAAGTTTGAATAAAGTCCTAACACTTGCATGACAATTGTTCGTAATTTGGGAAAGCGGTACTTGATAGTTCTGCTAGCGGGGCTTACCCTTAACCCAGTCAGTAGAGTCCGTGACACGGAGAATTCTCGGCAATTTCATTACTCGAAGACCGCCTCATCCGATGCGGCTTTATCGAGAAGGAAGACCAACACCCCCTTCAAGGAGCCTGACCATGTCCATGCTGCAAGTTCAACGTCCGCTGCCCAAGCCTTTGGAACGCCTGGCAGAACTCGCTTTCGACCTGCGCCTGATCGGGAGCAAGACCATGTCGCAGATCTGGCGACGGTTAGATGCGGAGGCCTGGAGCCGCTGCAACAATCCTTACATGATCTTGCAGAATGCCCATCAAAAAGTCCTGGACGAAGCGGCGGCCGACGAGGTCCTGATTGGAGAACTCGAGCGCTGGCTGCAACGACAAGACCACTACATGCAAAGCCCCGGCTGGTTCGGCGCGGAGCATGCGCAGTCGGAACTTCGCGGGATCGCTTATTTCAGTATGGAATTCGGGCTTGCCGAAGCGCTGCCGATCTACTCGGGCGGCCTGGGCATTCTGGCGGGCGATCACCTGAAAAGCGCCAGTGACTTGAACGTGCCCGTGGTCGGCATCGGCCTACTCTACCAACAAGGCTACTTTCGCCAGGTGCTGGCCGAGAACGGCTGGCAGTTGGAGGCCTTCCCGTTCAACGACCCGGGCAGTCTGCCCATCACGCCGGTTCTCGACGCCGACGGCCGCTGGCCGCGCGTGCGGCTGGAACTGCCGGGGCGAACGCTCTATTTGCGGGTCTGGAATGCGCGGGTGGGAAAGGTGAACTTGTATCTATTGGACAGCAACCACCCCTTGAACAGTCCTTGGGACCGCGGCATCACGGCCAACCTGTACGCGGCCGGCAAGGAGAAGCGGCTGCTGCAGGAGTTGGTGCTGGGCGTGGGCGGTTGGCGGCTGCTGGAGAAGCTGGGTATCGACGTGCAGGTGTGCCACATGAATGAAGGTCATGCGGCCTTTGCGGTGTTGGCCCGCGCCCAGAGTTTCGCGGAAAAGAACAAGGTTCCCTTCCGCGTGGCGTTGCGGGCCACGCGGGCAGGCAACGTGTTCACGACCCATACGCCCGTGGAAGCCGCCTTCGACCGCTTCGAGCCGGGCCTGGTGACGACGGCTGCCGGGCCTTTCCTGCGCGAGACGGGGCTTTCCCACGAGGCCTTTCTTGCCTTGGGACGCCGCGACCCGTCCGATGCCGGCGAGCCGTTCAACATGGCCTACCTGGCGATGCGCGGGAGTTGCCACGTCAACGGCGTGGCGCGCTTGCACGGCAAGGTCAGCCAGGGACTGTTCCGCGTGCTGTTTCCCGGCTGGCCCAAAGAGGATGTCCCCGTCCGCAGCATCACCAACGGCGTACACATTCCCACCTGGCATTCCGAGCCGGCCAACCAACTCTGGAGCGCGGCCTACGGCGCCGACGGGCCGTGGCTGGGCAACGTGGGGGCAGCCGTCAAGGGGATCGAGCAAGTCTCCGACGAACGGCTCTGGGACTATCGCGCCGAAGCCCGTAATACGCTGGTCGAATACGTGCGGCTCCGCTTGCCGCGTCAACTCCGTCAGCGCAATGCGCCCGAGGCGGCCATTCAGAAGGCGCAGCACCTGCTCGATCCCAATCGCATCACGCTGGGCTTTGCCCGGCGATTCGCCGGGTACAAGCGGCCCAACCTGCTGCTGGACGATCCGGAACGGTTCAGTCGCATTCTGCGCAATGTGGAGCGGCCCATGCAGATCGTGGTCGCCGGAAAGTCGCACCCGGACGACAACGGCGGCAAGGCCATGGTGCAGCAGATGGCCCTCTTCGCGCGGCGCGACGACGTGCGCGACCACGTCGTGTTCCTGGAGGACTACGACATGGTGCTGGCCCAGCATTTTGCCGCGGGCGTCGACGTGTGGATCAACAACCCCCGCCGGCCGGCCGAGGCCTGCGGCACCAGCGGCATGAAGATGCTCGTCAACGGCGGCCTGCACTGCTCGACCCTCGACGGTTGGTGGGACGAGGCCTACACGCCGGAGGTCGGCTGGGAGATCAGCGGCACGCGCGAGCATTCCGGCGAGCACGATCACGACGACGCCTGCGCGCTCTACGACCTGTTGGAGCACGCCATCGCCCCGGAGTTTTACGATCGAGACCACCTCGGCATCCCCCGGGCCTGGATCCAGCGCGTGCGCGCCAGCATGACTCAATTGACCGAGCAGTTCTCCAGCGATCGCATGGTCCGGGAGTATGTGGAGCAGGCCTACTTGCCTGCCGCGCGGGCTTTCCTGCGGCGCGCGGCGGACGGCGCCCGGCTGGCCCGCGAAATCGAAGCGTGGTCCGCATCGCAGGACGAACAGTGGCAAGGGGTGCGCTTCGGTCGCATGTTCGTGCGCGAGGTCGAGCAGCAGTGGCAGTTCGAAATCGAGGCTTACCTGGGCGACGTGCGCGGAGATTTCGTGCAGGTGCAACTTTATGCCGAAGCGATCGATGCGCATCCGGCGGCCTGCGCGACGATCGAGCGCGTGGGTCCCCTCCACGGCGCCGTGAACGGGTATTTGTATCGGGGGAGCGTGCCCGCCAATCGCCCTGCCGAGCACTATACGCCGCGGCTTGTGCCCTGCCACCCCGAGGCCTTTGTGCCTATCGAGGCCCCGCACATCACCTGGCGAAGTTGAGCGACCGCGCTACCGAGGGTCCTTGGCAACCAGCGTGAAGTAGCTCTTCACGATCTGGTCGAAATACTCCGGCCGCATTTCCAAGGGCAGATCGTTGTAGCGGCAAAGGTTCTGGATCTGTTCCAGCAAATCGCGCGGGTGGCAACGCCGCATGGGCCGATTCCGCGGACGATAGTGCTTGGCGATCAGGTAATCGATCGAGGCCTTCTCATATTGGAAACCTTGATTCCTGGCATAGGTCTCGAAGAGGTGATGGAACTCCGCCTCGTCGGGATCGGCGATCTCGATCTTGTAGGGTATCCGCCGCAAAAAGGCCTCGTCCGCCAGGCTCGAGGGGTCCAGGTTCGTGGAAAAAATGATCAACTGCTCGAACGGCACCTGGAACTTCTTGCCCGTCACCAGGGTGAGGAAGTCGTGCCGGTTCTCCAGCGGGACGATCCAGCGGTTGAGCAGTTCCGCAGGCTCGATCCGCTGGCGGCCGAAGTCGTCGATCAGCAAGCAGCCGCAATTGCTCTTCAATTGCAAAGGGGCCTCGCTCACGTTGCTGTGCGGGTCGTGACGCAGTTCCAGGCAATCCATGGTCATTTCGCCGCCGACCACGACCGTGGGACGCCGGATCTTGACCCAGCGGCGGTCGGAATCGGCGCGGCAGACGATGCCTTGCATTTCGTCTTTGGCCACCTCGTGATAGGCCGAATCGAAGACCTTGATCAACTGCCCGCCCTCGATCAGCGCATAGGGAATCCAGATATACTGGCCGAAGCAACTGGTGATCCGCCGGGCCAAGGTCGACTTGCCGTTGCCCGGCGCGCCGTAAAGGAACAGGCCAGCCCCGGAATTGACGGCGGGCCCCAACTCGGCGAACAGGCCGGGATCGACGGAAATATCGGCAAAGGCCTGCTCCAAACGCTGGCGGCGCGGGGCCTCGGCCCGGATCGTCTGGGCATTCACGGAAACCACGTAGTCGGCCAAGCGTACGGGCGCAGGTCCCACGTAGGCGCAATCGCTCAACAGCGACTGGGTCCGCTGCCGGCCTTGCTCCGTCAGGCTGTAGACATGGTCGTTCAGTGGGGCCGCGGCCGAATAGACCAGGATCTGGCGGGACCGCAAGGAATTGAACACGCCTTCCATGATACCGAACGGCAGCCCGATCTCCGCAGCGATGCCGCGGCCGCTCTGCGAGCCGACGATGGAGAGGAATTTGCAGACGAGCGATTCGATCAGGGCCGTCGACAAACCCGTCTCTTCGAGCGAGTGGGGCATGCGCGGCAGGAATTCTTCTTCGGACTGGATGGCGGCCAGCAACTCCTCGTGGAGCGCGGCGGCGGTCGCGGCAGACATCGGTACCCCTTCCAGGCGGGTGGACGAGCATTCTCACAGCCTGTTCCGATCGGTGTTGGAGTCCCGGCTTTAGCCGGCTAAAACTGGGACTCCAACACCGCTCCACGGCCTTTCGGAACAGACTCCCAATGCAACTCTACGTCATATTTAGTCGATTTGCCAGCCGAGAAGCGGCGAAATGAAATAGCCCGGGGCGTTGGCCCTTGTTGCTGCACACAAGTCGGAATGCGGTCTCGTCCCGGAGGGACGTTTGACAATAGCCCAGCAGTTCACTGCTGGGTAGATAGGCAATATAGATATCATTCCAGTCCCGGAGGGACGATTGAAACGGTGCGCCCTACGTTCATTTCAATCGTCCCTACGGGACTTTGGACAACGTGCGTCAATTGGCTACCCAGCGACGACTATGCTGCGCACGGTGCCCGGGCGGGGAAAGCGTGGGGGGAATTTCGTCCGTGGGCTAAAACCCACGGCCACCGTCATAGCGTCGCTACGCGACGAGCGACCGCTTGTACCTACGGAACAAAACCAGACCGTTTCGGCCCCTGTCGATTTTCCCCCAGCAACCCGCTTTTGCGCAGGTCAGCCCGGATCGACCGAAGACCCGCCGGAGCCGGTGGAACATGGTACAGTACTTGTATGCCCAAGCCAAGCGATCATCCAGCCGCAAGCAACCCTGAGCAGTTGATTACCGAGTGCGAAGTGCGGCGGCTGCGCCGGTCGGGACCGGGGGGCCAGCACCGCAACAAGGTGGAGACGGCCATCAGCCTGCACCATTTGCCCACGGGTGTGCGTGCGGAGGCCAGCGAGCGCCGCAGCCAGGCCCAGAATCGCTCCGTGGCCCTTTTCCGCCTGAGAGTGAACCTGGCCCTTGAGGTCCGGCGACCGTGCGACCCGAACTATGTGCCCAGCCCTCTATGGCAGGCGCGGTGCGGTAGCGGGGTGCTGAAGCTGAGTGTCGGGCACGACGACTTCCCCAGCCTGCTGGCCGAGGCACTGGACGTGCTGGCGGCCTTGGATGCCGACCCGAAGCAGGCGGCTGTCGTGCTTGGCTGCACGCCGTCGCAGTTAGTTCGACTGCTGAAACTCGACCCGTGCGCCTTGGCTTTGCTCAACCGCTGGCGTCGTGATCGCCACATGCACCCGATTCGATAGGAATTCCGCTGGCGGATGTACGTCTACCCGAGGCTCCTGGAAGTTCCTGAACCAGTTGCTTGATGGAGGGGATGAGTCCGTCCTTCGCAAGACACGTTGGCGACCGACCAGCAAGAATATCACGAATATCCCGAAGAGCTACGCGCACGAGGGTTCCAGTCATATTCCAATGCGGTCTTGCTTCCTCGCGCATAGCGTGCCAGGCTTCGACCGCCTGCAGGTGCATCAAAGCCGCCGACAAGTATTGAGCGGCCCCATCGTGGAGATCACAACAAAGCAATTGCCAGTTCGCTTCGTCCACGATGGACGGGTCTTGCGCTAGCTTGGTGGCCGGAGTCGTCGCCAGATCCACCGCGTTACGACGGCTCCGAACTGCCGATACCTTGGAGGTCGCCGACCTGAGCGCTGGTACGGTCCTCTACATCAGGGAAATTACGTTGGATAGCACAGTGGAGCAAACTTACTTCTTGTTGCAGTGCCATCTTCCGTGCTTCGGGCAGTACATGCAGCAGATGGCGCGTTACCTACCGGCCAGTTGGGCACAGATTCCGGTCCCGGTAATTCTGCAGCGCATACCTGCTCGGCGCAGGCAGCGAGCCGAACGAGCGAAAGACTTGCAATAATCAGGGCTCGGACGATGCTCAAGATCCCTCCGGAATTGAAAGGCGCAGTATCAGACTCGCCGCGGCCCGCATAATCATTATCGTCGGCAAACTCCCTCTACTTTAACCAAGTTTCGCTGCCGAAGTGCTGACCGATTGGGCGGCGACGTCCTTGCGAAATGCCAGAATGGCCTCCTGCGGAACCGCACGAGCCGTTCGTCGCCGTCAGAGGGGAATCGTTCGCTCGTCTTCTCCCGCAATGCAACCGGCCACGCGGGAGCAGGGGTTTCAACGGCGGGCCGACGTAGGCTTTGTCGGCAGCACGACCCATAAGTGCCGCGGACGAGGCGTTCTTGCACCAGCCGGCACGGATACTGTCCCCGCGTTGTGAGGGCGCTAATCTCCGGGCTTCTCTGGATCCGTGGCTTGGGGACACACCCAGTCAGGCCGGCTCCAATCGGCATCGAATCCCTTGTGCATTTGGATACGGGGACGGCTATGCACGACCCCAATATCACGCTAGAATTAGGGTGTTTTGAGTTGCTCTGCAGTAGCAGGAATTGACAGCAGCGCCGGAGATTTCTGCCTTGCTTTTCTGCCATTGATGTTTTGTGTTGTTCCTAAAGTCTTAATTTGAAAGAAGTTACGATTAGGTCCCCGTAGCTCAATTGGATAGATTGTGGCAATCGCCATAAGTCATTGAGACATAAGGCATTCGCGATTCTCATGGGGCTTGTCCAGTGGCCCGCAAATGCCCCAGTTTGAGCCATTTTCGCCCCCGTTTAATGCCAAGTTTAATGCCAACTCCGTCCTCGTAGCTCGGGCTGTTTCGGGACATGGAATTTGTCGTCTGGCATTAAACCTCGTGCGCTCATTGCTGCCCCGGCGTGCTATAATGCCTATCGGCCGCGAAGTGCGCGGGACTCCGCCCAGTCCCGAGAGCCCATGGGACATCAGCGTCCCATGCTGTTGCTCCTTCGCGGCCTTTACTATTGGCCCCTCCGCCCAGGCCCCGCTCTCAGCCGTGCCGTCGATCATCTTCCGCGTGGGGTTCTGGGCTGGGCTGCGCTGAGGGCCGGCGTCGATCCTGGCATTATCTCTTGGCGGCAATCTTCCTTCCGCCGCTTTCTTACCAGAACCAGGAGACCACCATGCCCACGCCCACCCTTCTCAACGATGTCTTCTACCATGAGTCGGCTCGGCGGACTGTGGAAACCCCACGTTTGAATGGCGGCATGACCCGATGGACCATTTCTCCACGCGCCCCTGACCGAGCATTAGAACGAACCGCAACGGTCACCGAGTCCCTGGACTCTTGGGCAAAGCACCACTACAGTGGTGTACCGAGTATATGGTTCAGGGGCAGATATGTGCAAAACCCAAAAGAACAATGCAAGATTCCGCGTTACATCCGGACCGTGGCGATCGACTATCCTGTTGAACTCCGGTTCCTGACGGCTAGCTGAATATGACGGATTGGGATTCGGTCGTAGGCCAACACGTAGAAATCGTGCGACGCACGGTCTACCGCCTCGTCGGCAATCACGCAGACGCATGGGACTGCATCCAGGAAACGTTCCTG
>CAZTPX010000155.1:0-22904 GCA_964615095.1 uncultured Planctomycetaceae bacterium | reverse complement strand
CGACTCGCCGGTCAGGCCGTGCCCCAGGTCCCAAACGAGGACAGGCTCGAACTCCGGCCCGATCGCCGGTGGTGGATCGGTCGGCGGCAGTTCCGGCGGCGGGCAGACCAGCCATAGGCCCAGTTGTCGGGCCTCGGCAAGAACGGACGCGGTAGGCACGCGTTGCAGCCAGACGGTGTTGAAGCCCAACTGCTTGAGAAAGTCCAACCGCTCGCCGCGATATTCGATCGAACGGGGAAAGATGGGGAAATCGTTGATTTTCAAGACGGAGCCGGCCAGTTTGACCTCGCGCGGCGGAGGAAGCGCGGGACTGACCGCGGGACCGGGACCCGCATTGCCGCCCGCAAGACCGACGGTGGAAACGGCCGGCACAGCGCCCGGCCGGTTGGCGGACGATGGCACGTAACCGAAGACCTCCAGATCGTCGATCCACACGTTGGTCGCACCCGGACCGCCGTAGACGTTCAGCAGTACGCGGCTGACGTAGGCCTCGCGGCCGTCGACGTTCATGGCCAACTGGCTGCGGAGGATGCGGATCTGGTCGCCCAGTTTGCGGGTAAAGTCGACAACGTGTAGCTGCTGCCAGCGCCCTGCCACGGCATAGGAAGTGCCGAAGACATTGGCGACCAGGGGCTTGCCGCTGCGCGGGTGGAGCGTGCGCGGCAGCGCGACCTCGGCACAGAACTGAATGCCGGGCCGGTCGGCGTAGATCCAGACCGACGACCGCAAGTCGTCGATCACCCAAGGCCGGCCGATGTCGTGGGCAATCCACACCGCGCTGCCGCCCTGGCCGGCTACTTGCAACCATTCGCTGCCTTGCCCGCCATGCGCCGCGCCGCGGACTCTCTGGTGCGCGACCATCGTGTACGGGGCATCGCCGCCGGCCTCGATCCAGGACGGAGTTGGTCCTTCGAAGTCTTGCCGCCAGCCCGGTTCACCGGCGGCCAATGGTCGGCGGGCGGCGGGCGGCGCAAATCCGGGCGCAGACGGTCCCTGGGCAGCCGAGCGACTCGGCAACACCGCCAAGATCAACACCGCGATCAGTGCAGCTTGAAGACGCGACACGGGCCAGGAGTTAGGGGCAACGTATTCAATGTGGCGAAAAGACCACTCGGGGCACAGACCGGCCACATTGCCGTAAAGTGGTCTTGTATCAGGATTTGCGAAAATCGGCCAGAGCAAATGTTGCGTTTTTCCCCCGTCTGGGCCGGGGCCTGGCCGCCGCTAGCATTTCCCAAGTCCTGATACTATAATGAGTTACGGCATGTTTACGGAAAACGACAATTTCCTGGCACGGGGCGTGCATTTGGAGAAGCACATCCATCCCACATCCGGAGAAACAACCATGAGCGACCCAGCCCCCGTTTTGAAGCCCGCCGTTGACGAAGCCCCGCGTGAGATTCTCGATTTGGCTGACGCCATTGCCATGCTCCCGGCGGAACATCGCCTGCGGATCGAACCGCTGGTGAATCGGGTCCTGGACAATGCCCGGCGTCGCCGCCGTATCCTCTCGCTGGTCCAGGACGCCTTGGGCCAACTCCGCCTCGACATGAAGTATCTGACCTTCGATCTTGAGGCCACTCGCCGCGAACGGGACGATTATCGCCAGAAGTTGGAAGGGGCATCCTGAGTTGTAGGGTGGGACCAGACTGCGTAGCAGGCGCAGGCCCACCATATTCGGCTGGAGAGCACATGATCGTGGGCCTGCGCTTGCTACGCAACCTGGTCCCACCCTACGAATCTATCCTGACACGAAATGGACGGCTGCCCCCTTCACTTCGCCCGATGTTGCAAATGTACGACGGCCTGTTCGGCCGCAGCCGAGACCTCGATGGGCACCGTCCACGCCGCGCTGCCAAACTTGCATAGCCCCTCGGACCCCTCGCGGCAATAGTAATAGTCGACCGACACGCGAACCGTCTCCCGTCCCGAGGGGCTGCTGACCGGCAGGCGGATCTCGAATTCAGCCGCCGGTTTCCCAACGCGGACCGACTTGCCGAAACCGTCGCGGGCGAAGATCGCCGCGCCGTTGGCCTGCGCACGATCGACCTCTTCCACACGATACTGCCACGGCGCTAGCGTGTTGACCTTGTAGCCTGGTGGAAACGCTAATTCCACGCGGAACCGCACCGCCCCCTGTTCCGCGCGGACAATCGCCAGCGGCAGTTTGTCCGCATTGGCGGCCGGTGGTCTTGGGGTAGCGGGCGGCGGAGGTGGCTTCAAACCGGCGATCGCCAACGTCGATACCCGGGCGGTCTTCAGATCGATCGTGCGAATGAGGTGATTGTTCGTGTCGGCCACGAAGAGCTTGCCTGCTGCCGCCGCCAGCCCAGCCGGCTCAAAAAACGTCGCCGGCTGATCGCTATGACCGGCCCGACCCGTGCCGGCCAGTGTCTGCGTGGTTCCGTCTGTCGCATCGATGATGCGGATCTTGTGGTTGTAGCTGTCGGCCACATAGATGTGTCCAGCGTGGAAGGCCAGACCCAGCGGATGCTGGAAACGTGCCTGCGCCGCCGGTCCGTCCACGTCGCCAAAGGTAAACAGCCGGGCAACCGGCAGATGCGAGGTGCCGACGACCGTGCGGACCTCTCCCCGGGCAGTCAGCGGCACGGCCCGGATGGAACTCCCCTCACTGTCGGCCACGAAGAGCCAGCGGCCGTCGCCGGCCAGCCCGCTGGGCTGTGCAAAGGACGCGAAACCCAGCTCATAGGGCTGCCGGGAGAGCAACGGCCCGTCGACAATGTCCTCGCGGCCGTTGCCCGCATAAGGACCGATCGAAGCGCCATTGAGCCGCATTTTCCAGATCTGATGGCAACCGGCCATGGCAATGAAAAGATCGTCGCCGTGTAGATACAGGTCCCAGGGGCTGCTCAGGGCCGTGTGCCGCGGGTCGGCATGGCGACCCGGCACGGCTGGCTCGCGGGCCTGCTGTCCCGTGCCCGCGACAGTCGTCACTTTGCGGCCGGCCAGATCGACGCGGCGGATCTCGTGGTTCTCGGTGTCAGCCACGAAAAGCTCGTCGCCCGCCAGGGCCATGCCTTGCGGCTGATTGAACTGGGCCGTGGTGAAATCGCCGTCGCCACGCCCGGCAACCCCGCAACCGATCACGTCCAGCAGCGCGCCGTCGAGCTTTGTTATGACAATGCGGTTATGGTTGCTGTCGGAGATGAACAGCCGCCCTGCGGTTTCATCGGCCAGGACCTTGCCGGGAAAGCGGAGCGGCGTGGGGGCGGCCGAGTGCCGTTCCATGTCGAATCGCAAGGGCGTTTCGTCCAGCAGTTTCTTCTGCCGATAGTAGGGCATTGCGGCACGGATCACCTTGTCCACCTGTTCGGCGGTGATTTCGCCGCTGGTGGCCCAGACGGCGTAGCCTTCCGGATCGAGCAGGATCACGGTGGGCCAGGAATTTACGCCAAAGAGTTCCCATAGCTCGTGATGCGAGTCGTTGATCACCGGATGTTCGATCTTGTAGCGTTGGATGGCCGCACGGATATTCTGCGTGTCCTGTTCGGCTGAGAACTTTGCCGAATGGACGCCGATGACCACGACGTTATTGGGCCAGGCCTGCTCCAACTTGTGCAACTCCGGCAGAATGTGCATGCAGTTGATGCAGCAATAGGTCCAGAAGTCCAAGATTACGAATTTTCCCCGCAGGTCGTGCAATTCCAGCGGTCCGGCCGTATTAAGCCAAGTGAGATTCTGCGGCAGCGGCGGCACCTTCTGCCGGCGGGCGAATGGAAGTTCCATGGCTTTGGCCTGAACCAAGAGGTTGGTTGGCAAGAAAAACGCGGAAAGCAGGAGCAATTTCACGAGCGATTTCATAGAGAAAATCTATTCGCAAGCTGGCTGCGAGTCAAATTTGTCGCGGGGTTATCGAGTAGGTCCCTCTTGCCGAGAGGGACTAATGTGCTCCGAACCGGGAAAAAAACTCCGCATTGCTCGACAGGTCGCTGCACAATAGTCCTTTCCGGCAGAAAGGACCTACATAGGTTGCTCCAGGGCCATAGGGAGGAGTCTGGTACTGTCGAAAGTTGCATAGTATAATCGCCGGTATGAAGGCCCTCGTTCTCACCGCGTACAACCATTTGGAAATCCAGGACTGGCCTCCTCCGGAAATCGCCGCCGACGAGGTCTTGCTGCGGATCGCTGCCTGCGGCATCTGCGGCAGCGATATCCACGGCATGGACGGCAGTACCGGCCGGCGACAGCCGCCGATCATCATGGGCCACGAAGCGGCCGGCACGATCGTGGAAGTCGGGGCCGCGGTCCGCGACTGGGCTGTCGGCGACCGCGCGACCTTTGATTCGACCATCTACTGCGGCGGCTGTTGGCACTGCCGCCGCGGAGAGATCAATCTTTGCGACAACCGCCGCGTGTTGGGGGTCTCCTGCGGCGACTATCGCCGCCACGGGGCCTTTGCGGAGTTTGTCGCCGTTCCGCAGCAGGTGCTTTACCGCCTGCCCGCCGACGTCAGCTTCGTCCAGGCCGCCATGGTCGAGCCGCTTTCCATCGCCTTGCACGCTGTCGCTCGCACGCGCGTGAAGTTTGGCGATACGGCAGTCGTCGTGGGTACCGGCATGATCGGCCTGCTGGTGGTGCAGGCCCTCCGCGCGGCGGGCTGCGGCCGGATTTACGGCGTCGACGTCGACCCGTGCCGGCTGCAAATGGCCTGTCAGTTCGGGGCCGAGGAAGGCTTCCGCTCCGACACGCCCGACGCCGTTGCCGAAATACTCCGCCGCACCGGTGGGCGCGGGGCCGATCTGGCCTTCGAAGTGGTGGGGGCCACGGCCACCCTTGGGCTGGCGATGGCCGCGCTTCGCAAGGGTGGCCAGTTGACGCTCGTCGGCAATCTTGCGCCGAAGGTCGAATTTCCCCTGCAGGCCGCGGTCACTCGCGAGCTTGCCATCAACGGCTCCTGTGGCTCCCAGGGCGAGTACCCGGCTTGTTTGCAACTGATCGCCCAAGGCCGCGTGCAACTTGCCCCGCTAGTCAGCGCCGTCGCGCCCCTGAGCGAAGGCCCGCAGTGGTTCCAGCGGCTGTATCGCGGCGGCGAAGGCCTGTTGAAGGTAGTTCTGGAACCGTAGAGGCGAGAATTATCCGTTGAAAGGAAGACCATGAATCTTCAAGGCAAGGCAGCCCTGGTAACGGGCGGCGGAAGCGGTATCGGCCTGGGGATCGCCTTGGCCCTGGCTCGCAACGGTTGCCGCGTGGTGATCTGTGGACGCAACGAAGAGAAACTCGCACGAGCTGCCGCCGCGCATGCGAGTCAGCCGCCGATCCTCGCCCGGGCGTGTGACGTGGCCGACCGCGATGCGGTTCGTAAGTTGATCGCCTGGATGGAGAGTGAGATCGCGCCGCCGGATATTGTCGCCCACGCGGCCGGCATCAATGTCGTGCGCCGCAAGATGGCCGAACTCGACCCAGCCGACTTCGATCGCGTCCTGGCCGTCAACACCACGGGTCTGTTCAACGTGCTGCATGCCGTGCTGCCGACGATGCGCAAGCGGCGGCAAGGGCTGATTTTCAATATCTCTTCCGTGGCCGGCAAACGGGCATTGCCGTTGGCGGGACCGGCCTATGCCGCCTCGAAATTCGCCGCCACGGCCCTGGGCACTGCCGTTGGCCTGGAAGAACGGGCTAACGGCATCCGCATCACCAACATCTATCCCGGCGAAGTGGACACGCCGCTGCTCGACCAGCGGCCCGTGCCGGTGCCGGCGGAAAAGAAGGCCGTAATGGTCCATCCTGAGGACATTGCCCAGTGCGTACTGGCGATTGCCGCCCTCCCGGAGCACGTCGCCGTGCCGGAATTGGTCATCACACCGACCTACCAAGAGTGGTTGTAGCTTTCCCGTAGGGCCTATCTTGCGGGACGTAGTTTCTTTGGGAATAAAACTACGGGCGCGGCACGAAGTAGAGCGTGCCCCAGGTGTCTGGCAGCAATCGCGCGCTGCCGGGACGATCGACGACGACCCCTTCCGACTGACCGGCCCAGTGGCCGGCGCGTTCCCGGCGATCGCCTGCCGCGTTGGCCACTGCGATCGAGGCGTCAAAACCAATCCGTCGGCCGGTGGGATTCGGTAATCCCAGGCTTGCCAACGGCGCCGCCACCAGGACTTCGTAGTTCACCTGTCCAGTCTGCGCTTCCTTGCCGACCACATGATAGGTTATTCGCAGCCCGGGCACGGAACCGATTTGATCGAAGTGCACGCTGGCCGCCGGCGAGACGATGGTCTGCGGGTTTTTTCCGCCGGTCTTTCGCTGCCAGAAGCCTTGCTGGAATTCTTGTTCGCCTTTTTCCCCGTGAACGTGGGCCAGGACAACCCGCAAATCCCCTTCACGAACTTCTTCGCGCTGAGGCTTGGACCAGTCCGGCGCGAGACAGAAATCGACATAGGCCCCGCTCACGAACGGGCAGTAAGGCAATTCACTGCCGCGGTTCAATGGTCCCACGGCATCGCGAACCATGTAGCCAAGATAGAGATTCTTCTCGTCGTACATGGCCCGCACCGAACCTAGCCGCTGACCGTCGAGCAGCACGAGCATTTCCGGCCGGAGCTGTCCGTCCGGCAATCGCATCCACTGGTCGTCAAATCCCTTTTCGATCTGCGGTGGCCGCGCCGCGAAGTACACGTTGCAGGTTGGCCGCTGCGTGGGAGCTACGCCGTCCGGGTCCCAGGGCCGCGCTTGGGCCGCCTGCGCGGCGGTCACCGTCACCGGCTCGCCGGCCAGTCGCTGCACCTTGGGCAGAAACACCTCATGCACGCCGGCGCCGGCGGCGCAGACCAGCGAATACAGCTTGCCCATTTGCCGGGCACCCGGTACTGCGGGTCGGCGGAAGATCGTGGCGCTTTGGACCTCGCCATAGATCGATTGATCGTCCATCTTCCCGGCGCCCGTATCGTGATACAGGCGGCCGACGTACAGGCCGTCCTTGTGCCAGACCCAGACCATGCCCATGGTGTCGAGGACGAAGAGGAAATCGCCGTCGACCCCGGCGAGCGATGCGGGATAATACATCTCGCCCGGTTCGGCGCGGCCGGGGGCCCGGCGTCCCACGGCCCACAGCGGCCGGCCCGTCTGCTTGTCGAACCGCACCAGCCTGGTCCGCCAGTTGTGGCTCGCCCACCAGCCGTCGCCGTCGATCCCCGGCAACTTCAATTTCTGGCTTGCGCTGGGGGCAATCAGCGAATAGAAGGCATCGTCGGTTTCCAATGGCCTGGGCAAATTGTACTCGCCGACGGTCTTCCAGCCGTCGCCGCCGTTCAGATTCGGCGCCTGCAAGGGTGTTTCCTCTTTGAGCTGGCTCCAGTCGTAGACCGGCGCCCCGCTAGGCAGGATTTCTTTCAGGGGCAGCATGCTGTCGACCAGGCGAAACGAGCGGCCTTCCCGCAAAGGCCGCTTCATATGCACGTTCATTTGCGCGTCGAGCCACGCTTCGAAGACGCGGCCGCTGCGCGCCATGGCCGGAGGGTTCTCCGTGAAGCGGATTTCGTCCAGCGACATCCGCCCGTCGCCGTTGCGATCGGCCCAGGTGAACCAGTTGTTGGGTCCCTGATCGTAGATCGTATGGATTTTACCGTCCATTTTCTCCGCCCGGTGGTACGAAACCATGGCCACAGGGCGGGGCTTCTCGCCGGGCGGCAGAACGTAAATCACCCCGTCGTCGTTGCCCGACGAGTTCATGGCGTAGGTGCGACCGCCGAAGGTCACCAGCGGGGCGAAGAAGGAATAATGGAAAACAGGCCAGTGTTTTCCCGTGAGCGGGTTGCCCCCATGATCGTGGCTGAGGAAGACGTTTTCCTGGTACATATCCGACCAACTGCACTCGTAATGCCAGGACGGCCGCCAGGTCTTGGCCGCCAGATCGATCTTGTAGGCCGAGATGCCCGGGGCATCGCTGAAGGCGTCGTGAACGGTGAGCAACTCGTTGGGCTGCCCGGGATTGATCACGTCGGGAAAGAGGTCGAGGGTGCGGGCGAACCACTCCCGCTGGAGCTTGCCGTCTAACGACCAGCGCGAAGTCCGGCCGAAGCCGGTGGCCACGTCTTGGACCCAAAGGGACTTGCCATCGGGCCCGATACACATAGCGCCGATGTCCCCCAGCCGCTCGGCCTCGAATCGACCGGAAAGGGGCGCCCCGCCTTTCTTGCCGATCGTGCGGAGCAGCTTGCCTTGCGGCGAGAAGACGTAGATCTGCCGGCTGCCTTCTTCATAGTCCTCGCCGCCCAGGCCGCGCATCCGGCTGTCGGCAACGTAGAGGTTCCCCTGGGCATCGAGAGTGAGGGCGTGTGGGGCCTTGAGCCGGCCTTCGTCGATCCAAACGGAGTCCCAGGAACCGTCCATCCGCAGCTTCACAACCCGTTTACCGCTCACCGCCAGCAAACGATCGCCTGCCACGGCCAATCCACGTGGCGCTGGCAACGTGAGCCGGCGAAGGACCTTGCCGGAATTACGGTCGATGAGGAACAGGGCATTGTCCGAGGCAATGCTGGCGAATAATGTGTCCTTGGTCAAGGCCATGCCGTCCAGCCAGGCGCTCCAACGGCCGTGCCAGCGGGTTTCGGGCTGTTCCTGGTGGGCCCCCGTAGGCAGGATCGTAAGGATCTTGCCGCGCGGTTCTCCCAGCTTGTAGACGGCGATTTCCAGCCGCTTCGCCTGCCAGTTTTCGATGCCCAGATAGAAGTTCGTCTCGTCCATGACCCCGGCACAACGGGTGTCCCAGGGATAGAACGTGAAATAGCGAAGTTGCACGCGGCCCTCGTTATCCATTTGCTGGACGCCGGTAACCTGGTTGTCCTCGACGCAGGACCAGACCATGATGAGCGACCGGCCGTTGCTGCAGATGGCGCTCGGGCCACCCAGGTTGCCGCCCCAATCGCCCGAGCCATCCGGCGTCCGCCAGGGCGGATTTCCGCTCTTGCCGACCGTCATCACATATTGCAACGACGGGCGTTCGGTAAAGAAGATGCCTTTGACCTGGTAAGTTCCCGCTTTCACCGGCAGGCCCAAATCGGTGGTAGCGTCCCACGTGACCGTTTGCGCTCCCGCCTCGATCGCTTGGGCATGCAGCAGGCTTCGCACGAGGACACCGTCGGCATCATACGCCGCCAGGCTCATGATCCCCTTGCCCGGCGCCGTAAACCGGACCGGCACTTTCGTGCCCGGCGCGGAGCCGGTTTCAAGTCCGGCGGCGAAGCTCGGGGCAACGGCCAAGGCAATAATGACGAGAAACCGGGCAAGATTCTTCAGCAAGCAGCAAAACATCACAGCCTCCTTGTTGCGCTGTGCTAACCCTTCGCGCCGCTTTCCAATAGATCCTTGGCGGCGGCGCCCATTTGGACGAAGAGGTCTTCCAACTCGCCGGCCTCCACGGCCGAAAAGGCCACGCGGATGTCGCGCTCGCCGTCGGCAATCACGCCTACACCGTACTTCTCCAAGAGGTGCTTGCGGAAAGTCTCGGCGTCGATACCCTTGAGCTTCACACACATGAAGTACCCGCTGTTGAAGGGATATGCCTCCCAGTACTTGGCGAACTCGGGCTTGGCAAGGATCTTGTGGACGCAGTTGGCTCGCTCCTCGAGGATCGCCTTCTTCTGCTTGCGCTCGTCCATGATGGTTGGGGACGAGAGGGCCTTGACCAGCACGCTCTGGCTGGCGTGCGAGCAGTTGGAGACGGCGCTGCGGATGGCCCCGGCGACCTTCTTCTCCAATGCCTGGTACAGGGCCTCTTCGCTGAAGAAGGCCCGCGTGCTGAAGGTGAGCATGCCCGTGCGCAAGCCCCAGACGAACTCCTCCTTGGTCGGCCCGTCGACCTTGACGGCGAGGATGCGGTCGTGGAGATTGGCCAAGCGGGCGAAGAGCGATTCTTCGGCCAGCTCGGCGCCGTAGAAGAGGCCGAAATAGGCGTCGTCGGTGACCACGATCAGGTTCCGGCCATCGTCGGCCGCTTCCTGCAGCACGGCCACGATCTGGTCGGCCTCCGAGCGGCAGAGCGAATAGCCCGTGGGATTGTTGGGGAAGTTCAAGATCAGCACCGTCTTCCAGCTTCCGGCGCGGGTGGCCAGGGCCTGGCGGAGGGCCTCGACATTGAAACGGCCCACGGCGTTGAAGAAGGGGAACAAGCCCAACTGGGCCTGCAACCGCACGCCGTAGAGCAACTCGTAGTTCTCCCAGAACTTGTCGGGCAGCAGGACCATCTCGCCGCGGTCGATGAACAGGTCGCCGACCAGGCTCAGGGCGTGGGTCACGCCCCCGGTGACGACCGGCAGCGAGAAACTCTTGCTCTTGAGGCTGGGATTCTTGCGGATCAATTCCTCGCGCCACTTCTTCCGCAGATCTGGGCGGCCCGTGGCGGGCGCATAGGTCAGGGCCTCGGCCGGCGTGATGTCGTTGAAATACTTCATCACCGAGGGCAGAAACATGGCCTTGCCCTTCTCGCGGGCAATGCCGATCGTGGCATTGTACCGCGTGGCCTTGTCCTTGGCCTCGGCGCTTTGGGCGAGGATGCCCTTGGGGAAGAAGAGCCGCTTGCCCAGTTCGGAGAGCATGCCGTAGACGTGCGGGTTCTCGCGATTGATCGTTTCGTTGAGATCCTTGGCTAGGGGACGAATCTCCGCGCCGGGCTTGAGCAGCGTGATCGGCGTGCGCAGCCGCTGCCGCAGGCTCTCCAACTGGTCCCACAGGGCGCGCGGGAAGCGCGTGCCGAACTTCTGGAAGAAGCTGGCCACGTCCTCGGACTCGCAGTACCAATCACCGCGGTTGACCGTGAAGAGTTTTTCCAGCTTCTCCGCCGGCAGATCCAGCCCCGTGAGATCGAGGCTCTCGGGCGTGGGCACGTAGCCGATGGGCGTGCGCATGGCGTCGGCGTCGCCGCGGCAACGCGCCAGGATCCATTCGATCACGCGGAGGTTCTCGCCGTAGCCCGGCCAGAGGAACTTGCCGTCCTCGTCGGTGCGGAACCAGTTGACGTGGAAGACCCGCGGCGGATTGGCCATCCGCCGGCCCATCGCCAGCCAATGTTCGAAGTAATCGCCCATGTGGTAGCCGCAGAAGGGCAGCATGGCCATAGGGTCGCGGCGGACCTCGCCCACCTTGCCGACCTGCGCGGCGGTCCGCTCCGAGGCCATTGTAGCGCCCACGAACGTGCCGTGCTCCCAGTCGAAGGCCTCGTAAACCAGCGGCGCCAGCAACGCCCGCCGGCCGCCGAAAATGATCGCCGAAATCGGCACGCCGTGGTGGTGCTCGGTGCGGTGCGAGGCCGACGGGCACTGCGTCAACGGGGCGGTGAAGCGGCTGTTGGGGTGCGCCCCCGCGACGGGCTGGCCCTTGGCGTCCTTCAGGTCCGGCTTCCAGGGCCGGCCTTGCCAGTCGGTGCCCTCGGTCGGCGGCTCGCCCTCGCCGCCCTCCCACCACACGTTGCCGTCCTTGGTCAGCACGACGTTCGTATAGATCGTGTTGCGAGCGATGGTCTTCATCATGCTCGGGTTGCTCTTGTTGTTGGTACCCGGCGCCACGCCGAAGAACCCGCTCTCGGGATTGATGGCCCACAGCCGCCCGTCGGTGTCGATCCGCATCCAGGCGATGTCGTCGCCCACGGTCCAGATGCGATAGCCCTTGAGCTTCAGGCCCTCGGGCGGAACGAGCATGGCCAGGTTGGTCTTGCCGCAGGCGCTGGGGAAGGCGGCGGCCACGTACTCGATGCGGCCCTCGGGGTCCTCGATGCCCATGATCAGCATGTGCTCGGCCATCCAGCCTTCACGCTTGCCCAGGTAGCTGGCGATCCGCAGGGCCAGGCACTTCTTGCCCAAGAGCACGTTGCCACCGTAGCCGGAGCCGCAGCTCCAGATGGTATTGTCTTCGGGGAAGTGCAGGATCAGGCGGCGCTTGATGTCCAGGTCGGCCTTGCTGTGCAGGCAGCGGGTGAACTCGCCGCCGCTGCCGAGCTGCTTGAGCACGGGCGAGCCGACGTGCGTCATGATCCGCATATTCAGGACCACGTAGATGCTATCGGTCAGTTCCACGCCGATCTTGCTGAAGGGCGAGCCGACGGGTCCCATGGAATAAGGGATCACGTACATCGTCCGCCCGCGCATCGAGCCTTGGAAGATCTCGCCCGCGCGGCGATAGCCTTCGGCGGGCGACATCCAGTTGTTGGTTGGGCCGGCGTCCTCGCGGAGCGTGCTGCAGATGTAGGTCAGGTCTTCGGTGCGGGCTACGTCGTTGACGGCCGTGCGGTGATAGAGGCAGCCGGGCAGTTTCTCCTGGTTCAAGAGCGCCATTTCGCCCGCCTGGATGGCCTCTTGGGTGAGGCGATCTTTCTCTTCCTTGGACCCGTCGATCCACACAATCGAATCCGGCTCGCACAAACGAGCCATTTCCTCGACCCATTCCTGGAGTTCCCGATGCTGATTCATCTGCTTTCTCTCTTGACCTTTGGGCAGTTCTCGCAAAACAAACACTTCATCATACCTGAGGTGACAGCGGCCCTGCTACCCCCTCGCAAGAGAGATTAAGGACGGCAGCCGACAAGCATGAGACAAATCAGTCCGACTAGCAAAGACTGCTGGCAGGGTTATCCGCGCGGGAGTCAATCGCGGTTACGGCCGGAAACGGGTTTTTGTTAGTCGTGGCCGGCAAAAAAGCGGCAAGGCCCGGCCCGCGTAACGGCGGCGGAAACGCAGTAGGCCGGCCAAGCGGCGTCCTCAATGGCAATTCGGCGATAAGGCGGCCATTGATTCGGATTTTTGGACCACGAACGGGCTCTTACGGGGATTTGTTGCGATGTACCCCCGTTTGCTCCGCATTGCCGATCGAGGTCTGCCGCGTTAGCGGCACCATGTGAATAGCCGCGGGTGGAGCGCAGCGCAACCCGCGGTGATGATATGCCAATGCGATCTCAGCCGCGTTAGCGGCGACACATTCCCTGCTCGACGAATATCGGTGATTGCTCCGCGAAAACAGCGTTCCGTACGGCGAGCCATACTTCGCCTGAACCCTGTCGTGCCACTACGTGGCACACCCAACCAAATGAATCTGACTCCGCGAGTTGCGCTGCGCTCCACTCGCGGCTATTCACAGGTGACCGCTACGCGGTCGCAAGCCTGGCCTTGTCGCCCGTACTTAAACTCCCGCGTTGTATGACATTGAGCATTGCCGCCGCGACGAGGCCCACAAGTGTCCACACGCCGGCGTTGACGATGCGAGGGACGTCATGCCGATGCCCCCAAACAGGATGCCGCTCACGGTAAAGGCCGCAGCGATCACGGCGCCCCACCAAGAAGTCGGTTCGCTGCGACTAACCATGGCGGAGACCTGCTAATTGTACGGTTGCTTGATGCCGCCTTACGAGGGCATTCAGCGTCCCTCCACCTGCAATTATCCGGCGCGAGAGCGGGCTGCACAAGCGGGCGGCGGGCTGGGAAGCGGATGTCTACGATCACTCTCGCCCTAGCTCACAGTCGAACTGCCCACAGTAAGTAAGTGATGGTGTCGATTTAACCTCGCTCTTGAATCCTCCGAGGGCCTCGTCGAAAATCAGCACCAGTATATTCGAGCCGCTGCCCGCTGTTGCCTTGATGCGATTGATTGCCTGCCCGTCAAGCAACATCTCCTTGAGGTAATCGTACCTTCGATCGCCGTCTATTGTCTCGATGAAGTCGCCATCCAAGTAGACACCGAGGTCGATCTTCATGGGCCAAACCGGATTTCTGTTCTCCCAGGCCACATACTCCTCGTCGCTGGCACTTTCGCCCGGCTCCGGCTCCCATTGGGCTTCGGTATACCGGCGAGCGGCATCCCGGTTGGTGAACCGGCCCGTGAACACATGAACCGTCTTGACCATTTTAGTGCCTCCTGGCCGTGCTCAGTGGGCATGTTGGCAGCCAAGCCCGACCTGTCGATTTTACCAGCGGCGGGCCGCAGGAGCCAGGGGCGGGCCGTCTGCGTGAACCGATTACGCTCTTCCCAGACCCTTGTGGCGCAGGGGTTAGAAAAGCGGTTGCAAACAGCGCTCCCCGCAATTCGGCGGTCTTTCTCTGCAATTCGGCGACGAGGCGGCCATTGATTCGGATTTTTCGACCACGATCGGGCTCTTACGGGGATTTGTTGCGATGTACCCCCGTTTGCTCCGCATTGCCGATCGAGGTCTGCCGCGTTAGCGGCACCATGTGAATAGCCGCGGGTGGAGCGCAGCGCAACCCGCGGTGATGATATGCCAATGCGATCTCAGCCGCGTTAGCGGCGACACATTCCCTGCTCGACGAATATCGGTGATTGCTCCGCGAAAACAGCGTTCCGTACGGCGAGCCATACCTCGCCTGAACCCTGTCGTGCCACTACGTGGCACACCCAACCAAATGAATCTGGCTCCGCGAGTTGCGCTGCGCTCCACTCGCGGCTATTCACAGGTGACCGCTACCGAATCAAGAGCGTACGCGGCAATCTCTTACGGTTCCACAACCGCTTGGGCTTGCCGCGCAAATCCGCGCCGTGGCGCAAATGGTGGCGAGATTCTTTGCGTATTATGTGGGTATAAAGCGCGCTGAAGAAGATTCAGCCCGGCCTGAATACTCTGCGCGTGTATTTGTTCCTTGACAATTTAACCAGCCCCCGGTGTAGCGAACCGGGGGCCATTAGTAGCGCGCGGCGCCGACTTGCCCAAGTCGGCGTCCGCGCCGGCGGCTGCGCGAAGGCTGTGGCGCGTGGGTCACATGCCTCGACCCACCTACGGCCCGGGCAACGGTCGCGAACGGCCGCACCAGCCGTGACGGCAATTAATTATTTTTCTGACTCTGAACCTAAATAGCTTGAAGAAAGCACCATGAGTCCTACTCCTATATACTGCACACATGAACACATTTGGCAAGAAATGGCACAAACTGGCACGGAATGGCACAAAGTGGCCAAAAAGTGGCACAGAATGGCACAAAAATGGCCACGGCCTTTGGCTATGCCGAAATAATCATTAGAGTGTCAAGCGATAGTATTCCCGCAGTTTCCGTTATGTGAACAACTACCTTTAGTGAAATCCAAATCCAGCCGTGGACGTAGAAACTCGCCGCGAAAACGCCAGAAGGCCCTTTTTTGTGGCCAAGTCACACCACTGCCTGACTCGATACGGCGGGTTGGTCACGGCGGCCAAGGCGGAAGACGTGCCGCGGGAAGCATTTTTTTCTGACTCATGCCGTCTTTGCCGCCGAGGAACAATTCGGCCATGCACGCGGCCAAGTCTGCCCAATTGGAACAAGAGTGGAATAAACCGCACGGCCTGAGCCACGCCGATTTTGCGCAGGCCAAGGCCGGCCGAGCGATCATCGCCCACCTTGAAGCGGGAATCGTGGAAAGGATAGCCGGCTAAAGCCGGGACTACGAACGCCGAACGCCATGCTCGTTGCTTCTCACGTCGGGACTGGTTATCGTAAAGCTGCTTGGCCCATAACAATCAAGGAGCGGAAAGATGTGGAATCGACGTAACCTCTGTGCACTGGCATGCATTGCCTTGTGTTTCACCATAGCGCAATCGGTCGCCTCTGGCGACGACGCCTTGCTTCCCGCAGGGGTCAAGGCCGTCTGGGACCTGGATAAGGCCCATCACGAAACCACGCCCACCCGCCAGCGGATCTCGATCAACGGCCTGTGGCGCTGGCAGCCAACCAAAGAGCTGGATAATTCGGTCCCCGCTGACCAGTGGGGATTCTGTAAGGTCCCAGCACCTTGGTCGTCCAACAGTCAGTTCCTTTATCCGCATCCGGCCTGGAAAGGCAAGAACCCACACGACGTCGATGTCGCTTGGTATCAGCGCGAGATCACTGTCCCGCCCGATTGGCAAGGGCGGCGGATCGCCGTCTATGCCGAGTACGTCAATTCCTACGCGGCCGTGTTCCTCGACGGCCATAAGCTGGGCAACATCTACTTCCCGTCGGGCGAGGTCGATATCACGTCCGCCTGCCGCCCCGGTGAGAAACACGTGCTGTCGCTGTGTGTCAAGGCGGTCCCGCTGGCCTCCGTAATGCAGGCCTTCACCGATACCAGCGCGCCCAAGAACGTCCGCGGCGCGGTCGAGCAGCGAGGCTTGTGCGGCGACGTTTACCTGTTGGGCACGTCCAAGGCGGCCCGCATCGAAGATGTGAAAGTCGGCACCTCGGTGCGCAAGTGGACGATCAGTTTTGATGCCGTGGTCGAGGGACTGCCGCCCGGTGCGCAGTGCCGCCTGCGGGCGGAAGTCCGCGAAAAGGACCGCCCGATCAAGGAATTTAGCAGCGATCCGTTTACCGCGGCCGAACTTAGCAACGGCCGGTTCTCGTTCACTGCCGCCTGGCATCCCGACAAGCTCTGGGACACCCATACTCCGCAGAACACGTATGACCTGGCGATGTCGCTGCTGGATGGCGATGGGCGGGTGCTGGACGCGTTCTATCCGCAGCGGTTCGGATTCCGCGAGTTCTGGATCGAAGGCCGCGACTATTATCTCAACGGCACGCGCTTCCACGCCTTCATCGTGCCCTGCGACAGCGCCCAGGGCGAAGCGGCGTATGCCACGTACGAGGCCGCCCGCGAAACGCTGCTCCGCCAACAGTCGATCGGGGTGAACGCGGTCTACACGCACAACTACGGCTGCGCGCCTGGTATGCACGTGAGCTTCAACGAATTGCTGCGGGCGGCCGACGACGTGGGCATGCTCGTGGCCCTTGCCCAGCCCCACTGCGAACACTACACGTGGACCGCCCCCGACGCGGAGCGTAACAACGGTTACGCGCGTCACGCCGCGTTCTATGTCCGCGTGGCCGGCAACCATCCCGCCGTGGTGATGTACTCCATGAACCACAACGCGCTGAGCTATCTGGGCGATTTCAATCCCGAACTGATCGACGGGAGGCACAACGCCGAAGGCCGCATCGGCCCGCGCACCGACGCCGGCGCCCAGCGGGGCTTGAAGGCCCAGGCCATCCTCGAGCGGCTCGACCCCACGCGCGTCGTCTACCATCACTCGTCCGGCAACCTGGGCAACATGCACACCAACAACCTGTACCTGGACTTCGTCCCCATCCAGGAACGTTCCGATTGGTTCGAGCACTGGGCGACCGAAGGCGTCAAGCCGCTGCTGCTGTGCGAGTACGGTGTGCCCTGGGACATCAATTGGACCATGTATCGCGGCTGGTACAAGGGCGTTCGCTCCTGGGGCAGCGCCCGAGCGCAGTGGGAATTCTGCATGGGCGAATGGAACTCGCAATTCGTCGGCGACCGGGGCTTTCACCTCAGCGAGGCCGACAAGGTCAACCTCCGCTGGGAAACCAAGCAATGGCGCAGCGGGCACGTGTGGGCTAAGTGGAACTATCCTTTCAACCCATCGAGCCCTTACTCCTGGGGCCACAAGGAGCAGGACGACGTCTGGGCGATGTACATCACCGACAACTTCCGGGCCTTCCGCAGCTTGGGTGTCTCGGCGCGGAACGCCTGGGGCTACTCGGTTTTTTGGGAACCCCGCAGCCGCATCCAGCCAAAGGCCCGCAATCTTGCGGTCGATTGGGACCACTTGCAGAAGCCCGGCTTGAGCCCCGATTGCGTTCCCGCTAGCTACAATGCGGCCGTCGACACAGCCCTGGAACGCAGCGACTGGGTTCCCACCAAGGCCGGCGAAGCCTTGATCCGCAACAACCGGCCGCTGTTGGCCTATATTGCCGGCAAGCCGCCGCACTTCACCACCAAGGAACATAATTTCCTGGCGGGGCAGACCGTCGAGAAGCAAATCATCGTCATCAACGACTCGCGGATCGCCGCCGCTTGCGATTGCTCCTGGTCGCTCGATTTGCCGCTGGCGGTGAACGGCAACAAGACGCTCAACGTTGCGCCGGGCCAGCAGGAGCGCATTCCGCTGAGTTTCACGCTGCCGGCCGACCTCAAGCCGGGCGGTTACCAGATCGCGCTCGCCGCCCACTTTGGCACGGGAGAAACCCAGGACGACGCCTTTACGGTCCATGTCTTGGCTCCCACGAAGCCGATCAAGGCGACCGCCAAGACGGCCCTGTTCGACCCCCAGGGCGAGACGGCCAAATTGCTCGCGCAGATGGGCGTTCGCTTTGAGCCGGTCGACGTGCATGCCGATCTGGCGGGCTACGATCTGCTGATTGTCGGCAAGGCCGCGCTCACCGTGGATGGCCCAGCGCCGGATATCTCCCGGGTCCGTCAGGGACTCAAGGTGATCCTCTTCGAGCAGACGGCCAACGTCTTGGAAAAACGCTTCGGGTTCCGTGTCGAGGAATATGGGCTGAGGCAAGTCTTCGCCCGCGTGCCCGACCACCCGTTGCTCGAGGGGCTGACGAACGAGAATCTCCGCGACTGGAGCGGCGCGGCGACGATCCTGCCGCCGCATCTGACCGGAGCGACGGTGCGGCCGCGCCTCGGCCCGACGATCAAGTGGTGCGGCATCGAGCTGCCCCGGGCCTATCGGGCGGGCAATTGGGGCAACGTGGCCTCCGTGCTCATCGAGAAGCCCGCGCGGGGGAATTTCCTGCCGCTCTTGGACGGCGGCTACAGCCTGCAATTCAGCCCCTTGATGCTGTATCGCGAGGGCCGGGGCATCGTGCTCTTCTGCCAGGCCGACGTGACGGGGCGTACCGCCGACGATCCGGCCGCCACCCGACTGGTCGCCAACATGTTGGACTATGTTTCCGCCTATGTGCCGCCGTCGGTGGGCAAGGTGGTCTATGTGGGCGAGGATGCTGGACGCCGGCATCTGGAGCAGATCGGCCTGACGGTGGTGGCGCCCGCGGGCGGCGTACCCAGCGCCGGCCAAGTCCTGATCGTGGGGCCGGGCGGGTCCGAGAGCTTGGCCGCCAACGCCGACGGCTTACGGCAGTGGATCAAGGCGGGCGGAAAGGTCCTGGCCGTGGGGCTGGGCCAGGACGAGGCCAATCGCTTCCTGCCGTTTGCCATCAAGACGCGCAAACAGGAGTATATCTGCACGGTCTTTTCGCCGCCTGCCGGCAACTCGCTGCTGGCCAGTGTGGGGCCGGCCGACGTCATGAACCGCGATCCGCGGGAAGTCGAACTGATTTCCGCCGGGGCCACGCCTGTGGGCGATGGGGTGCTTGCCGTGGCCACCGATGCCAACGTCGTCTTCTGTCAACTGGCGCCCTGGCAGTTCGACTACCAGAAATACTACAACCAGAAGCGGACCTTCCGGCGGTTGAGTTGCGTGCTGACCCGCATCCTGGGCAACATGGGTGTCGATACACCGACGCCGCTGCTGGAGCGGTTCTCCAGTCCGCTGCAAGCGGCAATCGCGGAGAACCGCTGGCAGACAGGCTTCTATCTCGACGCGCCGTCGGAGTTCGACGACCCGTATCGGTATTTCCAGTGGTAGGCGGAATAAATCTGTAAGAAAAATGCGATTCGCACCTTGGAGACTTTCTCCCCGCGGTTATACTTTGCAGGATTAGATCACGATGTACCGTTGACGGCATAAACGCCCATGCAGCTTGCTTTCAGTTCCAACGCCTACCTGAACTACGCGCTCGAAGAAACCGTCGCCCGCATTGCCGCGCTGGGCTATCGCGGCATGGAGCTGCTGGCCGATGTGCCGCATGCCTGGCCTGCCGGACTGCTACCTCAGCGGCGCAGCGAGATCCGCGCCTGCCTTGACCGGCACGGCATGGTGATCGCGAACGTCAACGGCTTCATGATGAACGCGGTGGCCGATCCGCGGCAGCCGTATTGGCACCCGTCCTGGATCGAGCCGGACCGGCACTATCGGGCCATCCGCCGCGAGCATACCAAGCGGGCTTTGCAGTTGGCCAAAGACCTCGGCGGCCCATCGATCCAAACCGAACCTGGCGGGCCGCTGGAGGAGGGCCAATCGTGGCAGGCCGCCGCCGCGGTATTTTATGACGAGATTATGCCCTGCGTGGAACTGGCCGAGAAGCTTGAGGTCTTCCTGCTGATCGAACCTGAGCCGGGGCTGCTGATCGAGCGCTTCGAGCAGTACCTGGAATTCGCCGGCCGTATTGGTTCGCCCTGGATAGGGCTGAATTTCGATATCGGCCATGCCTACTGCGTGGGCGAGGATCCCCAAGATTGGATCGCGCGCATGGCCCCGCATACCAAGCATTACCATGTGGAAGACATTCCCCCGTCGCGCGAGCATCGCCACATGATACCCGGCCGGGGGGCGATTGACTTCCCGGCCGTTTTCCGAGAAATTGCCAAGAGCGGCTACACGGGCTGGGTGACCGTGGAACTTTATCCCTATATCGACAATCCCGACGAGGCCGGGCGGGAGGCGAAACGGTTTATCGAACATGTCAACACCTGACGAACCCGAAACGACTTCCCCGCTGCAAAGCTACTTGGAGCTTTTGCGGCTGCCCAATGTCTTCACCGCCATTGCCGACGTGGCGATGGGCTTCTTCTTCATCCAGGCCCCTTGGGCATTTAGTGATGACCCGCAGTATTCGCTCCTCCCCATCGGCCTGCGGAACGCGCTACGCGGCCTTGGCCTTCCCGTCCCCCAAGTGTCGTTATTGCCCATCGGCCTTTGGACCGTGGGCCTGCTGGCCGTGGCATCCGCCTTGCTGTACTGCGGCGGAATGGTGCTCAACGACGTCTTCGACATCGACCTCGATCGCGAGGAGCAGCCCTATCGGCCACTGCCGTCAGGCCGCATCTCGCTAAGCTCGGCCCGCTGGTTGGGTTGGCAACTGCTGACACTGGGAGTCATGCTGGCCAGCGGCACGGCGGCGATGCTGGGGAAATTCCCGCCCGCGCACACCGATAACTTCGTCCTCTTCTGGTTGCCGGCCATCGTGGCGGGGGCGCTGGCGGTACTCATCATCCTGTACAACGCCGGGCTGAAGCGGACGCCGCTAGGCCCCGTGGCCATGGGCGGCTGCCGCATGCTCAACGTGTTGTTGGGTATGAGCGTGCTACGCGAGCCGTGGCGGGTCGAGCATTGGGCGGTGGCCGCGGGCATTGGCGTCTACATAGCCGGCGTAACCTGGCTGGCCAGAAACGACGCCCGCCGCAGCGACCGTCGGCAACTCGTGGCCGCCACGCTCGTCATGCTGGCTGGCGTTGGACTGGTTGGCTCGCTGCCTTGGCTGACCGATGATCAACTTTGGATAATTACTAATTGGCATGACCGCTGGTTGAATTGGTATGGGATCATCGCCCTGTTGGCCGGGTTTGTCCTGGCGCGGGCTGTCCCGGCGATCGTCCAGCCGTCGCCCGATCCCGTGCGTGCCGCCGTCCGCCGTTCGATCACCGCGCTGATCTTCCTCGATGCCGCCGCTTGCTATGCCGGAACAGGAGAGGTGTACGCACTTCTGGTCGCAGTGTTGGTGATTCCCACGACATTTCTCGGACGGTGGATAGACCGGGGATAGGCGAGGAGAGAAGGGGAGAAGGGGAGTTGCAATTGCCGACGAGAGACGCGAGAATGGGTATGATTTGAAATTCGTCATTTGTCATTCGTCATTTCCTTTCTCCCCATGTCTGCACTCGACACGCTCTTTCGCGACCTTCGCATTGCCAAGCGCAAGGCCCTGATGCCTTTCGTCACGGCCGGCGATCCCGATCTGCCGTTCACCGCCGACTTGCTCCGCTGCCTGATCACGCGGGGCGCCAGCCTCTGTGAGCTGGGCATCCCCTACAGCGATCCGATCGCCGACGGGCCGGTAATTCAAAGCTCGTACACGCGGGCGCTGCAAAACAAGGTCAAGCTGGCCGGGATCTTCGACATGCTCGGCCGCGTCATGCCCGAGTTGAAGGCCCCGCTGGTCACGATGGTCAGCTACGCGATCATTTACCGGCAGGGCCTGGAGACCTACGTGACCGCCGCGCGCAAGGCGGGCGTTTCCGGCGCGATCGTGCCCGACTTGCCCGCCGACGAATCGGCCGCGCTGGCCGAGGTCTGCCGCCGCCAGGACTTTTCCCTCATTCAGTTGGTCACGCCCACAACGCCCCGCGAGCGGGCCTTGCGGATTGCCGAGCGCACCAGCGGGTTCATCTATTATGTCTCGGTGACCGGCATCACCGGCGAGCGGACCGAGTTGCCGCCGGAGATCCTGGACAATGTGGCCTGGCTGCGCGGCCAGACGCCGCTTCCGATCTGTATCGGGTTCGGCATCAGCCGGCCGGAGCACGTGCGGATGCTCGCGCCGGTGGCCGACGGCTTGATCGTCGGTTCGGCGATCGTACGTCGCGTGGCCCAGGCCTCGACCCGGCCCCGCGCGGCCGTGTTGCAAGAGATTGGCGACTATGTCACGGAGTTGCTCGCTGGACTGGAATAGCATTGTATCCGGCACACTCCGTGTGCCGCTGGCAATCGGCACAGGGAGTGTGCCGGATACATTTCCGCCGATCTTCCTCGCACATCGGCCATTGTGCTACGTGCTATAATGGTGTAGCTTTGCCCGCGGGGGCAAAGAGCGTACAATCCGACGGAAAGAAATCGATTTCATGGGCGCCATCAAGCGAATCCTGGTTACCGGCGGGGCCGGCTTTCTCGGTTCCCATCTCTGCGAACGCCTGGTCGCTGGCGGTCATGACGTGATCTGCCTGGACAACTTCTTCACCAGCCAGAAGACCAATGTCGGGCATCTGTTGGCGGCGCCGAATTTCGAACTGATCCGCCACGACATCACGTTGCCCCTCTGGCTGGAGGTCGACGAGATCTACAATCTGGCCTGCCCGGCAGCCCCCGGCCATTACCAGTACAATCCCATCAAGACGATGAAGACGTCGGTGCTGGGCGCGATTCACGTGCTGGGCATGGCCAAACGCTGCCGGGCCAAGGTTCTGCAGGCCTCCACAAGCGAAGTCTATGGCGACCCGCAGGTCCATCCGCAGCCGGAAAGCTATCGCGGCAGCGTCAACACCATCGGACCGCGGGCGTGTTACGACGAGGG
>CAZTPX010000154.1:0-22921 GCA_964615095.1 uncultured Planctomycetaceae bacterium | reverse complement strand
AAGTCTTCCTAAACAGTGCAGTCGGAATAATCGGCAAACTCGTGGCCGTTCTTTGGGTTGATTCTGCCGTTTGCTAAAAAAAGTCGGTTCATTCGATTCAATAGGCAATTTCTGCCGATCTTGTACCGCAAAATGCGATACCGGTTGCTCTGGGCCTCCCCTTGCGACGTAGAGTACGGTAAATTAGAAGACTCTTACGCAATCGTTTCCCGTTTTACAGTTTTTCAGAACAAAAGGAGTTTGCGGTGTCCAAGGAACCAGAAATCCAGCTTGATACCCCCCAGATTACAGGCCAGCCCCAGCAACGCACGCAGGTCGAAATTGACGACACGAAGGCGTTGGCGCTCTACGCCAACTTTTGCCGCGTTACGGGTACGCCCGAAGAACTGATTATCGACTTTGGTCTCAATCCTCAGCCTTTTGGCGTGCCCACGCAGCCGATCGCCATTACGCAGCGGATTATCACGAATTTCTTTACGGCCAAGCGGATGTTGCACGCTTTGCAGTTGACGATTCAACGGCACGAGCAGACCTTCGGCGTGCTGGAAACCGACGTGCAGAAGCGGGTCCGCCCCGGTTACACGGGCCAGTAGTCCCGTGGTGCCAGCGGGCATCACCCACCGGTTCGGCAAAGATCCAAAGGCAGAAGGTCGGGCGGCCATGAGCAGGCCTGGTCTTCTGCTTTATTTTGTGCGCGGGCAGAAACGTGCCTGTTGGAGTCCCGGCTTCAGCCGGTTATCCGGCATATATTCCGGCTAAAGCCGGGACTCCAACGTACCATTCCTGTCTGCGCAAACACCTCTCGCGTCAGTTCAGGTCTTCCGCGGACGGTACAAATCCGTGGCGGTGCCGAAGAAGACCTCGGCGGCGAAGCCCAGCGTTTCGCTGAGCGTAGGATGGGGATGAATCGAGTCGGTCACGTCGGCCACGGCGGCGCCCATCTCGATGGCCAACACGGCCTCGGCGATCAACTCGCCCGCGCCCGCGCCGACGATCCCGCAGCCCAAGACCCGCTGGCTCTCGGGGTCGATAAGCCACTTCGTCAGGCCTTCCGTGCGGCCTATCGCTTGTGCCCGCCCGCTGGCTCCCCAGGGAAATTGGGCCACCTCCACCGTGCGGCCCTGCGCTTTGGCCTCTGTTTCGGTCAGGCCCGCCCAGGCGATTTCCGGATCGGTGAAGACCACGGCGGGGATCGCTCGGGGTTCAAAGGCGACCGGGCTGCCGGCGATGACCTCGACCGCCGTCTTGCCCTCGTGGCTGGCTTTGTGGGCGAGCATGGGTTGGCCGGCGACGTCGCCAATCGCCCAAATGTGAGGTTCTGCCGTTCGCCGCTGGGCATCGACGGCCACAAAGCCTTGTCTGTCGATCTGGACCTTGGTCTTCTCCAGGCCCAGGCCATCGCTGTTGGGCCGGCGGCCCACGGATACCAGCACGCGGCTGAACTGCTGCACCTTTCGATCGACATTGCCGTCGAAAGTCACTTCGATCACCTGGCCCTTGTCGATCAGGGAAACGACCTTCACGCCCAACAGAATGTCGGCAAAATCCTTGCTCAACTTCTTGTGCAGCGGGCGGACCAGATCGCGGTCGGCGCCGGGCAGCAGTCCGTCGGTCAATTCCACCACGGTCACGCGCGTACCCAGGGCGGCGTAGACCGTCCCCATTTCCAAGCCGATGTAACCTCCGCCGACGACCAGCAGCGATTCCGGCACGTCGGCCAGTTCCAACGCCCCCGTCGAGTCCATCACGCGCGGCGTAGGCAGATCGAAGGCGGGTATCCGCGATGGTCGCGAACCGCTGGCAAGGATGCAGTTCTCGAAACGGATGGCGTCATCGGCCAGCGGGGCGTTGCCGACAGGTTGGAGCCGCAATGTCCGCCCGTCCTCGAAAGCGGCCTTGGCCTGGACGAGTTTCACGTTGCGCTTGGCAGCGATCTGCTTCAAGCCGCCGGTGAGCGTGGCAATCACCTTCTCCTTGCGGGCCCGCATGACCGCGAGGTCGACCGCCGGCTTGGCATAGGCGACACCCCACTCGCTCAGGTGCGCGGCCTCCGCCATCGCTTTGGCGACGTGCAAGAGGGCCTTGGAGGGGATGCAGCCACGGAGCAGGCAGGTGCCGCCCAGGCGCGGCTCCAGATCGACAAGCGTGACCTGCATGCCCAGATCGGCAGCTAGGAATGCCGCGGCATAACCACCCGGTCCGCCGCCGAGAACGACAAGTTGTGCATCCATTTTCTTCTTACGCCAGCAAGAGCATGCCGGGCGTTTCCAGGTTATGAATTACTTCGTTGAGGAACCGGCCGGCCGTGGCCCCGTCGACCAGACGATGGTCGTACGAGAGGCTCAGAGGCATCATCAGCCGGGATTCGATGCGGTCGTGGTTCTCGCCACGCACCACCGGCAGCCAGCGGGCACGCCCCAAGAGCAAGATCGCCACTTCCGGATAGTTGATGATCGGCGTGCTGTACGAACCGCCCACCGCGCCGAGATTGCTGATCGTGAAGGTGCCGCCACGCAGGTCGTCGATCCCGAACTGCGACCCCCGGGCACGCTCGGCAATGGAGCCTAAGGCCTGGGCCAGTTGTAAGATCGTCAGCCGGTCGGCGTTGCGAATGTTAGGTACGACCAGGCCGCGGGGCGTATCGACGGCGATGCCCAGATTCACGTAATCCTTGTAGACGACCTGCTCGTTCGGCTCGTCGAAAACGGCGTTCAACGCCGCATGACGACGGAGGACGATGGCCACGGCCTTCATCACGAAAGGCATCATCGTGAGCTTGATGTTCTGACTCAATTGGGCCGCCGGCACACCCTGCCGCAACCGCTCCAACTCGGTGACGTCGGCATCGTCGAAGTTGGTGACGTGTGGAATCGTAGCAGCCGAGCGGGCCATCTGCTCGGCGATAGTGCGGCGGATGCGCGACATCTTCTCGACGCGTATCGGACCCCAGGCATCGCTGGCCAAGTCACCCGGTGGGACGGTTGCCTGCACGGCGGGCGCGGCCGGAGCGGGCGCGACGGGTGCCGACGCCGGGAGCGGCGACGGCGAAACCGCGGCTGGGGCTGTGCGGGAAACGGCCTGAACGTCTTCCATGGTGATGCGGCCATGCTTTCCGCTGCCGGCGAGAGTTCGCAGATCGACACCTTGTTCCCGTGCCATGCGCCGCACCGCGGGGCCGGCAGGAATCGGCCCCGGACGGTCGAGCACGGCTTGTTTGTTTGCCGCGGCGGATTCTGCCGCCAGTTTGGCTTCTCCGCCGGCCTTGGCGGCTTCCGCCGGGGCGGGCGCAGTAGCCGTTGCCGCCGGCTCGACCGTTTCGCCACTGGCAATCGTGAGGATGGCCTGGCCCACCTTGACCGTATCGCCCTTTTTTACCAGCAATTTGGCCACGCGGCCCGCGTGGGGGCAAGGGATCTCCACGACCGCCTTATCGGTTTCCAACTCGACAACGCCATCGTTTGCCGCGATTGTGTCGCCCTCTTGGACCAACACGTTCACCACGTCGCCGCTATGGACATTCTCACCGAGTTCGGGAAGCTTGAAGTCGATATTCATGATTCATGCGTTGGCAATCTGAATGGAGTCGGCCGGAAAACTCCTAGATTGTATGAAGATTATGTCCGCGAGGGTAGTGCCCGTTGAAGAGGCGTCTGCGCAACGAAGCGGGGCAATCGTCCCGCGACGACTGCCCCAGCGGTAATTCCGATAGACCCGACGAAAACGCTACTTCTTGCCCTTGCCCGCCGGACCCTTGCCCGCCGGAGTCTTGGCAGCGGCAGCGGCCGGTGCCGCAGCGGCGCCCTCCGCGCCCTCTTCACCCTCTTCCTTGGCCTTCTTCTTCTTCTTCTTCATGGCCAGTTTGTAGACCCGCACCTTCGGCAGGCCATAAGGGCTATTGCCTTCCTTCCATCGCTCAGCATCTTTGAGCCGCTTGATCCGCTCGTCGCGAGTCAAAACGCTGCGCGCACGGGCCATTCCCGATCGCACTCGAAGGCTCTTGTCCATCGTCATGGTCGTCACTCTCCTAAACTCTGCACAGCTTGAACCGAATCGGTCAAGTATAGATGTTGCTCGGGCTTGCTGCAAGGGGGGCCAATCTTAGCAAAATTGACAAGTTATACTTTGCGCGGATAGAAATGGCACGTTGGAGTCCCGGCTGTAGCCGGCATTTATGCCGGACTACCCACTAAGGCCGGGACTCCAACAAACGCATCTCAACCCGCGCACAGAATATTACTGCGATGGCCCTCAATGCATGGTGTATGCAAGCATACCATTAGACGGGATTGCCGCTAAACTTCATCCCGGTTCACGGTACGAATCACTTGCAAAAACTTCTCCATGGTCGGACAGCGCCGCGACGGTTCGGCCTCCAGGCACAAATGAATCGCCTTGGCCAACTCGGGGTGGAGCTTGGGCCGGTGTTGGCGAATGTCGATGGGCGGGCTGTCGTGCGACATGGCCGCCATGCCCGTGGTTCCCCGCGGCCAAGGCAATTCACCCGTGCATATCTCGTAGGCCGAAACCCCGAAGGCAAAGACGTCCACCCGCTGGTCGGTCGTTTTGCGGCGGACGATCTCCGGGGCCATGTAGTTGGGATTGCCCGTGCGGTTCCCCGGTTGCTGAAATTGCGGCAAAAGTGGTAACGAGAGGCCGAAATCGATTATCTTCAATTCCTTCTTGGCGCGGTCGGCTAGAAGAAAATTCCGCGGGCAGATATCGCGATGCAGGAAGCCGGCCTTATGGATGGCCGCGATGGCCTCGGCGGCCTGGCGAATGAAATGCAGGCGGTTGCCCTCCAAAATGCGGTCCTGACCAACAATCAGGGAATTAAAGTCGGGGCCATCGATAAACTCCAGGGCGATGTACTGGCTGCCGTCGGTGGTGGTACCATGTTCCAGTGTGGCCACCAAAAGGGGATGTTTGAGCTGCGCGCCAATTTCGCCTTCGGTGGGCTTTTTCAGCCCCCGAAATCGCTCCTCAAAGGCCGCCGTCTTGGCCCGGTCGAGAATCTTCAACCCCACAACCTGGTTGGTGCGAAGGTCCCGGGCCTTGTAGAATTTCGACATGGTGCCAGAAATGGCCTCTCGGAGCAGGGCATACCGCTTGGAAATATCGACGCCCGAGTTGGCGACCTTAGCCTTGAAGATATCGAAAAGTCCCATGCTTGTTGGTCCCCCAAACAAGAGCTAACAGAAATCAAACAATCGATCCCTCCATATTTATTGTAATATGAATTATTGTGCAAGGGGCCTTCAGCCCATGTCGAATGTTTGCCGCATGCCTTTGTCCCAGCCGTCCCAGAGGAAATCGTCGGCCTTTTCGTCGGCGATGAGGCGAAAGGCATAGCGGACCTGTTCCTCGTAGAACTCGCAGAATGCGCCCGTTTTGTGCATGCCGCCGTTCATTTCGTGGGCCTCAGCCGGACAGGGCGAACCGCAGAAGTGCCGGATCGCGCAGCGGCGGCAGGGATCGATGTCCTCGATCTTCCGGCCGGTGACGAGCTTGAAAGGCGGACTTTCGAGCACGCCCGGGATGCCATCGCGGAAGAGGTTGCCCCCGCAAAACTGCTGCAAGCCGATGAATTCGCTGCAGGGGAAGAGATCGCCGTTGGGGGCCAGGGCGAAGAAGCACCGCCCGCCGCCGCAAGGGGAGATGTCGCACATCAACCGCCTTGCCGCTGGGGCGATGATTGCCAAGAGAATGTTGGCAAAGTTGCCCACGATCAGTTTCCGCCCGGTCTTCTTGTACAACTCGTGCGTGCGCTCCAGTGCCCGCAAAAAGTACTTGGCCGCCGGGGCGTCGTCGGGCTTCACGTTCCGCGAACGCGGCAGCGTGCAACGGAGGATGTTCATCAGGCAAGTCGGCACTTCGTGCGCGTGCAGGAAATCGACGAGCTTGCTCAGATGCCGCAGATTCTCTGTGGATACCGTGCAAATCACGCTCCAGCCCGGGTAGCCCTGGAGCTGGTCCATCGCGCGGACGACCTCGGCGAACACGCCTTGGCCTTCCCAATTGCTCCGTGTGCGGTCGGCGATTACGGCCGTGGGCGCATCCAGCGAGATGCCGATGCTCACGTCGTGGCTGCGGAGGAACTCGATGGCCGCATCGTCCAGGAGCGTGGCGTTGGTCTGAATGCCGAAACGGAAGTCGTCGGCGTAGCGCTCGATACCGGCGAAGACGGCGTCGCGGTTCAGCAGCGGTTCGGCCCCGTGAAAAATGATTTGCGGCAGCGAGCCCTTGGGAACGGCCGTGCAGAAATAACGCTTGAGGATCGCCAGTGACTCCAGGAGTTTCTCCGCGGACATGTGTTCGCCCTTGCGGCGCATGTCCTCCGGGATGTAGCAGTAGGCGCAGTTCAGGTTACAGCGTTCCGTCGGGTTGAAGTACACGGCCGAGGGCTTTAGCCCGAACCGCAGTGCGGCGATTTCCTTGGCAAAAAGCGCCGCCTTCTTGTGGAACGACTTGGCCAGATCGCCCCCCAGGGCCGCCTCGGCCAGTTTCTCGCGGCGGACCAAGGCCCAGAAGGCCGTATCGGGTTCGATGACGGCCACGTACTCGCTGTGACCGATATCGATCGGCTGGAAGGCCGGACCATTGCCCGTGCCCACGTATCGGCCCCGCGAAGGGGCCGGCACGTCGGCAGCGGGCTTGCGTTTGCCGCCCGCCATCACTTGGCTTTCTTGTCCATCAGGATGTAGTGCGAAAGTCCCGTGCCCTTGGCCGGACAGGTCTTGCGGTAGGCGATCACGTCTTTTTTGGTGTTCTTCATGTTTTTCCTTTCTCGGAGGTTCTCGGGTTGGGGGACAACAATAAAAAAAGATCCCGACAGACGTTAAGCGTCCATCGGAATCCTTTGCCATCAGATTCGCGATTCATGCGGGTTTGAGCAGGTCTACTGGCTTGCGGGTCAGCGGCGGCCCACGGCCTTCCCGCCGCGATAGGTCGCGGCAGTGGCCGGCGTGTGCCTGAGTGGGTCGCCTCGTCGCTTACAGTTGCGGGACAGCCACGGACTTGCACCGTGTTCCGAGATGCTACGAACCCTGTACAGTTGGAAATAACATCGTCCGCGGCCCTGGGCCGCGTTCAGTATCATTTCCCACCGTCGCAATCAAAACCGCCTCCAGTGTACACGACACCCGGCCGCCGTCAAGAGGGGAAGCCAGTTGGGCCGGCTAAGGCCGGGACTACGAACACGGCGCTCGTAGTACCGCGTTCGGCATGGTTCAAGGCCGGGTAACACTATCGCGGGCCGAAATTTGGTAGGGAACGGCCTGCATGCCGTTCCGAACGGGGTGGAACGGCATCGACCCGCAAGCGGGTGCCCCGCCGTTCCCTATAGTGCTACCCAACCGGCCCGCAAATTGAACCATGCCCCGCCTTCAGGCGGATCGTGGGTCGCCCCCATTGGAAGCGCGCTGGCTTGCCCCCGCTCCCGTCTTTCTGTTCCCCATGTTTCTGTCCGCGTATGCCTGGCGTGCAGGGTCATTTATGCCGCCTTCTTCCGCAGCCTGTTCTTCAATTCCCGCCACCAGTGGCGCGCCCGGACCTCGAATCCCGGCCCCCTTTGAGCGCCTGTGGGCGAGACCACGCCGTAGCGGTGCTTCAATTGCTCGTAAATACAGTTGCGGCCGTATCGCGCGTTGCGGTTGAGGTGCTCGCGCTGCCAGCACGAGTGCCAAAGGTGGATCGCGTAGCAACCGGCGGGAACCCGACACGTGGAAATCAAACGCCAAGTGCGCCAGAAGTCGATGGGGTAGAACGCCTCCGGTTCAAGCACGGTGACTAGCCCGCTCATCCGCTCCACGGCCTCCGTCATGAGGCGCGGGCCGATTTGTCCCCAGAGCAACTCCGCCCGATCGACTTTGCGGCTGGCCTCCCAGCAGTATTGCATCAAGGGGCTTCCAGGGGGCGCTTTGATCATGCCGCAAGCGACGAGAAAACCGCCGTCACGGGATCGTTCTTTGGCGAGGACGTGTTCGCCAGCCAAATCTATCGGCCGCATGCAGACGCTGTCCAGGTCGGTCCACCAGCCGCCCCGCTCCAGCAGCAATTTGTAGCGGAAGCCGTTGGAGAAGGCCGCGTAACTTCCTTTCCCGTAACCCTTTTGGTAAGAGAAGATCTGGTCGGCCGGAAGGATTTCCCCACCGCTGCGAACAATCGTTCCGGCGGGAATGCCCTTGACGTCCTGGTAGGTGTAGAGATGAAACTCGTGGCCGTTGGCCAGGAAGGAGCGAATGGAAAGCTGCTCCATCGCCGAAAGCTCGGCGCCGATCCAAAGCGACTGAAATACGTCTCCGGCCATTCTTAGGTTCTCCCGTAGCGAACGGACGGAGATTAACCGAATCGCGCGGCCGTTACAATCGCAAATGGCTGTTTGACGGCTGCTTAGCATGCCAGCTTTGCGGGTACAATGGTCTGTTCCACTGTTGCCCGGACGATAGTGCATGTCAATCGCACCCCACTTGAGAACCATCAATGAAAGTTGCCGTTTTCAGCACCAAGCCCTACGATCGGACCTTTTTTCAGGCGGCCAACACCCAGGCAGGCCACGAGTTGGTGTTCTTCGAACCCCGCCTGACGGGCCAGACCTGCCCTTTGGCCGCCGGCTTTCCGGCCATCTGCGCCTTTGTCAACGATACGCTCGACGCCCACGTGCTCTTGTCGCTGATGAAGCAAGGCACGCGGCTGATCGCGCTCCGCTGCGCGGGTTTCAACCAGGTCGATCTGGAAGTCGCCGACCAGGTGGAACTGACCGTTACGCGCGTGGCGGCCTATTCGCCTCATGCCGTGGCGGAGCACACGTTGGCCCTGATCCTGGCCTTGGACCGTAAGATCCACAAGGCCTACAACCGCGTCCGCGAGGGCAACTTCGCTTTGGAAGGGTTGATGGGCCTGGAACTCTACGGCCGCACGGCGGGCGTAATCGGCACCGGCAAGATCGGCGCGATTGTCGCGCGGATCCTCATGGCCCTGGGCTGCCAGCTGCTGGCCTATGATGTCGTTGAGAACCTCGAGTTGCTGGCGGCCGGAGCAAGCTATGTCCCGCTGGACGAACTCTTTCGCCAGGCGGACATCATTACGCTGCACTGCCCCTTGCAGCCGGAAACGTATCATATCATCAATGAAGAATCGCTGGCCCTGATGAAGCGCGGCGCGATGTTGGTAAACACCAGCCGTGGGCCGCTCCTGGACAGTCAGGCGGCCGTACGGGCCTTGAAGACAGGCAAGCTCAGTGCCTTGGGGCTGGATGTCTACGAAGAGGAGGGCGATTTGTTCTTCGAGGACCTTTCCAATCGCGTGATTCAGGACGACGTCTTCTCTCGCATGCTGACCTTTCCCAACGTGATCATCACCGGCCACCAGGCCTTTTTTACGCAGCGGGCATTGGAGGCCATCGCACAAGAGACGCTTGCCAACATCACGGCCTTCGAGAAAGGCGAACCGCCGCGGGGGCGGATCACAGCGGCGATGGTGAAGAAGTGAGACTACAACAAGCCGGTTCTTCCGCTTTCCGCCCCAAGCCACTACAATAACTCGCGTGAAGGCATGGTTTTCCCTCCGAAGGAGTATCGACATGTTGTGGAAATTTGCGGCTTTTCTAATCCTGTCCGCCGTTCTTGCAGCAGTCGTGGTCGGATGCGGCGATGGCATAAGCCCGGTGAAAGACACTGTACAGGATTCTGCCGCCAAGGCCGCGGACGATGCGGCCGACGATTTGCCGGGCCTAAAGGACCTCAGCGAGGCTGATCGCAAACTGGCCGAGACACAGAAGTTTTGCCCGGTGAGCGGCAATCGTATCGGCACAGCCGGCATGACGCCATACAAGATGACCTTCCAAGGCCGTACCTTTTTCCTCTGCTGCGATGGTTGCAAGGACGAGGTTGAAAACCATCCCGATAAATATCTGAAGAAGCTCGACGCCTTGATGGCCAAGAGATAAGGACCGGCGAATCAATAACTGTCGGAAGTCGACGCCGTAGGGGTGACTTTAGTCGCCCTATTGTCGAAGAGGGCGACTAAAGTCATGCCTACAACACGACACTTATTGATTCGCCGATCCTAAGCACCACGACTGTCCGCACCATGAAACTCCAATTCCTCGGCGCCGTCCGGCAAGTGACCGGTTCGAAATACTACCTGGAAACCGACGGCACGCGGATCCTGGTGGATTGCGGCATGTACCAGGAACGCGACTTCCTCGACCGCAACTGGAACGTCCTGCCGGTCCGCCCGCGGGATGTCGATCTCGTGCTGCTGACCCACGCCCACATCGACCACTGCGGCCTGCTGCCCAAGTTCGTGGCCGACGGTTTTCACGGCAAGATCCTGGCCACGGCCCCGACCTGCGGACTAGTCGACATCCTCCTCCGCGATTCGGCCCAGATCCAGGCGGAAGACGCCGAGTTCAAAGAGAAGCGGCATCGCAAGGAAGGCCGCGAGGGCCGGTTTCCGGTCCGGCCGCTCTATACGCTTCGCGACGTCGAGCGGACGTTGCCCTTGCTGGAGCCGGTCTCGTACCATCAGCCCGTGCGCGTGGGCGATAACGCCTCGGCCGTGTTTCACGAGGCAGGCCATATCCTGGGTGCGGCGATGGTCGAACTGATCGTCCAGGAGTGCGACTGCTCGCGACGGATAGTCTTCAGCGGCGACCTGGGCATGCCGGGCAAGCCGTTTGTGCGCAGCCCCGACCAACTCACCGAGGCCGATTGGCTGGTGCTCGAATCGACCTACGGCGACCGCGATCACGCCGACGGCGGCAGTATCGAAGACCAACTCGCCACGGCGATCAACGAAGCGGTTGACGCCGGCGGCAAGGTGCTCGTTCCCATCTTTGCCGTCGAGCGGGCGCAGGAGCTGCTCTACTATCTGGGCCGCCTCGTCCGCGCGGGCCGCATCCCCAGCATTCCCGCCTACCTCGACAGCCCCATGGCCGCCGACGTGAACAAGGTCTTCGCACGCTTCCGCGACTGGTTCGATCCCGACTTGCAACGGCGACTGGCCGCGGGCGAGACGTTGCTGGGTTTCCCCGGCCTGACGACGATCCACAGCGTCGAGGAATCGAAGGCCTTGAACCACCGCAAGGGTCCTGCCATCATCATGGCGACCAACGGAATGTGTACGGCCGGCCGCGTCAAGCACCACCTGGCACAGTATATCGATCATCCGGAGTGTACAATCCTCTTCGTCGGCTACCAGGGCGCCGGCACACTGGGACGGCAGATCCTTGACGGCCGCCGCGAGGTCCGCCTGCATGGCCGCCTGCGATGGGTGAAAGCCAAGGTCCGGCAGATCGAGGGCTTCTCCGGCCATGCCGACCGGGCCGCGCTGCTGGGCTGGCTGCGACACTTCGCCGCGCCGCCGCAGGTCTTTGTCACTCACGGCGAGGAAGAGGCAGCCTTGGCCCTGGCCCAACAAATTCGCGAGGAGTTTCACTGGAACGTGACCGTCCCCGAATATCAACAGATCGTCGAGGTTTTTGCATGAAGATTCTCGAAATTCGCCCGTTGGCCATTCCCGACGTCAAGGTCGTGCGCTATGCCCGCTTCTGCGACGACCGCGGTTACTTCACCGAGACCTTTCGCAAGAGCGACTTCGCCGGGCGGGCCGACGCCGCCTGTTTCCACGGCGTGGAGTTCAAGCAGACCAACGAGAGCCAATCGCTGGCCGGCGTGGTCCGCGGCATCCACTTCCAGTGGAACCCCGGCCAGGGCAAGATGGTCCGCACGATCGCCGGCCACATCATCGACCTGGCCCTGGACATCCGCAAGGGCTCGTCCACGTTCGGCAAGATCATCGCCTACGATCTGCCCGCGGCGCCTGGCGCCGCCTATGGCGAGTGGATCTGGTTGCCGCCCGGTTTCGGCCACTGCGCATGCATGCTGGAGAATTCGACGATCGAGTATTTCTGTTCGGAGGAATGGGCGCCGGGAAACGAGACGGGCATCTCGCCGCTGGCCGCCGATCTCGACTGGTCGCTGTGCGATCCGGCGCTGAAGGCCCGCTTCGAGCGCACGTTGGCCGCGGCCATTCTCTCGCCCAAGGACCGCGACGGATTCTCGCTGACGGCTTGGAGCGATGATCCACGGTCGGAGTATCTTGTTTACGGGAAGTAATAACTCCGATTACTGCGTCAACATCCGTTGAAACCAACCGCCGAAGAAGGCGGCGGCCGCAGCCAGCGAGAGGACTATGCCGCCGATCCAGGCCAGGTAGTTCGACTTCACCTGCGGGAGTTGGACCGTGGGCTGCACGTGCGGATCGTGCCGCCGGTGCTTTACGGTCGTATGGCGGCGCTGGGCCTCGAGCACATCCGAGTAGCGCAACCGCAGCCCGCGCACCGGCAACGGCTCTTGCTGCGGATCGAAGACGAACTTCAGGCCGCAGTGGGGACAGGTAGCCGCCGTGGGACGGAAGTTGGTTTCCAGAAGAATCGTTTCCCGGCAGAGGCGGCAGCGGACGGCCGTCTTGGCCTTTCCCGCGACGGCTGCGGGCGGGGCAACCGGCTTGACGGATTGGCGATCATCGGGTTCGTTGCGTGTTGAAGTTTCCATGCCTGGCCTCCGCGCGAGATGCATGCTCGCATCACTTTCAGACATCGGCCCACAGAGGGTGGCCGGGTCGGAAAATCGCGCGCGGCCGCTAAATCCGACACGACCGTTCGGGGCGATCCCCCCACATGGTATGTGAGCTGCTCTCTTCAAAAATATGAAGAAAGGCGTTCGCTGGCCCATGTTGGACAGGATTGCTGTTATTGACCGTGCGATTTAGAATAATAAGTGTCAAGCGATTCTTTCCGCATTTGTTAGGCGTCGTTGCCAGCTTGGGTTCCTGGTGTTGTGTTATGTCTACCGTTACCGAATTGTCGCTACAACTACAGCTCAACGAGGTTCAAGGAAGGATTGATGTTCTTGAGCATCAAGTCCATCAGCGATCGACCCTGATTCCAATCCAGGACTTGGAGCCGTCTCCTGTGGAAGTTGTGACGCCGATCTTGGCCGTCGTACAGGAAGAGGACGGTGTCTTTGTGGCCTCGTTTGTCGATGCCAACATGAATGCGAGCGGGGAAACTCAACTCGACGCAATGGAGATGCTGAAGGGTGTCATCGCGTCGAGTTTTCAGTTTTTCTTGAGCAAGGAGAATGTCCTTGGGGAAGAGCCGAAAAGGCAATTGGCAGTCCTCAAGCACTTCGTTCGGATACGATAAATGGGCGGCAGTCCCTTGACCAAGCAGATTGCCGAGAAGGCGCTTGCGAAACTCGAAGCCCGTGAAGAGACACCCGAAGGGGCCGCGCACCCCATTTATGCAATCTATCACAACGGCGTATTGGTCGCAAAAACGGGGCTACGTCATTCATCAAATCGCGACATTCCAGTTCCCCACATCAAGGCTGATCTGCGTGTCAACGCCCAGTTTATCCTTGGCCTTGCCCAGTGTCCAAAGAGCAAGAAGCAGTGGCTGCAAGAATTGGGTATCGTCCCGTTAGATGATGAGGAAGTCAAAAACGACCAGGGCGAGGGGCGTGATGCCTGACGGGCTCTTGCTCGTTTTCTTGGCGACTCCTTGCTCGAATCCTACCCGTTGTCCACGGCTGTCTCGCGAATCATGGCCAAGATGGCCGCCCGCACGTTGCGCGGCAAGCCGGGCCAGGCTTCGATCACGCGAGTCAGATCCTCGACGGCAATATCTGGGTCGGCGGGCGATGCGGACCGAGTCTTGGCATCGTCGCTAGGCCGCGTTTCGTTTGCCGCCCGCCGCCGCAGGCACAAGGATTTGTCGCCCGCAAGCATTTCTGAGAGTTCGGTCTTCGCCCGGGGCATGGCGATATTCGGTGCTGCGACCCGAGCCATGCCGTCCTGCGATAGTACCCGCAGCTTCTGCGGCGGCCCCTTCTCGCCGGCCTGGCTGGCGGCCAGCTTATTGTCCCGCGGACGAGTCTTCGAGCTGTTCATGCTTTGCACTCCGCCCCTTCAAGCAACCTATCAGGCGCTATTCGGGGAGCCGTGCAAGGACAGCCACGCCATGCGGACTTTAGCCCAAATAGCGGACTAAAGTCCACTTTACGGACCTGTTCTTGCACAGGCACAACGTTCCGCTTCCCAGGTTTCCAAACCAGGGTTCACGCGGCTTCCGACTTGCCCTTCATCTCCGACCAGCTTCGCTTGTACTGCAAGGCCTCGAGCAGTTCGGAGAGTGTCAAGGTGCGGTTTTCCAGTTCCAGCGGGATCTCCATGCCGGGATCACAGACCAGATCGACCGTGCCGTCCTGGCCGATCAACTCGTCCATATCTCTCAACAGGCCGTCTTGCACGGCCTGGCGGACGAGGTGGCCGCGGGTAGCGGAGACTTCGTTGGCCTTTTCGCCCAGGCTGTCGGCGGCGCGTTTTGCCAAGGCAGGGAGGAATTCGCTGGGAATCTCGATAATCTTCGGAACGTAGACTTTGACTTGCATGGTGGGTTAGCTCCTGCAAAAATGGCCATCGCCCCCCCAGTTGCGGGAATGGAGAACCGCCGGCGCGCGGCCGGGGCATGGGCGCTCATAGCACCTATCGGCAGGCCGGCCGTGACGATTACACCGATTTTTCGGTTTTCCGGCCAGATTGCGACCAGCGGGCTTCGAGCGCTGAACGAGACCCACTGCGGCTGGAAGACCAGGACGGTCTGGTCGAGGCGGGCCGCAATCTGCGCCGCAGTGTCGCTGGAACGGCCGCCGTAGATGATTGCCGGTACCGGCTTGAGCGAACATTGTGCTTTGAACTGCGGGAAAAGCTCCGCATTGTTCGACAAGGCGGCGCATAATAGTCCTTTCCAGCAGAAAGGACTTAGCGTGGATCCCCATGGTCGTGGCCGGAACTGGTCAGCCAACGGCGACCCAGTCACCTCAAGCCGACGCGCTAACTCCAAAGCAGAAAACTACTTGCGATGCCGAATCCGAGACCGCATGCGTCGCTTCTTGCGGCCGAGTTTCCGCCGGCCCTTCCCCGTTTTCTTGACTCCCACGCGTCACTCCATCAAAGTCGTTAGATACTATATCGTATGAACTTGCGTCCGCCCGGCCCGACTTTCCAGAAGCTCGGGCAACGGATAGTCCCGTAGTATAACAGGCCCAGCGGCCGTTGGACAAGAGGGGGCGGGAGGACTTTCGCGATTCCGGGCAGAAAAGCTTGCCTGCTAACGTTTCCCCGTTGGGAACGCCCTCCGTGGTGTTCCTCGCCGGAACGCCATGACCAACAAGAGAGTGCCCAAGGTTACCTATGGGCAGGCAGTCCCCGGACGGATCAACCGCAACACGCACAGGTCGAACAGCAGCCGCCGCGGCCAACCGATCGCTGGTACTCCCAAGCGGTGCAGTTCCCAAAGCCTCCGCCAGCCGCCGGGCTGCTCCATGATGTGGCAGTAGGCGTCCAGCAATTCCCGCTCCTGGCCAACGCCGGCGTTCCGCTCGTGCAAGCGGTCGCGCAGGGCCTTGGCCTGTTCCAGTGATCGCAGGAAGCTCCGCGAGCCGACATCCCAGCGCTGCCGCCAGGCCGCCAGTCCACCGCGAAACACGTTCCAGAAGGCCATCTGGCTGGCGTTCGCCCCGTGACGGCGATACTCCAACAGGGGAACGTCAAGACACGCAATCTCGCCCGCTCCCCCCGCACACAGTGCCAGCCACCAGTCGTGCGATGCCGCAATCTCGGGCAACGGCAGGGCCAACTCTACCAACGCGCGATTCACGGCACACGCACAACCTAGCACATAGCTGCGGCCCAAGAGCGTGTTCAGCCGCCGGCCGGAACCATAGGGCAGCCGATTCTGGCGGAAGAACGACGGGTGTATCGTCTGCCGCAGGGCATCGACCACCACGGCATCGCAATAGACCAGCCGCGGCGTCCCTGGGCCGCCGCTCTCCGTCATTTGCAGGGCATGCACCTGCCGGGCGACCTTCTCCGGGCGCCAGATGTCGTCCTGATCGGCCAGCAGGATATTGTCGGCCCCGGCCTTCCGCGCCGCTTGCAGGAGCCAGGCGAAGTTCCCCACCGCGCCCCGCCGCAGGCCGTCGTCCGGGGCGATGACGATGCGGCGGTCCGTGGCGGCAGCGGCACGCAGGATCTGCCGCGTGCCGTCCTCGCTCTTGTCGTCCCGCACCAGCAGGGTCCAATCGGAATACGACTGGGCTTGGATACTTACCAGCAGTTCGGGCAGCCAGGCCTCGCCCTGGCAGGTGGCCAACAGGATATAAACGCGCTCGGGGGGCATAGCCCGCACTATAACGCTTTATTGCGACAAGGCAAGAGCCACAACAATTCATCAATGCAAAACGGCTTGGCCAGCACGGCGGCACCGAGCGTGCGGGCCAGACGGACGTCCTGGATTCGCGGCGCGTCGAGCAAGGCCAGCAGCGGAGCCGGAGAAACCGTGACGGACAACTGCCTAAGTTCGGCCAGCCCGGCCGTGTCCAGCGACGCGCCGTCGTAAATCGCGGCCGCAGTGCCCCGCACCCGGGCCGCTTGACGGGGATGCACCCAGGCCGTCGCGTAGCCCGCCTTGCGGCAGGCGCCCGAGAGCAATGCTTCCATTTCAGGCCGCCGTGTCCAGATGGCAATCAGTCCATCGCCCTGCGGCAACGGCGCGTCAATCGTGGCCAGCAGCCGTTCGTCGTCGCTTGCGGTGACCGGCAACCGCCAAGCAGAATCCTCGGCTTGGAGCCAGCGGGGAAATTCCCGCCGAATGCGAAAGGCTGCCTGATGCCAGTACATGCGTATCGCGCCGGGTAGGGGGTGGCCGCTGCGCGGCTCGCCTTCGCACCAGCTTCCCAGTACCACGATGAGCCGCGCCAAGGGCGCTAGGCCGCGGAGCCGGTCGACTGTCGCGGAGGGGAATTGATCCGGGTAGGCCTGGAGCAGCAGGATGGCATGCACCAAGCGTAGATTTTCGTTTGAACCCTTGAGACCGGTTTCACGACTGTAGGGATTGCCCTCCGTGGCAATCCTTCTGTAGGGAACGCCCTCTGTGGCGTTCCATGACGGAAATCCGTCCGTATCAGGCGGAACGCCACGGAGGGATGGCCCAGCAGGCGGAACGCCACGGAGGGCGTTCCCTACAGCAGGACCGTCGCCATTTAACGCGGCAATTGCCGTCTGGACGTCCGGAAAGCGGGTCACACTGGCCAGCTCCTCTACGGCGGCGACGGCCTCGTGGAATTCCGGCCGCGCAACGTCGCCGATGAGGAGAACTCTAAGGGTAAGGTCGGCCATGTCGGTCGAAAAGCTCGCTGGATCACATGGAATACATCTTCGCTTCCGTATCAACAAAGAGCTGCCGTGCCGCTGCCGCATTGGGGGCCGTGCGGAGGGCGTCGATGAAGCCCGGCGTGGTAAGAATGCGGCTCAAGCGGGCCAGCGTGCGGAGATGGCCGCGGTCTTCCGTCGAGGCTAGAAGGAAGAAAACATCAGTCATGGGCACGTCAGCCCCGAAGGGGATGCCGGTCGACGTAACGCCCAAGGCCACGAAAGCCTGGGCGAGGATCTTGGGCAGCGGCCGCCGCGGGTGCAGCAAGGCCACGCCGTTGGCCAAGGCCGTACTGTGCATTTCTTCGCGGGAACGGACTGCCTCGGCCATCGCCTGAGGGTCCCATAGCCAGCCGGTCTGTGCGGCAAGCTCCACCATCGAGTCGATGACCGAGCTCCGCGTTCGCGCGGGTAGGGGGACGGCGATGGCCGCCAGAGGCAGTAGTTCAACGATGGAGATATCTTCCTCGTGCTGGACCGGCGCCGAGCGGCTGAGCACGCCTTCGACCTCCAGCAACTCTTCTTCATCGGAGACGCCGATGCGGTGTTCCAGCCAATGGTGGATGTCGGACTTGGCGAATTTCCATTCCCCGCCCACCTTGCGGCCCGGCAGATGGCCACGGTCTGCCAGCTTGGCTACCTGTTGGGGCGACAGGTGGAGGTAGCGGGCTAGTCCTTGAAGATCGAAATCGCTGTAGGGCATGGTATATCTCAAACTGACCGTCTCATAGAGTAGCGACTTCCTCAGGATATTATCGTCGCAAACGTGGCCAGTTTTGTAAAGTGGGGTCTGGATTGACGCGCGTGCCTCGGATCTGGTCCCAGCCTGCCCTCTAGCCCTGAAGATTACCGTTGTACCACAGATGGAGTGGCGGTAACCCACCATCCATGTTTCGGGAGTATATGCGGTAGATCTGCTAGCGCGCATCATAGGCCTTGTGGCATCACTAATGCAAACGCGACCTAGAATTTCGATGGTGGTGATTCTCGCTCGCGACGGGAGGTTGGTGATGGCGGCAGAAGAAATCCGTGTTTTGGTGGTCGATGATTCGGCGGTGATCCGATCGCTGATTGCCGACAACATCGCCGCAACGCCCGGAATGAAGGTGGTCGGGACCGCGGAGGACGGGCAAAAGGCGTTGGAAATCCTCGAAGCAGCACGGCCCGACGTGATCACCCTGGATGTCCAGATGCCCCGCATGGACGGTCTGGCTACGCTGGATGCCATCCTCGCACGACGTTCCATCCCCGTCATCATGGTCAGTTCGTTGACCAGGTTAGGGGCCGAAACCGCCCTCGATGCCCTCGACCGAGGGGCCGTAGACTACCTGGCAAAACCCGACTACGGGGAAAAAACCAGGACCGCTCTGCGGGACGAATTGCCGCGGAAAATCCGCATGGCGGCCGGCTGCGACGTGCAGCGGATCGTGGCCATCCGCCGCGAACAACGAAAACGAATCGCCCAGCGCGCCGCGCAGCGAGGAACCACCCCGCTGGGTGAGAAGCCAAGCGGCCCCATACCGGCGGAGGTTGGGCCGGGCAAGTCGCACGCATCACTTCCCCCAGAGTTAGCCGAAACCTGCATCGCAATCGGCATTTCTACGGGTGGTCCGCCTGCCCTGGCCCATTTGTTCGAGGCGATTCGGCCGCCGATGCCGCCCATCGTCGTCGTGCAGCACATGCCCCCGAGTTTCACGAAACCGCTAGCTTGGCGGCTCGATTCTCTGAGCGATTTGACCATCAACGAGGCTGCTGCCGGCGATATTTTGCTGCCCAATCAGGTCCTGATTGCCCCCGGCGGCAAGCATCTACAAGTTCGCCGCATGGGTAGTGCCGTGCGGGCTGTGATTACGGACGGACCGGTCGTCAGCGGCCACAAACCCTCAGTCGACGTGATGATGAAAAGCGTCGTTGCAGCCTTCGGCAGCGGCTGCCTGGGGGTGATCATGACCGGAATGGGACGCGACGGGGCCGATGGCTGTCAGGCAATCCGCGCCGCCGGCGGTTTTGTCATCGGCCAGGACGAGGCCACCTCCGACGTCTACGGCATGAACAAGGTGGCCTTCGTGGAAGGGAATGTCGATCGCCAGTTTGCCTTGAATGAGGCCGCCGCGGTGATTGCCCACCACGTGCGACGGTTGCGTGCCGCCACCGCGGCGGTGTGACGGAACCTCGATCGCGGCCATGCGGTTTATCCTGTTTTCGTTCCATCCGCTGTCGGGCAGATCTGGTCGCGCAGAATTGAAGAATAGGGTTCGACCGGAATTTTCTATAAAGCCCCTGCCGCCCTTGCCGGCGCGATGAACTTTCCATCACGTTGCATGATGAACTTCCGCTCTCGTCCGCGCGGAATTTGAAACAACACCCCCCGCACGCCCGAATTTTTGCTCGCTCTAGTGCGGGGATTTTCACGAATCGCTGCCCGGATCCCCTGACGGGCGTGACGAGGATGTTTAATTTTTTGAAACAAAGTGTTTCATTTGCTGGATGTCCCCAAACGGGCAAGTACAAAAATTCCCCAGCCCGCCGGTCCTCGACCCACCGGCCGAAATTGGCAAGGATGAGATTGTAGGCCGGGGCTAACCTGCGCGAAACTACCCAACTTGACAGCCTTTTGTTTCGGCTCTGTTCCTGCTTTCGATGCAGGTTTCCACAATCTCGGCAAGCTCCGAGAATTTTTTCGCTTGCGGCGAATTTGCATGCTAGGGTTACGTACAGGAGTTTCTTCGGGCCAGTTGGCCCGAGAGAAAGGGGTCTGCCGAATTACGGCAGGCCGCCTTAATGGGCGGACCTTGGGTCTGCCAGTTGAAGGCACAGTTGAAGTCGCTCTCTTCATTGAGAAGAGATGGCCTCGACTGTGCCTTTTTTCGTTTTGGGACTGGGACCATGGCATTCACGTTTTTCTTCCGCGATGAGCAAACCCTGAAAGTGCTCTTGGAGCATGCCCTGCCGGTTATGCAGGGACAGGCCTTCATCCGGATCTGGGATGCCGGTTGTGCGCATGGTCCGGAGCCCTACACACTGGCCATTCTGCTCCGCGAGCGGATGTCGGAGATGTACTTCCGCAACGTGCGGATCCACGCCACCGACCTGGAATCACAATTCCGGGCACAGGTTGTCTCCGGCATCTTTCCCCAAGAGGAGCTGCAGCGCGTTCCCGCAGAGCTGTTTCAGAAGTACTTCCGGCCGGCCGACGGGGTGCTTGGTACTCCGGGTCCGGGGCAGTTTCAGGTGGTAGACGAGGTGCGCTCCCGCATCGAGTTCACCCGCCACGATCTGCTCTCGTTGGTTCCGGTGCGGCCGGACCTGTCGCTGATTGTCTGTAAGAACGTGCTGCTGCATTTCAACGAGCGCCAGCGGTGCGACGTGTTGAGGATGTTCCATGGAGCGTTGCGCAAGGATGGGCTGTTGGTGATGGAGCACACGCAGAAGGTTCCCGAGGCGTTGCGACCCCTGCTGGAGCAGGTGGCGCCGCACGCCCAAGTGTATCGCAAGATCGAAGTCCCGGCGGCGGGCAACTCGTGCCGTCTGGATTCCGGCGTGGCAGATCGCGTCGGCCTGTCGGGTGACTGGCCCCTACCACACCGCGGCTCCCCCCACCAAGTACTTACGGACGGCTGACGCAGCCGCCTGCCAACCTACCGAGGGACGTTTTCGCCGGGCCGACCACGAGTACGTGGTGCCCGTCGGCAACGTTCCCCCAATTTCCTACCACAATTGTACCAAGGAGAATGACTGATGTTTACGAACGGTAAGGCACTTACAGCGCTGGTTGCCGAGAGCAAACGGCTTGCGGATTCGATCAAGGAGGGCAAACTCCAGGCTCGCGCCAATCCAGAGGCTGTTGCTCCGCAGTTCCGGCCGGTAGTGGAGGCCATGAACCTGATAGCCGACGCCTTCGCGGCCCCGATCAACGTGACTGCCGAGTACGTGGACCGGATTTCCAAGGGTGACATCCCGGCAAAGATCACCGACACTTACCACGGCGACTTCAACGAGATCAAGAACAACCTCAACCAGTGCATCGAGGCCTTGAGCGGCCTGATCGGCCAGATGAAGCACATGTCGGACGAACACCACAAGGGTGACATCGACGTGGCCATTGCCGCCGACAAGTTCTCGGGTGCCTACCACGACATGGCCAAGGGCATCAATGAGATGGTTGCCGGCCACATCGCCGTGAAGAAGAAGGCCATGGCCTGCATCGCCGAGTTCGGCAAGGGCAACTTCGACGCCGACCTGGAAAAGTTCCCCGGCAAGAAGGTGTTCATCAACGACACGATCGAACGGCTGCGGACAAACCTCAAGAGCTTCATCGCCGAAATGCACCGCATGTCGGACGAGCACAACAAGGGCGACATCGACGTCGTGATCCCCGCCGATAAGTTCGAGGGCGCTTACCGGACCATGGCCGAGGGCGTCAACGGCATGGTCTCCGGCCACATTGCCGTGAAAAAGAAGGCCATGGCCTGTATCGCCGAATTTGCCAAGGGCAACTTCGACGCCGACCTGGAAAAGTTCCCCGGCAAGAAGGTGTTCATCAACGACACGATCGAACGGCTCCGCAGCAACTTCAAGAGCTTCATCGCCGAGATGCACCACATGTCGGACGAGCACAACAAGGGCGATATCGATGTGGTGATCCCCGCCGATAAGTTCCAGGGCGCTTACCGGACGATGGCCGAAGGCGTCAACGGCATGGCGGGCGGGCACATCGCCGTGAAGAAGAAGGCCATGGCCTGCATCGCCGAGTTCGGCAAAGGCAACTTCGACGCCGCGCTGGAGAAATTCCCCGGCAAGAAGGCGTTCATCAACGACACGATCGAAGGGGTGCGGACGAACCTGAAGGCGGTGCTCGCCGAGACGCAAACGCTGATCAAGGCCACCCAAGACGGCAAGCTGCAGACCCGCGGCAACGCGCAGCAGTTTGCCGGCGGTTGGGGCGAGTTGGTGGGCGGCGTGAATAAACTGATTGATGCCTTCGTGGCTCCGATCAACGTGACCGCCGAGTATGTCGACCGCATCTCCAAGGGCAACATCCCGCCCAAGATCACCGACAATTACAACGGCGACTTCAACGAGATCAAGCACAACCTCAACGCCTGCATTGACGTCATGAACGGCCTGCTGCAAGAGACGGCGACCCTGATCAAGGCGACTAAGGACGGCAAGCTGCAGACCCGCGGCAACGCGCAGCAATTTGCCGGCGGCTGGGGCGAATTGGTGGGCGGCGTCAATGAACTGATCGACGCCTTCGTGGCCCCCATCAACGTCACAGCCGAGTACGTGGACCGCATCGCCAAGGGTAACATCCCGCCGAAGATTACCGACAATTACAACGGCGACTTCAACGAGATCAAGAACAACCTCAACGCGGCCATCGACGTCATGAACGGCCTGCTGAAGGAGACGAACACCCTGATCCAGGCCACCCAAGACGGCAAGCTGCAGACCCGCGGCAACGCGCAGCAGTTTGCCGGCGGTTGGGGCGAGTTGGTGGGCGGCGTGAATAAACTGATTGATGCCTTCGTGGCTCCGATCAACGTGACCGCCGAGTACGTGGACCGCATCTCCAAGGGCGACATCCCGCCCAAGATCACCGACACCTACAACGGCGACTTCAACGAGATCAAGAACAACCTCAACG
>CAZTPX010000153.1:0-23194 GCA_964615095.1 uncultured Planctomycetaceae bacterium | reverse complement strand
CTGGCCGAGCGGCTGGCCAAGTACGGTGGCGGCGGCACGAACTGTTCGCTGCCGCTGGCGGCGGCCAACGCCCGGTACAATAACCGGAAGTTCGCCGGCTGCGTGCTGGTTAGCGACCAGGAGAGCTGGGTCGGCGCTGGCCGGAACGGCTCGACGGCCGTGATGGCCGAATGGCAGACGTTTGTCCGCAACCAAGTCCGGGGGGCACCCTCTGGGTCCGGCAAGGGCTTTGCAGGCCCGAAGCTGGTTTGCATCGACCTCCAGCCGTACGCGACCACGCAAGCCCCGGAGCGGAGCGACATCCTGAACGTCGGCGGCTTCAGTGACGCCGTCTTCAGCGTCGTGGCTTCGTTCCTGGCCGACGACAACGGCCGCTTCGTGGCCGAGGTCGAGAAGGTCGAGTTGTAAATGAAACCGCCCCCGGTTCAGGATTGCTTGGCCGGGGGCCTTGTTTTGCGCTACCGCTATTTTGCCCGTTGGCAAAATAGCTGCGGCCCGTTGTCTCGCTGTTGGATATGGCAACGCAGGCTTGCCGGGGCGGTTGAGTTCTATCGCCCGAACCGCTACACTGACCGTTCGGTGAAAACCTGGAATCGACCGGATTCATTGCAGGAACGAACAATGCGGATCGTGGTCTGGAACTGTGCGATGCGGCTGCGCGGCGAGAAGCTCCGCGCCTTGGAGAGTCTTCAGCCCGACATTGCCATCGTGCCCGCGTGCGAGAGCCCGCAAAGGCTGTGGGGCAAACAGCCTCTGCTCGCCCCAATCCCCATGGAATGGGTCGGCGATAACGAAAACAAGGGTCTGGGGGTACTCGCCTTCAACGGTTTCCGCGTCAAACGGCATCCCGATTACGATGCCAATCTGCGCTGGATGCTGCCCGTAGAGGTCAGTGGCGCGGTCCATTTTCATCTTCTGGCAGTCTGGGCGATGAACCAGTCGATTCCGCAGATGGAAGAGGAGGGATTGCCGGACCAGCCGCTGGAGCCCGCAAGATGCTACCAGGCGTTCTTGGCGACAGGTCCGGCGATAGTGGCGGGCGATTTCAACAACAACCTCCGTTACGACAAAGACAAGAGGGCCAGTAATCATGCTCGAACGGTCGCAGGGTTGGAGCGGCTGGGCATGGTCAGCGCGTACCACGTCGGACGCGGGGAACTGCACGGTAAGGAGGAACTGGCCACGCTGTATGGGCGGGGCCGGAAGCCAGACGGCCCGAAGCATCATGCCGATTACTGCTTCCTGCCGCTGGAATGGTGCTCCCGGTTGCGGGAAGTTGAGGTCGGAGCTTTCGATGCCTGGGTCGGCAAGGGGCTAAGCGACCACCTGCCGCTGATCGTCGATGTGGAGGTCGAGCTTCGGCTGGATCGGAAGCCAGCCAAGCCCGCCAAGGCCATTCGGACAGACCTGCGGTAGTTGCACGTCAGTATTCGGCTGGCTACACTAAAACCCATGAAACAAGGCCCCGGTGGTGCCGGGAGCGATCAACCAAATGGTCACTGCGGCTACCAATAGGGATGGACTGGCCATGCGGTCCGACGACAGCCAACGTGCGGCAGAGGTTCGATGAGCTGGCTAATATCGCTAGGCAAGGGCTCGGCCTTGGGCAGCCCATCCCGCGTCGGCAACTCGAAGCCGGTTCCCATCTCCCGGAAATTCACTGAGACGAGAGCCGAATGAGTGTCTTCCCCAAATCGTTCTCGCCACTGGGTGAGCGTATTATCGGGGTTCCAGCTCTCTCGCATGGTCGGAACCCAGCTCGTGTTGGCGAAGGCGTTGTAGTCCGAGTGATTGGAGAGGACCGTGCGGGTGTGGGGGGCCGTATCGCGGCAGCCCATGAAGAGCGTCAGGTCGCAGCCCCGAGTCAACGTGTCCGCCGTAATGTAGTTGCGCACGAGCAGGTTATTCAACACATGGACGTTTAGCAGCGGCCATTCGTCGCCCCGAGGCATGCAGACGATGCCGCAGTCGTTGCAGGCCACGGTGTTGTGAACGACCCAGGTGTTCTGCGAGCCGGAGACGTAGATCCCCCGACCGCGATTGGCATAGACCAGGTTATCGGCGATGATGCCGCCTTTTTTGTTGATCTCGAAGAAGATGCCAGCGCCGTCGTTGTGATGACAGACGTTGCCGAGAATGCGGATGTCGCCGTTTTCGGCGTCGAACCAGATGCCGTCCGAAGCAACGTTGTGGGCCGCCTCGCAGTTGCGGATCGTACAGCGGAGATTAGCCGGAATACACTTCATCCCTCCGCAATGCCATCCAGTATAGAAACGGCGATAGTTATTGAACAAGAGGGTACAGTCCTCGACCAGACAATCCTGGCATGCCCCCATGCCCAGCCCCGTGTTGCCGTTGTAGGACAGATCGCAGTTGCGGAGGGTGCAGGCCCGGCACCGCCCGATACCCAGTCCGCAGAAATCGCTCAGGCGAAAGCTGCACTGGTCGATGGTCACGCGCTCGCAATGGCCGAGTGAAGCCATGGGCCACTGCCCGCCCGGCTGCCGGTTGTGGCGGAATTCCAGACCGCGAATGACAACGTCGTGGACCTTCTCGGCAGTCAGTACGAAGCCGCGAACACCGACCTCGATACTGAACCAGGCTGGTTCGCCCGCCATTTTCAGGTAGAGGGTCTGGTCGGCCGGATCGAAGAAGAACGAGTCCTGGATCAGGTCGTCGAGTCCCCGCCCGACCGTTGCCAGTTGCAGCCCGCCTTCGTTTCTGTAGATGGGGTCGGCGCCGATGCGTTGTAACGGCCTGTCGTCGTTCACAAAAACTTGGGACACCCAGCGACGGGACCTGTCCTGATAACAACCCTGGAATCGCACGTCGGTGAAGTACGGCTCGCCCAGGGAAATCTTCCAGACATCGGCAAACGCATTGGGATAGGGCTCTTTGCGGCTGGTGTTGCCCGTAACTCGGGTCCAGGGGCCATGGACCACCTCCGATCCTTTCACCACCACGCGGTTGCCGGGCGCTGCGGTGAAGGTGATCGGCTTGCCCGGTTCGCCGGAGACCTTCACTTCGATGTGCTCGCGATACACGCCCGCCCAGATTACGACCGTATCGCCAGGCTTCAACTCCTTGGCTGCCGCCGCCCGTGAAATGGTTTTCCACGGGGCCGCCTCGGTTCCGGGATTGCTGTCGGCGGCCTTGGGCGATTGGGCTACGTGGTAGGTGGCGGCCCGGACGTCAGCGACTCCGAAGGCCAGTACAAAGAAAAGCAGGGCTGAGAACGAACGCATCATGTGATTCCTGGAGCTGGCTGAGGTACTACAGTTACGCTGCCAGCCATCATCGCACGGCATCCCGCTATTTTCAACCCCCGGCACCTTTCCTCGGTTCTCCAGATCCTTCTTCTCAATTCGCCACACGTACGAGTTTCCCGCCAGGCGGCAGCCGAAGATCGAGTCGCACGCCGCTGGCGGCAGACCATGCACTGGCGTGCCGGCCCTTGAGTGTCTGGCCGTCGAACACGAGCTTCCAGCCAGCCGCCTTCCCGGCCTCGGTCAGCGTATTGGGATTCGGCAGGCTGGACGCCTGTGGCCCTTACGCCCACGGACGTCCTGGAATCTCAATCCCGGCTTGAAGCCTATCGTCGATCCACCAACGGATCGAGTTGAAAAGCCTTCGTTCGATTGGCTTCTGCCTCGTCCAGGTCGCCCAATTTCTGGTTGGCAAGTCCGTTGTGATAGTAGACCTCGGCCACCAGCGGACGAACTGCAAGCGATCTATCGAAGTCGGAGACGGCCCGGCGATGCTGGCCCAAGGCGGTCCAGACGCGGCCACGCAGGTAAAGGGCCTCGGCATCCAGCCTGTCCTCCTGGAGCACGAGATCCAGGTTGCGCTTCGCCGCTTCGTATTTGCCCAACCCGAGATAAGCCGCGCCCCGGACCCGATAAGTCGTGTAGTCGTCCGGCTCGCTCCGTAGTGCCCGTTTGCAATCCGCCAAAGCCTTCCGGTATTGCATGGTGCTATTGTCCTTGAGAAAACGATCTTACTTGGCGTTCGCAGTCGGTTCGCCACTGCGCCACAGCCACCGCAGCGAGTCCGGCAGGATGGCCCCGCCATGCGTGCCGCCGTGCGTGCCTGTGCCGCCGACAAACTTGTAATCATACCCTCTGAACTTCAGCGCCGCCGCCATCTCCTGGTTCGCCAACCACCAGTTGCCGTACGGATTATCCAGGTCGTTGCTGCCGTCTTGGAGAAACACGCGTAATGGCCTGACGGAGGAAGAGCGGATCAGCGAAGGATAGACGTGGCCACCCCGGATGTTGGTGAAACTCCCCACATGGCTGAGCACCTTGCGGAAGGCGTCGGGCCGCTGCCAAGCCACTGTGAAGGCGCAGATGCCGCCCGAAGAAATGCCGCAGACCGCCCGCCGCTCGGGATCGTTGGTAAGCTTGTACTTCTTCCCGACCTCCGGCAGGATCTCCTCCAGCAGGAACCGGGCGTACTGATCGCTCAGGTTGTCATACTCGAAGCTGCGGTTGCTGGCCTGCCAGCGGTTGCCGGGTGAATCGCTCCCCAGGTGGCCGGGGTCGATGAAGATGCCGATGGTCACCGGCATTTCGCCCTTGTGGATGAGATTGTCGAACACGACGGGCACACGGAACTCGCCCGTTTCACTGACGTAGGCGTGGCCGTCCTGGAAAACCATGACGCAGGCCGGTGTCTTCTCGTCGTACTGGGCAGGCACGTAGAAGTAATAGTCGCGCACGGTGCCAGGGTAGATCTTGCTGTGCCATACCGATCTGGTCACGCTGCCTTTGGGCACGCCCTCGTGACGCATCGAATCCGGCCCCAGCTTGTAATCTTCATTTCCGGTGTGGATGGCGTGCGATTCGCGAGTGTCCTTGGCCGCCTCGCCACCGGGCGTCACAATCGCCACTTCGCTGACCGGCATTGCCGCGATCTTCCTGGCGATCTCCTCCAAGCGCTCATGTTCCTGCTCACTGGGCCCGTGCCCCGTCCCAACTTTCGCATCTGGCTTGAACGAGGCCAGCAGGCCAAGCAAGGCGGGCGTGGGTTGTAACTCGACCGCCTCGCCAGTCAGGGTGTTCCTGACCCGCACGACGAGCTTCTCGGCCTGTACCCAGTTCAACGTCCGCTTGCCCGTCGTGGCTCCCGTCGCTGCCTGGATGCCGTCCAGGAAACACGCCTGCGGCGGCCGAGCCAGCGGACCCACGCATGTCACCTCGACATCGAAGTAGCCTTTGGCACCGACAGCATCACGACCGATCATGCCGATTCGGGCACCGGCTACGACTGAAGGCCCCAGGTGGCCGTGAAGCTGGGCGACGTGCACGAGCCACGCGGGATCGGATGGATGCTGGTCGTAATCCGGCGCGGGAAGGCGATCTTCTGCGAAGCAAACTGCAGCAACGGCCGCAAAGATAATGGCGAATTGGAAATCTCTGGCGAACATGGTCGGCTTCCTTTGGTTTTTCAGCAAATGCTGGACTTATCTGCGATCACGGTTTCACCTGCTCAACGATTGCCGCTGCGCGTTGGATTTGGTGATCATGGCCAGTCTCCGGTTTCGCGTCCGCGACAGATCGAACGCAAATCGCAGGATGCGTTCGATGCCTCGGCGGGTATGGATGGCCGACTGGATCGCCAATTCCGAAGGCGTGCCGGTTGCCAGCGTTCCGCCATCGTCCACGTATTCTCCTTCGGAGTTCTCCCGTACGACCACGACGTTGATCGGTAGGTCGCTGCGTAACGGGCCACGCACGCTTCGGAAGGTTTGGGCCGGGCGAATATTGGCGTAAAGATCGTACGCTTGGCGCAACTGAATCAGGGGCGCGAGCGCGACGCTATCGGGCAACCGCGCAGGCCAGCCGAGTGCTCCTAGAAAGATCGCGTCAAAAGCTTGAAGCGTGGTCAGGAAATCGTCCGGCACTACCCGCCCGTAACGGCCATAGTAGGCCGCACCCCAGTCGAAACGCGTGCAGTCGAGATGAAACCGGCCAACAACGCGCTCGGCAGCCTCGATCACCGCGAGCGCGGCGTCCAGGACTTCCGGGCCGATTCCGTCACCTGGGTATAGTGCAATTCTAAAGGTTTTCAAGTTCCTTGAATCTCACTGCTTCGTCGGGGTGTAGTCCGGACAAGTTACCGGCTCACTTTGTAAAGATTCCAGGTCAGGTGCGACTGCCCCTGGTGGTGAGCCTCGTGCCAAGCCAAGAGGGAGAAGACATCACGAACCGCGATCTTCCGCTCCCGCAGGGCTTCAGGAATTTCGTCGAGGCGGTCGTCGCCGATCCCACGGAGCGTCTCCAGCAAGTGCTCGCGGGCTCCCTTCAGCACGTCGCGGACCATGGCGGCGGAGGGCACGTCGTCGTCCGGCGTGCTGCCGCCGCGAAAGCGCTGCCAGAGTTCCTTCCAGCGGGCTTCCTTCTCAGGAGCCAGGCGTTCGGTGGCGAATATCTCTTCAGTAATGGCGATGTGCATCAACTGCCAGCCGACGTGCGCCCGGCCCGGTCCTGGTCGCCACGCCAACACGGCCTGGGGATCGGGTTCCTTCTCGATGCCGTCGAGCAGCCCCAGGGTGCGGGCACGGGCAAACTCAAGGCTTTTGATCAATAGTTCGGTGGTGCTCATGGATCGTTCCTGCTGCGGTTCCGGTACAAGACGATAGGCCAGGAAACTGTATATTATCCCGGTTCCTCCCGGACAATCAACCAGGCGGTGGCTGGTAACACGCCAACTTACGGCTGTGTGGCACAGATTCAGCCTGCCGCTGAACGTCGAAATAAAGGCGGGCAGGACGTGGGCGGACTGCAAATGAGGCGTACCACCGGCTCTGCCGGTGGTTGCTGATTGAGCCGCCGCCGGGTGTTTCGCCACACCAACGCGGCAAGGCCAGCGGCACCGATGCCGAGGAGTGTCGAGGTAGAGGGCTCGGGGACGGCGACGCCGGTCAAGCTGAAAGCGCTGTCCCCCTGGGCCCGGCTGCGGTTGGGCGAAACCGACCGAATGATTTCCGCGGACCAGCCGTCGCCACCCGTACCGCTCGACCAGTACCACTGGGGCGGACCGTTGACGGTCGGCTGAATCGAAAGCCAATAAGTCGTATTCGGACTGGCGGCAAACGCTGTCGGCAAGCCAACCCCATAATCGCATTCGTAATAACCATTACTGTCGCGCGTAACAAATTGTTCCCCTCCATTCCCGGAAATGTCGTAGGTCGCGAGAGCCTGACCGGGCAGACCGGCATTATTCGACCAGAAAATGATCTCGAACTGGGTGATTGGGTAGACCGGCGTCGCGGAATAACTCCCCTGCCATTGCACACCGGTGATCGACGCCCCTGTGGCCAAGGTGAAATCGTCAAACGCCGTGTACAGCGACCCGAACCAGTTGGGGGCATTTTGGGAGGCGTTCCCACCGACAGAAATGGCCGGCTGCTCGTATAGCAGTGAAGCCGCATCGGCGGTGTCGGCCGGGTTGCCCACCGGTACCGTCGTGATGCTCGTCTGCCCGCTGGGCATGTTGAATACGTCGGCATGAGAAATGCGGACGCTAAGAGCGAGGGCGACAATCAGCGCGGCGGTACGCAGGCACATAATGCTACTCCCGGATGCGAGGAACAAAGTTTACCTTGGCTGGCTCGATTATTGCATGCTTTTGCAAATCGCGATACAGACAACCTGTGGAAGGTCTGTGGAAGGTTTGTGGATGATCTGTGGAAGCTTGGATAGAATTGGCCAAAAATACCCCCATGTAGACTGGCCTGGTTCGATTGGCACGTGGCATAGCTGTCACCCACGGCTTCCGTCGCCGCCGCAGCACACTCTGCCGCACCCGGCCTGCCAAATCCAGGGCCCCAGCAATTGGTGAGGCGAGGTGCCGGAATTGCCAGAAGGGGACAGAGCGGAGCGGCCCTGTGGCGTCCCATAGGTGGGGCGATACGTGGCCTTTGCCTATCCGCCAGCCCCAAGAGTGAACCGGCTGAAGGAACCGTTGGTGAATCGCCAGACGATCATTCTCTCATTGGTCCCTTCAAACAAGTCGTTAAACCAGTCGATTTCCTCGTCCCAGCGCCCCGCAATGTTCGACTGCCGCACAAGCCGATCAAAATATCGCCCGCGGAATTGAGTGCGCTGGGCAATAAGGCCTTCAGCGACTTGATGAAAGGCCAAGACTGCATGTTGCGCACTTGGGAGATCAAGGGACGTCTGTCCGGTTTCCAAAGAGACATCCTCGTGGGATCAACTCAACGGTAGGTCGCTCCGGCGGAACGACGGCGACAACGACGGAGGTGATATGACCGACCCAGAACCCCACCCCACCCCATTGCCGCCCTGTCCGCCGTTCCAATTCACCTTGCGGACCCTGCTGCTCTTGTTCGTGGTGCTGGGGTCGTCGCTGGCGGTGTTCGTGGTGCTGGGGTCGTCGCTGGCGGTGTTCGGGGCATGGGGCCTCGCGGTGTTCGGGCTGGTGGTGGGGTTGGCCGTGTACTTGCGTCAAATCAAGTCCTTGTCGTTGCTCTCATACCACGTCTTGCTCGTTGTCGTTCTATCCCGAGTCATTCGACAAACGAAGTCCCCTAGCAACGGTTATCCGGGATCGGCGGCGACGAAGAAGATAACTTGAACGGGCCCAACATCGCCGCCCTGGCCGTATGGCTGCTATCGGTCGGCACGCTGCTGACGCACGCGCTGCGGAGCAGGAAAGCACGCACGCACGCTTCGTCGCCAGGTTGAACCTGCCAGCCAGCGGCGGATTTGATCGGCGATCTCGGTGACCGTCGCGTCGGGGAGCTTGGTCGCTTACCCTCCGTTGGCGGGTGGGGTTCGCCCAACAGGGCGAGATTCGCGATCCGCCAGGAATATTCCGGTGCGATGCATCCGATGTCAGTTCTGGGATGTCCGCTGGATGCGAGGGCCTTTCGACATGCTTTACACGACCGGGTCGGGGCAAGACGACGTGCTCGATCTCTCGCCCGAGGAGCGAGAAGAACAGTTCAGACGGTGTTCGCGCCGCTGGTGGTCCGCCGGGAAGTGGTATCAGTACCGCCTTTCCACGCTTCTGTTCATTACGGCCCTGCTTGCCACGATCATGGGCGGCGTGATAGCCAAGGCGCGTGCAAAGTGCCCCCGGCTGACTATTGGGTTGATCAGATGCTCGGTCTTTTCGTGGTGAACAACGCCCGTTCGCAGAGCCGCTTCGCGGTCGCCTTGGGCGTGGTACAGGCTGCCGTGAAGTAGTAGAATTGTTTCAAGAGATCGACGCCCGGCTAGGAGAGTTGACCGCATCAGCAATCACATGCATTGGCCCGCCCCCGGTCATGCCGCGTCATAAATGGTGGACTCCCGAGCCCGAATTCAGGCGAGACGAGATGACACTTCGCGAAGTCCGAATAGAAGAGGACCTCACGTTTGAATTCTTCTTTCATACGCCGACGACTGACCGCACTTACCTTGCACCGCGTGTCACATTTTCTGAATGGAAGGTCGCCGGTTCCGACTGCGTGTGCTGACCAAACAATATCAAGTTAGAGCAGATCCCAAATCGCGTTTCATCCCTGGCGGCGGCCTCTTTCGACCGCCTCGAATCGCCCTCCTGAGCGCCCCATCGCGTTTTTGGCGGCCTTCTCGTTGCAGGACCCCGGGGCCATGGAACATCGGCAGGCCCTCAGGCGAGCGTCCAAGAAGCCCGTAGCCGGCATGGAAAATTCTCGGACCGGCCCTTGCGCTGCGACCACAGAAATCGAAGGATATAAGCTGCCTCGTGTGACCCGGGCACAACTTCTGACTTCTTACCTTCTACTTGACGTTGACCTTAGGCAGCCCTTTCCGCCATCTCGGTCTATTCCTTGTTCAGCCGCATCTTGCGGCAATCACCCTATCGCCACGCTCGCGCTCAACGGCGTGGCGGAGCCCTCGGAGGAATCCCATGCAACAATTCAGTTGGCTAATCAATTTCGCCGCTTCGCGGCTAACAGCCAGATGGTCACGCCTTTGGCTTATGCTGCTTGATCCATGATTTGCCCGCCGTCGACTTGGCGAACTCGGCGTACTCCGCGTCGCCCTCCACGTTGGGCGCCATCGCGGGGCACTGCTTCTTGAAGGCGTTCAATAGCTGGCTCGTTTCGTTGTACTTTTTCTGGCTGAGCGAAATGCTGAGCAGGAGTTTGTAGCCTTGGTGGAGCGTCGGATCGGCGGCGACGGCTTTTTTCGCCAAACGCTTGGCGGTGTTGACGTCATTCTTGCCCAGGCTGGCTTCGGCGCAAATCACGTCAAGATAAGGGTCCTCCTTGCCGATCGCGGCGGAGATCGCGGAATTGAGAGCCTTGATGCGAGAGACTTCGCCATCGTACTTCTTGGCATCCTGGTAGTAGGCGATCGCCAGGGCGTTGAAATTGATCGCGTCGGGGAACGTCTTGTGGTAATCGCGCAGGGCCTTGTCGTAAGCGTCGCCTTTGACGCGCCGTGCGGCCAGAAGGCGGTAGACCATTACGGCCTGGTCCTGCTGCCACTCCGCACTCAGCTTGCCGTAATACGCCAGCGCGTCTTGATCGCGGCCGGCACTGTGCATCTCGCGCATTTTTTCCACGACGCCGGCAAGCGTTTTGGGATCTTCCGTCTCCGGACTGCTCGGGCCGGGCGGCGATTGGTCGTCATCCTCCATACGATCCTTGTTCTTGCGAACTTCTTCGATGAGCATGTACGAGTCCAATTGCGACTCCATCATGCCCATCTCGAGTTCCATGTAATCGGCGATCCGCACGCTGCCGTCGGCGTCCTGCACCAGAACGCAGTCGACATGGCGAAAGCCGCCGCCCTGCGATATGTAGCGGAACATCGCGCAGTGGTCGTCGCCGCGGACGTGGAGGCGCAACAGCGAATACGACGCGCCGTGCTCCAACTCGTCGCGGCCGACCTTGAAGACGGAAGCAAAGTACTTGCTTTCCATCGCGCGGAAACTCGCCTCGATGCCCAGCCGCAGCCGATGCGGCACATCGACGCCGGCCGATGCGCGGCGATAGAACGATGCCGTGTCGAGGCACTTGCCGATCGCCGCTTCGTCGCCCGCCTCGATCAACTTGAGAAATGCGGCGACGAACTCCTTGGCTTCGGCCCCGGCGGCGGGCGGCGCGGCGGGACCGTCCGACGCCGACTCGCCCGCGAGGTCCTTGTCGAAGACCCTGACTTCCTTTCGAATGTCCTTGACGAGCTTGTCGTCGGGTTCCACCTTGGCCGCGTTGGCAATCAGCTTCTTGGCCTGCGCGAAGTTGCCCATTTCCAGTTGGAAAGCGGCGCGCTGGGCGTCGAGATACGGGTCGCCGCCAAGGGTTTGGTCGAAAAGATCGACGGCGGCGAACGCTTCCGCCCAATGATCGCCTGTGGCGAGATAGCCCGGCATCACGCCGTCGAGGCCGTGATCGCCGGGATACTTGTTGCGGAACAGGTCCACGAGGCCGTCGCACAAGTACTTCTTCTTGTGCGTGGCGCCGATGCGGAGGGGGAGGATGTGGCGGCTCTCGCGGAGGATTTTCGGCAGCTTGTCATAACAGAGGATCACGTCCTTGTACTTCTCGTCCTCATAGTTCCGCTCCAGTTCGTCGATCTCTTTTTCGTGCTCCGCGTGCAGCCGCTGCTCCTCGGTCAAGGTCTTCGCGAATTCCGCGTTCTCCCTCGCAACTTGGCTGATGATCCCGCGGCGCAAGTGATCGGATTCGTATTCGTCGTCGCCGTAATGATAGACGTCGATGATCTTCGCTTCTCCGTCGGCATCCAGTCCGGCGATAAATTCGCTATAGCCCATGCGGTTCTTCGTATCGAAATGCCGATAGAGGGCGGTCGGCCGACCGACGATCTTCCGCGTCCGCACGAGATGGTATTTCTCTCCCTTCGAGACGTGCTCGGCCAATTGGCCGGCAAAACCCTGGGGACCTTCAAACCCCTTCATGATGCCGAGGGCGAAAGAGCGTTTGATCTCATCGGAAATCTCGACGCCGTTCAGAGCCTTGTCGACGATAACCTGGTAATACACCGTAGCGCGGATGCCAGCGGCGCTTCCCGACAAAATCGCTTTGTCGAACTCGGCAAATAGCGCTTTGGCGTCGGCGTCGCTTACCTGTTTCGATGCGGCCGGTTTTTCGGACGGCGCGGCGGAACCGGCAGATCGGCCGTCGGTCTTCTTGTCAGGGTGGCCGCCGGAATCCATGCCGGCCGCGAACAAGTCGGCCAGACTGCCCATCTCGCCCGCGCCGCCGTGTGTTACAGTTTCCTTGGCCGCGCTGGTTTTCGGTTCAACGCTGGCGGGCTTCGGCGACTGTTGCACTACGGCCGGCGGCGTCGAAGGGGGCTCCGCTTCGGGCGGTTGGCTGTCGCCGCAGCCGCTAAGAACCAGCGCGATGCCGCACATCGCGCCCGCCATGCTCGGAAATGGCCGAAAGTAACTCGCAAATTGCATAATTCCCCTCGATCGTCGGTTGATTCGCCGGAAGATGCAAGCCGAGCACCTATTATACATCGCGAGTGGTGCAAGTAAACAGTGGCTTCTTTCTGCCGGAAGGGACGTTGCGAGAGCAAAGATCCGCTGCCCTGCGGCCCGCCCACCACCTGATAGGAAACCTGATAGGAAATTCGATTTCCGTCAGGCCTGAGTATAATTCTGGGAAAAGTGTGGAACAAGCGAGGCTTGGGGGACTGGGCAGCGCCAACGGCTGTCGAACTGGCTGAGAGCATCAGGAATACGGTGCTCTAATCCTTGTGGCGGCATGTAGCCCACCCATGCGAGCGTAGTTCTGTATGTTTCCATGCCAACCTTCCACAGACCTTCCACAGATCATCCACAGACCTTCCACAGGTTGTCCGTAGACAGGTTTGTAGAGACGTTGTAGAACGAGGATGTAGGATTTCAAGCGAGGCTTTGGCGTTGCGCCGTGTTGGCTGGATTCGGTTTTCCTTGAGTTTCTCCGTGGTGGGTGCCATCGGCCTCGTCGGCTACGGTTTGCGGCGGCGATGGGCAGCAGGAGGATCGGTTCAGCCAGAACCGCATCCAGTTCAAAAGAGACTTTCGATGAAAACGATACTTGCAGTTATTGGTGCGGTGGTCTTGGTCTTTGCCGAACCATGTTCGGCGGGGACGATCAATTTCGACACTGACGCGAATGGCAACCTGATCAACGCACCCGATGATTTTTCCGCAACAACAAACTTGACTACCTTGTACTCGCCGCTAGGTGTCACATTCTCTGGTTCCGGCGGCAGTAACAACGGTGGTGCAATTCTCAACGAAGCATCAAATTTTGGCGTGTCGGCCCTAAGCGGCGCGAACTTTCTGGCCTTTAATCCCAATTATGTGACGCTGGCCAACGGTGGACTACCGATCGATCCGGAGACCATCAACTTCGCCTCACCGCAATCGCTGGTGACGCTTTACGTTGCTACCGGCAGCAACGGTACGGCCAGTTTTGAATTGGAGGGCTATCAGAGCAGCGTGCTAGTGGCATCAAGTACTGCGACCAGCACCAGTGGCTACGAACCCTTGTCAGTGTCATTTCCGAGCGGCATGAATAGCGTCGTTCTCAGCGGTGGCGCGGACCGCCCCTTCGTCGTGGACAACCTTTCCTTTCAGGCAGTGCCGGAGCCTTCCACGCTCGCCCTCCTGGCCGCCGGTGCCATCGGCCTGCTGGGCTACGGTTGGCGTAGGCGTAGGGCAACGAAATCCGCGAAGCCACCTTTCGACCATCAAGAGGCCCCAGCCATCCTGGCCTTCCCATCGCACGTGTCCACGGCGAGCGCGGCACGGCGGGCCGCTTGATCGAGCGCGTCGAAGGCCCACGCTTCGATAACATCTATACCGGCCCTTTCTGGCATGGCGGGGCGGTTCATTTTTCCGGCACGGGAAGCTATAACGGCACTCTCACTGTCCGCAGGCCCGCCAGAACCCCCGAGGAGTAATCGCAGAACATGTTTTCAATTCCCCAGACGATCGTGTTTTCATTGGCCATCGGTATTTGTTGGTGGGGAGGCCCTCCTCTGCTCGGAGCCGATTCGCCACATGCGACCGCCCCGCAAGTGAAGCTCATCGAAGACTTCGGCGCCACCTGGCAGGACGGCGCGTGGCAGTTCTCCAACGGTGCGGAGTTCCCCGGCGCCAAGGGATCGTTCGAGCGAAGCAAAGACGCTGCGCACGCGGGCGCGCTGGGCGGTAAGTTGGCCTTCGACTTCAGCGGCGGCGGAAACTACGTCGCCGCGATCCGGAAACTGAACGGCGCGCCGGACATCAAGGGTGTGCGGCTCTGGCTGAAGAACCCATCGGGCAATCGCATCACCTTCCGCTATACCGACTCGACCGGCCAGACGCTGCAGAAGACAACCGCACTGCCGCCGAGCGACGGTTGGACTGAGATCGAGTTCGAGTGCTGGGAGTGGAGCGGCCATTGGGGTGGCGCCAACGACGGCATTGTCCACGGTCCGCCGGCGCAGATCGCCTTCTGCATCGAGAACAGCGGGCACAAGACCGGCGCGCTGCTGATCGACGACGTGCGACTGGTCGAAGGCAAGCCGGTCGTCCCGTTGTGGAGCTACGTGGCGGCGAAATTCGGCCCCGGCGAGGGCTGGTCCAGCCACGGCGACGCGCAATCCCGCTTACAGGGCAAGGTCTGGCATTTCGATTTTGCCCAAGGCCAGTGGGTCGGAATCTGGATGCCGGACCGTTCGCTGCCGGGCACGCCCAAGCAGATCCGCCTGCGCTTCAAAGGCGACGCGTCGGGGCACAGCGCGCAGTTGAGACTTGCCACACACTTTATGAGCTTCGAACGGAACATCGGCGCAGCCCGGCCGGTAGCGGGCGAGGAGGGCGTCTTCGAGTTCGCCACGCCTGCGCCGCCGGGCGACGGCTGGCGCTGGTTCGGCGGCGAGAACGACGGCAAGCTGCACGGCCCGCTGCGCATCTCCGGATTTTCCCTGGAGTGCAACAACCGCCGCAATGCGGGCGATTTGCAGTTGCTCGACCTGCGCATCGACGCCACATGTTCCCCGCGGCGACTGGTGACCCTGGTCGCCGACCTGCGCGAAGCGCAGGGCCAGGGCCAGTTCGTCGCGACCTTGCGCAGCTTGTGCGACCGGCCGTTGGCTGGCGATTTGAAGTACACGATCCGCAACTGGGCGGGCAGGACGATCGCCGAGAACACGCGCAAATTCACTGTGCCGGCCGGCGCTGAGCCGGCGGAGGCGGTCGTGCCACTGCCCCCGGGCGCGCACAAGTTCCTGGAGGTGGAATTCTCCTTCCTGACGCCCGGCCAGGACGTCCCGCCGGCGCAGGCATATTTCGTGGCAGCCGTCGAACCGGCCGAGAAAGCCGCGGAACCGGACCCCTCGTCGCCCTTCGGTATGGGCCTGTATCTGTATCGCTACGGCAACTGGGGGCCCAGTCTGCGCGAGATGGAACGCGTAGCCAAGATGGGTTCCCAGGCCGGCGTGAAGTGGACACGCGAAGAGTTCGCTTGGGCGCGCATCGAGCCGGTCAAGGGACAATTCGACTGGACCTTTTACGACCAGGTGGCGGCGGCCGCCAAACGCAACGGCATCACGATCTACGGAGAACTTGGCTACTGGAGCGGCTGGACGAAGCCCTACACGCCGGAAGGGATCGAGGACTACTGCCGCTTCGTCACCGCGGTCGTGCGGCACTACCGCAACGACATCCAGCATTGGGAAATCTGGAACGAGCCGAACATCTTCTTCTGGCAGGGGCCGCGGGCTATGTACGCGGAACTGCTCAAACGGGCCTATGCCGCCGTCAAAGAGGGCAATCCGAACGCCCAAGTGCTGGGTTGTTCGACGGCGGGCATCGACCGGAGTTTCATCGCCAAGACGATGGAACTGGGCGGGCGGTTCGACATCCTTACGATCCACCCCTACCGCGGTCATCTGGACGACAAGGAGTTCATCGGCGACCTGCGGAAGGTCGCGGACCTGGCCAGGCGGCCCGACGGCAGTCTGCGGCAGGTATGGATTACGGAGATGGGCTGGGCCACGCACGTGCCGCACAACAGCATGCCGATGGACTTCCAGGTGACGACGCAGCGGCGGCAAGCGGATTTGATTGCCCGCGCGTACATGGACGCCGTCGCTTCGGACGTGGCGCCGAACATTTCCTGGTACGACTTCCGCAACGACGGCGACGATCCGTTCAATTTCGAGCACAACATGGGCATCATCACGCGCGATTTCCGTCCCAAGCCCGCCTACCGCGCTCTGGCAACGATGACGCGCATGCTCCGCGGGCTGAATCTGGAGAAGGAACTGGACCTCGGCCAGGGTGTGGTCGCCTACCGTTTCGGCGCGCCAGGCAAGCCGTCCGTGACGGCGCTCTGGAGCACCTCCGGCGACAAGAGCGTGGCGCTGCCGGCCAGCCGGGCGATGACGTTGACTGGCCTGATGGGCGACAGCGAGCGGATCGAGGCCGAAGGCGGCAAGCTGAACCTGCCCTTGAGAAACGAAACACCCGTGTTCGCGAGTGAGTAGAGAGCCTCTCACTGCAGTGGGCAGACGTTTTCCACATGCCGCTGCCATACGTCGCGGAGCAGCACCGCCAGATTGCTTGCAAAGCGCTTGCCGTCGCACAGTGGCGAGACGGCCATCCGCTGCCGCAACCCCACCCGCAGCGCCGCCAGCCGAGGCAAGTCGTTTGCCAGGGAAACGGCCAACTCCACATAGTCGTTCAAGTCGCCGGCGATGGTCTCCGTCAGGCCCACATTGGATAGATGACTAAACGAGTGCCGGCTGGCGAAGGTCTCGCCCGGGCAGGTGACCACGGGCACGCCCATCCAGAGGGCCTCGCAGGTCGTGGTGCCGCCGGAGAACGGAAACGGATCCAGCACGATGTCTATCTTCTGATACTCCGCCAGATACTCGGCGTATGCGCTCGAGGACAACAGCCCCAGTCGCTGCGGCGGCACGCCGCGGGTGGCGAACAGGTCGAGAAACCGCTGTTTCACGGTCGGCTGGTCCAGCCCGCGATACTTCAAGGCCAAACGCGCGGTGGGGCAGCGGCGAAGTATTTCGGCCCAAACCGCCACGACTTGCGGCGTGATCTTGACCAGGTTGTTGAAACTGCCGAAGGTCACGTAACCGCTTTGCAGCGCCGGCAGCGGACCGGCCGGCGGGGCGGTGGCGGGCGGATCGTAACACAGATAGCCGTCGGGCATCCGCAACACGCGTTCCCGATAGTAGCGCTCGCTTTCGCCGGGAATCACGTAGCGATCGGCGAGCAGATAGTCCATGGCCGCCAATCCCGTCGTCCCTTCATAGCCGATCCAGGTGATTTGCACCGGCGCCGGCTTGCGGGCGAAGACCAGCAGCCGGTTGTGACTGGTATGTCCCGCCAGGTCGAAGAGGATGTCGATGCCATCGGCGCGGACCTGTTCCGCCAGCCGCTGGTCGCTGACGCCGAACACATCGCGCCATTGGCTTGCGGCAGCTTGAAACCGCTCGGTCAGATCGTCCTTGGCGACGCGGTCGGAGTAACAGACCGTCTCGTACTCTTCGCGGCTGAGGTTCTCCAGTGCGCGAATCAGGAAATAGCCGACTGGATGCCGCTTCAGATCGGGCGAAACGAAGCCCAGGCGGAGCCGATCGTGGCGACCGGCACGGTTCTCGAAAGACGCGACGGCGGCGCGCAGCGGCACGGCATGCCGGCGATCGAATTCGGCGTGGGCTTCGGCCAGGCTCGCCAGCGTCACGTCTGGGGAATACTGCAGCGCGAAGACGAGGTTGCTGTGGGCCACAGCAAAGTTCGGCTTCATCTCCAGTGCCCGCCGCCAACAGGCGACCGCCTCGTCCAGGTTCCCCCGGTCGTTCCAGGCAATCCCGAGGTTATTATGGGCCTCCGCATAATCCGGCTTGAGTTCCACTGCCCGGCGGCAGCAGGCGATTGCTTCGTCGAGTTTCCTCTGCTCCTGGAAGACACTGCCCAGATTGTTGTGCGCCAGGGCAAAATCGGGCTTGAGTTCCACCGCTCGGCGATAGCAGGCGGCCGCCTCATCGAGCTTCCCTAATTCCTGGAAGACAGTGCCCAAGTTGTTATGCGCCGCGGCGTAGTCGGGCTTGAGTTCCATGGCGCGACGGTAGCAGGCGATCGCCTCGTTCAACTTCCGCTGGTCCTTCATCGCATTGCCCAGGTTGTCGTGGGCCTCGGCGTAATCCGGTTGCAGTTGGACGGCACGGCGGTAGGCATCGACCGCCTCCTCGAGCTTTCCCTGGTCTTTCAGCACGTTTCCCAAGTTGTTGTGGAAGGCGGCCACGTTCCCGTTCAGGGCGATGGCCCGACGGATGTACTCGGCGGCAACCGCGTGCCGGCCCGTTTGGGCGGCAACCACACCCAGAAGATTTATCGCGTCGGCATGATCCGGCGCGACGGCGAGAATCTGCCGGTAGATCTGCTCAGCAGCTTGCAGCCGGCCGTTTTGATGGTGCTGGATCGCAATCGCCAATGCTTCAGATGTTGTCGCCATTTTGCCACGCGCCGTGCAGCACTGACGCCAGGTTGTTCGCAAAACGTTTCCCGTCACACAGTGGCGAGACGGCCATCCGCTGCCGCAACCCCGCCCGCAGCGCCGCCAGCCGAGGCAAGTCGTTTGCCAGGGAAACGGCCAACTCCACATAGTCGTTCAAGTCGCCGGCGATGGTCTCCGTCAGGCCCACATTGGATAGATGACTAAACGAGTGCCGGCTGGCGAAGGTCTCGCCCGGGCAGGTGACCACGGGCACGCCCATCCAGAGGGCCTCGCAGGTCGTGGTGCCGCCGGAGAACGGGAATGGGTCCAGCACGATGTCGATCTTCTGATATGTCGCCAAGTATTCGGCATAGGAACTCCCCGGCAAGAGGTCCAACCGCTGCGGCGCCACGTCGCGGGCGGCGAACAGATCGAGATACCGCTGTTTTACGGTCGAGTCGCCGAACTCGCGATACTTTAAGGCCAGCCGCGCCGTCGGACAGCGGCGGAGGATTTCCGCCCAGGCCGCCACCACTTCCGCAGTGATCTTGGCGGGATTGTTGAAACTGCCGAAAGTGACATGTCCTCGCTCCCCGGCGGGCAGCGGACCGGCTGGCGGCGCTGTCTCCGGCGGCTCGTAGCACAAGTAACCGTCCGGCATCCGCAGCACGTGCTCCCGATAGTGTTGCTCGCTCCCCTGCGGTATTACGTAGCGATCGGCCAGGAGATAGTCCATCGCTGCCAGGCCGGTCGTCCCTTCGTAACCGATCCAGGTGACCTGCACCGGCGCAGGCTTACGGGCGAAGACCAGCAACCGGTTGTGGCCCGTGTGTCCAGCCAAATCGAAAAGGATGTCGATCCGGTCCGCTCGGATTTGCTCCGCCAGCCGCTGGTCGCTCGTACACGACACGTCGCGCCACTGGGCGGCAACCGCTTGGAGGCGACGCGTCAAATCATCGCTGCCGAGCCGGTCGGAGTAGCAAACGGTCTCGAACTGCGCCTGGTCCAGGTTCTCTAAGACGCGGACGAGGAAATAGCCGACCGGATGACGCCCCAGGTCCGGCGAAACGAAGCCCAGGCGGAGCGGCGCGTGGCGGTCGCGAGAACGCGGCGGCGGGTCCTCTCGCAGAGGCGCCGCGTGCCGGCGCTCGTATTCGGCGTGGGCTTCGGCCAATGCGGCCGGCGTCACGCCCGCACAGTACTGCAACGCGTAGAGCAGATTGTCGTGTGCCAGGGCATAATCCGCTTTCAGCTCTAGTGCCCGGCGATAGCAGCCGACCGCTTCATCCGGTTCCCCCTGGGCCTTCAGGGCATTGCCCAGGTTGTAGTATGCCTCAGCATAGTTCGGATCCAATTCCAGTGCGCCGTGATGGCAGGCGATCGCGTCACCCAGGTTCCCCAGCTCCTTTAACGCGTTGCCCAGGTTGTTGTGCGCCTGGGTAAAGTCCGGTCTGAGGGCGAGCGCCCGGCGGTAGCAGGCAACCGCTTCGTCGAGCTTCTCCTGGTCCTTCAACACGTTGCCCAGGTTGTTGTGCGCTTCGGCATAATCCGCATCCAGTTCCAGCGCGCGGCGATAGCAGGCGATCGCGTCCTCCAGCTTCCCCTGTTCCTTCAAGGCATTGCCCAGGTTGTTGTGCGCCTGGGCAAGGTCCGGCTTCAGTTTCACTGCCCGGCGATAGCAGGCGATCGCGTCGTCCGGCTTCCCCTGGCTCCACAACACATTGCCCAGGTTGTTGTGCGCCACGGCAAAGTCCGGCTTGAGTTCCAGCGCGCGGCGGTAGCAGGCCACCGCTTCGTCGAGTTTCTCCTGCCCCTGCAAGACAATGCCCGCATGGTAGTGCGGTTCGGCGCAGTCCGGCTTGAGTTTCATCACCCGGCGGTAGCAGGCGAGCGCTTCGTCGAACTTCCCCTGGTCCTTCAAGGCGTTGCCCAGATTGACGTGCGCCGCGGTAAAGTCCGGATTCAGCTCCAGCGCGCGGCGCCAGCAGGCGAGCGCTTCATCCGGCTGCCCCAGGTCCCACAAGGCGAGGCCCAGATTGCTGTAGGCATCGATATAGTCCGGCTTCAATTCCAGTGCCCGGCGATAGCAGGCAGCCGCTTCTGCCGCCTGCTGCAAGGCACGATATGCGCCCCCCAAGTTATTATGGAAGGCGGCCACGTTCCCGTTCAAGGCGATGGCCCGGCGGATGTGCTCGGCGGCAACCGCGTACTGGCCCGCTTGGGCGGCAATCACGCCCAGGAGGTGCAGCGCGTCGGCGTGATCCGGCGCGACAGCCAGAACCTGCCGGTAGATCTGCTCGGCCGCTTGCAGCCGGCCGGCTTGATGGTGTCGGACCGCAACCGCTAGTGCTTCAGCTATGGTCGCCATCTTAACTGCGCCGCTGCCACACGCCGTGTAGCAGCGATGCCAAGTTGTTTGCAAATCGTTTCCCGTCGCACAGCGGCGAGGCCGCCATTCGCTCCCGCAACCCCGCCCGCAGCTCCGCCAGCCGCGGCAGGTCGCCGGCCAAGGAGACGGCCAGTTCCACATACTCGTCCAAGTCGCGGGCGATCGTCTCTGTCAGGCCGACATTGGATAAGTGGCTTAACGAGTGCCGCCCGGCGAAAGTCTCGCCCGGGCAGGTGACCACGGGCACGCCCATCCACAAGGCCTCGCAGGTCGTCAGCCCGCCCGAATATGGGAACGGATCGAGCGCCAAGTCGATGCGCTGGTACTCCGCCAGGTACTGGTCGTGGGGCGAGGGGCCGAGAAGCTCCAACCTGGCGGGATCGATGGCCTGGGCGGCGAACAACTCGGTAAACCGCCCGGCGACGCTGTTCAGGTTCCAGCCCTTGAACTTCAGCACCAGCCGTGACTGAGGCAGGCGGTGGAGGATTTTCGCCCAGACTTCGATCGCCTGAGGCGTGATCTTGGCCGGGTTGTTGAAGCAGGCAAAGGTAACCGCGTTGCCATCCAAGGCCGGCAGCCGCGTCACCGGGGGCGCGTAGTCCGGCGGTTCGTAGCAGACATAGCCGTCGGGCATCCGCAGCACTTGCTCGCGATAGTGATACTCGGCGCCCGGCGGAACTTCGTAGCGGTCGGCCAGCAGGTAGTCCATGGCCGACAGCCCGGTCGTGCCCACATAGCCCGCCCAAGTGATCTGGACCGGCGCCGGCCTGCGGGCGAAGACCAGCAGGCGGTTGTGACTAGTATGTCCCGCCAGGTCGAAAAGGATGTCGATACGGTCGGCGCGGATCTGCTCGGCCAGTCGCTGGTCGCTGATGCCGAAGACGTCGCGCCACTGGCTCGCGGCGGCTTGAAACCGCCGCGTCAGATCGTCCTTGGCGACGCGGTCGGAGTAACACACCGTCTCACACGTTTCGCGGCTGAGGTTCTCCAGCACGCCGATCAGGAAATAGCCGACGGGGTGCCGTTTCAGATCGGGCGAAACGAAGCCCAGGCGGAGCCGGCCACGGCGCTCGGCGAGGTTCTCGAAGGGTACGATGAGGCCGCGTAGCGGCGCGGCGTGCCGGCGATCGAACTCGGCGTGGGCCTCGGCCAGGCTGGACGGCGTCACGCCCGTGCAATACTGGAGCGTGAAGACCAGGTTGTTGTGCGCCACGACGGAGTCCGGGTCCAGCTCCAGTGCCCGGCGGTAGCAGGCGATCGATTCGTCCAGCTTGCCCTGGTCGCGGAGCACGTTGCCCAGGATATTGTGCGCTTCGGCAAGATCGGGATTCAACTCCACCGCCCGGCGGCAGCAGTCGGCCGCTTCGTCCAGCTTGCCCTGGTCACGGAGCACGTTGCCCAGGACGTTGTGCGCCTCGGCAAAATCGGGTTTCAGTTCGATTGCCCGGCGGCAGCAGGCGGCCGCCTCATCGAGTTTCCCTTGGTCGCGGAGCGTGCCACCCAGGTTGTAGTGGGCCACGGCGTAGTTCGGTTGCAGTTCCACCGCCCGGCGGTAGCTGGCGATAGCTTCTTCGAATCTTCCCAGCTTGCGGAAGATGCTGCCCAAGTTGTTGTGCGCCACGGCATGGTCCGGCTTCCGCTGCAAGGCCCGGCGATAGCAGGCAATGGCGTCGTCCAGCTTGCCCTGGTCTTGGAAGACGACCCCCAGGTTGTAGTGTGGGTCGACGTAATCCGCATTCAGTTTCATCGCCTTGCGGTAGCTGGCGATGGCCTCGTCCGGCTTTTCCTGGTCCTTCAGCGCGTTGCCCAGGTTGTTATGCGCCTCGGCATAATCCGGCTTCAGCTTGATGGCGTAGCGGTAGCAGGCGACCGCCTGATCCAGCTTGCCCTGTTCCTTCAGCGCGTTGCCCAGGTCGGTATGGAAGGGCGCCGAACTGCCGTTGACGCGGATCGCCCGGCGAAACAGGTCAACGGCAATTTCGGGTTTGCCCACTTGGGCGGCAATCACGCCCAGCATGTGCAGGGCGTCGGCGTGGTAAGGCTCGACCAGTAGGATCTGCCGGTAGATCTGTTCGGCCGCCGGCAATCGCCCCGCCTGGTGGTGCTGGATCGCAAGCGCTAAGGCTTCGGAAAGGGTTGCCATGTTGAGTTGTCAGCCGTCCAACGTCCAGCCCTGGCGATACTGCCGCCGCAGGAGCTCGTTGGCTTCCGGGCAATCGGTCACGCGTCCCGCGACGCCATCGTAATGGATCTTCTTGCCGACGCGGTAGGCGACCAGTCCCAGCAGCAACTGCTCGATCATGTTGCCGCTGTACTCGAAGTCGCAGGCCGTCTTGCCGCCGTTC
>CAZTPX010000152.1:4938-23314 GCA_964615095.1 uncultured Planctomycetaceae bacterium | reverse complement strand
TTCTTCGGCGTGTACGACGACATGAAGGTCATCGAGTACCTCGAGTTTTTCGCCGCGGCCTACCGCATCAAAGGCCCGGGGCGGAAGAAGATCTGCAACGAGGTACTCGACCTGGTCGACCTGGGCTACAAGCGCGATGCCTTCGTCACCAGCCTCTCCCGCGGCATGACACAGCGGCTCGGATTGGCCCGCGTACTCTTGCACGACCCCAAGGTACTGATCCTCGATGAGCCGGCCAGCGGCCTTGACCCCCGCGCGCGGATCGAAATCCGCAGCCTGCTCAAGGAGCTTCGCAAGATGGGCAAGACGATCATGGTTTCCAGCCACATCCTGCCCGAGTTATCCGACGTCTGCAACAAGGTGGGAATGATCGAGAAGGGCGTACTGAAGGTCAGCGGCACCGTGCCGGACATTATGCGGCTGGTCCGCCCGCGCACGGTCCTACAGATCGGCCTGCTGGGCGACCTGGAAGCGGCCGGCAAGGTTCTGGAGCAGAGCAAGCTGCTGGAGAAGATCGAGGTCCGCGGCGGCCACTTGCTGGCCACGCTCTGCGAAGGCGTGACCGACTACAGCGACCTGCCCACGCTCCTGATCCAGGCGGGCTACAAACTGACAATGTTCAAGGAGGACGAGATCAACCTGGAAACGGCGTTCATGGCCCTCACCAAGGGGATAACGGCGTGATGCCCGCCTGCCCCTCTTGTCTTCTCCGCAATTTTCGCTATCAATGGGAGAATTGAATCTCCTGATCCCAGCAATCCGAGGAACCTGTCATGGAAATCCAGCAATTGGTTAGCGAACTGAAGACAAAGAACGATTCGAAGATCGTGCTCCTGGTGGCCGACGGCCTGGGGGGACTGCCCCTGGAACCGGGCGGACCTACCGAGTTGGAGGCCGCCAAGACACCCAATCTGGACAACCTGGCAAAAATCGGCACCCTGGGCACTTCCATTCCGATCCTGCCGGGTATTACCCCTGGAAGCGGCCCGGGACACCTAGGCCTGTTCGGCTACGATCCGCTGAAATACCCTATCGGCCGCGGGGCGCTCGAGGCAACCGGTGTGGGCTTCAAGCTGGGACCCAAGGACGTTGCCATACGTTGTAATTTTGTCACGCTCGATACGGCCGGCAATATCACCGACCGCCGCGCCGGCCGCATTCCCAGCGAGGAAAGCGGCCCGCTGGCGGTCAAGTTGCGGGAGGTGAAGATCCCCGGCGTCGAAATCTTTGTCGAGCCGGTCAAGGAGCATCGTTTCTGCGTCGTCTTCCGCGGCGATGGTCTGGGCGGCAACGTGGCCGATACCGATCCGCAGAAGACGGGTGTGCCGCCGCTGGATCCCAAGGCCCACGACGCCGGCAGCCAGAAGACGGCCGAGATCGCCAGGCAGTTCGTCGTGCAAGCCGAGAAGTTGCTCAAGGGCCAGCCCAAGGCCAACGGCCTGACCATGCGCGGTTTCGCCAACGCCCCCGCCCTGCCCAGCTACGAGGACGTCTACGGGCTGAAGGCCGCCGCCATCGCCGTCTATCCTATGTACAAGGGCTTGGCCCAATTGGTCGGCATGGAACTGGTGGGCAAGTCGGCCAGTCTGAGCGAGGAGATCGACGTCCTGGCGAAGGCCTGGAACGACTTCGACTTCTTCTTCATCCACTTCAAGTACACCGACAGCCGCGGCGAAGACGGCAACTTCCCCGAGAAAGTCAAGATGATCGAGCAGTTCGACGCGATCGTGCCCCGTGTGACGGCCCTCAAGCCGACCGTGCTGGCCGTGACCGGCGATCACAGCACGCCGGCCAAGATGAAGAGCCACAGTTGGCACGGCGTGCCTGTGCTGATCGCGGGACAGAACGTGCGGACCGACGCCTGCCAGTCCTTCGGCGAAACCGAGTGTCTCAAGGGCGGCCTGGGCCAATTCCAGGCGATGTACCTCATGCCCCTGCTGTTGGCCCATGCGGACCGGCTGGGGAAGTTCGGGGCGTAGGCCTATTTTACCAGTCGCGCTCCCAGCCAATCGGCGTGGTCCATCACGTCGCCGGCCTCGCCGAAATCGACTACCAGGTCGAGTTGCTTCGCGCCGGTGAGATCGACGGAAACGCTCTGCGGCGGCACGCGGCCGCGGAGCGGCGGGCTCGTGTACTTCTGCTTGCCGTCGACAAACACGCGAAAGCCGACGCTGCCCCGGCCGCCGGTCGAATCGTCGATTCCCACCTCCGCCTGAAAACGCCGCCATGGGGAATCGAGCTTGTAGCCCAACCGCGCGGCGCTATGCATGCCGATGCCTTTCAGATAGATCCGCCCGCCGCAGCGCAATTGCCCGCCGGTCACGTTGCGATCGAGCTTATAGGGCCACTTCGTCTCCAAGTATGGCACGAAGCGATACTCGGCAGGGCGGATGTCGGAAAGATAAACGGCCCGACTGGCCTGCGGCATGAGAAAGACCAAGCCCTTGGCGGGCGCGTGCCACTTCGCGCCGGAAAGGGTCGTCCACTGCGACGAATCCGCGTCCAATTGTAAACGCGTGCCCTGAACTCGCGTTCCGTCGTTCAGCCCGATCCACGCTGCGCCTGCCTCTGCAACCGGCTGTTGCCGCAAGGCCGGATTGAAGATGATCGCCAGCACGCGGCGGACAGCAATCTCGACCAGCCCGAGATTGCCCTTGATCTTGATTGTGTCGCCTTCCAGGGTCTCGACCAGCCCCGTCATCTCGTCGCCGTTGTCGAGGACCAGGCGATCGGCTTGGCCCTGTCCGCGGGCAATGCGATCGAGCAGGGCATCCAGTTCCGCGGCGTGCGGAGGCGGGCGAAATATGATGCCCGCCAGCGAGTCCAACGGCAGTTTCAACGTGCCCAGCCGGTTCGAATCGACCGAGACTTCCGTCTTGGTCGCGCCCAGCAGCGCGGCTGGCAGATAACCGCCGTTGGCCAGCACGAAGATCGGTCCCTTGCGAAGTTCGGCCGGCTGTCCCCAGGAAATCAGATCGGCTAGGGCAAGCGACGGCCGCTTGTCGGCCCCGTCGAAAGTCAGTTTGCCTTGGGCATCGACACTCGTCAGCCGAGCGGCAAACGGCTCGCCATCCACCGGCACCGCCAAAGGCGCTTGGGCAACCGCCGGGCCGGCAACGGCCATGATGAACGGCAGCGAAAAGATCGTGGGCAAAACAGTCCGCAAAATACGGGTCTCCTTACCGCTGGAAGATCGGCAACTGGTTATCGGGCATCTGCAAGACCATCAGGCACATGGCCGTGGCGCATTCGGCCCCGTAGTAGGCCCCAGTCCAGGAACCGTCTGGCCTCTGACGGGCGATCAACTCGTCGCGGATGGCCGGATACCAGCGAGTCCAACGCGCGCCGCGGGCTTGCCACATGGCCTGCACGGCATAGTAGTGGCCGTATTCGTAATACTGCATGTGCTGCTCCGGGCGGAACTGCGCCAGGTAGTCCAGTCCGCGGGTGATGGTGATTTTCGCTTTCTCGTCCTCTTGTTTGCCGGCGCCGTACAGGGCGACGACTGCGGCCGCCGAACGGGGAAACTCGCTTGGCCCGCCGCCCGCGCTAAGCATGTAGCAGAAGCCGCCGTCGCGGTTCTGACACTTCTTCACATACTCGACCGCGTCGTCGACGACCTTCTGTTCGACCTGAATGCCGGCGTTGTGCGCGGCACGCAAGGCCATTATCTGGCAGACCGTCACGGAGATGTCGGCGTCCGATTTCACCGGTTGATAGCGCCAGCCGCCCTCTTTGTTTTGCGAATGGACGATCAGCTTGACGGCCAGGTTGAGTTTGTCGCGGAGATCGGTCCGCTTGGACATGCCGTGGCACTCGGCCAGGAAGAGCGTGGCGAAGCCGTGGCTGTACATGGGTCCCTGCGTATTGGGAGTTGGCTCGACGATGAATCCGCTGGGCTGGGCGTTGGCCAGCAGGTAGTCGATAGCCCGCGCGACGTGCTGGCCGTACGGTCCGCGGTCGGGTGTGCTCCCGGCCGACATGAAGGCCATGCCGCACAGGCCGCAAATGCCCGCGTTGCCGCGCAGGCTTCCAATGCCGAAACTGCCGTCGCTGTTCTGCCGGCTGGCCAGCCACTGCAAGCCCTGGTCGATGGCCTTGCGTGTCGCCGGGGTGATCGTTTCCTCAGCCGTCTTCTCTGTATCGGCCGCTTGAATCCCCGCAGGAGCGACAAGAACCACGAGCAGCAGAAAGGTCCATTTGGAGTGCAGTGTGTGCATCATGGCTTCTCCAACTCCGGGTGATCTTCCGAGAGGCGGCGGAAATAGTCCTCGATCTCCAACTCGTACTCCGGCAGAAAGTGCTCGCTGGGCAGTTGCAGCACGTGTTGGCGCTCGCCCTTGTGCAGTTCCGCGTTCAAGCCCTTCATCGCCGCAATGGCCTTTTGGGCCTCTTCCTTGCGGACATCCTCCGGGCGACGAATGTTCGGATCAATTCTTTGGGCAGGCTTCTGAGAACTTCCCGAGGGCTGTCCCGCTTTCTGCGAAGCGTTGCTTGTCGGTTTGCGGCCGCCGGTGCTCTTGCCGCCCTGCCCCGATTTCTTCGCTTGTTCGATCATTTTTTCCAGATCGGAGACAATCTGCCGCTGCATGATCTGGGTGCCATCGCCGGAATCGCGCTTATCAAGCCGCGGCTGGACCGCGCGCATCGTCTCGGCCACTTTCAGGAGCGGGGCCTTCGGCTGGTCTTCCTTTTGGGCCGCCGCGCCAAGCTCCTTTTGCAGCTTCTTCTGCATCTGCTCATCCACTCGGCTCTTGTCGTCGGGCTTTGCCGGATCGCCCAGCAGTGCGCGATCGTAGTCGTCGCCCGCCTTGGAATTCAAGCTGTCGCGGAGTTGATCGTCGGTCGAAGGCGGCGGAACGTCGGCGCAGGCCGCCGAGCAGGCCAGGAGCATCAGCAGGAGCAAGGCATAATTTGCAATCTGCAATTTGCAATTTGCAATCTCAAATCTCAAATCTGAAATGTGCCCTCTGTCTTCTGTCTTCATGGCTGTTTCTCCTTCGGTTCATTTCCCTCCTCCGCCGGTTCGCGGCCCTGCGGCGGTTGCGGGCGAAGGAGTTGGAAGGTCAACTCGGCCAGGCGGCCCTGCTCTTCCGACAACCTGGCATATTCGTCGCGCAGCTCCGCGGCCGGCTTGCCGGCGGCCTCTTGCTGGCGCAACTGCGTGGTGCGGAGGTTCAGGTTCTCCTGCAAGAGCTTCAACAGTTTCAGTTGCGCCAAGGGCAACACGCCATTGGGCACACCATTGCGGTCGTTACCCTGCTGATTGCCCGGATCACCTCCGCCAGGTCCTTTGCCCGGATCCTTCTCCTCCACCTTGCCCGGTTCTTCCGCTTCCATGGCCGTGAGGATCAGTTTCAGCCGGTCGATGACGCCCTGCTCGGCCTGCTGCGTCGCAGGCCCAGTCTGCCGTTGCTGGAGCAGCGCCACAGCCCGGGCCATTGGCGCGGCGACGGTCTCCAGGGCCAGGCGGAAGACATTGGCCGCATCGAGCGATTGTACCACTCGGCCCGTCTCGTCGCGCAGCAAATCTTGCTGGTGGGCCAACTCCAAGACGCCGGAGGTCTGGGCACGGGTCAACTCCCCGCCGCGCTCCAACGCGGCGAACTCGCGAGTTTCCTTCGCAATTTCTTCCTCCTGGCCATAGAGATGCTTGATCGTGTCCTGCAAACGGGACTGCTGCTCCATCGCCAACTGGACCTCGATTTCAAAACGCTTCTGGCGCAGCGACCGCAAAGCATCGTCCAGGGCAGTTCCGGCCTCCCGTGCCCCGCGACATGCGCCTTGCCCGTCACCCGCGTCGCCGGCGCGGCCGCACTCCTGCATCCGCTCGGCTGCCTTGTCAGCCGCCTTGGCCGCTTCCTCGGCCAGCAGCCGCTCCAACCGCCGGGCGAACTGCCGGGTCTGCTTCGCAAGCTCCTCCTGTTGGCGGGCCAGTCCCTGAAGCTTGGCCTTCTGCGCATCGCGATTGGAAACCGGCTGGCCCGCCGCGCCCGCGCACTCGTCGATCTGGCGGCGCAGACCCTCGTGCCGCTGGCGGAGCGCCTCGAGATCCTTGTCGGCCGCGCCGAGTTTCTTGAAAAGGCGATCCAATTCCTGCGGGCGGTTGTTGGCCAGGATATCGAGCACCTCTTGCACGTTCTGCAAAATCCTCTGCTGCTCGGCGGGAAGTTGCCCCAGGCCGTTGTTCTGGATCTTGCCGCCCGCGGCCGACATGTCCGCGGCGATCGCCAGCCGGCGGGCTTCGGCCACGGCGTCGGTCAAGGTCCCCGCCGCCAGCGGTTCACTCTGGCCCAGGCTGGCGACGGTTTGCTCCATCTCCTCTTCCAGCCGCGTCTCGCGGCGGGCCAACTCCAACTGGCGTTCCGCCAGGATCTTCAAGTCGGCCGTTTCCTCCATGGAAAGTTCCTTCAGATCGCGGCCCACCGTCTGCGCGCCCAGGACCGCCGTCTTGCGGGCCGTCTCTTCCTGGTCGCGCAGAAGCTGGACCCATTCGCGATGGAAGCGGCGGTAGTCGTCCCACTGACGCAAGCGGGCCAGCACGTCTTCCAGCGATGCGATGACCTGCTGCTGATAGCCGCCCGCGGCAGCCAGGTGCGACTGGCCCTCGGTGTCGCGGCCGGCAGGCCGGGTTTCCGATTGCAGGCGGATCTGCGCACCCTTGATGGCGGCGGTCAACTCCGTGGCGATCGGCGGCAGCAACTCGCGATTGAGGCGATTGAACTCAGTCAGCAGCCCGTCCAGGCGGCGCTCGAAGTCGGGGTTGTTCACGCGGTTATTCTTCAGGTCGGCCAGCAGTTCGAGCACCATTACCGGCAGGCCGTCGCTGCCGCTGGTCAGGCTCCGCGCGACCTCGCGCTGGCTGAACTCCGCTGCCTGCAAACATTCGATGTCGGCCTGTTTTAGCGCCGTCGTCTCCGGCAGGCGGATCTCCAGCGTGCGGACCTGGCTGCGGATCTCGCGCTGGAGTTGCAGCACGCGGCCCAACTCTGCCAGAATCCGGCTCTGCCGCACAGCCATCCGCTCCAGCAACTGGTCGGGCGTAATCACGATCAATGCCCGCGGATCGCTGCGGCCCACCTGGGCATGATAGTCAGTGGCCACCGCCTGGCAGGTCAATTGCATTCCGGGGGCAAGCGGGAATTCGGACAACTCCAGGACCTGCTCGATCGTCGCCTGTTCGCCCGCCGCGCCGGTGCCAAACGTTCCAGCCGACGATGGCGAAGGCCGGTCGGGACTCTCGCGCAGCGAAATCGTCTTTTCCTTCGCCTTGGCGTCCGAGGGGCGGAGGACCAGCGAAACCTGCCGCAAGGCCATGTCGTCGACCGCGCGAACGCGAAGCTTGACGACTGCTTTGGCCGTCACGAACAGGTCGCCGCCGGGCTGCTCGATGCTCACGTTGGGCGGGGCGTCGGCCAGCACGCGAAGCTGCCAGTTCTCGTCGTCGCCGCCCTCGACGCCGTCGACATCAACCAGGTGGAACGTGTAGCCGGTCGATTTCTCCACGATCAGCCCCTGCGCCGCTTCGGCCGATGCGCCGGGCAACGCGCGTCCCACGTGAAATGTCAGACCGTCGCCGTCGATCTCGAGGGGCAGACTGCGGCCGTCGTCCAAGCGCAGCCTGCTCGCCGGCTTGAGCCGCTTAGTGGCCCTGCCGGCAAGCCGCACGCGCGAGCCGGCCAGCAGCGGCCGGGTGGAAGCCGCCTCGCGCTGCTCCGGCGGCCAATTCGTGTAGGCGGGAGGAGTTATCGTCAGCGTCAGCCCGCGGACGGCGGGCGGCTCCGGCGGCTCGACCACCCGGACCTCGATCCAACCCATGTGGCGATCGTCGCCGCCCGTGCAGCGGAATTCCAAGGCCGATCGCACGTTCTCGCGGCGGGCGAGCATCTTCTGGCCCAGCAGTTGCATCGGCTCGGTCTCTTCCTTCGTCGCCCCTTGGGCATCCACCAGCCGATAGTGGATGCGGCAGTCGGGCGGCAGCGGGGCGTCCTTGGTGTCGTACACTTCAACCTCCAGGGCCTGGCCGCGATAGACGAATATCGGCCCATCCGGCTGACACACAGCCAAGTGCGTTCTCTGCGGCCAATTGGCCGTTCCCAGCGGAAAAGCCAGACGCGCCAGGGCCGTGCGGGCCGCGCCCGCATCGAACACCACCAGGCCGGCGGCCACAAGGCCCACGGCCAGGGCCGCCAGCGCCGACCGCAGGGCCGGACGCCGATCGATGGCCGCGTCGAAATCGAGATCTTCGCTGGCGGCAACCGCCTGGGCGATCGCCGTTCGCCGCAGCGCGGCCGAGCCGGCACTGGCGTCGTCTTCCGGCTGCCGCAGGAACTCCACGGCGCTGGCCAGGCGGTCTTTGACCGCGGGGAAGCAGGCCTCCACGTGCAAGGCCACGTTCGTATCGCTCAGCCGGGCGTTGAGCCACCGTCGCGCGGCCGCCCAACCCGTCCAGATGAAGACGCCCAGCACGGCCACAGCAAAGACCACCAGCACACCGCGGTCGCGGAAGCGGAGCCAGTAGTCGAGCCAACCCAGCGCGATCACGGTCGCCAGCACCGCCGCCACCATTGCACTCAGTCCGCGGATTGCCAACAGCCGTACCGCACGGCTGCGCAAGACGCCGATTCGTTGTTGGAGTGGATGGGACATGGGTCTGGTCGTTCCTTATATTATCATCCCTACATTCTCCGTGCCGAAGCGGGCCGGCAGGAAGAATTGCGCTATCTCTAGGCTACACCATTATTTCCGGCAAATGGAATCCATTCAATCGGGCCTTGGGGTGTCGGACTGTTCGCCAGCCGTGTCGCAAACAGCGACATCGAATGGCTTTCCACCTTGCATTTTGTACCACTGTAGTATTATTGCCATACGGATAGGGGATTTTTGCCCGAACTGGCCCAAAATCAACTTTTTTCGGATTTGAGCGCCACTTTACCATACTAATGGATATATTTATTTTCATCACAGGACTGGTACCGCTTTCGCAAGACAGGTGGAAACCGCGGGAAAAACAAGGGGTTGCAGTCCGTAGGGTGTGACGTATATAGCCAACGGAGGGAGGGCAAGAACGGGCCAAATCGGGCCATCCAAGGCAATAACTTTCACGCGCCCTGGTTTGACTGCGGTTGCGGCGAGCTTTCCGAGGCTGGTGGCGAACTTTCCGAGGCTGACGGCGAACTTTCCCGGTCTTGCGGCGAATTCTCGGCCTCGTAGAGGGCTTTGTGGATTGCGGCCCTCAACAGTTCACGGTGCGCGTAGAGTTCGTCGTCGTCCAAGACTGTCAAGCTCGGGTTCTTCAACTCCGCAGGCATGGTGCCGCCCTGCGCCTCGAGCATGTTGGCCAACCGCCAGTTGGCCTCGTAGAGCTCACCAATACGCATCTCCATCACGACCTCTTCGCCGCACTCCAACCAGAACCTGTCCGCCGCAAGGCTCTCGGGTTCGGGGATCTGCAACGAACCGGCCTTCCCCGCGTTCTTCGCGGGAATCGGCCCCTGGCCCCGTTTGGCGGCGACCTTGGGGGCCTTGCGGCCCTTGAGCCGCGTCGACGCCATCACGGCGGCCATGGCCTTGGTGAGGAGGGCCGCGTTTGCACGTTGCGGTTGGGTGCGGACCGTTTTTTTCTTTCTGGGTTCCTTGCCGGCCACTGCGACGTGCTCCGTGAGCCGCACTTTCATGTCGGTTTGCGAGTTGCGCCAGGCCTGCATGGCCTCGCGGTAGATCGAATCGAGGCGTGCCAGTTCGAAGGCGTACAGCTCCCCGGTGCCCTCCGCCGCCTTGGCGGCCCACTCCTGCCGCAGTTTCTCCAGCCAGTGATTGACGGTCCGCTTGGGCAGCTTGAGCTTGCGGGCGATGGCCTGGCCGCTATGGCCCTCCAGGGCCAGCCGGGTGATCTCCGGCAGCAGGGTTTTCTTCCGCTGTCGCGGACTGAGGTGCGACGATTCGTTCGCGGGCAGAGACCGGGAATCTGGCGGTTGAGGATTGTCGGCTGGCGGTTTTTCGGCGACGGAACACATAGCGGATCTCCTTGCGGTGATAGGGCGACAGGAACAATCGCCACTTACCGTAATTATCCATAACTATGAATAACTGTCAAGAGGGCGGAACGATTATTCCGGTCTCGCGGCCCGCTGCGAGGCGGGTGCGATTGCCCTAAGGGGTTTCCCGGCAAGAGGTTCCGGCATTGGATAGATATGGAAGATTTTCGCGAAATAACCGCGAGAATCGTCGGCCCATTGACGGCAACGCTCGGAACGGCGCGGGAAGAATCAGCGCAACTTCGCGGGCCGTAAGCACTTGAGGATTTGGTCCGGTTGGGCAAGGCTGACAAGGGCTGCGGCCCGGCCAGTCGGATAATTGCCAGGACCCCGTTTAAGGGCGATCTTCGGGGTGGCTGGTGGCTGCGGGCACGGCCGGGTACCATGCCGCATGGTCGGCGTTGGTCGACGAAGCCCCAGCGTTGGACGACTGGGCACGGTTGGCTGCGGCGTCGTTATCCCCCCAGGAGAACGGCAAAGTCTCGCAGGACAGCCCTCCGTAGCACGGAATTCATTCCGTTTTGCCCTAAGAAGGCAAGGCCACGGAATAAATTCCGTGCTACAAAGGACTTTGCAATTCTCCTGGCTATGCCCCAGGCACCCTTGACAGAATCCGCAAGTTATTCTTCGGCCGAGCTGTCGACCGGGCACCGCAGAATAGAAGAGCACTCGTATCGTTCCCCCCAAAAAAACGGCCTCCCGCCGCCTGTCGGACGGGAGACCGTAATGTCGTTTATGCGAAATGCAGGCCAGTCGCGATCACTCGCTCGCGGCCAGGCCCTCGCTGCCGGGATTGTTAAAGCCGAAAGCCACGTCGCGCTGCCCGCCGGCCGTGAGCGAAACCGTCTGCTCTTGCGGAACAATCTTGCCGTCGCGAATGATTTCCGCCTTGATCGAGTAATTGTAGGTACTGCCCGCGCGCAGGCCGTAGGAAATAAAACGCCGCGTGACGCCGGTGCTCTTGGTGAGCATGCCGTTGATCGTCACCTTGGCATCGTGGGGCACTGAGACCGTGAGCATGGCGCTTTTGCCGTCCGACGACTGGAGGCTGGTATGGCCCGGCGAAGTTCCCGTCGACGGAGACGTGACCGGAGGCGTGGAAGGTGTGACCGGTGCGCTAGGCGGTGCTGGCGACATGCCCGCCGGCTCCGTGATGTACTGCCCACCGCCACACGTGCTACAACCATAGCCGGAATAGACGATCGTGCTGCAGCAGGAACTGTAACAAGACGAACCACAGCCGTAGCCGCAGCCTCCCCAACCATTGCCGCAGCCGAAACCACAGCCACAAGCATAGCCACAACCTCCGCAGCCGTAGCCACAGCCGCCCCACCCATAACCACAACCGTAGCTGCAGCCACAGCCGCCGTAGCCGTAGCAACCGCCGTGCCACCAGCCGGCGTCCGCCGGCATGGCAAATAACCCGAGCCCCAAGATGGCCACGCCTACGGCGAGCACCTTCCCAAAACCTGCGCGATTCATAATTGTCCTCCTAAGGGTCTAGTAAGAAAGAAAATCGACAAAGCACAGCCTTTCTACACTCTCTAACGATATGGGCCGAGTCAAGAGAATCAAGTAGCTTGGAGGGGTTGAAATTTACGACTGCAATTCCGGTGGACGAATCGCCCGGCGATTGTCTGACCGCTACGCCTAACGCCAAGTTCCCCGGGGCTCACGCCCCTGGCTATTCCATGTCGCCACTTCACGGCTAGGAAATTCAGAGCGCCTGCGCAGTTCTCCGACGTCGAGCACTTCGTGATAGCGTTCCATATTTCGTAGGAGCATCGTGTGTAGCGAACGGTACGTACTTGACGGTTTCGCCCTGTTGAATCTTGGTCATGTGGTACATCTTTTCGCCGGTTCTGTCTCGAATCGTTACCTTGATTCCGCCCGTCGCTTCCAATGCCACGACAGCATCTTCCGGCATGTCCAATTTGATGGCCGCCTTACGCAACGGCAGGGGTGGGGCATCGCTTTTTCCCAATGCGGATTTCCTTTCGGCTATTGATCGGCCGGTGACGTTTGGGCAATCCCAACCGCCACCGGCCCAGTCGGTTTCGTCAAATCAATGAAGGTGCCGGTCACGAACGTACTGTAGTCGAAGTTTACCGGGTGAAACTCAAGGTCGTCGGTGTCCGTTACACCTTCGATTCCCTTTCGCCGGGTGCCGTAGAAATAGAGCAATACGTGGACTGGGTTCTGAAATGCCACGGGATCAGCTTGATGCTCATGTAGCCTCGCTAGAGCAAGTTCCAAATTCTTGCGACATAGGCTCTTCGTCGGAACGAGTTTACAAGCGGGAAAGTCGTGGCGAAAAGAATCAGCAACGTCTTCTCTGAAGGCATCCCAGTTTCCACGGTGCTTGATGTCCCAATGGGAAAGATACCACGAGAACCTTCGATGTCGCTCGATTTGCTCCAAATCCAATTTCACCGTTTTCTTTCGCCCGTTTTTGGCGTGGTCCCACTTGCTTTCGATCAGATAAATCTTGGAAGACGATGCCAGAATGCAGTCGAATTCCCCGAACATGCACTTGCCCTTGCTGCTTCTCCCGAAACTTGGCCGGAAAAATGCCAAGCACTGGGAAGGATCGGAGGGATCGCCCAGTTCACGCAGGACGTGCTGCGGATTGTGCTTCAATATCCAAAGCGTGAATGCGTCTTCGCCATAGCCGAGAATTTGCATGGTCATAAATCTAGTCCATTATGGTGGGCACCGATGTCACTCTCGATTCGACAATCCAGAAAAGTAACTTTCGGTGAAGCAGCGGAAATCGCGTTGCTGGGATTCATCCAGGTCCGCGAGCGGAAATTCTAGGTTCATCCCCTCAAGGCACCAATTCCCATTCAGGTCAAGGCGACGGACTTGCTGATCGTGGAAGACGAGGCCACGGACACCCTTGCCTCGTACCCATTTATGGATTTCATCAGCGTATCGGCTTATACAACGACAAAGGGCCTCATGGTGAAGTTTCCCATAGTTGTCGTCGGATACTGGCGAAGTTATGCCCGTATTGTCTGGATTGAAGAGAAGAGAAGTCTCTAGGACAATTATGCCGGGAAATCCCGTTTTCCCGATTTGGTCGGCAGCCTTTGAGATTCGTTTACGCAGATTAGCAGCACTCTTAATGCGTTTTGCGGCGATGCCGTACTTCACACCCTGCACAACGCACGTCACGTCAGGCTCTTCACGCTCAACGGGCACTAGGCTCGCGTTCTGGCAGATCGCAGCGACAAATAACTCAAACTGGAAGTCACGGCCGCTGGAATTATTCCGGTTGTCTTGCGGTAGCACAGAATCGCCCACCGTGAACTTGATGAGATCGCGGAACTTCTGATCGGTCGAGTGGGCAGCAGCCACGTCGAGCACGAAGGCGAGCACCTGCATGTCGCGTTCCGCTTCAACAGCCGTCTCAAATTCCTGGTCAGCGGGCAAGATCACCTTCTGACTCGCAAGCGTGGAATACATCTGCATGAGCCGCGAGCCGCCCGGCACTTGAAGCCCAAGTGCCTTTATGGACTCGACCACAAACGCAGCGTTTTCAGCACGGGTTCGGCGTGGGAATGTCATAATCTGAAGCCGCGCGGGCCGAGTCTGTATCCCAAACGTGGTTATACAATTTTCGTAAAATCGCTTGGCACCCATCTTCCCTTTTCGTCTTTACGAAGAAGGTCAGTTTCGGGATTCATAATTCTACGTACATTGATCGCATTCTTATTTCTCAATTCTCTGGTAAGCCAAGAAAAATTAGAAATAACCGGCTGCTTCTCCTGTCCTTTTTTCCACGGAATCCTTTCACACGTCCACCGCCCGCCAACGCCCAGTTCATTCTGAATTTTGGATTCTAGCCGATTCCATTCATCATCCGTACACACAACCTGTAAATCCCAATCAGAATCCTCTTTGGCACCAGAACCAGTCGGCGTGTTGAATCTCGATCCATATCCGTAGTATTTTAGACCGGATTCCTCAAAGCACCGGATCATAGCCAAGGGCACGGGATCCGGCACTTGACGCATTCCCGAAGCAAACGGGTCAATTCCTTGTTAATCTCGGCAGTCGTCGTCAGCAGTTTCATGGCTACTGCTTACCCTTCTTCGAGTGTTTGTCAAAAATGTTCATTGTATGTACTAGCAGATTCCAATCACAGTTACACATCAATCCTGCTTGCCGTCCAATGTAACCCGCCTCAAACGCCTTTACTTTCTCCGCGTATTCGGTGATCCCATAATGCGGCAGCATAACCAAGCTAACCCTCTGGGCGATGTCACGGCTCGGCTGGAACATATCGGCAGGGCGGCTTTCCGCTGGGTCTTCGCCCTCTTTGCAGACTTCACGGAACATGTAGAATTGACGGCAAGCAAGCGGCCTTACTGGGTAGATTGAACACTCTTGCTCAACAAGGAACGGGCAGGCTGTAGACTCTTGATGTTTGAGGAGTTGGTCCCGAACCTTGCTGCGAACCGGCTCCCCCATTTTCTCAGACACGTACCATGAGATACCCTTGAATTCAAGGGGCGTGATCGGCACGGCGGGCTTGAGACAGCAGACGTGACATCCCTTATGACACGCAACTCTATGCCCACGCCGCTCCCCCTCTTCGCCAAGTTCTTCCGTAATACCCTCGTCGGAGACATGATAGGCGTCCAAGAGGAGCGGCAGCCATTCGTACTTTGCCTCGTCCTGTGGATACCGTTCGCGTTTATTTCGTTTCTTCTTCAACATTCTATGTCCCTTTGGCTACGGCTTACACTCCGCACACGGTTTCGGAGATGAGTGGGTCAACGTCCTTCCCCACACTCTCGAAAAAATCACCGAGTCGCTGTCCCATCTTCGGCCTCCAATCGAGGTAGAATGCCAAAAAAGCCCGCGTAATAAAATAAGTTTACCGCACTTCCCCTCGGTCTACACCCCCGGTAGCGGATTCACCCCCGAAGATTGCGATGAAAAGCAGACGCGAGCGGCCGGGCCAGCGGGGTCGGGAGGCCATTGCCGATGGCTTGGGAGGCGAGGGGGAGCACGCCGGGCCAGCGGGCGACCGGCGAGGTCTTGCTCCGACCTATTCGACCATGCACGGCCGAAAAACCCTTAGACTCTTAGACTTCGGCGGTCGCAATGTTTAGACTTCGGCGGTCGCAATGTTAGACTTCGGCGGTCGCAATGTTGGGGCCATGTTGCTAAAGCAACGCTGTTATCATTTTGTTATCAAAACGGCCACAAGAAACGCAAAAAGGACTTGCAACTCATCGTCGTAAGTCCTTTTGCTTCTTCAAGATACCGGAGGCGGGACTTGAACCCGCACTCTCTTGCGAGAACTGGATTTTGAGTCGAGTTCTTGGCATATTTCCAGGATGCTTCCCATCTACTTCCCAGACGTTGAATCGTGCTGTAAGATATTGATATGTAGTGCTTTGCGATCTGTTTTGCAACGCGATGGCAACGTCAAGGGAACTTCCCGGAAACTGGCAACACGGGCATACGGATGGCATACGGCGCTCTGTCACCACCCTGATCGCAGCGGAGTACCTGGGATGGCAAGCATCTGGCTCGACCCTCGGACCAAAAACTACCTCATCAAGTTCCACTTCGGCGGCCGTCGATTCACCCGCTCCTGCCAAACGCAAAAGGAGGGTGCCGCCAAGCTCCTGAAGGCCGGTGTCGAGGAGACGATCGCCCTGCTCAATAAGGGCCGCCTGGTCATCCCGGAAGACACGCCTGATCCTGGAACATGGATCATGTCGGGTGGCAAGGCTAAGCAGAAACCGAAACTCCCCTCGGCCGACAAGGCCCTGCTGGGCGACGTATGCGAATCGTACTTCGCCGATCAACGCGACAAGGCGGAAACGACGCTGGTAGGGGAGCGGATTCACATCCGCCACCTCAAGCGGGTCTTGGGTGAGAACAGCCCGTTCGCCGAGATGACGGTTACCACGCTCCGAGATTACGTCACAGCTCGGCTGAAGGAGCAGGCCCGGCGGAAGCGACCAGTCCGCAAGCCGAGAAAGAAGAGCCCCAAGGCCAAGACATGGGAGCCGAGAACGGTCAGTGGAGCCACCGTGAAGAAGGAGTTGAAGACCTTCATGCAGGTATGGGACTGGGCCAGGAAATCCGGCATCGTCCGCACGCCCTGCCCGCTCCTCGACCCACACAAGGCACGCAAGTGGGCAATTAGCCTTCCCAAGCCCGAGCAGGCTGAGGACTTTATGACCTGGTCCGAAATCGCGCATCGGATCAAACGAGGTGGTCTGAGTAATTATCAGCAGGCGTGCCTCTGGAAGTTCGTTTATCTGGACGAGATGCAGGTCACAGAAATGCTCGATCACGTCCAGAAGACCGCCACGCACCCCTTCATATATCCTATGTTCGCCATGGCCGCGTACACCGGCGCCAGGCGCAGCGAAATCTGCCGGGCGATGCTGGACGACTTCAAGTTCACGGACGACCTCATCATCATCCGCGAGAGGAAGCGACGGAAGGACATGGCGAGTTCGACCCGGAAGGTGCCGATGCACCCGAAGCTGAAGACGATCATGGAGGCCTGGTTCAAGCAACATCCGGGTGGACAGTTTGCTATCGCTCCGCCACTCGGCATGCCTCGCCGCAGCGCGAAACAGGCCTACGATGCCCTGACCCGTGAGGAAGCCCATCACCACTTCAAGCAGACCTTGGCCGACAGCAAGTGGAAGGTAATTCGAGGATTCCATGTTCTGCGACACTCATTCGGCGCAATCTGCACCCGCGTCGGCGTCCCGATGACCATGATCGCCAAATGGATGGGCCACACCACCGATGAAATGATGCAGCTTTACCAGCATCTATTTCCACAGGACGAGCAGCAGTGGATGACCAAGCTGCCGCTCTGACCTGATTGGACCGAAGACGTTAATTGGCTACTACGGTGACAGCCGTGCCATCAGCGCGGGTGGCGCGGCTTGAGGCTGCCGCCGTTACGCAGGCGGTGAAGTTCTTGGGCAGGGATTCGCCATTTGCCCGAATCCGGGTCCTTCTGACACTCGACCCGTCCCTGATTGCACCACTTCTCCCGTACCGTGAAGTCGCTCTTGCCCAACAGCTCCGCGAGTTCCGCGGTGCTGTACCATTCCTTCTGCGGCTGGCGGGTAGCAATACCCTTGATCATATCGACGACCGACTGCTCAAGGCCATCCAACCGTTGATTAACCGCCCCGAGGATCTGAAGAATCTGATCCAACTTACTGGGATCACTCCCACGATCGGCACCAAGTTCACTATCGCCATTCAAAACGCCTGCTGACTCAACCTTCATCATCGCCTTAAGATTCAAGGCCGCGGCGCCTCTACTGGAGGTGGCCGCGGCAGCGCCCCCGGGCACCACCCGGGCTGGCTGCTCCTGGCAGACAAGCAATGTAAGAAGACCGGCCAAATCAAATTAGCTCGCAGTCACATATGTCAAATATTATAACCGTTTGCTATGCAACTGCAACGTGAATATGCAACAGGCTACCAACCGTCATGTTGGGATCGGCATCGGCGTAGCTCGGCGGCCACCGTTTCATCACCGCTGCCGATGCTGGCCACCAGCTCGCCGCCTCCGTGTGGTACGGTGTCGGTCATCGACATTACGGGCTCGATGGCGGAGATGGCCTACATGGTTAGTGCCATCGTGCAGCCCGTTAAGGCCTGCCGTTGCCCGCCGGCTTCGCTTCCACGGGGGCGCGGCCTTCCAACAACCTCACTCGCCGTGATCCTGTGCCCGGGGGATGGTGCGCAGTTTTCATATTTGCTTCCATTTCCGGAAAACCGTCAAAAGTGGATTTGGGACTGATTGCGGTTAAGATCCAGATTATGGAGAACTTCCAACGCGGCCATTGGATTCGACGACACTGGCGAGCTGTCCGTTCGCCAACGCCAATCCCGTCCGTGGTCATGTCCATGCCGATCACCAGCACGGCCAGGTCGGCCTCGTGAGCACATGTCGGGTTCAGTGGCCGTATAGGATCAATGACTTTCATTAGTTCCAGCGCCTCGCAGATCGGGGTACAGGTTGGTGGTCTTGGTATTGATGGTTTGTTTCTTCTTGAACTCGCGATAAAGGACATGAAGTCTGTAGCCATCGGTGCTCGCGGAACAGGATGAGTTGTTTTCCATGAAGTCCTTGTTCTTCGCAAATCGACGAACAGGAATCATGATCCTTCATTAGATCCAAGGTAATCGCGATCGAAGAACAGGAATCATGATCCTTTATTAGATCCAAGGTAATCGCGGTCGAAAAACAGGAATCATGATCCTTTATTAGATCCAAGGCAATCGCGGTCGAAAAACAGGAATCATGATCCTTTATTAGATCCAAGGCAATCGCG
>CAZTPX010000152.1:0-4838 GCA_964615095.1 uncultured Planctomycetaceae bacterium | reverse complement strand
GTCGAAGAACAGGAATCAGATTTTGTATTTGAAGTCCAACGCACTCTATGAATCCAATACCTTTCCTTAAAGAAAACGAGACGAGTCGGTACTCCGACTCGGCTCGCTACTGTCCAGGAGCGAGCGTAGCGAAGCTCCGAAGTTATTTGTCCAGATCTATATCTCTAATCTATACTGTGCCACTAAATGACCCACCCTAGTTCTAAATGACCCACTCTAGTTCCAGATGCCTCACTCTGTGGTGTTGCGATACAATAACCAAAAGAAGTACAAGGACTATTCAGGGATGGCAACAGTCCACTTGAGGCGATCCTTTCGGGCGACGATCTTCAACAATCCTGCTTTGTCCAACCAGCGAAACCATTTGGACAAATATTGCGTCTTGATGCACGTCTGGCGACTCCAGCGGTAGATGCTGCGCGCGATGACTTTCACGTCCTGCCTCTTCATCACGTGCCTGACTTGGGCGAGCAGGATGGCCGGCCCCATCTTCTTCTTGCAGGCGATGAAAGTGTCGTCGTCGACCCAGATGAAGGGCTGCGCGGGCAAGGTTCCATAGAAGTCAATGTTTCGCTTGCGGCGATTCATGGCCATCTTGCGCGTGGCGCTCTCGAACCAGCCTGCGAGCAACTTCTTGCCGGTCTTGCGATTGCGAGCCACGATAGGCAACTTGCCTTCCTTAGAGAGGGGTCCGATCTCTTCCTTCAATTCCAAAGCCGTTTCCGGGTTCTCCCACATGCGGTAGAAGGCGATTCCCAAACGGCGGCCATCCAACGTGATCTTTAGCGGTTGCTCGCCGAACAAGAATACCCATTTCTTCTCGTGTAATTCGTGCAGGATGCGGCGGACTGTCTTCCGATCCATATTCAGTTGTTCGGCCGCGAGAGAATAGCTTCCTGCCCAGCAACGCAAACCATCGCCGTCAAAGTGCCTGGAGCGGCAAAGCGTGCCTTTGTCGGCTTTCATCGTGCGACCGCGGTACGAGCGGAGGGCGTTCACCTTTTCCATTTTGGCCTGGTTCTGGATGAAGTCGTGCTGCAGGGCAGCCGGAAGTCGCCTGTAAGCGTCCGTGTCGAACGGCCTGAAAAGTATGGCAAGATTCTCTTTGGACTCGGCAGCGTTCTGCTTGTCCGTCTTTTCGGCTTCGTCCATCGTCATTTGCATGAGCGAAACGGGCTTCTTATTGGGCGGTCGGAACGAAGCCGAAGAATCGGGCGAATCGAACCAGTAGAGCAGCCAGGACATGACCCTGACCTGGTTGGGATTGGAAAGGGAATTCAGCAGCCAGATGGGGACGTTGACGCCCGATTGACAACGATCGGGATCGCGCTTATATTTCAAGAGCATAGCCAGTTCCTTTCGAGATTGGCACGGATTGAGGCCCCGGTATCGTGGTTGAAGATCGGGGGCGAACATTCAATGAAGCCCGCGGGGCAGCCGTTCCCCGCGGGTTTCTCTCGTTTTGGGCGTCAAAGACTCTTGACAGTCCCAAAAGCGCAGAACAGTTAATTTTTCATCGCGTTCCACAGGCAGGCGTTAGCCATGGGCGACGACCTCCCAGGGCTTGAGGACGCCCAACTCGCGGGCGAACGCGGCCAGATCGACCTGGGTCGCGACAATGCCGTTGTTGCCGGCGATATAGGCCCCGCCGTAGGCCTGGTAGGCCTTCGAGCAGGGATGCGGCCGCATCATCCTCGTGTCCTGCTTCGTCAACACGCGGTTGATCCTGCGGACCAGGACGTGGATATCTACGGGCCGCTTGCAGGGCGGCGCAGTACCCGGGCCCTCGAAATCGGACACGGCGGGCAACATGCGTGATTGCTTGCTCATCTACTTGCTCCATGAAACGGGATTCTACGTGACCACAAATCCATTCTGCCAAGTAGGCCGTTCGATTGTAAATGCCAAAATGGTCTCGGGCTCGGACCTACATGAGCCCTTGCCGCCTGCCGCTGATCCCGAGCTTGGGACGGATTGCCGTTTTCTCCTGGATTTCCAGAATGCCGTCAAAAATGGATTTGAAGCCGTTTTGGGAAATCCAGTGGACTTTTAATGGACTAGACGAACTGCAGCCAGATACCATAAACTGACCGAACAAGCCCGGAGTCAGGCCATGCCACGACGTAGATTCGACCTAGAACAATTCAATCCATTCCGCCGCCCAGATTGGCGTTGGCAGCTTGCTTCTGAGATTGCGTCGGGCGAGCTTTCCCGCCGCCATGGGTTGGATGACGCCACGAAGGCCGCCATCGCTTTCCGTCGCTGCCGCGGGCAGTCCGATGCCTATCCCCGCCGACGCCGGAAAGGTTTGCACGATGCCGCGATTGCCGCCGCCTTTGAGATGCACAAAGTTGGCGGGTTGGCCGAATGGGAGGTGCGGGCACGGCTCCTCGCTGGCCAGAGCGACGCGGAGATCGCCGCCCAGTGCAATCTTCCCGAAGAAACGGTGAACCTGTACGGCCAGCTCTTCTTCGACGTTCGACCTCATCTGCACGCTTGGGCGTGGGTCTCTTCGCAGGTCTTCGGCCAGCGGCTCCGCCACGGTTTCGGCGACGATGAAATCGGGCTTATTTGGCAGGCCATCGGGTATTTCGGCGGCACGATAATCCTTGACGCCGTGATCGCGGCGACCAAGGCATGCTGCCTACCTGGTGAATTTCCCACGGTTTCCGCCTGCCTGGCCGAGGGGTCGAGCATGCCGTTGCCGATGAAGGCGTTGCTTGCCTCTATGGTCTTGCCGCGGTCGCCCGAGTTGCATCCGACGTTGTTCGCCGCACAAGTGCGGCTGATGGAACTTCCGTCGATCGAATCTGCCGACGCTGCCGACGCGGCACAAGATCGGATTGCTTTGGACGTGATCAAGGCAGCCCGAGCGGTTCTGGCCGGCAAACCGATACCGCAACCAGATAAGAGCCAAAGTGCATGGCATCCTGCCCACCACGGTGCAGACCACGAGCGACCTGATGCACAAATAGGCGCAGGCAGCCATTCGATACGAGAGCCTGAACATGCCACGGCAGGCAGATAGAGAGCCCAGTTCCCCGAGGCGAAACTTCGTCAGATTTGACGAAGATCAAGCCTTGGTCTTTTCCTGCGGATACCCAAATGCTACGCTGAGATAAGTGATGGGGATTGCGATTTCGTGCCACAAGGAGACATGGTGCATGGGTTGGGAGCAGCGCGGACAAGGCGGTCAGCAATACCTTTACCGATCTCGGCGGGTTGGAGAAAAAGTCGTCCACGAATACATCGGCCGTGGTGAGAAAGCTAAACTCGCATTGCAGGAGCTGCAAGCCGCCAGTGCAGCCCGCCGTACTGAATTCCAGGCGATGCTCGCTGAACAGGCACGTACATTCGAGGTCGCGCGCCAAATGCGTAGACTACACCATTGCTGCGACAATCTGCTGGAGGCGGTGCTGCTGATCGAAGGGTTCGGCCGTCACAACTATGGCCCTTGGAGGCGACGACGTGAAACATAGAAAGAGTGAAAAGCAAGCCGATCAGCAAGTTCAGGCTAAGCCCGAGGCCGTTGCCGAACCGCATGCCGAGAGCACAGTCGAGGAAGCCACTGCCAAGCAGGCGGGAGTAGATTCAGACCAGGTCGCAGCATGGACGGAGCTGCAAGACTTGATCCAGCGGGCGCGAAAAGGTGACAAGAAGACGCTGCCGCGGCTGCGGGAGTTTCTGACCAAGAACGAATTCCTCTGGAAAAGTGTGGGAAACCTCAGCGTCGAGGCCCAGGCGGCTTGGATCAAACTCGTGGCTGGAAACGATCTGTACTATCGCGAATGCCTGGCCAAGAGCGTCAATGCGCTGAAACTGGAGCTATCCGGAAAGAGCCCGGGCACCATCGAGAAACTACTTTGCGAGCGAGTGGTCATGTCGTGGCTGCAACTTGGTTACATGGAGTCGCGTGAAGCCCAACAGGGCGAGCAGCAACTGCGATGGGCGGAATATCAGCGGCGGCGCCAGGACCAGGCTTACAAGCAGTTCATGTTGTCAGCCAACGCCCTGGCAACGCTGCGGCGGCTTGTGCCGCAGAAAACGGTGTACTTGCCCGTCGTGCAGCAGCCCGCGGCGATCAATGGTGCTCCCGCGTCTACTGACGGTCATGGGCATCGGCAGGAACATGGTCACGTCAACGGGCACCAGACGGTCAATGGCAATGGCAAGCTCAACGGCCATAGCAGCCGATTCGGGCACCTTCTGGATACGGTGGGCGTCGGCGACGGGTAGGCGGCCACGGGGCTGAAGTTGGCGCCGGTGCGATTGCCCAGGCAGCGGTCCAGCAGGGTGTCCAGCACTCTGGCGAGAAAATAGCAGCACTCCCATTGGCAGTGTTTTAGGGCACCTGCTGCTGCATCATGGGTGGGCTTAAGGGTTCCTTTTCGTGTCGTTAAGTAGGCTTTGCAGACCAATATGCCTGGTTTAACCGCTGTTGAAGGTTTGTCAATCAGGCTCATTTTCGGCTCGGCTGGCTGCCGCCCGCCAAGCGGGTGCTGACGCTCTCATTGGGCCATCCATGACCGATCGTGTCTCGCCGCACGGTGGTGTCCAGTTGGAAGTCGTCCAGCCCGCCAATCCCGCCGGCCACGCCCAGACGGGAGCCTGAACCACTGCCCCGTCGCCAGCAACCGACTCCGACTCAGATGCGAAAGTCTGTGCGCACAATGAGGTTGCACAACCAGCGAATCAAATGGCAGCAGAGCGCGCCACAAGATCAACTGACAGAAGAGCGCGCCAGATAATCTAGCGAGGGCTGGCCTAAACGGGGCGGGCGGGAACGTGATAATCCAGTACCGATTCTCTATAAACCTCTCCCCGAAGACATTGTCATG
>CAZTPX010000151.1:0-23316 GCA_964615095.1 uncultured Planctomycetaceae bacterium | reverse complement strand
TACCTGCACGGGTGCAGATATCGACCAACTTCTTATTGTCGATCTGGAGCTCTTTTGCGAGAGCGTATATGCGGATGGGCAAAACGGGCCTCTTGTATTGGGATGCAGTACTCAAGTGTTGTCACGATGGTCGCCGTCGCCAGAGTGATCGGTGAGAGGGGCCTCGTCGGCGACGTGCGCGGGGACGGTACCGTCGTCCTGGTCCGCCACCAGTTCGGCGGCAACGGCGGGGGATTCGTCCTCGGGCGGCAAGGCCTCGGCGGCCTCGCCGTTCTCGCTTTCACCGGTTTCGGCCACTTCTTCGCTCAATTCTTCCTCGCTCGCGGCAGCCTCGCCCTTTGCGCGCTGCTGGCGGCGCTGTTCGGCGGCGGCCTTCTCGGCTTCCAGCGCCTTTTCTTCGGCCTGCTCGACGATCAGTTGCGCCTGCTCCTCGCTCAGCCCGCCCATCTCCATGAGGGCGTCGGGTTCGATGATGGAAAGATCGTCGTAGGATAAGAAGCCCTCGCCGACCAACTTCTCGGCCAGTTCCGATTCCACGCCCTGCAGCGACGAATAGCCCGTCACCGCTTGCTCGATCTGCTCGTCCAACTCGTCGCGGGTCATGATCTCGATATCCCACGCGCAGAGCTTGCTCGCCAGGCGGACGTTCTGCCCGCGCTTGCCGATGGCCAGCGAAAGCTGGTCCTCCTTCACCAAAACGATAGCCCGGCCGAGCATCTGGCAAAGAATCACTTCTTCCACCTCGGCGGGCTGCAAGGCGTTGGGAATCAGCGCCTGCCGGTCGTCGCTCCAGCGCACGATGTCGATCCGTTCGCCGGAAAGCTCGTCCACGATGTTCTTGATGCGGTTGCCGCGCACGCCCACGCAGGCCCCCACGCAATCGACCCGCTGGTCCATGCTGCTGACCGCGACCTTGGTGCGGTAACCGGGCTCGCGGGCGATAGATCGGATCTCGATGACGCCTTCCGCGATCTCGGGGATCTCCTGCTCGAACAGCCGCTGCACGAGTTGGGGCTTGGTGCGGCTAAGGATCACCTTGACGCGGCTGCCGGACTTGCGAACTTCGTACACGGTGGCGCGGACGCGCTCGTTGGCGTGGTGCGATTCGCCCGGGATCTGCTCGCCGCGAGGAAGGATCGCTTCGACATTCTGCAAGGAAACCGTGGCCGCCCCGCCTTCATAGCGCTGGATCGTGCCCGTGACTAGTTGCCCCTTTTGCTCGTCGTATTCGTTGAACAGGTGGTCGCGCTCCGCCTCGCGGATCTTCTGGATCATCACCTGCTTGGCCGTCTGCGCGCCGATCCGTTCGGCCATCTCTTCCGGCGCCATGGCCACCCCGTTGTGCGTGCCGCTGATCAAGCCCGTACGACGATCGATCTTGACCTGGACATCCTCTTCTTCTCCATAGTGCCGCTTGGCGGCGGAAACCAGCGCCGCTTCGATGCCCTCGAAGACGATTTCCTTGTCAATATTCTTATCGCGGTGGATCGTATCCACTATCCGGAGCAGTTCGCTAGGATCCATCGATTGTCGCTTCCCCGGCTTGAGAATCTCGTGACCCAAGCACAGGGTTCCCTGCAAGTTCAGGTCACCGCGAACTGGGCCGTTTCAGGCACGTTTAGGCAATAGTTCTCACCCCTCTCGACCCGTGTCATTGGGCCGAGATGCTCCAAAATCTTGTCAGAGCATAACTTAGTGAGGTTCGTAATCAAGTAAGCATATCGGTGAAAATGTGTAGTGTCAAGTGGTGTGGCAGGGCGCAGAAGACGATCTGTGGGAGCGTCCGGCGGAGTTGGGTTTTTCGCCGTAAGGGCTTGCAATTCCTGGGTTTTCCGCTATTTTGGTAAGGTGGTGAAATTCCCGCCTGGGAGAGAATTCGTCCTTCCCAAATGTCCCTGGAGTTCCACCCTCCAAAGGATGCTGCCATTTCATGCAGGATATCCTCTACGACTACGAAGTAAATTCCACGACGTGGGTCTATCTCTCGTCGTTGATCATCATTGCCGTCTACTTCAAGTTTCGCCGCTTTTGGAGCGTCAGAAACCTGGATTTGATCGGCTTGATCTTGTTTGCGCCCGGATTGCTGCTGGTTCTGCACGGCTGGAAGGTCAAGGACCAGACGGCCAGTCCCTTGAACGCGACGAAGACACCGGCTCTGGAAAGTGGCCAAGACCGCGAGAGGGTGGATCTGAGCGAAAAATCGCCCCCTCCAATGAGTGACACCGCCCATAAAGTCGACGAAGGAAAAGAAAAGCCTGACAGCAACGCCCTGCTGAGACGCCAATTCGAACAACGGGGCTATTTATGGCTCTTTGTCGTGGGCGTTTTCTTTCTCCTCCGCATGCTCATCGACTCGGCCATGGTGCGGCGACCCTTGTTGGAACCGAATCTCTCGGCCAGCGGTCTGACGTTCACGTGCGCGGCGATGCTGGTCTTCCTGATGTCGAACGTCATTGCCCCGCCGCGAACCAATGCGAGTAGCCAAGCCGGCGCCCACCCCGGCGCCGTTGCACCCGTCAAGGCCGGGCATGCCGAAGCCGAGGAGGCCCCCCAGCAGCAAGGGCCCGGTTATCCTTTGTTCCGCCTCTTCGCCAGCGAGTCGGACAACCCCGTCAAACAGGCCACCGCCATTATCGCCCACCTTGCCATCGTGCTAGGAATGGTGCTGATCGGCTACCGGCATTTTGACAACACCCACACGGGCATTGCCGCGGCGACGTTGTACTTGTTGCTGCCGTACACGGCTAATTTTACGCCGCGAATCGACCATGTCGTGCCAGCCGCGCTGCTGGTTTGGGCGATCCAATCGTACCGCCGGCCGGTGCTTGCAGGCATCTTCGTGGGACTAGCGGCGGGCCTGATTTGGTATCCGCTGTTTCTGCTGCCGCTGTGGTGTTCGTTCTATTGGCGAAGAGGGTTGCTGCGATTCAGCCTGGCGGTGCTGATCGTCCTGGCAATCATGGCGGTATCCTTGCTCCTGTCGCCGTACAGCCTTGGATCTTACACCCTGGGATCGTATTCGAATCAGTTCTGCCACACCTTTGGGATCATGTACACGCCTGCCGCCGACATTCGCGGGTTCTGGGAAGACTCTCTGGCCCCCTTCCGCTGGCCGGTCATGGCGGCGTTCATCGCGATGTGCGGGAGCATGGCCCTATGGCCCCCCCAGAAGAATCTTGGCAGCCTGCTGGCCTGTTCGGCGGCCATCATGCTTGGCACGCAGTTTTGGAAGGCCTATGAGGGCGGGACGTTCATGGCCTGGTATCTGCCCCTGTTGATCCTCGCCATCTTCCGCCCCAACCTGGAAGACCGCGTCGCCTTAAGCGCAATCAGCGAAGGGTGGCGGAAGTGGCGCAAGTAGCCCGCTAGGACCGGACGATAAATAACTCCCCTGTTTCTGCGAGGGTCGCATGCGACCCGAACCCGACAGGTATTCGTCGGTCGCCAGCTATTTCTGCGCCTCCACGGGCGCGCCCTTGGCCTTCTGGTTCCTATACCAGGTGTCCCACGCCCGCATATCGAAGCCGAAAGGCTGGCCGGTAATGGCTACTAGGGCGTCCAGCACGCCCTGGTTGTTCACGTAGCGGAGAACGGTCTGGGGTTTTTGATTCATGGCCAGGCCGCCACCCCCGCCGCTCCCACCCCCTTTCTTGTTGAACGAGGATGTCATGGAGCCAGGTCCCCCCGCGGCGGGTTGGACCACTTCCTCGTGGCCCGTCACGAGATACTGGATCAGCGTGGGGATGCAACTCGGATCCTTCATTCGCCCCAGGGCCACGCCCGCACGGTTGATGGTCTCATTGCTGGCGTGCTTGTCCCGCATCCGTCCGACAAAGTAGGCAACGACCATTTCGTCCTTTTGTTTCACCAATGCGTCCAGGCACGTCAGGCGGACCTCTTCCAGCGAATCGTCGATCGCGCACTTCGTCAGCGGGCCGCGGGCCTGGTGCGTGTCGAAATGTGCCAGCACCTCGACATAAATCAGCCGCGCCTTGTAGTTCTCGTCCTTCACCAGCTTTTCCGCCAGGCCGCGGATAGCCATCGGGTCGGTGATTGCCAGGAGGTTCTTTTCGCCTTGCTCGGACTGCGTGCCGTTGAGCCACTTCCGCCAGCGGCTGATCTTCCCCACCCACTCCTGCTCGGCATCGTGCCGCTTTTTGATGCCGTCAAGAACGTCCGCTTCCTGGTGGGTTAGCCAACGCGTGGAGCCGTTGACGACTCGTTTGACCTTGCCTTGGGCGGCCATCTCTTCTTCCAACGTCATCCACTGGTCATTGACCTTGCGGTAACCGAGGGACCGGCGGGCATCGGCATGGTCGGGATCGAGCTGCAGGACGCGTTCCAGGTGCGTCTTTCGCTGCGCGGCGAGATTGTGGTCGCGGCACCAGTCGGCCATTTGCAATTGGCCTTGGACCGTGTTGGGATGTTCTCGCCGGACCTTCTCGTACTCCGCCAACTCTTTCGGTACGGACTCCACCTTGGCGACCACGGCGGCGTCGAGCGTGACTTGGCCACCGCCGGGCAAGGAGATCACGTAGGAAGTGCGCGGCTTTTCGTCGTTGTTTACGAGATCGCCCTCGATGCGACCGCCGCTGCGCAACACGAAGATATCGCCCGCGGCGGGCCGAAGAACCGTTAGGAACACCAGCGACGCAAAGAACACCCAAGCGAATCGTTGCATGGAAATCGCCTCTTCAAGAGAAGCGGCCCGCTGCCCTGACAGGCCCGCTGCGTTTAGTATAACGCAATTTCGTCGATCAAGGCAATCCGATTACCCCACGTTAGGTGGAGTTAGAACTGTTTAGGAGCGCGGATTTGCTGACGATTGGGATAATACCCCCAAAATGGCATGGCGTCAGGGCCGCTCCTCCCGGTATTTTACCGACCATAAGAAGGACCGGCCGATAAATAACTTCCGTGTTTCTGCGGGGGTGGCATGCTTTAAGCCGTCTAGGCCAGGCATGTCGGCGGCAAACATGCCCAGCCTAGAAGGCTTAAGGCATGCCACCCAAATCCGGAAGTTTTTCGTCGGTCGCCCCTAAATTGGAGGCAAAGATGTGGCGTGTTATCCTGATTTTGACGGTTGCCGCGTTAGTCATTGGCGGCTGGTATGCCTCGGCAAACTACTCGCTGGACGTCCATTGCGGCTCGGACGGAAAATTCCAATACGTGCGGATTGTGCCGCGCACGGCGTCGGGCAGCGTGCCCAGTGAAGGCGCGGCCGACCAGCCGCCAGCAGCCCCCCTGCGCCCCACAATCCGCGTGGCGACGTTCAATCTCGACGGCCTGGACGACAATCGCCTGGCCAACCCCAAGGTGTGCGATAGCCTGGTCCGTATCCTCTCGCGATTCGACGTTGTCGCCCTGCAACAAATTCGCTCTGGCGACCGCGGCGTGCTGATGCGATTGAAGGACCAGATCAACGCCACGGGCCGCTGCTTTGATTTTGTCACCTGCCCGACACTGGACCGCGACCCGGTCGAGGTCTACAATGCCATGCTCTTTGATGCCACCACGGTGGAGGTCGAGCCGCTTAGCGTACACTCGGTCGACGCGCCGCCGGGCACGTTCCACGTGCGTCCGCTGGTGGCCGAGTTCCGCGTCCGCGGGCCGCCGCCTCGCGAGGCATTTACTTTCATGCTGGTCAATGTGCAGGTCGATCCCCGCCGGGGCCCGCAAGAGTTGGACTTGTTGGCTGATGTCTTTCGTGCCGCGAGGGACAACGGCCACCGCGACGAGAACGGCCATGTTGAAGACGACATAATCATGCTCGGCGACCTGGAAACGGATCCGGAGCACCTGGGCCGGCTGGGTCGCGTGCCGTGGCTTGTGGCAGCCGTCAATAGAGTTACCACAACCACTCGGGGAACCCGCCTGGCCGACAATATCCTTTTCGACAGCCGTGCGACGGTCGAATACACCGGCCGGTCCGGTGTGTTGGATATGATTCGCGAGTTGGACCTCACGCCGCAAGAGGCCCTGGAAATTTCCGAGCACCTACCCGTCTGGGCCGAGTTCAGCTCCTACGAAAATGGTCAAGCAAGTCACGTCAACTAAATGACGAAATCCGAATGACGAATGACGAAGGGGCGGCTCGCGGCCAAAAACTTCGTCATTCGTCATTCGTCATTCGTCATTCGTCATTCGTCATTCGTCATTCGTCATTCGTCATTCGTCATTCGTCATTCGTCATTCGTCATTCGGATTTTCCCTCCATGCTCCTCTCCCCCCGATTCATCTCCGCCCTAGCTTACGCCGCCCAGTTACACCAGGACCAAGAGCGCAAAGTTTCCGGTGTGCCCTATGTGGCGCATCTGCTGCGCGTAACGGGACTCGTGCTCGAGTATGGCGGAAGCGAAGACGAGGCCATTGCCGCCTTGCTGCACGACGCTGTGGAAGACCAAGGCGGCATGCCCGTGTTGGAGGAGATCCGCCGGCAATTCGGCGACACGGTGGCGGAGACCGTGCTGGGGTGTTCCGACGCCCATACGCGGCCCAAGCCGCCGTGGCGCGACCGCAAGCAGGCCCACGTGGACCACGTCCGCGCGGCCTCGCCTTCCGTGCGCCTGGTCGTGGCAGCCGACAAGCTCGACAACGCCCGTTCGTTGTTGCGCGAGTATCGCGTCCGCGGCGAGTCGCTATGGAATTTCTTCCATGGCGGCCGCGAGGGAACGCTCTGGTACTACGACGCCATGCTCGCGGCCCTGAAAGGGACCGAACTGACGGCTCTGGTCGAGGAAGTGGAAAGGACGCTGCGGGAAATACGCGGGATCGCGGACCAAGGCCGCGAGATCTGAGATCTCAATGGATCGCTATTACCCCGGCATGAGAACATCTCATCGTAACCCGAAGCGTAGGCGAGGACGCATCGCTTACGCGTCGGGTTACGATTGATCAACTTCATTGCTGGGGTAATATGCCCACCGACTGGCACGAACTGAGCCTAACGAGCACGACCTCGCCCGCGGTGGTCGATCCGCGCCGCCGCTTGCGCTGCTGCCTGGGGACGTTCGTGCTGCTGATGGCCGTTATCTGGTGCCGTGCGGCGCAGTTGGAAATCAACCAAGGCGCGACCTTCCGTGCAGAGGCCCTGCGCCCCAACCGCCGCGAAGAATTACTACCGGCGACGCGGGGGAGGATTCTGGCCCGCGACGGCGCGGTGCTGGCTTGCGACCGGCTCGTGGCGGCCGTAACCGTCGACTACCGCTGGTTCGAGGAACCGCCGCGGCAAGCCTGGCTGGAACAAGTGGCCCGCAGGCGGTTGCCGAAAGATCGGCGTCGCAACGCGGCGCTGCTGGCCGAGGAGGCGCAAAAACTGCGTTGCGAGCGAGACGCCCTGCACCGCCGCCTGGCCGAGCTATGTGGAGTCGATCTGGCGGATTGGCAGGCCTCGGCCCGGAAGGTCCAGGACCGCGTCCAGCGGATCGCGGCCGACGCCCGGCGGCGGCAGATCGAGGCATCCCCTTCATCCCCGCTGCCCAGCGACGACGCATCGTGGCCTGAACGGTTCTCCGTCGCCTTGCGCAAGATCTTCGCGCCCGCCCGGGACGCCCTGCCGGAGAACGTCACCGTGGCGGAGGAACTGGCCAGCCATGTCCTGGCGGAAGACATCCCCGCGGCGGCCGTGGCAGAAATTCAGCAACATGCCGAGCGTTTTCCCGGCACGCGGATCGTGCAACTCGCTCGCCGGACCTATCCGGCGGGAAACTCGGCAGCGCACGTTCTGGGGTATCTCGGACACGGTGACGACCACGCCGTCGGCAGCACGGGCATCGAACAGCAGTGCGAAGCCGCGCTCCAGGGCACACCGGGGATCTGCGTGGAAGTGACCAATCATGCCGGTCGCGTGCAGCAGAGTTATCATCAAAGCGAGCCGATTGCCGGGCACAACGTGACGCTCACGATCGATTCGCGCTTGCAGCGGACGGCCGAAGAACTGCTGGATAGCGCCGTGCAGCGGGCGGCCTTGCAGTCCGATCACCCGCAGCCATCGGGGGGCGCGGTTGTGGTGATCGATGTCCGCGACGGCGAGATCCTGGCGGCGGCCAGCGCCCCGCGGTTCGACCCGGCCGTGTTCGTCGGCGGCGATTCCGCGCGGCGCGAGGCCCTGCTCGCCGATCCGGCACACCCGCTCTTTCAGCGCGCGGTGCAGATGGCCTTGCCGCCCGGTTCGGTGTTCAAGACCGTCACCGCCGTCGCCTTGCTGGAATCGGCCGGGCTCGATCCGGCGGCGACCTTCTACTGCCGGGGATACTTGAAGCGGCCCGATCAGCAGCGCTGCGAAATCTACGTTCGCCACGGCACCGGGCACGGCGACGTCACCTTGGCCGACGCCTTGGCGGAAAGCTGCAACGTCTATTTCTTTCATCATGCGGCAAATCTGCCGCCGCAGGCGCTGGCCGATTGGGCCGGGCGGCTGGGATTCGGGCAGCCGACCGGCGTCGATCTGCCCGGCGAGGCCCGCGGCAGCCTGCCCATGCCCGCCGCGCCCGGCCAAGGCGGAGGCCGCGGCTGGCGCCTGGCCGACACGCAGGCGATGGCCATCGGCCAAGGTCCGCTGACCGCTACACCGCTGCAAGTCGTGCGGATGATGGCCGCGGTGGCTAACGGCGGGCTGCTGGTCACGCCGCACGTCGTACGAATGGAAACGTCGCCGGACAGCCGGCCGTTTCCGCCGCGACCCGTTGCGGGGCTGAGCAACACCTCCCTTGCCGCCGTTCGCGCCGGGCTAATGGAGGCTGTGACCAACGCCGAAGGCACGGCCCACGGCGCGCTGTATTTGCCGGAAGTGTCCATCGCGGGCAAGACGGGCACGGCTGAGATCGGCGCAGGCCAGCCCGAGCACGCCTGGTTTACCGGTTACCTGCCGGTCGAGCGGCCCCGCTACGCGCTCGTCGTTGTCCTGGAGCGGGCCGGGAACGCCTCCACCGCCGCCTGTCCTGTGGCCAAACGGCTAGTGCTGCGGATGCTGGAAATCGGGCTTCTCGCTCGACAAGGAACGGGACCGGAGTAGAATATCCGCATGAAGATCGTTCACTTGATTGCCGGCGCCGGCCCGATGTACTGCGGAAGCTGCATGCACGGCAACACGCTCGCGGCGGCGCTTCGCCAGGCGGGAGCGGATATCCTCCTGGCCCCGGTCTACACGCCGCTGCGAACCGACGAGGAGAACGTCAGCATCCAGCGGCTGGCGATGGGCGGGATCAACGTCTATCTGCACGAGAGCCTTCCGCTTTGGCGCTCGATACCCGCGTTTCTGCGGCGGTTGTTGGACCGGCCGGCGCTGGTTTCCTGGGCCGCGCGCCGCGGCGGCAGTACGCGCCCGAAACAACTCGGGCGGCTGGCGGTGGCCATGCTCCGCGGCGATGCGGGACCGCTGAAGAACGACATCCAGCAGCTCGTCGATTGGCTGCAAGCCGAGGTCCGGCCCGACGTCGTACACTTATCCAACGTGATGCTCGCCGGACTGGCCCTGCCGCTGGGCCGGCGACTGGGCGTGCCGGTCATCGCCACGCTCTCGGGCGAAGACAGTTTCCTTGAGAAGCTCCCCGCGCCCTACTGCGCCCAGGCCCGCGCCGAGCTCCGCGCGCGGGTCGCCGACCTGGCCGGCCTAGTGGCCATGTGCCGATTCTATGCCGATTTCATGGCCGACTACCTGGCCGTGCCGCGAGAAAAGATCGACGTGATCCGGCCCGGCTTGAATCTTGCGGGGCATGCCGAGCAACGGGAAGCGGGCGGGCACGAGAACGCCCGGCCCAAGATCATCGGTTTCTTCGGCCGCATCTGTGCCGACAAGGGACTGCACTTGCTCGTCGACGCCTTGCACGCGATGCGCGAGGCGGGCAACGTGCCGCCTTATCGCCTGCGCGTGGCCGGATATCTCGACCATGCGGACCGGGCCTATCTCGCGGAAATGCGAAAACGGGTCCGCGCCTGGGACATGGCCGACCGCTTCGAGTATGCCGGCGAACTGGACCGGGCGGGCAAGATTGCCTTTCTGCGCTCGCTCGACGTGCTCTGCCTGCCCAGCCTGATCCGCGAGAGCAAAGGGCTCTCGGCCTTGGAGGCCTGGGCCAGCGGCGTGCCGGCCGTGCTGCCCGACCACGGCGCTTTCTCGGAGCTGGTCGCCGAAACCGGTGGCGGGCTGCTCTACGATCCGCAATGCCCCGGGGCGTTGGCGGAGGCCCTGGGCCGCATGTTGCGCGACGAGGCTTTCGCCACCGAATGTGGCCGCCGTGCCCGGCATGCGGTGCATGAGCGCTACACGTCGCAGCGCGAATCGCGGGAAATGTTGGCCTTGTATGAGCGCGTTTGTTCCGAGCGGACCTCGGTGAAACTATGAGGCTATCCGATACAAGATGTAGTACTGAGTACTGAGTACTATGCGTTGTGTTCCCGCGAGACTTTTTCCGCCGTCTCCGGAGGGCGAGGGGACATCGCTCAGCCCGTTACCACCGCGGTGGCGACTTGCTCGGCAACGCGGCTTTCGGCCCGGCTGGTGTCTAACGCCAATTGCATGGTCACCGACCAGCGGCCCTCGCGATCGCCGCTCACGAACCAGTGCGGTTGCACGACCGTCGATTGATGCACCAATTCGAAACCGGCCTCGCTCTGGCTGACGGTCTCGACCGGGAAGGTCCAGAAGTACGTCGGCCGCGAAATGGTCAGCCCCACGTCGATCCCCAGCCACTCGTCGCAGAGGTTCAGCCCCTGGCACTCACCCAGATCGAGCTTCGTACCAAGCTGCCCCAGGCGGTTGCCGTCAAGGTCGTGGAAATAGCGGTCGTCGGCGCCCGAGGGCAGGCCGGCAAAATTCATCTCCACGGCAAAGTGCAAGGGCCGCGGGCACCACGTATCCGTGGTCGGTGGCAGGTTCTCCAGCAAATAGGCAATCTCCAGCATCGCCTTGCCGGCGTCGAGCGTCAAGCCCTTGGTAATCCGCACCGGCACGCCGCAGGCCCAGCCGTCGCGCACCAATTGCACCTGGATGCGGCTGGCGTTGCGACGGATCTTGGCTTCGTAGTTAGCCTGCGTGAAATCGCTGCGCACGGCCGCCTGGCCCGAGGCCACCGCAGCGAGCGTCGTCTCGTTGTCGTAGAACAGGTCCAGCAGGCTCTTGCGCGGGTACTTGTCGTACTGGATCCGCTGGTCGAGATCGGCCTGCTTGAAGACTACGCGGTCGTGGATGCTGGCACAGTTGCCGTTGCCCTGGTTCGCCCCGGCCAACACCTTGCGGTGATAGGCCTCCGGCTGACGGGCAAGCGTCGCCAGCAGGTTGTGCTGGATGCGGCGGACGTCCAACTCGGCGAGCATGCCGCCGCGGCTGGGAAGGATCAAGGTCATGAGCTTGTCGTTGGCCAGGCGGATCTCCTGCCGGGCGTCGAAATTGTAGTCGTCAGCCGTGGCTTCCACCCAGGTTTCCGGGCGATTGGCCACGCGATCGAGAATCTCGTCGGCCGCAATCAGCGAGCGGTAGACCGCGTTGCGGAGGTGCGGCAGATAAATGCCGCCGAAGGCCCCATGCCAGTGGCCGCAGTTGCACTGCGCCCGGTAAAGCTGTGTGCGAGCCTGCTCGACGAGCTTGCCGGCGGCGCCGTCGTCGATCGCGTCCTGCAAGCGGCGGCTGACCATCATCATGCGGGAGTACATCTCATCGGCCTCAGGATACTTCAGCTTGAAGTTTCGCCAGAAGCCGCCGCCCACGAATCGCCGCAAGGCCGTCAGCCGGGCGTCGTCGCGCATCTCGTGGCTGATCCGCTCGTACTCGACCAACTGCTCGGTGGGCAGCGCCCATTCGGTCATCTCGCGATAGCTGCAGTCGGGCAGGTAGACCTTGCCCACCGGCGGCACGTTGTCGATCGTCTCCGCCGGCGTGGTGATTTGGAGCCAACTCTGGTTGGCCACCAGGGCGTCGAAAAAGCGGCAGAGCCAGCCGTCCTGGTAGACGTGCTTCTTCGTTTCCGGCCAGGTGCCGAACTTCTCGCCGTCGTCGCCGAACAGGCAGACCGCTCCGGGCCGCTGCTCCGAGAGCCAGGCCAGGTGGCCGATCGTCTCTTCGGGCGAGGCGAAGGGGATCGTGTAACGCAGTTTTTCGCTGCCGGGGAAGACACTCAGCACGCGGCCCTCGTCCTCGGTGATCAGGTAGCCCTGGAGCTGCGAATCGGTCAGGCCGGCCATCTTGAAATGGAAGTCGTCGAGGATCGTGTACTCGATCCCGGCGTTGACCAGGTCGTGCGCGAAGGTCTGCTCCCAAACGCGTTCGGGGACCCACATGCCGCGGACCGTCGCGCCCAGGCGGTTCTGCAGCCAGCGGGTGTAGCTGCGGATCTGGCCGACGCGATCGCGGCTGGGAATCATCGCCAGGATCGGCTCGAAATAGGCCCCACCGATGATTTCCATCCGGCCCTTGGCGGCCAAGTCGGCCAGGCGGTCGACATACTCCGGATGGGTGGCGTCGAGCCATTCCATGAGCGAACCGCTGGTGTGCAGGGCGATCCGCAGCGACTCGTAACGGCTGAAGACGTCAAGGAACGGCAGGTAACTGTCTTCGTAGGCCTGTTGAAAAACGTGTTCGAAGTTGCCGATGGGTTGGTGATTATGGAGGGCGAGGATCAGGCGGATGGGATTGGGCATAATCGGTTCAGGAGCGAGGGGAGGTATCGAGCCGGGACAGTTTTGTTTATCGGCAACTTCAACCCAGGTTATGCAGTTTAGCTAGATAGAAAAGTCGAGGAACAGAGAGGAGGTAAGCACGAAATCCGAAAAACGAAATCCGAAATAAACTCAAACGAGGGAAATTCCAAAGCGGGAAACGGAGGTTTTGAGACTTTCGATTTCTGTCTTTAGGATTTGTTTCGGCTTTCGTTTTTCGGATTTCGGATTTTGTCATTCGTCATTTAGGCCGTTTCCCGCATTCTCGCCGCGGCTTCTTCCGGGGGCACCAGATTGATATACCGGCCCGTGCCCAGCTCGAAGCCCGCGCTTTTCGTTAAACTCGGGATAACCTCTATATGCCAGTGATAATGCGCGGGAGCGATTGTGTCAAAGGGGGCCGTGTGAAGAACGTAATCAGTGGTTGAGAAGCGGATCCTTCCGAAGATCAGACATGGCAGAAGAAAGCACGAAATCCGAATATCGAAATTGCGTAACTGTTCAGCGAAATGAAGTATTTCTCGGAGACCCCACCGAGCTTGGGGTTTGTCGATTTAGTCGGGAGACGGCCTCTCGTCCCCGCTGGGCTTGCCCCAGCGGAACGCAGGATTGGCCACTACCGGGTGCGATCCACCATCCTCCTCACTTCCTGCAGGCGGGCGTCCAGTTTATGCCCAGCCTGATGCATTCGCTGGCGCCCGTTGACACGCCGCGGGTCGCCAGCTCACTCGCGCGTCTCCATCTTGAACGTCGGGAGTTTCTTGACGACCGCCGCGTCAACCATCCATATCCGCGTTCCCGTCCGCAGCCGAAGATCAAAAGTGATTTTCGTCCCATCCGGAGACCAGGCAGGGAAGGTGAGCGCGCGGGAAGCCAACTGGCGCGCCTGGCCCGTCGCCACATCGAGGACGATGCACGGCATGGGATCGTCGGCGTTCCAGCCGCCGAAACCGAACTCGCGGCTATCGGGCGACCACCCGCCGAGCAGGCCAACTCCTTTGGGCAGGACAAATCGCTTGGCGACTTTTCCGTCGTCGATCTGCTGGATGACGAGTTCGTCGTTACGCTTATACGCCGCGCGCTTGCCGTCCGGAGAAATCGCCGGGTATCGATAGGACATCGCGATCCGTGCCCGCGGCGGCGCGAAGCCGCCGTTGGCGACCTCGCTGGACATCAATTGGTTCTTGTCGAAGGCATGGAAGAACAGCGTCTTGCCGTCGCCCGACCATGACGGCAGCGTGCCGGAGGCCTGGCGGACAGGCTTACCGTCGGGGAATTCAGCCGCCCAAATCGCCTCGTTTGCTCCCGAGCCGGTGACATAGGCGATCCACCGCCCCTCTTTTCCCGCCCAGGCCGGATCTTTTCCGGTAGGCGTGAAGGTGCTGGTCTTATTGGCGGCCACGTCGTAGACCAGGATTCCATTGTCGTTGCCGCTGCAGCCGAAGACGATCTTCTTGCCGTCCGGCGACCAACTGGATCGCTGTCCCGGCCCCAGGAGCTTGCCGTCCAGTTTCCGAATCTCGTCTTTTGGCGTTTCAGGTTTCGCAGGCGTTCGATCGCCCGGCATGGTCGGCTTCAATAACGGATCGATCTCCAGTGGTTTCGAACTGTTGTCCGCCCAAGTGAGGCAAGCGGACATCCATTGCAAACCTAGCACGAGCGCTGGCAAAAGAATTCGGTTCACGCGATTCTCCTTGCGAAAATCAGAGGATTCGGGCAATTATAGCGCGGTCGGAGGCGAAGGGAAGCCAGAAAAATGCGATCGGCAGGCATTTGGCCCGACTGTGGCTGATCGTGGTCAAGCACAAGCTCTGCCGGCCAGGGAGACCGGTGAAAAATAGCGGCGATAGACGATGTAGTACTCAGTACTCAGTGCTCCGTACTCAGTACTATGCGTTGCGGCCTGCGCGCCGCTTACGGCTCGATTTCGGCAACCGATTTGGCAATCCGGCTGGGTAGATAGGGAAAACGCCGAATATCCGCTAGGCTTTTTCCATGGCTATTTAGCCGCAATGCCGTCGTTACTCGGCAGCACAACCACGCGGAAACCGACGTTGTAGACCGCCTGCCAGGGACGGTAGGGCAAACGCGACGCCGAGCGGGCGTGGATCGGCCGGTCGTACCACGAGCCACCGCGGACGGTCTTCATGTCCGTCGGGAAGGGATCGTTCCGCCCGTCGTTTTCGTTGTAGGGATAGGGCCGATACGAACTGAGCGTCCACTCCGCCGCGTTGCCGTGCATGTCGCGCAGGCCCCAGGCATTGGGCTGATAGCGGCCCACGTCGCAGGTCACCATGGCGTTGTCGTTGAAGCGGGCGTCCTTGGGATGCCATTGGGGCGCATCGCCGCGCAAGAAGTAGGCAAGCGAGGCGTCGGCCAGGTTGGCGAACCGCGAAAAATCGGTGTTGCGATCGCCATAGAAGAAAGGCGTGGCCGTGCCGGCCCGGCAGGCCCATTCCCATTGCCCCTCGGTCGGCAGCGTACACTGCTTGCCCGTCTTCTGCGAGAGCCACTTGCAGAACTGCATGGCCTCGCTCCAGGTGACACGGACCACCGGCTGATTGGGCTGGTTTACCGGAAAGCCCGGGTCGCTATGGTCCTTGCCGGTCATGCTGATGACGCCGCTGTCATGCTTGGGATCGAAGGCCGCATATTGGGCATTGGTGATCGCCACCACGCCCATGTAGAAGGGCTTGTCGATCTTCACGCCGCAAACGGGCACTTCATCGGCCTCGCCGTCCGCTTGGCCCATGACGAACTCGCCGCCAGGAATCAGGGAAAATTCCAGCGGCTTGCCCTCTTCCAGGTCGATCTTCAGCGCCGGCGGCAGTTTCATAGCCGCTTGCCGCCTGGCCGCTTCGGCGGCGCCGAAGGGCCAACCGGCCATGCGGATGTCCTGCGGCTTGCGCTCGGGCAGGGGCGCAGGGGCGATGAACTTGATCGGCTCTTTGCTGCCGGTATCCGGGATCTTTTCCGGATCGTCCGTACGGTTGGCGTACCTGGCATGCATCGCCTGGCGACGGACCATGACGGGCCGCCGGCCATTGACCTGCTCCGTCCACGTGCCGTGGTCGGGCACGTTCAGGTCGATCCAGGTGATGAGCCGGTCCCAGGCCTCCTCGTCGAGCTTCACGTTGTAGTGTCCGCGCTTGAGCATCTGCACCAGTTCGCTGGTGTCGGCGTGGAATTCCAGCGGTCTCTGCAGGTGGTAGTCGCTCTCCGGCCCGGGCCGCCGCACGAAGGGGTGCAGGGCCATGTAGGAAGGCGTGAAGTTGCGGTCGCCGTTATGTGTCTTGGCGGTGAAGTCGGGGACGGCCTGGCCGTTGTGCGGCTGCGCGCCTTCCTTGTGACAGCCCACGCAGTATTTGTCCAAGACCGGTTGCACCTCGCGCTTGAAACTGAAGCCGCGGGCCGGACCGTACCAGGGCGTGATCTCCGAAGGCTTGCGGCGACTGGCGATCGTCTGCCGGGTGGGCGGGGTCGAGTTCCGCGTCTCGTGGCAGCCCACGCAGGAGAAGACCTCGCCCGGCATGGCCGTGTACCAGCTTCGCATGAGCTGCAGGGCCTTGCCCTCGGAATCCAACGGCTGCACGGCCACGGGCGTATTGGCCGGCACCTTGAAGCTTGCCGAACCGTCGGCCTCGACAGGCACCGTACCCAAGATGCGATGCACATCCCAGGGGCCGTCGATACCGATACTGATGTGCCCGCCCATGCCCGGATAGGCAAAGTGCGGTTCGTAGATTCGCAGTTTCTTCACCGTGCCCCGGGGCACGCCCTTCAATCCCGGCCCCATGTAGATGTCGGCCAGGTAGGCCGTGGCCTCCTTTTGCTTCAGGTCGATGCGGTCGGGAATCACGGGCGGGCGGGTCGTTTTCTGCAAGGGGACCGGCTCGAAGAGGACGTAGCCGTCTTCTTCCTTGATGAGCGTCATGTTATCGAAGACATCGACCAGGTAAATGCCCCATTTCGCTTGCGGCGTGGGCTTGCTGGAAACGAGGAAATATTTGTCGCTAAGCGGGAAGGGATGCAGGAATTTAGGCCACGAGCCGTCGACCAGGCCGTCGGTAATAATCGATTTGACCTCTTTGCCGTGGCCCGGAATGCGCTGCACCGCGTCCTCGGCCTCGAACTGCCCTTGCGCCGGGTCGAACAAGACCAATTCGCCCATCCGCGCCGAGCCGTGGTGCCCGGAGATCACGGCAATCAACTTGGTGGGGTGGCCCGGTATCGGCTTGGCATAGAACGTGGAATTCGGCCAATAGGAATTGCTCTTGTTGTGGGCCATCTGGCCGGACCCGTCGGGGTTCATCTGGAACAGCAGGCGGGTGAAGTAATGGGGCGTGTCGGAATATTCCCAGCGGGTGTAGAGCACACGGCCGTCGTTGAGCACCGTGGGACACCAGTTCTGGTCCTGGTCGAAACACAACTGGCGGATGTTCGTGCCGTCGGCGTTCATGCTACAGAGGTTGGCTACGGGATCGCTGCCGCCCACGCAGGGCACGCCGTGGAAGGCCCGCGTCGAGGTGAAGAGGATGCGGCCGTCGGGCAGGTAGCAGGGATCGAAGTTATCCACGTCCGGTTCGTCGCCGGGCGTGACCTGCCGCAAGCCGCTGCCATCGACCTTCACCTCCCAGACCTGCCAAACCATGCGCTTGTCGGGCATGGAGAAGAGCAACTTGTCGGCGTCGAAATTGAGCTTCAGGTCGCCCACGAACTCCGTCGTGCGGGGCTTCAACAGCGTGGTCAGCTTGCCCTGCGGGTTGATGGGCGAAAGCACGGCGATCTGGTTGTCGTAGCCGTATCGGCCGGTCGAGGAGTTGGCCTGCCAATTGGCAGGCAGGCCCAGGCTATTGGCGCCGCGCTTGACGAGCAAGAGTTTATTGAAGGCCAAGAGCGGATTGGCCAGCAGAGCCTCGCTCCGCAAGAGGGTGAACTTGGCGGCCAAATCGGCGATCCGCTGCCTGGCCCCTTGGTCGCCGGCGGCCAAGGCGGTTTCGGCCGTTTGCACGGCCTTTTCCAGTTCCGTCAAGCGGCCGAGGAATTCCTGGCCCTTGGCATATTTGTCGCCGTAGGTGGCGATCAGGTCCTCGATCGCCTCGCGGGCGCATGGCATGTCGCGGAGCACGGGGAAATCCCTGGCGCTGAGTGGCGCAACCATAGTCTGGCCGGATCCCAGGGCAAAGTAGTACCCGTGGCCGCCAGTCTGGTTGTAGATCTTCAGGAGCAGCCGGTTCTCGCCTTTTTGCAGGTCGAGGACGACGGTGTCGTCGTTGGGCGAGACGCCGCGGGCGACGTTCTTGGAGAGCAGCTTGCGGCCGTTGAGCCACACCTCCAGCCCGTCATCGCTGCCCAGCCCGGCGGAGGCCTGCGCGGCCTTGTCCGTGGTGATCGTGCGGAAGAGGTAGGTCGCCACGTGATCGCTGCCCGGCAGATCCTGCGCCTGGCCGTCGCGCCATTGGCGGCGGGGCATCCAGAGCGGTTGGCCGGTGGGGGTCTTTGCGGCAAGATCGACACCTTTCTCGGGAAACAGCACGTCGCTGAAGGCCGGGGCCTTCAACGGGCCGGTCGTGTACCATGTACCGAGTTTGATCTTCGGGGCTGCGGCCGAGCCGGCGGTGGCTGACAGCAGAAATGCCAGGCTGAAGGGAAGGAACAAGGCAGACCGCGCTCTCAATAGCTGTCGTATCAAGGCAAGACTCCCAAAAATGTGGTGGGACCGTCAGTCCCGGGAAGCGATTTTCCGGGGGCGTCGGGCAGGGGGCGGGCGGGGTTTCGTGTTCGGAGTCACTGGCCATCTGGGCCGGCGCCACCGTTCCCGCGCGGAGTAACCATTAAGCTAACATGCCAGAGGCGGCAGGTCAACCGGCAAAAACGATTGAAGAGGGGGGGAGAACTTAATCCTCTGCCGGATAGCCCACGGTCTGGGCATAGAGCACGTGTTGTTCCGGTGGAAAAAATTGGAAAACAGGGTCCGAGCGAAATTTCCTATAAACCCAACGCGGCCCGTCAGAGCGCGCTGAACTTTCCATCATGTGGGATGATGAACTTCGGCTCTTTGGCGCGCGGAATTTGAAACAACCGGCACCGCACACCCGAATCTGTGATCGCTTCACCCCGGGGATTTTCACGAATTGGGACGCGGATCCCCTTACCGGCGCGATGAGGCTGTTTAATTTTTTGAAACAAAGTGTTGCGCTTGTTGGATTACCTCAAAAGGGTGAGTTCAAAAATTCGGCAGACCGATGGTCCTTGGCCGGCCTTTCGACCTACCGGCCGAACTCGGCCAGGATGGGTAGCAAGGCCCGCTCGTAGGCGTCCAGGGCGGTACCCGTCCTTTAGACTTTCGATCCGACGCTGCAACGTAGACACGACTTCCGAGGGGACATCCTCGCGGTGGTTAAAAGGCAACTCGACATCATTCGCCCATGATTTGCTCCCTTGCGAATGACGGCACCCGCCGGCCTATCGCAATACTCCATCCTCCCCGACACGCTGGCATAACTCGTCAAAAGTCCATTGTTCTTCAGCCAGCAGTTTCTGGGCGTGTGCGTGTTCCAGGGATTGAGGCGCGCTGTCCTGCATGACAGCTTCCAGGTACGGACGAGCGTCCGGGCATTCATCCGACCGCACGCGTCGCTCCGCCAAAAGCAAGTTCGCTTCCACGCACCGGGGATCGACTCGCAACGCCTCATGGCAAAAGTCGTCGACCTGCATGCCGCCACACATATGTTGTTCGTGGAGGGCCAACATGACACAATCGTTCGCGACGGTTGGTCTCCAATTCGACGAAAGGAACCGGACAAGGTCTCCTTCTCGCGTCGTTCCCAGTCCGGCGGGTCCAACACGATAAGTTGCACGCTAATCACGCGGTGGAAGAAGTCGTCGCCAAGCACATGGCGAAGCCAATCCGGAACCTTGGATCGGCTTTTGGCGTCAAATTGGCCGTTGACGATCTGATAGTCGTACGCGACCCACCCGCCTCGGGCACGGATGGCGGAGCACTCGTAGTAGTCCGAGACGTTAACGACGTTCACATGGCGAAGGGGTGCAGGATGATCGTAAACGTCAAAAAATCGCCACCAGCTTTAGCAGCCCCATCTCCGCTGCCGGACCAACTTCCTCTATCAAGGTGATTGCGCGACCGGGACGTCTTTGAACTCGAACGGCACGGAAACCACCGACTTGTCGGTGATGAGGTAGAACTTCACGACGAAATCCTCGGGCGGCTTGGACTTGAACATGGCCGTCATGGTCACATTGCCGCCGGCGCCGCCGCCATTTATGCCATCTGTCTTGAGCTTCCGGCCGCTGCCGTCGAAAAACTCCGGGTTGCCTACAACCTTGCCCTTCGGATCCTTGATCTCATATACGACTTCCCAAGACTTTGGGGGGTCGGCGTCTTTGGGGACGCCGCGCAGTTCCTTGAGCGTTATTTCGGCTCCGGCCGCCTTGAGCGTCTCGTTCTTCAGCGGTACGCCCGCATCCTTTGCCCAGCTCGCGGTAATTATGCTCGCGGGATCTTTCGTCGGCACCACTAACTCGATGCTCCCCGCTAGAATCTTGACGGTCTTTACCTGGCCTTGCTCCGATAGTTTCCCATTGTCGGGCGGGGCAAGCGTCAGGTTGACGTCACGCACCGTGGCCGGCCCTCTCTGCCAAGGCGTCTCCATGAAGGCCATGAATAGATTGCGCGATGGTTTTTCGTTCGGCAGAAGACTCGCATCGGCATCGTCTTTGGCCTCCTTTAAGACTGTCCGCATAGCCTTCGCTTCCGCTAGCCCGGTGCCGATGACTTTCAAGCGAACTCTGGTGTAGAACACGACTTTGCCGGTTGTGCTGTAATGCGTGTTGGAGATCGCGTCGATGGAGACGCGGACACCCTCGGGGACGGCAGGCTTGCCGGAGGCGGGATTCCCGCCGGCATTCCCGCGGCTTGGCATGCCCAAAGGACGTTGGCTGCGACGGACGTTTGCCGGGGAGCGCAAAGCCTTCAGTTTTTCTTGCTGGTCGGGTGTGAGAACGGCGTTGATTTCATCATTCTTGGCCTTGGTCCAATCGTGGTACGTTGCCGGGTTCCACTGGCCCTTTCCGAGGAGCTCCTTCATCTTTTGGGCGCCCTTTTCGTTAATCGCCTTGATTTTGGCCTGCTGGTCGGCGTCGAGACCGAGTTTTTCGGTCAGGGTCGTAAGTTCGGCGGCGTCGCGCTGCCCAATAGTCCCCGTAGCACTTTTCACCAACGCATCTGACGGAGCGACGACCTGGCCGGGGAGGATTTTTATCACATTCACGGGCGGGGCCGGGGCAGCAGTCTGCTCCCGGACAAACTTGCGGTCTTCTTCGCACAGCTTATTCAACGGGATCTTGACGATGGCGCCGTCGTTCTTCTTCAGGTGGACGACCTCGCCGTCCAGTTTCACCAGTTCGGCCTCGACCTTATGCGTGCCGGAACTGTCGGTCCATTCGCGGGCAATCGCTGGACGAAGAGCGAGAAGGCAGGACACAACGGACGAAAGAAACAAGATACGCTTCATCACACGCCTCCGATCAACAGAACTGGCGAACACGGGATAAGCCAAAGACGGCAGATAGGCGTCATTATAAACGCCCACGAGGGGCAAGCAAGCTATCCGGCAAACCGGAGGGTTAGGTACGATTTGGCCCGGCGTACAAATGCCTGGGCTACTGCGTTCTGGCAACCCGGAAACCCACGTCGTTACCTTGTCCGTTGTCCGGCGAGAACCACGAGTAGCGGCGTGCGACACGGGCATCGACAATACCCGAATCCCAGCAACTACCTCGGCAGACACGACAGCTTCCAAAGCCTGGGCCCTCGGGGTCTTCGACGCCCGATTTTTCGTAGTAATTGTCGCCAAACGAGTCTGCGCACCACTGTATGGCGTTGCCGTGCATGTCGTACAGTCCGAAGGCATTGGGCTTGAATCGGCCCACCGGTGACGTGAAGGCGTAACCGTCGCTGGCCTTAATGCCCCACGATGCAGCGTTCGGCACCTTTGCTTTGTACGTCGCATCGGCCACATTGGCTACGTTGGCGAGCGCCTCCGGATCATCGCCATTATAATACCGCGTGGTCGTTCCCGCCCGGCAGGCGTATTCCCACTCGGCCTCGGTAGGCAGTCGATACGTTTTGCTTTCCTTCTTGCTGAGCCAGTCGCAGAAGGCGACGGCGTCGTTCCAGCTTACGCACACCACAGGGTGCTCGTCGGTCTGCTCGAAGCCTGTGTTCCACCATGAATACTCATTCTTGTAGCCGCATTCGAGGCGCTTCTTCTCACAATCCCATCCGAACATCGGCCTGCCCGGCGTCTCGGCGTCAGTCTTGTACCCAGTATCGTTGACGAACTGGCGAAACTGGCCGCGCGTGCGCCCCTCGGGTCGGCGACGATTTCAGTCCCCGATCCACTGCCAGCATCCCTCGAAACGGCGGAACCTATTTCTTTGGAGATGGAGGGCGGTCGGAGTGCCTGTGAGCCCTATCGGCAGGTGATCCTGGAGAAGTTGGAACAGGGCCTCTCGGCACAGCGAATCTATCAGGATTTGCTGCGCGACGGCTTCGACCACGAGTACCACAGCGTGCGGCGCTTCGTGGCCAAGTTGCAGAAGACGAGCCCCCTGCCGTTCCGGCGCATGGAGTGTGCCGCGGGCGAGGAGGCGCAGATCGATTTTGGCACCGGCGCATGGATCGAGTTGGCCGAGGGCAGCCGACGTGCGGCCCGCTTCCGGCGGCGACAAGCCTGGGCTTCACGAAATTCTTCTTCCCGCTGTTCCAGCCGATGCTCGGCATGCTCGGCCAGCCAACGGTCCGGCAACAGAGCCTCCAGGGCAGCCGTGTCGCCAGGAGCGATGGCCGCAATCCGACGCAGCACATCGGTCAGGTACGGCCACACGTCAACGCAGTTCCGCCGGGCACTCTGCACCAGCGTGTAGAGCGTCGCAGCCGTCTGGCCGCCATGCTCGCTTCCGAAAAACAGGTAATTCCTGCCGATGGCGATGGGCCGCAGAAGCCGCTCAATAACATTGTTGTCTATTGAAATCCTACCGTCACTCGTGTATCGGACGAAGGCATCCCACCGGTTCAGCACGTAGTCGATCGCTTCAGCCAGCCGACGCTCCCGGAACTGCCGCTAATGATCGCGAGCAACGAAAATGCAAATCCGGCGATCAGGCATAGCATTAGGCCCTTTTCAATGAGCTTGGCCGTAAAGTAGGGCATGGCAGTCGCCGAGACAACTGCCTGCCCAACGACACCGAGCAACGTAATGTAAAATCCTAAACGCGTCAGATTAGTCAACTTCTGCAGGTCGACTCCTTTCCCCCGTTCAACGGCAGCCAGACGCCGCCCTTACCAAGGCACCCAGCGTCCAGCCACTTCAATTATCCACCGCGAGAGTGGGCTGCACAAGCGGGCGGCGTGTTGCCGCGACTACGTTCCCTGGCATAAGTCGTAGCTGCAAAGACCACAAGGGCTTGAAGACAAGCATGGCGGCACGCCTTCAGGCTGGAAGAAAGCGACGTGCTGCTACGCCAGCAATTCTCATCTTGTTATCAAAGTCTTTGACGGCGACGTGCAGATTGTGTCGGCAACCACGGGCACGGTCCTTAGCTTTCAGCCGTCCGCGATACGCCTGGATATGGCGGTGAACG